>CAMCPL010000001.1 GCA_945876745.1 uncultured Clostridia bacterium
AAACTATCTGCCATAGCAATATAAAATTTTCATCAATGTGTATCATTGACGAAAAAATTATCGTATTTACCGTCAAAGCCTGTTCTATTATAAAACAATAGAGCAGGCTTTTTATTTTTATGAAAATTGTAATAAAAATCCAACTTACACATTAAAACTAAAAATCAGAATTACAAACATTTATTATCTTAAGATTTTTACTTTTTGCATAACTCACAGTATATGCTGTTCCGCCCGTATGTTTTTTAAAATAGCAAACACAATATGAACTGCAATCCACAAGATGACGATTGCGTTTTTGCATACACCCATCATAATATGTTTTAGAAAGATATTTCACCTTATCCGCCTTTGCCAATATATCATTATAAACATCAATATCAGTCTGCTTCCAATACTTTGTTTGATTTTCGCAAGGCAATACAAGAATTAGTTTTATTTCCGGATGTGTATCTTTGATAGCCAAAACTGCTTGGGCAGCAATAGTATCAAATCCTAAAGCTCCACCTGTTCCAAAATATTTAACACCCTTGGAAGCAAGCATAGATATTACTTCTTTTGTAGTTTTATAGACGGCTTCAATATATTGTGGAGCGATATAACGATGTCCTGTAAAACAACAGGTTTGATTTTTGAAACTCATAAAAAGCACCGCAGAAAATAAAAAAGTGCGTAGCCGAAGCCACGCACAAAAAACACATAACTTCAAGTTTTCTGCGACAAAAACTCCAATAGTTGGTAAACCAGCATATGAATAGAAGCACGTGTTTTTATCAAATTAAAACACATGCTGATTAAACCAACCAAATTAGTATTAAAGTTTTTGTCGCAACTTGATTATATCATTTAATATTCCCATAGTCAAACAAAAAACTTATTAAAGTGTGCACTAAATGCACTCGTAGGGTGCATTTAAGTACACTGAAACAATTATAAACCCTTCGGGTGGATTTTTATTTCTTATAAGAATGACTTTGCAGAAGATTGTAAGCTAACAAAAACACATTGATAAGGCAGCGATTTACCGTTATAATAAAACATGTAGTGGTATTGTTTACCAATTTTGATGAAGGAGAAATTAAATGGCACAAAGAAGTCGTTCGTTTACAGAATATGTAAAACATCATCTTGACAATCAATTGTGGAATGCTCTTGAGGAGTATTTAAGTAATTTGGATTCTTCGGCTTTACAGTTGAGACTTCGTAGCATCAGTAATGTTGGTGAGTTTGAACTGTATGATACGGAAATACAGTTTGTAAATGTTTCTAACTTACCGGGTAGCAATATTGCCTTTGATGTAGTGTTAGATGCAACCTTGATTGTTTATGACGCAGATCGTTACCATAATGATAAATCAGAAGCAATACATCAATGGTTTGTGTTAAAATGTGAGGGAGATCTTTCGTGTAATTTAAATAATATGACAATTAATGATATTGAGATATATTATGCAAAAAGCAAAAGTTCTCAACCGATGTCAGATTCTCTTGTACCGATTATACATAAAGGAGAGTTAGAAAAAACAGCAACTGACTTTCTTGATAAATATTTTCCGGAAGCTCTGTCAAAACCAATGTATCTTGATCCGACAGAACTGACAAAACGGATGAATCTCAATGTTAAACAGGCAAAAATCGCAAAAGATTTGTCTGTATTCGGTCAAATTTATTTTCGTGATACACAGGCAACTGTTTACGATGCAAAAAGCGATTCGGATATAAATATTCCTGTCAAACGAGGTACAATTATTGTTGATCCTGAAGTGGCATTTCAACGAAATCTTGGTGCATTTAATAACACTATCGTTCATGAATGTGTTCATTGGGAGCTTCACAAAAAAGCCTTTGATTTAGAAAGACTTTTCAACGAGAATGCCTCACAAATCAAATGTAAAGTTGTTGGTGGTGTTGAAGGTGCCGGCAACGAAGCTACTAAGTGGATGGAATGGCAAGCAAACGCCTTAGCTCCGCGTATTCAAATGCCACTTGAAATGTTTAAACGACAAGCTTCCGCCACAATAAAAAAATACAGAGACAAGCTTGGGATATTTGAACTTTGTGAATTGATGCCGTTTGTAATTGAAGAGTTGGCACAATTCTTTATGGTTTCCAAAACTGCCGCAAAAATTAGAATGATTGATGCGGGATATGAGGAAGCAATGGGATCATTCATCTATATTGATGGTCATTATGTTAAACCTCATGCTTTTAAGAAAGGTTCAATAAAACCCAACCAAACATACTCTATTCCTGCAAAGGATGCTGCCATTCTATGCTTAACCAATAAGAAATTAAGGAATGCAGAAAAATATATTTACATAGATTCTCATTTTGTGCTTGATCATCCAAAGTATATTGAGAAAAATGCTGATGGGAAAACACAGATGACCGATTATGCTCGGTATCATATTGATGAGTGTTGTCTTGCTTTTCAGCTTACAATAAAGGATAAAATTGATGAACACTATCACACCGAGTGCTTTTTAAATCGTGATAAAAGTTCTCCGTTAAATTTTGAAATTGTTTTTACGGGAGAAAACGAAGAGCTTGATGATGAGCAAAGAAAGCAGTTGCTTCACGACACGGTTATGGAAGAAGCAAAAGTTTTGGATAGCCTTTCCAATAATTATACCCAAGCGTGGAAACAGGTTCTAAAATGGAGAGGTATTTCGCAAGCCGAATTAGCAAGACGAACATCAATCTCCGAGAAAACAATTGGTAATATTATTAACGCAACTACAATCGGTAGCATTAATAATATCGTTCTAATGTGTTTGGCAGCTCATCTGCCATGGGATATTAGTGAATATATGATTAAACATTCAGGTACACAATTATTGCTTACAAACGAAGATCATGTTTTGTATAGATTTGCTCTTAAACATATGAATGCAAAATCTATTGAAGAAGTACAAGAATTTCTTCGAGATCAAGGTGCAAAGACACTATAAAAAATTTAATAAACACAAAAAATATGGAAACACAATTTCCATGTGAATTACAGTGTAAACATACCTGTTTTAGCCATATATGACTTTCAAAAGTCGTATATGGCTTTATTTTTTTGCTTTTTTGCCCGAAAACATGGAAATCAACTTACAATTCCAAAAGTTAAATTGTTTTAGTAAGATAAAATCATCAGATAAATGAGTTCTCAATTTTCTGAAATCAATAATTAAATCTGGTGTTTTTGGACGCGTACGAAAACGAAGGATACATAAAGCTGAAAAACGAATGGTAGCTACATTCCGTCAGCTTTAGGTAGCCGTAATTTCGTGCGCCTTTTTTGTGTCCTTCTGCCAGCCAGTGCAGAAAGGTACACATTATGAAATACAATTACAAATTTGCAACAGGAACAGAAACAATTGAGGTTGACGAAAAATGGTCAGAGATTCTTAACGAACTTGACAATGAAGATTTTAACAACTGGCAGACAGAAAACAGAAGGAGTGAATCTCTCAATGATGTTGGACCATGGGCAAAAAATCCACATTGTGAAATAGAGGCAATGTTCGAAGAACCATCATTTCGACAAACTATGCTTTCAAGATTACCGGAGGCATTACAAAAGATGAAACCCATTCAAAGAAGGATTATTGATCTCTATTATTTTGATCACAAAAATCAAATGGAAATAGCTTCGATTTTGGGCATTAATCAATGCAATGTGAGTCGTAGATTGGCTACTGCAGAAAAAAATTTGAAGAATTTTTTACAAAAAACCGCATAAAATTCGATTTTCGTGATTATAGGTGAAGAGTTTATTTCGCTCTTCACCTTTGTTCTTTGAAAATTGAATATACGGTATATCAAATACCTTCCTGTTGTCGTCTGAATGGACAAGCAGAGAATGAAGATTAGTTGCTATAAGCAATGCTAACCGACTGTGTGTGGTGATACAGGTGTGCGATGAAAAACAACAGGGATAATGATACTTGCGCGAGCGTTCCCACGAAAGAGGAACTGGTGAGATTCCAATGACGAGATACCAAGCTCGGTTTGATATATGCCCGTATATCAGGGGTGTCGTGGACAAATATGATATGAAAACAATTTATGAACTAATCCGAACATAAGGGTTAAGTTCCCACTGATTAAAAAATACGGAGGAAAATTCTATGACCGAATGGGATAGATTATCAAGACAGGCGAAAGTCTACAAAGGAGCCTATCCACCGGGAACGAGAATTCTTTTGATTTCAATGGATGATAAAAATCCTGTGCCTCCAAACACAAGAGGCACAGTTAAATCTGTCGATGATGCTTGCAATATTCATTGCAGATTTGATAACGGAAGAAATATCGCAATTATTCCCGGACAAGATAGCTTTCGAAAATTAACACAAGAAGAAATTGAAGAAGAAAACAACGCAATTTGTGTTGAAGAAACTTCTATCGAAGACGTTGAAAACGAACAGGGCGAAGGCCTTGTTCAGTCTATGTGAGGTGATGATTTTTTAATTGATATATGGGAGTTGGTAAAATGCCAACCATTAAATATATCGATATGTTTTCCGGCATCGGTGGGTTTCGTTCAGGTCTTGAAAAAATCGGTGGATTTGAATGTGTGGCCTATTGCGAAATAGATCCATACGCAAAAAAAGCCTACGAGGCACTATATAATACCGAAGGAGAAATATATTTCAATGACGCAAGAACAATTAACCCGGACAAGCTTCCCGATATCGACCTTATTTGCGGAGGCTTCCCTTGTCAAAGTTTTTCAGTTGCTGGAAAACGAAAAGGATTTGATGACACCAGAGGAACACTTTTCTTTGAAATTGCAAGAATCGCTAGGGCTAAAAAACCTACATTTTTGTTCCTTGAAAATGTTCCCGGATTGTTATCGCATGACGGAGGCAGGACATTTGCGACAATCCTCGGCACACTGGATGAGCTGGGGTATGATGTCGCATGGCAGGTGCTTAACAGCGCGGATTTCGGTGTTCCCCAATCCCGAAAAAGAGTGTTCATTATTGGATTTTTGCGAGAAAAAATTGAAGGCAAAATACTTGCTTTCAACGAAGCAAATCCTAAAACTCTTCAGCAGTGCATCCCCGGTAGTGAGGGTAGACGAGTTTACTCAGCAGAGGGACTTGGAATTACACTTACGAGCAGCGGTGGAGGTGGAGCGGGAAAAACAGGGCTCTACATCATGCCTTCTGCCAATCAAATCCAAGACTAAAAACGGCTATCAGTATGCTTATCCCGGTGACAGCGTTGATACTGCATATTTAGACAAGAATTCAAGACGCGGACGGGTAGGACATAAGATAGCACATACCTTGACCACATCTCCGTCACAATCAGTTTACTTTATTGATATGAATGTGGATCCAAAGCTCACAAAGATATCTCGGTGCATTACCGCAAGACAAGACAGCGGAATAAGTAAGCACAAGGCTGAACATTCCGGTGTTTTTGTTCTGGTAAAAGAGATAGAGCCAAACGAAATAATTTCTATCAATGATGAAATTGAAAACAATTGGATATTAGATAACTCAACAGATAAACCGATAACAGCCTTGATAATTACTAATTCCGAAGGCGATAGTTATTTAGGATATATCAAAAAGTTAGAACCAATTGAATGTTGGAGATTGCAAGGCTTTACAGATGAACAATTTAATATGGTTGCTGACTCAGGTATTAAAGACGGTCAGCTATACAAAATGGCAGGTAACGCAGTAAGTGTACCTGTCATTTCTGCTTTAGGGCAAATAATCAAAAATATATGGGAGGAAAAAGATGCCAAATTATGTAACTAACATTGTTACTTTTACCGGTAATCAGGATGAAATCAATGATTTGCTCGAACACATCAAAAATGATGAAGTGGGCGTCGGAACAATTGATTTCAACAAAATAACTCCTTTGCCGGATGAGCTATGCATTGAAGCCGGTTCAAAAACCGACAGAGGTCTTAAGTTGGTTTCAAAAGTCATTGCTCAAAAAATGCGAAGAACAAGAAACGCAAATCCCGATGCAGATTGCATTGAAAAATGGCTTAAAGAGCATGAACCAAGGGTAAAGGAAGAAGACTTGGAGGATTGGAAGTTCGGAGTATTAGCACAGCGAAACATCATGCGTTTTGGTTTTCCGACTTGGTACGAATGGTGTATCAGTAACTGGGGAACTAAATGGAATTCCTGTGGAATCGAGCAAGGCAGACTTGCTGAAAACAAAATTGTTTTTCAAACTGCTTGGAACGCTCCCTATCCTATTATGAAAAAGATTTCCGAAATGTATCCGAATATCGAAATAAATCACGATTGGGCTGACGAGGATTTCGGTCAGAACTGCGGCAACACTGAGTACAAAAACGGAGCAGTAACCATGAACTGCCCCAAAACTCAAAAGGAAGCCTATGAGTTCGCTGCAAAATTTTTCAATACCGATTTGGACGATATGTGTCTTCGTATAAATGCCACCGGAAACAACTATGTTTGGTGTGATTTTGAAAACTATGAGTTGGTCAGCTTGTTGAATAAGCCTGCTCTTTTTTCTGAAAAAAGAATGGAATTGGACGATATTCCAAAAGGTTTTAACATATACCAGCTTCAAATCGAATATGACGAAGAAACTGAAGAAGTGTCATATACCATTGTACAAGATTTCAATGATGATTTTGACGGATGCATTATTACGGATGAGCCGCTTGATTTCAATGGACAAGACTACATAAATCTTGCCGCAAATGATTTTATCAGAGTCTATGAACCCGATTATATTTCCTTTGATGATCTTGTATCGGAGAATTTCGATTTTGAACAGTTTGACATTGATGAAGGTATGGGAGGTATGTGCTAATGAAGGAAAAGCTGTATTTCCCACTTACTGCCGCATTCCAAAACGATCCTTATGACGATGAGGAAGCCTGTGAATCATCAGATGTGACAATCATACGTTATCTTGATGAAATCAATTCGGAATTAACCGTTTATCAAAATATGGACGGTAACACCATGCTTAATTTCTTTGACGAGGACGATAACATTTCAAAGAAAATGACCTCTATGAAATGGGGTGTATGTGCTATTGATGACAAGCCTTTTGGATTTGTCGAAATTGAACTTACAGAGCCATTGACAGAAGATGAGCTTAAAATGCTTAAGGACTGGATTGAAGGTCAAAATTCTGACGGACTCGGTGAAGGCTTCGAGCAAAGAGCCATTGAAACAGATTACGGTGATATGTATGTTTCAATGTGGCAATGGGACAGTGATTACGAAATTAAAACACAGTCAGAAATGGACGAGATGTTTAATCAGTATTCCATAAGTACTATTGATGCACAAGACCTCCGCCACATGAAAGGTCACGAAGGATTAGTAGTTCAAGGCTGCGGTGGAGATCTTAATCAATGGATTAACGGAATTAACGGTGAGTTATCTGACCGAGGAATTCTCAAAGACGGAACAAAGTTCCGTAATGTTTATTCCTTTAAGAATGAAAACTTAACAAACCTTGTTTTCCCTTTTGACGAAAAAATCAAATTAGACATGGGAAAATTTGCAATGTGGCGTCTTTCTACACATGAACAATTCGGAGGTACATGGTTATCAGACTATGTTGACAACCATCTCGGCGGATATCTTGATGAGAAACCTACCGAGAAAATCAAACCGGATTGTGCTTTAATCGGCGAAGACGGTAACATTTTTAATCTTATGGGAATTGCTTCAAGGACATTGTGTGAAAACGGAATGGCAGATGAGGCAAAGGAAATGTGTGACAGAATCACTCATTCCGACAGCTATTATTCAGCACTAAACATAATCGGAGAATATGTCAATATCACATCAACCGATGAAGATATGGATGATGATTACGATGAAGGGATAGATATGTGCTGATGCAAAATACTGATTTCAAAGAAATGTTCCCACAGGACTTGGATCTATGTAATGCAGTCGTATTAAATGCCGTTGATGACTGGCGAGAAGGTATGAAATACCTATATTTGCATCCAAACGGACAAAAGAAAAACATTAAATTTTATGAAGTGTGTCACGCGAAACATTTTATTTTGTCAGATGATTTCGCAAATTTCACCTCATTAGACGGTAGTTATCTTATGCGAATGCTCGAAAAAGAATTTGAAGAATGGAAGGAAAAACAAAATGCTTAAATTTGTATTAGGCTTTCTTATCGGCGGTTTAGTCGGGGCATTAACAATGATTTTTGCCCGAGCAGCCCAAATGGCTGATGAGGAAATGCCAAAAGTTCCGAGTGATACGGAACAAATAAAAACTGAATAATTAAAGTAACTCTACGAGGTTGTTTTGCGTGAGAAATCACGAGCAACCTCGCTTTTAATTTCCACGCAAAACCTCCTTAAATTTGGAGGTGGAAGATGTCAGGAAACTTAAGTCCAATCCCTTGGACCGGTAACAAGGCTTGTATTTTCTATACACTTAATGCTTTTATGCCGCCACATCGAACATATCTTGAAGCCTGTTGCGGTAGTGCCGAAGTATTCTTTAGGAAGCAAAAGGCTGAAAAGGAAATACTTAACGATTTTAACAGTAACCTAATAAACTTCCTAAAGGTGCTTCGCAACAACCGAAATTTAGAAAGGTTTTTCGGAAAGCTATGTTTACCCTTCAACAGCGAAGAATTGTTTAGAATCAATAGAACGCTTTTGCAGACGGAAATAAACATAACAGACGAAATAACCCAAACAAGTGAAAGATTAAGAGAAGCTACAGAACAAGAAATCAATTATGCTGTTGCGCTTTTGCAAAATCAAGTAATGAGTTTTTCTTCAACGGGTCAGAGCTATGGTATAGCTCCAAGAGATATGCGAACAAGAATAGATCGCTTAAGAGTTGCAAATATGCGATTGTGCGAAGCAATTATTCTCAACAGAGATTATAAAGACGCAATCGACTACGTTGCAGCTCCGAACACCTTTATATTTCTTGATCCGCCGTATCGCGGCACCGAAGATTATTACGAAAATTCAAGCTTTGACAAAAACGAACACGACAAGCTGTTCGAATTTATGCACACCATAGACACTAAATTCAATGGTAAGTGCAAGTTTTTAATTACATACAATAACGATCCGTACATAAGAGCATTAGCTGATAATTACGGATTTGATATGTATGTTCAAAAAAGGCTCCACAACATGCGCCAAAGCAAAAAAGCGGGTGATATGTTTGAGGAGCTAATCATAGGAAACTATGACCTGCTACAACAGGCAGAGTATAACGAAATACTGTTACCTGACCAAGTACAACAACTATCGTTGTTTGATGTCAGGGAGAATGAACAAGGAGAGATTGTATATGACAAAAACATTAGCAAAGACATTTAAGGTCATGCCGGGCAATGCAAGAATTACATTCCCACCTACTATTCGATTCTTTTCGGATATTAAAGAGGGAGATCTTGTGAAGGTATGGATTACAGATGACAGTACAGTACACATCAAAAAGATAACCGAATGTGATGGTTGTACTGATATTAAACCAATTGTTTCGGTTGACTCTATCGTAGAGTTACTAAACGAAATGTCAAACGAGGATAAGGTGAAGGTAATTAAAGGAATTACACCACCCTGTTTTGTCGGAGGTTTAGCCGATGGAAAGGAATAATAAAATTTTTTACCGCTACTCGTTAAACAACGCACGCCATTTGGGTGAGGTTTCCCTGTGGCGTGAAAGCCACGTGGCAAACATTGAGTGCAAACAGGCTATCGAGGAAGCAATCGCAAGAGATTTTAATGATAATATCCTTGACGATAATTGTGCAAAATCAGTTATTGATAAATTCGGATTTGAAAGAACAAACTTTGTTCTTCGTTGCACAATCCGAAAAGCCATGCACGATGGGAGATATTCCGAGCTCAATAAAACATGGGCGAAGCAGTCAAGAGTTGCTGATTCCAATTTCAGAAACAAATATGCTGTAAATGCTCATCCTACCCTTCTTAATGGTTTTGTGGATGAAGCAAGACAGGAATGGGATAAACTCGGTCTATTCAACAGCGTTCATATTAATACGAGTGATGAGGCCAAGAATTACGAAGGAAAAATCCTCGTTCTCTATCCGGATGTACTCAAGGATGAATACAAAACTCCAAATGACCAGTTATTCCTTGCAACAAGCGGATTTGGATGCGAGCCCAATAAAATAGGTCGTTCTGTATCCGGCTATTTTCTTTCTGATGAAGAATTTGCTACATTTGACAGATCATCTTTTTACGGTGTTATTGATGAAAAATATTTGCCACAGTGGGCTGAAGAAAAAGCAAATCAGCTTTTAAATGTTCCAACCGATGATATTTCAATGACATAGGAGGAAGCATGAAAGTTAAGATTTATCAAATCAATACGGACAGAGATTCAGAAAGACTGAAATTCTGCAATCTTGAAACAACACACAATATCCAAAAGGACAAAAAGATAAACGCATCACTATATGACAAGGTATTAGATGCAGATGTTGATGAAACAAACCTTGAGGATATTTATTACCGTTTCAACACTTCGCATCATCCGTTATTCAGAGGACATTCACTTTCAGTAAGTGATGTTGTTGTGAAAGACGATGGTGCTTTTTTCTGTGATTCAATAGGCTTCAAGAAAATCAATTTTGATGAATCACAGGCTCATATTCCGGACAACACATTTAAAATTGTGTATGTTGAACCTCATAAACCTGCGTATGCAACCGAAATTGGTAGTGATTACAAATCACTGAGCCGAGCAGTTAAAGGTCTCATAGAACCAATTTATGACACCGATGACAACACAGTGTATGTAGGTAATGAAGAATCAAAATTAATCGGCATGCCCGGAAACAGACATATGAGCAACGGACATGGCATTATTGCCGGTCCCTTCTTGGTTATCGGAGATGACGGCGAAGAATTTCGTTCACTTACCGATGAAGAAATCAATAAATATGTTGAAAAATTCTCTCAGCCGGAGGATATTTCAGACGAAGAAGTTCAAAACGATACTGGATACAGTATCTTTGGCTTCACACCAAATATGTAAAGGAGAACTAAATTATGGCTAACAAAAATCAAAAACCAAGAGTGCCTTATGTTAAGGCACAGGTTGACCGTCTTGTTGATGATCCAAATTCAAAGACAAGAGCATATGTATCAGCTACCATCGGCGGTGCCTTTGCAATTCATGGCATTAGAGTCGTTGAATCAGACAAGGGCAGATTTATGGCAATGCCAAGCAGAAGTTATCAGGACAAGGACGGCAATACACAGTATGCTGAATACTTCCACTCTATTTCAAAGGAAGGATATCAGGCACTTAACAAGGCTGTCACCACCGCCTATGAAAATGAAATTTCACAGACTGAAGATTCCGATATCGAAGTCATTGACGATGATATTGAGGACATAGAACAGTCTATGTAAAAAAGGCTGGATATTTAATTGTATTTGTGGTATTAAATAGATTGAAAGGAGTCGATAATATATGACTAAAAACAAAATAATCATAATGGCTACAATTATTATGACAGTTGCAGCGATATTAGTCGGCTGTAATCAATCCAAAAATGCAAGTGAAATCAGCACTACAGAAAACACAACTTTAGAAACTGCAACAGTTCAAGCAACTAATCAAGCATCGGTTGAAGCAACTGTTAATTCAACAACAACGGCGGTAGAATCTACCACGATGAAAAAAGCAAATCAAAAGGAAAAAGAGTCATCCACTGCAAAGGTTACTACCACTAATAAGTCTAAAGTTGCAACTACAACAAGCAAAAAACCAACTACCACAAAAAAGAATACAACTACTCAAAAGCCTACCACAACCAAATCTGTTCCAAAGCAGACTACTACAAAGAAAGAAACGACCACCAAAAAGGCAACTACAACAAAGGCTGCATATTGGTGTGACGAAGGTGGTTCACATCACCTTGATAATGTAGGTCAAATCGGTTGGGTAAATTCAGAGGCCGAAGCCACAGAAAAAGCATTGAGATATATTGAAAACAATGCAGATTCAGGTGGTTTCAGAATAAACCAATGTCCATGTGGCAAATGGACAGCCTATATAACACTTAACTAAAAATTTAATATGCTACAAACAGAGTCGGCATTATGCCGGCTCTTATTTTATCTAAAACTACGAAAGGATAAAGTATATGAAGAAAATTTCAAAGAAAATTGTTTCACTTCTCATGACCGTGCTTATTGCACTGTCCGCCTTTCCAATTACATCATATGCCGGTGAATTCATTACTAATATGAATAGCGATGCAGAATTCGGTGTAGTGAGTGGAAGCTATGATAAATACGGACATGAAATGCACTATGCAAAATATGACGGAAAGACATATATCGTATTTTGTTGTGAGTATGGCACGACCTCACCATCCGGCAGTACATATAAGTACGGTGACGATTTCAAAAAGTACTACAATCGTTCTGGAGCAACCTATGAAAAGATTGCAGACTATATTGCTTTTGGATACACACTCCAATATGGTGATGGACTTCCAAGCAACAAAAATGAATGGATTGCAGCTTGTTGTACCCAGCAATTCGTTTGGGAAACCCTCGGAGTAAACCCAACGAGGTCATCATGGGATAGTGAATATATGAGTGATAGCTTGTACAAGAGCTGGCTTTCAAGTACACAAGACCTTATTGATACATACTACAGCAAGAAGCCATCATTCAATAGTTCAACAACAAAGGTTAATCTTGGAGAAACAACTACACTTACAGATTCAAATGGTGTGTTTAAGTATTATCCGACATTTACTAAAACAGTAAACAAGGTTACATTTTCACATACCAAAGGAAAGAACACTCTTTCAATTTCTGTAGCTGAAGATTGTACAACTCACGATATCAGCTTTAAGTCTGTATCATATAACATTTATATGGATCTTCCAACAGGAGATAAGTATGACAGTGACACAATGAACTACTGCTATTTCGAGTTTGATAAAGGCAATATTCAAGACTTGATGTTTTCAAAGAGAGTCGATCCGAGAACCTTTGCAGTAAATGTTGATGTAACGTTCGGAAATCTTGAAATTCACAAAACGTCGGAAGATGAAAAGATTTCAAACATTACATTTACAGTAAAAGGCAATGGTAAGATATACACTATGAAAACCAATGCAAACGGTGTTGCAACATTATCTAATATTCCCATTGGTACATATACGATTAGTGAGGAAGATATTGTACGATATGTTAAACAGACAGACAAAACCGTTACAGTATCAGACGGAAAAACAGCCAATGTGTCATTTGATAATGTCTTGAAGAAATTCAGAGTAACTGTTACCAAGAGTGATATTGAAGAAGGTCACGCACAGGGTGATGCCAAGTTAAGCGGAGCAGTTTATGGTATCTATAAAGGAGAACAGCTCGTTGACACCTATACAACTGATGAAAACGCATCTTTCACAACAAAATATTATGTTTGTGATACAGACTGGACAATCAGAGAAATCTCATCAAGCGAAGGCTATTTGGTAAACAGCAAGGTGTATCCGGTCGGTGCTGATCCAAGACTGTATACAGTTGAACTTAACGAAACATCAAATGCTGTAACAGAACAGGTAATCAAGGGTAATATTGCCATAATTAAGCATACTGATGACGGCTCAACGCAGATCGAAACTCCCGAAAAGGGCGCTGAATTTCAGATTTATCTTAAGTCAGCCGGTTCTTTTGTAAACGCAGACAAGGACGAAAAAGATACTATTGTTTGCGACGAGGATGGTTTTGCAAGCTCAAAGCTTATGCCCTATGGTGTTTACACCGTTCATCAAACAAAAGGCTGGGACGGACGAGAGAAGATAAAGGACTTTGATGTGTTTATCAATTCGGACGGAAAGACCTATAAATTCTTAATCAATAATGCTAACTTTGAGTCTTATCTTAAAGTAGTAAAACTTGATAAGGAAACAGGAAAACAGATTGCATACGAGGGTGCGGCATTTGAGATATATGATAGTGACGGACACCGTGTTAATATGCAATTTACCTATCCACAGGTAACAACAATTCACACATTCTATACCAATAGCGAGGGTTATCTCATAACTCCCGAAAAGCTCCCGTATGGTGATTATACACTCGTTGAGGTACAGGCTCCTTATGGTTATGTTCTTGATAGTACACCTATTCCGTTTACCATTACACAGGAAAACAGTTCAACTGATACAGGTGTAACGGTAGTTAAGGTTAAAGCAAGGGATGTTGCACAAAAAGGTACAATCAGCATTACAAAGACAGGTGAAATCTTTTCAAGCGTTGATGTAACCGATGATGTTTACACGCCACAGTATAGTGTTGGAAATCTTAAGGATGCAGTATTCGAAATTTACGCAGCCGAGGACATTACAACACTTGACGCAACAGTAAGATACTATCAGGGTGAGAAGGTCGATGAGATTACAACCAGAGAAAACGGCATTGCAAAATCAAAGCAGTTATACCTCGGTAAATATACTGTTATTGAAAAGACAGCTCCAAACGGATATGTGAATTCAAACGAACAGTATGATGTAGAACTAACCTACGCAGGGCAGAATGTATCCGTAACTAATACCGACCTGTCGGTATATAACGAAAGGCAAAGAGTTACGGTTTCACTCAAAAAGGTGCTTGAAGAAAACGAGATATTCAATCTTGGCAATAACGATGAAATCACTTCAATTACCTTTGGTTTGTATGCGGGAGAAACAATTACCGCTTCCGACAAAACATATATCCCGGCTGATGCGCTGATTACATCTGCAAGCTGTGATAAGGACGGTAACATCACCTTTGATTGTGATTTACCAATCAGTTACAGATTTTATGTTAAGGAAATCGCAACAGATGAACATTATATCCTCGATGATACAAAGTACGAATTTAACACTGAATATCAGGGACAAACTGTATCAACCATTGATATTAAAATCAACAACGATAAAGATATCCTTAACAAACTTATCTATGGCTCGGTAAAGGGCTTTAAGTATGACAGAGAAACAAACGAACCGATTGAAAATGCGTTATTCGGTTTATTCAATTCTGATGAAACCGAGTTCACAGAGGATAATGCAATCCTTACGGCAGAGTCTGATAAAGACGGTGTGTTTACATTTGAAAACATCCCATATGGTAATTGGATAATCTGCGAGTTTAAGGCTGCCGATGGTTATCTTGAAAACAGGGAAATCCATCATGTTCAAATTAACAGCAACGAACAGATAATTGAAATCAATGTTGTTAATGATCGCATCCCCGAACTTAAAACAACTGCAACAGTTGACGGTAAAAAGGAAGTAATCGCAGGTGGTAAAATCACAATTGATGATGTTGTGGAATACAAACACCTGATACCCGGCAAGGAATATGTAATCAAGGGCATTCTTATGGATAAAAACACCGGAAAGCCCCTCAAGATTAACGGCAAAGAGATTACATCGGAAGTCAAGTTCATACCGGATAAAAGCAACGGAACTGTAACTGTAACCTTTACCTTTGATTCAAGTGAAATCAAAAAAGAAACCGATATTGTAGTCTTTGAATCCCTGTATCGTGACGGAGTTGAGATTGCAACACACGCCGACATTAAGGATGAAGGTCAAACAATTACCGTTGAAATGCCAAAGGTAAAGACTCCTAAAACCGGAGATGATAAAAACTACGGAACATGGATTGGTCTTGCACTTGTCGGCATTGTAGGTGTTGTAACGGGCGTGATATTCAAAATCAAATCCAAAAAGGAAGAAGAGGATGAATAATGAAACGCGTCTTTTTCTCATCAGTTGATGCAACAGACGCTAATCTGAATCTTTCCAAATACATTGCTATTGGTAAATGGGCATTTTATGATCGTGGCGTGATTCCAATCATGCCACATTTTAATTCCCTAATCATTGATTTATCAACAGATAAAGGAGCACTCAATGGCAAGCTCGCAAGTAAGGATATGATTTTCTATGCAAACGAAATGTGGGTATTAGGAAACAAAAAAGACGAGAGAATTAAAGAGGAGATTCAGTTAGCTAAAATACTTAAAATCAGAATCAGATATTTTTCCGATAAGGAAATATCAAAAATTCTTAAGAAATACGGAGGTACAACAATTCATGTTGAATAAATTGAAAAAACCAACATCAAAGCAAATCACTGTATTTGTGTTAGCTCTTGCAGTTATTTGCACATTCACCGTGATTCCTGTTTTTGCCGCAGATGTATCTACGGCTATTGAAAGCACATGGAATGCGGCTAAAGGACAGATAAAAAGCGTTGTAAATAATGTTGTCTTTCCTGTCGTTGATGTAATTCTTGCCGTTCTTTTCTTTGTAAAGATCGGAACGGCATACTTCGACTATAGGAAGCACGGACAGTTTGAGTTCGCAGCTCCAGCCATCCTTTTTGCATGTCTGATTTTCACATTAACCGCCCCGCTATACATTTGGGGAATTGTCGGAATGTAAAAGCAAGCTGAAAGGACGGTGACGATATATGTTTGACTGGTTAGGAGATATCGTCTCTGGACTTGGAGAAGCTATCGGGAATGCCTTTTCGGGCATTTCCGATAGTATTATTGACGGTATTTTAAACCGATATATTCAATGGCTATTCAAAATCATATTTGACGGATTGTCAGATTTCTTTACGAATATGACCTCTATGGCAACAGACATATTCTCATTATCGTGGGTACAGGCATTTGTTAAGCTGTTCTCACTCTTTGGTTGGTCGCTATTTGTCGTAGGCTTGGTTGTATCGGCATTTGATTTAGCGGTTGAATACCAAAACGGCAGAGCCAACATTCGTGGTTCTGCTCTTAATTGGATAAAGGGATTTATGGCAGTAAGTCTCTTTACTATTACCCCGATTGAGTTGTATAAATTCTGCGTTTCACTTCAAAACACATTTTCTCATGACTTGTCCGCCTTGTTCTCTTCACAGCAAGGAACATCGTTGGGTGAAGTTGCGGCGAATGTAATCGGATTTGTATTCAATCCGGGCGGACAGCTACTCAACGCATCGCTGTTTTATTTGGCTTGTTTGATTGCACTTGGTTACTGCGTTATCAAGGTATTTTTTGATAATCTCAAACGTGGAGGAATTCTGCTGATTCAAATAGCCGTAGGCAGTCTGTATATGTTTTCAATACCAAGAGGCTACGGAGATGGATTTACACAGTGGATAAAGCAGATTTTTGCTCTGTGTTTAACAACATTTCTTCAAACAACGCTGTTGTTTATGGGATTGCTCACATTCAAAGATAATATGCTTCTTGGAATAGGAATTATGCTTTCATCGGCAGAGGTTCCTCGTATAGCAGAACGCTTTGGACTTGATACAAGCGTTAAGTTCAATGTAATGAGTGCAATGCACATGACATCAACAGCGGTACATCTTGCAAAGTCAATTGCAGCTTAACAGGAGGTAAAAATGATTTACACAGGAAGAATAAAAAGCATTGACCAAATCATAGTATCGGATCCGAGCTACGAAAAAGATGCTTGGTGCAGATACGAGAATGATAATGTCAATGCAAAGGATTGGATAGTTGATATCTTCATCCAAGAATATAATGAAAATGTCGAAGGACATAACATCAGGGGTATTGACCTTCAAATGATGTTAAGGGATCCAAGCATAACAGCAAGGATAAACGACAACTCTATTACCTATCCAAAAGAATTTAACATCAATGAATTCACAATTGGAATGGATACGGCAAGTGTTTCGATAGGCACTGATAAAAAAGCCGATACAATACGAAAAGAAAGAGGCTCATGGAATTGTAGCACAGCACTTAATACTCTTACTGATGGAGAATTCGGGTGCGTTTTTGAAGGTGTATCGGAAAAGACAGAACGTGTCGGATTTATATATATTTCCGGTTATCTTGATGACGATACCGGTTATAGCTTTGATGACGTTCTCAAATATTTGACAGAAAATCTTCAAATTGAAGGACTGACAAAAAACATATCACAGGATGAAACCGAAATTGAAACCTTCCTTGTAGATAAGGATGGTATTGATGTCAGCCTTGCTACATGGTTTGATGTCGACAAAAAATTCGGCACTCATGTTAATGACGAGGACGGGCATTGGGTAAATCTATATGCCTTATACAATCCGTCAACAGACAAATTGACCTGTCAATATTCTGTGGACACACCCGAAAAGATTACGCACTATCCATACACTCCAAGTCTTTATGAAAAGCAGATGATAGAGAAGCTCATAAATGACTATTGTCTTAAGAAAGAACAATGCAATGCAAAAGATTTGTATGAATCCTTTATGAAATCGGACGAGGCAAAACATTATTTCGATTTCGGGGATGATGACTCAATCAATCTTGAAGCGATTGAATCTGCACTTAAAGAGTATTCGGCAGATATTGTATTATTCCATCTTTCAGAGGAACAGCGCAACTTATTTGCTGATTATTTTGAAAGCAGTATAGATTTCGCCGGTGCGTTACCACCAAATTTAACATCGGCTGATAAACAACTTTATGACTCTATAATCAGAGAAAGAATTGAAGAATGTTTGGGAGGTATAGAACAATGAAAAAGCAATATATCTATCCACAGAACATGAGAGCCTCTGCAACATTATGGTTATGGTCTTTAAGAGATTTTGCAATCATGATGGTAGGTGCTCTCTTTTCTGCGTTTGTCTTGGCAACAACAAAAATAGTAATACCTGCTGCGATAGTTGCCGTGTTTGCATTTTTAAGCATACGCACAGAAGATAACACAATACTTGACTATATACAGTATTCGGTTAAATACTTCATTTCAACACAGCAGTATTACGAATGGGGTTTGAAAAGCAAGCCTCAATCAGTTAAGAAAAAACCAAAGGAGGTTATATCTCGTGAAGATGTCAAAGAAAAAGCCTAAAAACACAGTTCAGGAGCTTATAGGAATTGAAACATTTTCAAAGTTTGGTCTTAAAACATCAAAGGGAGAAATTGCATATTTCGTAATTGCTCCCACCAACATATCAGTCCTTTCATACGAAAACATTCAGTTAAAGGTGTGGCATTTAATGCAAATCCTTTCTGCACAGCCTAACATTGAAATTACCTGCATTGATTCCTGCGAAAGATTTGATGATAATAAGAACTTTATGGTTGAAAGACTTTCAGAGGAAAAGAATCTCGCAGTAAAGCAATGCTTGGAAAAGGACATTGATTACCTTGACAACATACAAATTGAGATGTCAACTGCAAGACAATTTATGTTTTCTGTTCGTTTTCGCAGAGAAAAGGAAGAACAGATATTCAATCAAATCAACCGAGTGGAAAAGGCTATTGCAGAGCAAGGCTTTGAGGTTAAACGACTGAAAAAGAATGACATAAAAAGATTTCTTGCAATTTATTACGGCGCGTCAATGCAGGGCGAACTAATCCCGGACATTGACGGAAAGGATGCATTTGATGAAGAAAAGCTCAAAAAAGCGGTTATCTAATATTTTGATTATCATAAGTGAAATTCTCGTTTTGATAGGTATATGTGTACTCGGCTACGGCTACGCCAATTCTGTTAAGGCTGAACGCGATATGCAAAAATTCGAATACATATATGTTGATGAAAAACAGGATGAGGATGACATAACAAGCACCGCATACAAAGCTATTGATAACTGCGTAGCATGGCTTAAAGTCCCGGATACAAAAATAAGTTATCCGATTATGCAAAAGAAAAACAGTCCGCTGTACTATCTACACAAGGATGCATACGGAAATTACTCATATTCCGGAACTCCGTTTTTAGATGAGAGATGCGATATTAATTCAAGTCAAAATCTCATCATTTACGGACATAACATGCGTGACGGAACGATGTTCTCTCGTCTGATGAAATACAAGGACACCTCATATTGCAAGGCTCACGACAAGCTATATTTAGTCGTCAACGGAGAAAAAGTTGAATATCAACTATATGCAGTAGCAAAGGTCAATGATGACGATATATGGTACACCTTTATTGACAATGAAAATGAGGACATGTTCAACAATTTAATATCGTATATTCAAACCAAATCCCTATACATATCTGATACAGATGTAAAGTATGGGGATTCTTTCATTACACTGTCAACCTGCGAATACACAAGAGAAAACGGCAGGTTAATCATTATAGGAACAAGGAGTGAATCTAATGTTTAAAAAGAAAAAGGTTGAACTGACAGAGGAAGAAATTGAGGAAATCAGAATTAAGGATTTCTTCGACAGAATTCTTCCGTCAACAATCAAATTTTCAACGGATCACTATATTATCGGTGATTCATACCGATGTGTGTGGGCAATAAAGGAATACCCGCCGACAACGGAAGAACTCGCACTGTTTTCACAGCTCGCCGACAGAAACAATGTTTCTCTTCGGCTCTATTCAAGAATCGTTGACGCACTTGAGCAGAGGAAGATTATTCAAAATGCAACTCGCAGAAACAAGCTACATACAGGCTCCGATGATGCACTTGAAAACATCAATGCAGAAGGAAACCTTCAGGATGTAGTTACACTCATAGCTGAACTGCGAAAAAACAAAGAACCCCTGCTCCACTGCGCAGTGTATCTTGAACTTAAAGCAGACTCAATGCAGAAACTCCGTGAACTGCAATCGGAAATTCTTATGGAACTAACCCGTTCAAAGATGTCTGTAGACAGGCTTACTCTTCGCCAAAAGGAAGGCTTCCTCTCTGTTAATCCAACAGGATACAATGTATTCAGAGAACAGTTTGAGCGAGTATTACCCGCATCATCTGTTGCAAATCTTTACCCATTTAATTATTCAGGTAAAACAGATCCAAAAGGCTTTTTTATCGGCAGAGATAAATACGGCACGAACATCCTTGTTGACTTTGACCGCAGAGCCGAGGACAAAACCAACGCAAACTGCTTAATACTCGGCAATTCAGGACAAGGTAAGTCATTCCTATTGAAGCTGATTCTAACAAACCTGCGTGAATCAGGAAAGAATATAATCTCTCTCGATCCGGAAGCAGAATACGAGGAATTAACAAAGGCTCTCGGTGGTTGCTACATTGACTTTATGTCAGGCGAATACATAATCAACCCACTTGAACCGAAATCGTTTGGCGAGGCTGACAAGTTCTATGAACAGGACGATCCTGAAGCATTTAGAAAGGCTACCCGCCTTTCACAGCACATTGCATATCTTAAAGACTTCTTTAGAGCTTACAAGGATTTCAATGATGAACAGCTTGATACACTTGAAATCATTTTAACGAAGCTCTACAAGAATTTCGGTATAACCGATTATACTGACTATGACAAGCTGAAGGCTACCGATTATCCGATTATGTCAGACCTGTATGAACTTCTTGATAAAGAATACAAGGGCTACAATCACAACATTAAGAACATTTACCGACAGGAAACTCTTCAAGAGCTTTGTCTCGGTCTCAATTCAATGTGTGTCGGAACGGAAAGCAAATACTTTAACGGTCATACAAACATTATTGATGATCAGTTCTTATGCTTTGGTGTAAAAGGTCTTCTTGATACAAACCGAAGGCTTAAGGATGCCATGCTCTTCAATCTTCTCTCATACATGACAAACGAGCTCTTAAGCAAGGGAAACACCGTAGCAGCCATTGATGAGTTATATCTATTCCTTACAAATTTGACTGCTATTGAATATATTCGCAATGCTTCAAAAAGAGTTCGTAAGAGAGATTCGGCAGTAATCCTTGCAAGTCAGAATATTGAGGACTTCATGCTGGACGGAATCAAGGAGTTTACAAAGCCCTTGTTTTCCATCCCGACTCATCAATTTCTGTTTAACGCGGGAAATATTGAGCCAAAAACATATATGGATATTATGCAGTTAGAACCTTCGGAATTCGACCATATCAAATATCCGGAACGAGGCACTTGCCTATATCGCTGCGGAAACGAAAGATACTTGCTTCAAGTCATTGCTTCCGATTTTAAGGAGAAGATGTTTGGCAAGGCTGGTGGTCGTTAATGGCTGTATCAGAAGCGGCTATAGCCAGTGCTGCGGCAAGTGTTGTAAGTGACAAACGAGGCAGAACCGCAATTGCCACAATCATTTGTGCAGTACTTATGATTTTTATGATGCCGTTAATTGTCTATATGGGAATAACAAGCAATATGAAGGATATTGAAATAGACACCGATTCAGCTATTGAAAGCATAGTGGCAAATATGTCATCAGATGAAGAAGAAAAGCTGTCTCACCTTGAAACTGTTATGAAAGACATTTCAAACGAATTCAAGTCAAGAGAAATGCCGAAGAACGCAAAAAAGGCACAAGCAATATATTGTTGTGCATTGTACGACATTGAACCGACAGACAGTGAATTCGTAACTCATTTGGCTGATTGCTTTGAACAGGCAACAGATAACGACAGTTTGCTCGAATTGCTTAAAACTACATTTGGAATTGAGATTGACAAACAGGAATTTGAAAATCTCATGAGTGTAATAAGCAGTACCATCATTGATTTGGATATTCCCGATGATAAGACAAACGAAGGTTTAGTTCAGTGGGCTCAATATGCCTACGATAACGGTTGGGGATATGTTTGGGGTTCTCACGGTGATGTACTAACGGAAAAAGAGCTTAACAGATTAAAAAGCGTTTTCGGAAGTCATGTTACCGAGAAGGAAGAATATATCCGAAACAACTGGCTCGGCAAACGAACCTCTGATTGTGTCGGTCTAATTAAAGGATACGGTTGGTATGATAACGATACCGGCTCCATAAAATACGGCACCAATGGAATGCAGGATGTAACCGCTAACGGAATGTTTGCCGCTGCAACCGAAAAAGGAACAATTGACACTATGCCGGACATACCCGGTCTTGCAGTATGGCATGAAGGTCATATCGGTGTGTATATAGGAAACGGATATGTAATCCATGCGGCCAACACCTACGCAGGTGTTATAAAAACACCGATTACTTCAAGTGGCTGGACACACTGGCTGAAAGTTCCGTATATCAATTATATTGATGAAACGGAAAACACTTAATGAAAGGATGATTTTATGGGAAAAGAATTTATACAGAAAACCATTGTAGATATGGAGTATGATGAATACAATGGCTACAAAACAAAACTACTCAAAGGCAAGGACTTGGATCCTTGCCTTTGCTTTACTCCAAAGGCATTTAAGGAATACAAAGAAAACAACAGCGTTGAGGTGGTTGGCACAGTAAAAATCAACCAAAGAAAATACCGAGATACTGCAAATGAAGGCTCAACAATTCCCGACAGAAAGAAGAAATTCGCAAAGGGAATTAAAGGCATTTGTTATGCAACCTCAAGTAATTCTTTTAACGCAAAAATGTTTGACTTGTATAGCACAAAGCCTAAAAACTATGTAACCATAGGATATGCTTCAGTTGGAAATGGTGAATTCGTAAGGCTCGTCAGATGGAATCCGATTGGGTTGGTTGTTTTGGCAATCATTATTCTGCTGATAATCTGCGGACTTCGTGGGTGCGGAAACAATCCGGAAAATCCCTTTGATGTAGTAAACGGAAACGAGATTACCACGGAAGCTCCGACATACGATGATTTTATGGCGAACAATCATTATTTGTATGTGTGGAAATCAAAAACGGTCACAAAGGACAAACCTACTGTGGCTCTAATTAACCATCCCGATAATGATGTATATTTATGTTATGACATCTATTCTCAAGATGGAGAAAATCTCGACTCAACAGGTGCATTTGAACCTAACACACAGATTGATTATGACTTTTACTCACTCTTCAGAGGAAATAAAGGCACATATAATCTAAAGCTTGTTGTCAAGGTATACGATCTTGAAACAAAGGAAGAACTGTGTAGTAAAACAATGCCCGTTGAAATAATTGTTAATTAAGGAAAGGAAAAAACATGAAGAAAATACTCAAAACACTCGTTGCAGGTGTAATTGCAACACTTATGGTAACAACAACAGCTATGCCGACATTTGCAGCCACCAACTCAATTGGTTCTGCATCAACAGATATTGGAATTGTAACAGACAGTGATTATGTGGTTACAGGAAATGATTCCGCACAGAACAAGAGCTCGGAATATCAGACCGTATCAGATTTCGTTGAAGCGACAGACGGCAAGACATATCAGACGAATGTATATTCAACGATTGCAGAAGGTCAGGACATATACGATCCAACAGATCCAAATGCCGATCCCGAAACCGGAATGGTTGACGGTTCAATTCTTGTCAGCGTTCCCAAAACACTTGTACTCGGTCAGACAGCAGAAGGAGTTTGGTCGGGTTCATACACCATCAAGGTTAAAGGCAACATTTCAGGCTCGACCGTTATTTCCGTTGTACCGGATGCAACATTTACTATGGCACAGGTTGGTAAGCCTAACATCACAGTTACAACTAATCAGCCCAAGACCAAGTTTGTAGTAGCGGACTCTACTATTTCGGGTGACGATGTTGTCAAGGGTGTTACTGCATCATTTAATGATGACGCGGCAACAACAGGTACAATGTCCACAACCGAAGCATCTGCAGGCTCATGGCAAGGTATCTGTAACTTTACAATTTTAATGTATACCGTTGCCTAAATTATACAATGCCAACCTTCGTTAGAGGGTTGGCAAATTTATTACGAAAGGAAAAAAGTATGAAAAGTTATTTCAGAAAAACACTTGCGATTCTGATTGCAACATTAACTATTTTCAGTTCGGCAGTTCCTGTAATGGCTGCAGACGATACAAATCAGAATTACGGAATTGAAACCGAATCTGCAAAAACAAATGTCACGCTTGATATCGCCGATTCGGAAATATTAGTCAGTCTGCCAAAAACCGTAATTGTATCTGGTGAAAGAGACAGTCAAGATAATCTCTATAAAGGATATTACGGTGTTAAAGTAGAGGGCGATTACGCAGGCAATGAAATGGTAACCGTAGTTCCCGATACTACCGTTGAGTTATCACAAACCGGTAAAGCATCTGTAGAAGCGGATATTTCACAGGACAAAACACAGTGGACATATGACGAAAGCGGAGCAGTTGCTGAAGGCGAAATTTCAACTAATAAGCTATCAGCAGGTATGTGGAACGGCACCTTTAATTTCAATGTTAGTCTTGAAAAATTCATTCCGGATGGATACACCGTGTTGTACAAACACGATTTATCTGCAACAGAAAACGATAATGTTGCCGCTTATTATTGCGTACCGAATGAGAACACATCCCCGATTGAAGTAAAGGATGAGACATCTCCTATAACCGCTACACTCAAATCATTATTTATGCCTATGACAGCATACGCGGCTGAAGGTGCAACAGTCATTGAATCCAACGGGATACGATATGAGCTTTCGGACGAAGATACTCTCATTATTTCGGGTCAAGGCAAGATGAAACAAAATGTCTATCAAGATTTAGTTAAAACGGAAGAAATTAAGAAACGAGTTGCCGAACACTTTCCAAACATGACTGAAGTCATTTTTGGGGGTTGGGTTAATCTAATTGATGTCGGTCCCATAAAAGACCGAAACTACAATACTGATAACCTTGAATATGTTAGTTACTGGAATACAAACAGTATTTATCCGAACTCGGTAAACAAGGCACAGGTAATGCGGGAATCAAACGGTCGACCGTACTATAATTGTGATCCACAATATAAGGATACACAAATGTATCAAGAAGTGTGCGATTACATTGATTCCATTAAGGATGAATATATTATATCTATGCCGAAAAAGGTTGTAATCAACGAAGGTGTTTCGAACATTAGCAACTATGCTTTCTACAACTGTACAAGCCTTGAGGATATAACAATTCCAAATACCGTAACATCAATAGACTTTGATGCATTGGCAAAAACCAATATCAAGAAGCTCACTATTCCAAATAGCGTTACAACAATAGCTGATTGTGCGTTTTGGGGTAATCCTTCTTTAACTGAAGTGAAATTAAGTGAAAACTTAAAATCACTTGGTGTTAATGCTTTTCAGCAATGTACTGCTCTTGCCGAAATTGAAATTCCCGAAGGAATATCAAAAATCGGTCAATGGTGTTTTCTCGGATGTACAAATCTGGCAAAGATTTATATTCCAAAAGCAGTAACTCTAATTGACAGTTGGGCATTTTTGAATTGCAACAAATTAAAAACAATTTACTTTGGAGGTACAAAAGCCGACTTTGATAACATTACTGTTGAAAGTCAGGTTGTTGGCAACACTTCCTCAAACCCATCAGCTTGCATTAGCACTGCCAAAAAGTATTATCAATGTTCAAAGTATGGTAACTACAAATACTACGTTCCGGAAGATGCCGCAAACGAATGTACAGTTTACGATTACAACGGAACAAAGAGTATCGTTGTCATCCCTTCTTATATGAACGGAAAAACAGTAAACACACTTGAAAATACATTTGCCGGAAATACAAATCTTGAAGCTGTAACAATTCCAAACAGTGTAAAAAACATTAACGGAGCATTTGCCGGATGTAGCAATTTAACTACAATCGTAATGCCTTCATCACTTGAAATACTCGGTTCTGATGCATTTAATTGTGCTTACAAGTTATCAAGTATAGAAATACCGACTACTGTTACAGCCATTGGAGCTAACTGCTTTGCAGGGTGTGATATGGAGACAATCAAAATACCGGAAACCGTTAAATCAATCGGCAGCTATGCATTTGCAGATTGCACCAAGCTTGAATCAATAACAATACCCGAATCAGTTGAAAGCATGGGTAGTTATGTGTTTTCGGGATGCACACGCTTAACTGATGTAAGATTATCCAACTCAATAACTGAAATTCCAAACGGTTGTTTTGAGGGTTGTATAAGCCTAACAGATATGTGTATTCCATCAAGTGTTACATCTATCGGAACTTCTGCCTACAAAGATTGCACAGGACTCACAGACCTGAAGTTCCCAAACAACATTACAAGCGTTGGCACATATGCCTTTAGAGGTTGTTCAAATATAAGAAAAATTGTTATCAATAAGAATATGACTTGGGTTTCAACGAGTTTCTTCTCATTAAACAATGCAGAAATATTTATTCCGGATATGGATGATGAAATAACTCCAAGTAAATTTGGTGTAAACGGAAGAACAGGTATTCTTCAAAATTGCACAGTTTATTTGCAGTCAGATAAGCATTTGGAATTTTACAGCTCTCAGGCAATGTTTACTGATGAAACATTAAATAATAAGTTGATTATTGATTCAACAAAGTTTTAACGGAGGTGCATAATGAGCACAAGAAGCTTTATAGCTCGGCAAATAGATGACGATACATATCGTACAATCTACTGCCATATGGATGGATATCTAACATATAATGGTGCATTACTTTTGGATTGCTACAATACTCCCGAAAAGGTTGATGAGTTATTAAATCTTGGTGACTTGTCTTTCCTAACGAGCAAACTTAATCCCGATCCTTCAAAGCCTCACTCATTTGATTATGATATGAGGCAAGAAGGCGTAACAGTTGCATACGGTAGGGATAGAGGCGAAAAGAATACCGGAGCAGTTGATTTACCTATGGAGTATTTACAAAGAAATGCGCGAGTAATGGCTTACTGCTATGTCTTTACAAAAGATAACGAATGGAAATACTTTAAAGGTGGAATGTCGGACAAAACATTGAAAGATGTTAAAACCGATGTAGACAGAGAATATTCAAAGTACGGAATATCTCAAAGACCTGAAGGCTATTATGGTTTTCTTAATGAAGAAATAGCTGAAAGTATGAAAGCGGAAATGAACGAATCTATTGCCGATATTCAGGATGATAATAATCTTGAAACAATAGAGCATTCATAACAAACATATTGCGACAGCCACTATAAAATGTGGCTGTCAATTTTATTAACGGAGGAATTTATATGAGATACAAAGGATTTATTATTCAAAAGGACTTTGCAAATGACATTTACAGAAAGGATGATGAGGGAATCGTTAAGGAATGCGGCGGATACAGATGCCGTATCTATTCTCAAAATGACGAAAACCTTCAGAACCTACTTGCTGTTGCTGAATTTGCATACGGTCACGAGTTGACCTTTGACGAACGCTGTGATGTGGCTGATTCAATAATGGAATACATTGAAGAAAACCGTGAACAGCTTCATAAACTTGAAAATGTTAAAAACATTTCGGATATTCCACTCTGTCATCGTATTGATAAAGCAAGGTATAGTTTACGCCATGAATAATGATGAAGTAATTGAAATTTACAAACAACACTTGCTTTGGCTGTTTGATGTTAAAGATGGAGCTCAGGCTGAATTTATAAATCAAACCATAAAAGGAATTGATTTTTCTGATACATATTTTTGTGGTGCGATATTTGAAAACTGCACATTTATTGATTGCGATTTCTTTAATACCTTTATGAATGGCAGTAACTTTCGCGGTGCAAAATTTGTTGGATGCAATTTTTATGAATCTGATTTTACAGGCAGTGATTTTCTAAATGCCGAATTTGAACATTGCAACATTGAAAGCTCAAAATTTCAATATTCAAGTTTCTATCATTCACATTTTGATCAATCAAGTTGTGAGATAGAAAGCTGTGATTTTTCTTATTGTTGTATTGATGACTGCAACATAACAAATATGCCAAACGAGAACACAAAAATTTCAAATTGCTGTTTGGATTTCAGTCAGTTCGCTATCCGTGTAGGCAATGTAAAATACACTAAAAATATCTTGCCTCAAATTTACTTGTTCCATTATTTGAAAGGATGTGTTTATGATGAGTAATGAAAATGAAATCAAATCAAAAACACTTCAAAAATTTGTTGAACATATGACTGATTCGGTTAACGGTTTGATTGTAAAAATTCAAGATGATAACTCACACGGAATAATGAATTTAAATCGTGATGAAATTGAAAATAATTATGCTAACGGTTATCCCGTCAACCTTTATATGATCGGTGAAATGCTCAAAGAGGATTCGTCAGTTGAAACGGTAGAGGTTAAGGGAGATATGCTTCATGTAAAAACAACACTTGAATTTGCTAATCATACTTCGTCATATATTGATGAAGCCGACAGCGATGAGATTACAGTTAAATGTGCAAAGCATATACTTTGGCTATACGGTGATGATGCAGGCGAATGTATGAAAATGTCCGAAACAACATTCTGTAACACTGACTTTTCTGGTTGGAATCTTAACAGTGCAGTATTTGAAAACTCATATTTTGTTAATTGTAATTTCAAAAATACTGAAATGAATTTTGCAACTATGAAGGACTGTGTGTTTGAGAACTGTAATTTTGAACACGCAACAATTGAAGAAAGCAATCTCGCAAATTCATATTTTACTAATTGCAATCTTCAAAGAGCAGTCTTCACTCATTGCGATTTAGAAAATTCTACCATTCAGGATTGTCAGTTACGCTCTGCTAATTTTTTGAATTGCTGCATTGAAAAAATGAACAAGCAAAGTTGTTCAGACGATGAGTTTTCGGAAAAAGCAAACTACACTTCAAAAAGCGAATATGATTTTTCAAAATACGGTGTTACACCGGAGGAGGATATGAACATTGAAGAAAACTAATATTACAATTCAATACGATGACGAAAAGCTCGAAACCTTGAATGTGTACTTAAAAGGTAAGGGTGTAGATATCAACGAGGAGCTGTGTAAGGCAATCGACAATCTTTACAACAAACTCGTTCCTCCCGCCGTGAGAGATTTTTTTGAAAAGAAATCAGACACGGCACCTGTGAAAAAGCCTGTGGCAAACACAAGAAGCTCTGCGCCCAAGAAACCGCCCGTTGACAAAACAGAAAGCCCAAATTGAGACTTTCAAGTGCAAACAGGGAAAGTATACGAAACCGAGAAATAAGCCCAATTCCACCCTCTTGTGAGCAAAAAATAGGCAAAAACAGAGGGTGGAAAAAGATGCAGGATAAAGGACTGTCAGTGCAGAGCCCTCGACAGCCCAAAAAACGCCGTCTGGCAGTGCCTGTCGGCTTTTCAATGACCGTCAGTTATTTCGAAAACTGTTAGTGTTTACGACAGTGCATCCATTATTTACCGAATTTTAGGGATGTTTTACTGTCGATCACACTGACGACCAAAAAAGGAGACTATTATGAGTAGAAAAAAAGAATTCGGAGTTGCTATGGATCCTAAACTTGTAACCGAATTAGATAAGGCACTCCTTGATTCGGATTTCAAATCAAGGAGTGAAATAATTTCAGAGGCAGTTATGTTTTACCTCGCAACACTTAACACAAAAGACATCTCAAAAGTGCTATCACCTGCTGTGGAATCTTCTATACGAGCAGCAACACATGAAAGTGAAAATCATATATCAAGTATGCTATACAAAATGGCTGTTGAACTTGATATTCTAATGCATGTTACAGCAGCCACTAACGATATTGATGATGCAACTTTGAGAAAGTTAAGAGGAATGTGTGTGAAAGAGGTCAACTCAAGTACAGGTAAAATTAGTTTTGAAAGTGCCTATAGAATACAGAAGGGATAAATAAATGGCAAAGTTAATTTTGAAATCACCGTATCTAAAACCGCTTAACAGTTCACATATTGCAAAGTATGTTAACTATATTGCAACAAGAGAAGGTGTAGAGTTGGCAGAAAGCACAGACAAGTATCTCCCTGCTACTTCAAAGCAAACCAATCTGATAGAAACACTTCTAAAAGACTATCCAGAACTGAAAGAATCATTTGAATACGAGGACTATATGAAAAATCCTAATCGTGAAAACGCAACTGAACTTATTTCACACGCAGTTGAAAGCAATCTAATTGAGAGAAGCAGATACATAAAATACATTTCAGAGCGTCCCGGTGTTGAAAAAATATCAAGTCATGGTTTGTTTTCTGCCGAAGGTGTACATATAAACATATCAGAAATTGGCAAACAAGTTGTAGAATGTCGCAGTAATGTATGGACACATATCATTTCGCTCAGGAGAGAAGACGCTGAACGACTTGGATATAATAATGTTGATGCATGGAGAACATTGCTCCGATGTCATGCGATGGAGATAGCAAGAGAAATGCGTATCGATCCCGAACACTTCTGTTGGTATGCAGCCTTTCACAATGAAGGTCATCATCCACATGTTCACATGGTTGCCTTCTCAACAAAGTCAAACGAGGCTTACTTATCACAAAAAGGAATCATGAACATCAAAAAGTCTTTGGCAAACGATATTTTTCGTGATGACAACAAGAACACTTATGTTAAAAAGGATATTCACAGAGATGATATTAAATCATTAAGTGCTGAGATCATCAAATCACTTGTTGAAAATATTAATCATGGTGTATATGAAAATCAGGAGATAGAAAGTCAACTCTTGGAATTGGCAAACAAATTGTCCAAGACATCTGGTCGAATGGTGTATGGTTACTTAAAGCCAGATGTAAAGGCAATAATTGATTCAATAGTCGATGAACTACAAAAGGATGATAGGATATCACAACTCTATGATTTATGGTACGAGAAGAAATTTGACACTATAAAAATATACACAGACAACCTACCCACTAAAACTCCACTCTCTCTTAACAAAGAATTCAAGTCAATAAAAAATATGATTATCCAAGAAGCTCTCGACATCAATGCTGATATTCATATTACTGATGAAGGAGAGATGTTCAATGAAACAGAAATTGAACCAACGGATAACGATGCCGAATCAGTTGACCAACCAACATACTCAAGAGAATTCCTTGAGCTATTCGTAAAAGCTCAAAAAGGGAATAAGTGGAGTCAGTATGGACTTGCAAAGTATTTACTCGATGAATCAAATGATGAATATGATCCATTAAAGGCAGTAGAATGGTTAGAAAAGTCTGCTAATCAAGGATATGAGGTTGCACAATACAAACTTGGAAAACTACATTTAACAGGAGAGGAAATCCCAAAGGATATTGATGAGGCATTAAAATGGTTAATTCCTTGTGCTGAAGATGGTAATCCCTATGCTCAATATGCTCTCGGAAAACTATATCTTAAGGGCGAGGACATACCAAAAGATTTGACAAAAGCTGTTGATTATCTATTAACATCAGCCGACCAAGGAAACAAATTCGCAATGTACACTATAGGAAAACTGTTCTGTGATGGAGAGCTTGTGCAAAAGGATATCTACAATGGACTGATGTATCTTAAAGAATCAGCACGAAAAGGTTTCATACCAGCCGATTTTTATTTGGGCAAACTTTATTATTTAGGAAAAGATGTTCCTAAAGATATAGATGTAGCCGAACATTATTTGAGAAAAGCAGCAATAAACGATAATCCTTATGCAGCATACTTGCTCGGAAGAATATATGCAAACGAACCGGAGTATAGAGATTTGATTGCAGCATGTAAATACTTTCTTCAATCTGCAAACGCTGGTAATTCGTTTGGATACTATCAACTTGGAAAGTTGTTATATTATGGAGGAGAAGGACTTGATAGTGATATTCCTCTTGCAATTCAAAACTTGGAAACAGCATCTGCAATGGGCAATGAATATGCGACTCAAATGCTTTACAGTATCCAAAAGCATAAGAACATTATGTTAAGTAGTAGTTCGTTGAGAATACTACAAAGCCTTGCAAGAATGATACAACGCAGAATCCAAGACGATTCCATTAAGAAGCAACAGCAAGGCATAGACCGAAAAGAACAACAAAAGATTAACGAAAAGAAACAAGCACATGGTTTAAGAATATCAATGTAATTGGAGGTAATATGATTAATAAAAGATTTACTCAAGAAGAAGTTGAAAAAGCAGGTTCTACCGATTTAGTATCATTGCTCGAAAGCCAAGGAGAAACCTTAAAACGAGAAGGCAAATCATATGCTTGGTCCGATAACGGACAAAAGGTTTCGATAACTGGCAACCGATGGTTTCATCAATATGAACGAACAGGCGGCAATGCTATTGATTTTGTAAGGAGATATTTCAACAAATCATTCATTGAGGCAGTTGATTATTTACTTGACGGAAAAGGCGGAGAAATAATATACAGTAATATCAAACCACAAGTAAAAATTCCTTTTAAGATGCCACCCAGAGATGAAGATATAAGCCTCGCTATCAAATATCTGACCGAAACGAGATGCATCAAAAAAAGCGTCGTAGAAGATTTCGTTGATAAAGGTTTAATCTATCAGACCTCAAACAAGGGATACAAAAATGTTGTGTTTGTTGGATTAGATGAAGCAGGTATACCCAAGCATGCTAATATGCGTGGCATCAACGGAAGCTTTAAGGGCAACCCTGCAAGCAGTAATGACCGCTATGCTTTTCATTGGAACGGAACAAGTGACAGAGTGTATTTGTTTGAATCTCCTATTGATATGCTGTCATATATCAGCCTTATTGAATATGATTGGAAGCAACATACATATATTTCAGCCTGTGGTGTTTCCGATATGGGATTGATGCAATGCCTTGAAAACAATCCCGACATTGACAAAATATACCTTTGCCTTGACAATGATAAACCCGGTCAGCTTGCAACAGAAAGAATATTAAGTAAATTCATTTACAATCCATATTACACTTGCAAAGTCCTCGTTCCCGAATCAAAAGATTGGAATGAGGACTTAATTAGTTTACAGGAAGGAGAGGATGTTGGATGGACACCAACAATGCAATGAAGCTTATTATCGTTGCCACTGTTATGTTTGTAGTTCTCGGCGGAATAACTTTATTATCACACTGGTATACCTTAAACGGAATCAAGAACAGAACGGTTGGTGACGGACAGCACGGTACTGCTCGGTGGTCAACAAAAAAGGAGATACATAAAACCTATGAATATGTAAAATTTACTCCGAAAAAATGGAGAAACCAAGCAGAAAAAGGTTTGACTCCTACCGTTTCAAGAAGGAAAATTGTCTTACCCAAATTCTTAATCAAGGTACTTAAAAAACTTGGAAAAAGACTGCCCAAAAGATTAAAGAGGTTCATCAAAAAGCTGTATCATAAAAAAGAGGAAGAACAAACATTGCCTCAAGGTCTGGTTGTTGGCTGCAAAGGAACAAAAAGAAACACCACCGCACTTGTTGACACGGGAGATGTTCATGCTCTTATGCTCGGTGCGGCAGGTGTCGGTAAAACAGCTTACTGGATGTATCCGTGTATAGAATATGCACTTGCTTCCGGTATGAGCTTTATGTCAACCGATACAAAGGGTGACATTATGAGAAACTACGGAACGATTGCACAGAAGTATTACGGATACAAGGTATCGGTAATAGACCTTCGTAATCCAACAAGAAGTAACGGTAACAACCTTCTCCAGCTCGTAAACAAATACACAGACCTGTATGCAAAGGAAGGCAAATTAGCGTACAAAGCAAAGGCGGAAAAATATGCAAAAATTATTGCAAAGACAATCATACTGTCGGGAATGGATGCAACATCATTCGGACAGAACGCATATTTCTATGATGCCGCAGAAGGTCTGTTAACTGCCACCATACTTTTAGTTTCGGAATTCTGCAAACCGAATGAAAGACACATCGTTTCTGTGTTCAAGGTTATTCAGGAGCTCCTTGCTCCGTCCCAAAATCAAAAGGGTGTAAAGAAAAACGGATTCCAAGAGGTTATGGAAATGCTCCCGGACGAACACAAGGCGAAATGGTTTGCCGGTGCGGCGCTCAACACTTCGGATCAGAGTATGGCATCGGTTATATCAACTGCGCTTTCAAGGCTTAATGCGTTCCTTGATTCGGAGCTTGAGCAAATACTTTGCTTTGATTCGGAAATGGATGCAGAAACATTTTGCAAAGACAAATGTGCTATGTTCTTAATTATGCCGGAGGAAAACCCAAATACGTTCTTTATGATTTCACTTATCATACAACAGCTATATCGTGAGATACTTTCAGTCGCCGATGAAAATGGCGGAAAGCTAAAGAACAGATGTGTATTCTACTGTGATGAGTTTGGCACGCTTCCAAAGATTGAATCTGCCGAAATGATGTTCTCGGCATCCCGTTCAAGAAGACTTCAAATAGTTCCTATCATTCAGTCCTTTGCACAGCTTGAAAAGAACTACGGTAAGGAAGGCAGTGAAATCATTATTGATAACACCCAGCTAACCATATTCGGTGGCTTTGCACCGAACAGCAGCTCTGCCGACACCTTATCAAAAGCACTCGGAAGCAGAACAGTAATGTCCGGCTCGGTAAATCGCGGAAAAGATAATCCGTCTGAATCGTTACAGATGATTGAAAGACCTCTTATGACACCCGATGAACTGAAATCTCTTCCAAAGGGAACATTCATAGTAATGAAAACAGGTGTGTATCCCATGAAAGTAAAACTAAAATTATTCTTCAAATGGGGTATTGAGTTTGAAGAATACTATGTTGTTCCGGAACAGGTTGACAGAAAAATTGAATATGCCACCAAGGATGAAATCATTAGCGGAATCGGTAATAAATATAAATCCAAGGTGAAGACCAAAAAGAAGGATAGACCATATCCATCCACATCACATCATGCTAACGAACAGAAGCAAATGCACCATTCAGAACATGAAGAAAAAACGGATGATTTGGAGAGTCCTAAAAATCGACCGAAACCAAAAGTGGTAACAGATATCAATGATAACAAAAAAACAGATCAAAAGGTTCAACAGCGTTATGAAGAACAAGTTTTCGCAGAAGGGATAAATAAGCAATAGGGTGTTTTCTAATGCACACGGTGGGTGCATTAGATAGCACTCAAACAATATGAAAGGTCGGAAATTATTTGAAAGGAAATTATCATTTAGTTCCGAATTGTATATTTGATGAAGGCTTTACTCCTTACGAAATATCTGTATATGGATATTTGGCAAGCTGTTCCGACAAATCAAGAATGTGCTTTCCCACAAGAGAAAATATAGCAAGAAAATGTGGGATAAAATCTGTTAGAACAGTGGACAAAGCACTCAAAAATCTTGAAGAGCTCGGATACATAAATAAGACCATCAGATACAATTATAACGGAACAAACACAAGCAATATTTACACATTAAATAAAATGGATTAAGGAGATACCATTATGGAAGAAAACACAAAGACAAATGTTGTTCAGGAGAACACTGAAAAAATGGTGTTCCTAACAACAGCCGATGTAGCAAGAACACTTGGCTGTACCGAACAGACGGCAAGAAAGCTATTCAAAAGTGACGACTTCCCGTCAATACAGGTGGGAAAGAATTACAAAATACTTGAAAGCGAATTCATCGCTTGGTGCCACGGTAAAAGGAAGTAGCACCACAGATAAAACAAGCCTTGACAAAGCAGTTATTACTGTTCTGTCAAGGCTGATTTTTTGTTTATATCGACTAAAGGAATGTTGAAAATCGGTGTTTTGGTTAGCTTAATGCACCTTGCAAAAACTCGAAATTCCTTTATTTATGCGAGTTTCAGAGTTGCAACTTGGTTGCAAGTTTACCCTAATTTTAACCATATCCAACAGTTCTCAAGTATCGGCAAGTGTAGTGGGCAAAGTCCCGAAAGCCCGATGAATAGGGCATTTCACGGCTTTTGGCAACAAAAAAGAGCAGGTACGAAACCTGCTCTCGTTGGTCGAGGTGACAGGACTTGAACCTGCGGCATCCTGCTCCCAAAGCAGGCACTCTAGCCAAACTGAGTTACACCTCGATATATGTAAAGCTCCGAAGAGCGTTACTGTGAAATCACAGTACACTTGTTTGTGCTCACAAATTATAATATATATTATGGAGAATGTCAAGAAAAAAATGAAAAAATGTGGATTTTCTCGAAACAAAAGCATATTTTCACTTCATTCGGGCAGGATAAATAAAAAACGGAGTGAGCATATGAGAAATACCGACGCACGAAAGGTTGCGATTATCGGCTGCGGATTTGTTGGGTCTGCATCTGCGTTTGCGCTTATGGAAAGCGGATTATTCAGCGAAATAGTTTTGATAGACGCAAACAGGCAGCGAGCCGAGGGTGAGGCGCTTGATATCAGTCACGGTCTTCCTTTTTCAAAGCCTATGCAAATCTACGCAGGAGATTATGATGATATAACAGACGCGTCAATCATAATCATCACCGCAGGAGCAGGGCAAAAGCCGGGCGAAAGCAGGCTTGATTTGGTACACAAAAACATCAACATCTTCAAAGCAATCATACCTGAAATTACAAAACGACATTTCAACGGAATATTATTAATCGTTTCAAATCCGGTTGACATTCTGACATATGCCACGCTGAAGTTAAGCGGTCTGCCGTCTAATCAGGTATTTGGCTCGGGCACGGTTCTCGACTCGGCAAGGCTGAAATATATTTTAGGCGAGCATTTCGGCGTTGACTCACGAAGCGTACACGCATTCATTTTAGGTGAGCACGGCGACAGCGAGATTGCGGCGTTTTCATCGGCGAATGTATCGGGTATACCGCTTAAGGATTTTTGTCAGGCGCAAAACGAATGTGACTGCTCCGACGAAGCACTCGCTAAAATCGCATTAGAGGTCAAAAACAGTGCATATGAAATAATCGACAAGAAGTCGGCAACCTACTACGGAATTGCAATGAGCGTAAGGCGAATATGCGAAGCTATCGTGCTTGACCAGAAATCAATTTTGCCTGTTTCGACAATACAAAAAGGGCTTTACGGCATTGACTCGGTTGCACTCAGTATGCCGGCAATAGTCGGCGAGCACGGCGTTGAACGACAGGTTAAAATCTCGCTAAACGATGCCGAAATGCAGGCAATACAAGACTCGGCTTCGGCATTAAAAAATGTAATAAAAACGCTTGAAATATGAAGAAACGGACGACCAATGGTCGTCCCCAGACTGTCGATAAAATGTACCAACAAATGGGACGGTTCCCTTTGTTGGTTTTTAATCATTGCAGATAACACAAAAATGCAGTATTTATGCGGTTTTGAGCCCTATAAAATCAACAATAGGAACCGTCCCCTTTGGTGGTTTTGGGTAAAATAATGCTCAACCGAGATAAGGTCGGTTGAGCATTTACTGTTGTTTATTATAATGTTTTGTAGATTTTTTGCAGGGCTTTGCGGTCGAGCTTGCCGTTTGCGTTTTTCGGCATATCCTTAATGCGAAGCACCTTATCCGGATACATATACGGCGGCACCTTTTTCTTTACTGCGTCGAGCACAACATTCGGGTCCTTTACTGCGCCCTCATAAACGAGCGCAAGGCAATCTGCCTCCTTATCGTAAATACAAGCGCACGCCTTAACCTTTGCTACGCTGTTTGCACCTGCTTCGATTTCGCCAAGCTCAATACGGTAGCCCTGACGCTTGATTTGGAAATCCTTACGGCTGATATAAATTATCTCGCCGTATTTGTTATACTTAACTATATCGCCGGTCTTATATACTCTTTCGGGATAGCAGGTATTAAGCGGATTTTGAACGAACGCCTCTGCGGTTTTTTCCGGATTTTTATAATATCCGTCAGCCATAAAGGTTGTCCTTGCATAAAGCTCGCCCTCTTCTCCGTCCTTTGCAAGCTCGCCGTCGTTATTAACGATAAATACATCGCAATTGTCGCAGTGTTTACCGATAGGCAGACTTTCGTCATCGGCAAATTCACGGTTTACAACATAGAACGTGCAAATATCCGTTGTCTCGGTAGGACCGAAAAGATTTGCATAGACAATATTGCTGTCCAAATTCTTAATCCAGTAATTAAGCTGTTTTGTCGGCATAACCTCTCCTGCAAACAAAACTGTTTTGAGGTACTGCGGCTTTGCAACGTCAAACACCTTATAATTCGGCATTAGAGAAATTGCGGTAGGAACCCAGTAGATAGTATTAATCTTGTTTTCGTTGAGATATTCAACAAGCTTAATCGGGAAAATAAAGTCCTGCTTCGGTATAATGTTATAGGTACAGCCGCATTTTACGGTTGAATAAAAATCCGTAACCGACATACTGAAATAAAGCGGAGTTTGAGAGCCGAAAGACGTAGTTTCGTCAAACTTGAATTCCTCCGTAACCCAATTAATATAGCTAATGAGCGCACGGTGGCTGATAACGGTGCCCTTCGGCATACCTGTAGAGCCTGATGTAAACAGAATATACGCCGTGTCCATATCGCACATAAGACTTCTTGCGTTATTCAAGGCGTTTTCATCAATCTCGCCGAGCATATTTTCATAAACAAAATAGTCGTAGCCGAGCGCCTTTGCAAGCTCCTCGCTTTCTTTATCCGTAACAACAATCGGACTGTCAAGCGTTGAAAGAATATTCAAAATTCTGTCCTCGGGCGAATGAACGTCAACTACGATATAAAAATCATTCGCATAAAGCGAACCGAGCATAACGTCAATACAGTTTACGGTCTTGTCAATAAGCACGGCAACAGGACGTCTTGTGCCGTAATTGCTCAAAAACGAGCCGATTTTCTTCGCATTTTCTCTCGTCTGCGAAAAAGTTGCCTTGCGATTAGCGTCGGTAAAGCCGATTTTTTCGGGAAATCTTGCCGCCGTTGCTTCAAAAAATTCAAGTACGTTTTTCATATTATTTTTAATCCTTTCCGAAAGAGTTTATTTTATAATAAAAGCCTTATTAGGTATATAATACCATACGCAATACGCTTTGTAAATTGTATATTTACAATTCTTGCGAACATTTAAGAATGTATTAAGAATAACCGTTACGGCTTCTCAATTAATATGAACACTATTTACATTTTGTTAAAATTGTTTATACTTTATATTGACTTATTATAATATAAAATGTAAAATAGAAGCACAATAATGGTTATTATGCATATTTTGCGATTTTTTACAACAGAGCGAAGTGAGGTGCTTCAAATATGAAAAACTTAAAAGAAAGATTCAACATACGCTGGACGCTTGTCTTTTATGATATACTTGCTTTTGCCGCAACAGATGCCTTACTGTTATTTATTTACAACAAGTTTCTGAATTTATCGATTAGGGATATTATTATCAATTCGTTATTGGCACTCGGCAGTATACTCTTTTTTAGATTTATCTTTAAGATTTATCAACAGATTTGGAGATACGGCGGAATCCAATGCTATATTCTGTTCTTGGTTTCGGATGCGTTGGGCTCGCTGCTATTTATGGCGCTTGAATACACGTTGCCGCCGCTTTTCCATTTCAGAAAATTTATGTTTGCAATAATGGTTGCGCTCGTCAGCTTCAACTGTCTGCTTTCTCTCGCAATGAGAATGGCATACAGATACTGCTACAAATGCGGCAACCAGATTACGCCGAAGGGCAAGCTGCTGCGCTTTTTGCTCAGAGTTTTTGCACACGTCGAGGTTGACAAAAAGGATGAAACACAAAAGATTAAAATTGCCATCGTAGGTGCAGGCAAGGTCGGAGTAAGCCTTGCAGAGGACTTGATGAATAATAACATCTCCGCCTACACTCCGAGATGCTTCATCGACGAAATGGAGTCGAAGGTCGGCAGAACAATTCACGGTATTCCCGTTTTCAGCATTGCCGAGGCTACGTTTGAAAAGCTCAAGGAATACAAAATTCAGGAAATTATCATTGCGCTTCCCAAGGTTGACGCAGATAAAAAGAAGAGAATATACGAATATTACAAGCAGACCGGCTGCAAAATCAAGGTTTACGATTACCCTACGGCGCACTCTGCGGGAGCAAAAAGACAGCTTCGTGAATTTGACATCGAAGACTTACTGTTCAGAAAACCGATTGAAGTGTCTGACGAAAAAACAAACGCCTACTATAAGGATAAGGTCATTTTAATCACAGGCGCAGGCGGCTCGATAGGCTCGGAGCTTTCACGTCAGCTTGCACAAATGTCGCCGAAAACACTCGTGCTTCTTGATATTTACGAAAACGGCGTTTACGACGTTCAGCAGGAGCTAAAATTTAAGGACACACAGCTTGATGTTAAGGTTGAAATTGCTTCGATAACAAACAGGGCGGCAATGGCAAGGGTGTTTGAAGCATATCATCCGCAAATTGTTATCAACGCCGCGGCTCACAAGCACGTTCCGCTTATGGAACACAACTGCATTGAAGCTATCGAAAACAACATTTTCGGTACAAAGGTTGTCCTTGATTTGTGCGAGGAATACGGCACAGGTCGATTTATGATGGTTTCAACCGACAAGGCGGTTAATCCGACAAACGTTATGGGCGCAACGAAGCGTATGTGCGAAATGCTTGCTCAAAGCTATGCCGCACGAGGCAAGGTTAAGTGCAGTGCAACGAGATTCGGAAACGTTCTCGGTAGCGCAGGCTCGGTTATTCCGCTATTCAAAAAGCAAATCGCAAGTGGCGGACCGGTTACAATTACGGATAAGCGTATTATAAGATACTTTATGACAATTCCCGAAGCGTCACAGCTCGTTCTTCAATCGGGCGCAATGGCGAAAAACGGCGAGCTTTTCGTTCTTGATATGGGACAACCTGTAAAAATTCTCGATTTAGCCGAAAATATGATTAGACTTTCAGGCGTTCAAAATGTTGAAATTCAGGAAACAGGTCTTCGTCCCGGCGAAAAGCTGTACGAGGAGCTGTTAATTCAGACCGAAACTCTGACAAAGACAGAAAACAGTATGATTTATATCGAAAAGGATACTGCACTCGACTTTGACGATATTCAGCAACGAATCAATTTGCTCGAAAGGGCGTGCGCAAGAGGCGACAATAATCTCGCAAGAGAGGTGTTAAGATGCATCATACCGACGTTTAGACGTCCGGAGGATGTCAATAGAGACATCGAAGAAGAGGTCGATATCGACAGTATTTTACCCAACACCTCAACCGAGACAGAGAAAGAACCTATCACAGTATAACATTACATAATCAACCCCTTGTAATTTTGCTTACAAGGGGTTTAATACTGTCAAAACCACCAAAGGGGACGGTTCCTATTGTTGGTTTTATAGGTCTCAAAACCGCATAAATAATGCATTTTTGTGTTTTCTGCAATAATTAAAAACCAACAAAGGGAACCGTCCCCTTTGTTGGTTTACTTTGGTGGTTTTTCAAGGGTTAACCGTATTTTTCGACCGTGCCGAATGTATGATGTGGCGGTGCGTAAACCGAATAAAGCTTCAACGGCGTATTGCCGATATTCTTTATATTATGCCATGTACCCGCCGGAACAAAAACTCCGTAATTTCCGTCAACTCGCTTGACTTCTTTCAGGCTCTCCCTTGTTTTACCGAAGAAAACGGCGCCTCTTCCCTGCACAATACGAATAAATTGGTCTGTATCGTGATGCAGCTCCGCACCGATTTCACCGCCTGTCGGTATGCTCATCAAGGTCGTCTGAAGATATTTGCCAGTCCATAACGCAATACGGAAATTTCGGTTTTTCACAGCAAGCCGCTGAATGTTCAAAACAGTCGGTTCTCCGCCGTAATCCCTCAATTCCCCTAAATCGCAATTACATCTTTCCATACTCTCACCTCAAAAATGATATTACACCCTCATTATATTCACTCCGTCAAATTGTGATACAAAAAGCCGTGAATTGGCGGTTGTAAAGATTGCCAAATCACAGCTTTTTTATTTTTCTTTTTTTATTTTTCTTATTGATATTTCGCCGGAATGAAGGGTGGTTAAGGTGCCGTCGGAAAGTTGAATTTCAAGTCCGCCCTGATTATCAATGCCGAGCGCTCTCGCATATGTGTGCTCGCCGTTTATGACTATGTCGATATCCTCGCCGATGATGATACTGCGGCTTCGATAATAGTCGATATAATCCTCATAGCTTGAATTAACAATACGGTTAAGCTCGTTTGCAACGGCGGCAATGAGCCTTGCCCTACTCACATTCACATTAAGACACGACGCATTTTCGACATCATCGGGAAAGCTCTCGGTTGAAACGTTAATACCGATACCAACGATAACAGAGGTTACGGTCTGCGTTTCAAAATCAGTCACCGCCTCGGTCAAAATTCCGCAAATCTTCCTGCCGTCAAGATAAACGTCGTTTACCCACTTAATACCCGGTTTTTTGTCGGTCAGATCTTCAACGGCTCTGCACACGGCGACTGCGGCGGCGGTTGTTGCGGTTACGGCGTCCTGAAGCCGTGACATCGGATGAATAACGAGCGACAGATAAACGCCTGTTTTTGCAGGAGAATAAAAGCTCTTGCCCTGTCTGCCCCTGCCTGCCGTCTGCTCTCCGCCGACGACAAGAACAACGCCGTTTTCACCCTCGTTAATCAGCCTTTTTGCCTGTGTATTCGTACTGTCAAGCGTTTCGTAATAACAAACCTTACAGTCGAAATCTATATACTTTTCTATTTCCTGTGCGTTCAAAACGTCATTTTCAGCCGACAGACGGTAGCCCTTGTTCGTCTGCGCGTCTATCAAATAGCCCTCGCTTTGAAGCGACTTCACGGCTTTCCACACAGCCGCACGGCTTTTGCCAAACTCAAGCGCAAGCTCCTCGCCGCTTACGAAGCTATCCTGCTTTTTGCAAAGATAGGTGAGCACATCATTTTTAAGTCCCATAGTATAAGCCTATTTTTTAATATAGAATATCGCAAGCGTTTTAGGTCCGCAATGGGAAGAAATTGTACAGCCTGCGTCTGCAAGAATAAGATTGTCGAAAATATCCTTGCCGTCAATCACGCCGCGAACAAAGGCGAGCGTTTCGGGTGAAATACCGCCCGAATTTGCAATAACAACTCTGTCGGGGCGAATACGCTTAATCTCATTTAGCCTATCGTTTGCATACTGGCGGTAAACGATATCCGGCTTGCCCCTGTATTTCTTTGATACCTCAAGGGTTCCTGTTTCGGTATTAACGGCAATGGACGGCTTGATTCCGAGAACGTTGGCGCCGAATTTTGCAACCGACGAGCATCTTCCGCCCTTGTGTAAATATTCAAGACCGTCGAGCACAAAGGTTGCGCTAACCTTGGGCACGAGCTTTGCGACCTTGTCCGCAATGCGCTTTGCGTCCATACCCTTTTCTCTGAAATCACACGCTTTAAGCACAAGAAGTCCCATAGCGGTGCAAAGATTTTTTGAGTCAACGCAGTACACGCTTTCAAACTCGGCTGCGGCTACGCATGCATTTTGATACGACGAGGAAAGCCCGGAGCTAAAGCCGATATGAACAACCCTTTTGCCCTCGTCTGTCAATTTTTTGAAGACATTATAATACGTTTCCGGTGTAACGGCAGAGGTTTTCGGAAGCTCACCCGTTTTTGCCACATAATCGTAAATATCGTTAGGCTTAATATCTATTCCGTCACGGTAAACGCTGTCGCCTAAAAGCACGGTTAGCGGAATAACCGTAATACCGTTGCTTTCTATCAGGCTTTGAGGCAGGTCGCAGGTTGAATCTGTCGTTATCGCAATATTACTTTTGTTGTCCATAAATTATTTCACTCCGAAATTAACGGTAACCTTTTCAGTAACCGACTGACTATACTGCTTATCAAAAGTGATTTTCAGCACCTCGTTACCGTCTTTATTTTTGTAAACAGACGCTTCATAGGAAATGTCGTAATTATTATCAATAGTATTTGTCGAGTTAAACAAATTAACTGAAAATTGTCGTTGTTCAAGCATTTCATTGCTGAACGAACAGCCTTTTTTTGCAGTAAGCTCAATTTTGTCCTCGCTTGCGGTTACAGACGAGAGCATATTGAGGTCGCTGTTGTTATTCGAGAAATCCTTGGTATCAACATCATTAGTATACGACGCTTCATACTGAATAAAATCAATCGTTTTTTCCCTCGGCACAGCCTTGTTGCTGTTATTTATTATGCTGTTCCATTTTTCTCCGTTAAAGAAATAGCTGTAAAGCGCATATTCTCTGTTTGCAACAAACGACATTGACCTTGCAACTACTGTCATATTGAAATTATCGTCGATCGTTCCCTTAAATTTTATCTGTCCTGCGTTCTGCGTTTCGCCGTTTGTATAAATCACGGTCGTCGGTATTGTAATATAGATATCCGACTCGCTGTCAAGAACACATTCGGCAAGGCCCTTTTGCCAATTATTAATCGTCAGATACTCGTGATTTTCGTCCTGCAAGCACCTGAAAACATATTTATTCGACTCCGGCAAACCTGTTTCACGGTCGTATCTTATCTCACTTGTGAGCTTTGCAAGAGTAAAAATTCCGTTCTTTTTGCACGACGGGTCCTGAAGAAGCTCAACCTTTATCATTCTGTCAAGCAAGCTGTTGACCGTTCCTGACGTAAATGCGTCTACGTTGTACTTCTCCTCGCCGTTTTCGTCAACCGAACGCTTCAAGGCGTAAACATTATGATACACTGTATTGTCCTTAACTGCCGCACTCACCTGAATAAGAAGCTCGTCCTCGCCGTCGTAGTCGGCGTCCTTTATCGCAATAACCGGCGTATCAAGGCGCAGATTGTCGCCCCAGCCGTCAAAGGTATATTCCTTATCATTGTGCGTCATAATAACCTTGTCGCCTTGAGTATAAAAATGGTAGTCATACTCATTGTTTTCAACAAGCAGTACCCTCTCGCCCTCACACTCGGTTACCGGCTGCTGTGATACGGTTACTGCGCTTGCGGCAGAATTATTGCGCTTTGCCGCCTGCTGTGCAAGCACATACGAGCAGAACACGGCGCTCACCGTCAAAAGCACAACAAGCACTAAATGTAATCCTTTTTTCTTCATCAAAACTTAATTCCTGTCAGTTCTTATATTTTTCGTTGAAATCAAACTCAACCTTTTTTCCTTTTTCGATATGATAGCATTTTCCCGTGGCAAGTGAAAAAATCGGACGGTCGTGAGTGTAGCTGTCGGAGTACACATCAATTATTTCAAGACTGTCCTTATCGTGCGCTTCAAAAAGTCGGCGCACCTTTTCCTCATCACGGCAGTTTTGCCCGATAATCATACCGTTTTTGATATTATGACGAGTGCTGATAATCTCGTCAAAGCCGAGCCTTTGTGCAATATCCGCCAAAAGAAAATCGGGGCTTGCACTGATAACAATACTGTATCTCGGTCGGTCGAAAAACCATTTATGTACGCTGTCGATATGCTTATCCCAAAACTTTTTTACAGCCTTTTCAACAGGTATAAGCGCAACGAACGAAAAGCAGGTCTTCTTGAACTGCGTAAAATTTATCACGCCGACAAGCATTAAAATTCCCGCAACAGCGATTAACGGCAGCGTTATTATACACCACGGATAATGCACCATACAGTACAGTATGAACAACGAGCCGCTGTCGAACGGCACAATCGTTTTGTCGAAATCGTAAATATCAACTTCCATATTCAAATACTCTTTTCATCAAAGCTAATTGTTATTTCCTTTGTGTCGCAGGTGAATTTTGTCAGCTTCACGCCTGCCGAAGTGAGCATTCTCTTGCTTGCCTGAGTACCCTCTGAGTCGGCATATTTGTCGGAAATATAAACAACCTCTTTAATTCCGCTTTGAATAATAGCCTTCGCACATTCGTTACACGGAAACAGCGCAACAAAAATGCGACAGCCGCTGAGATTATGTCCGCCCGAGTTGAGAATTGCATTAAGCTCGGCGTGACAAACGAAGGGATACTTTGTGTCATTCGCTTTTTCGCCGCTTCTCTCCCACGGAAAATCATCGTCGTTGCAGCCTCTCGGAAAGCCGTTGTAGCCGACCGACACAATCTTATTGTCGTCTCCTACAATGCACGCTCCGACCTGTGTATTAGGGTCCTTGCTTCGCATTGAGGAAAGCAGGGAAATACCCATAAAATATTCATCCCACGAAATGTAATTATCTCTTTTAGGCATTTGCTTCTCCTTATTTATTCACAAAAAACTACGCTACACAAGCGCGCTTACAAATTCGTCAAGCTCGCTGCATTCAAGCTCCTCAACTCTGCCCTCGTCAACCGTTTTTGCCGTAAGCGGATTAATCGGCAGCTTTGCCAAAACAGGAACACCGAGCTCCGAAGCGGTACTGTCAATTTGGCTCTCGCCGAAAATATTAATCCTCTTGCCGCAGTCGGGACAAACATAGTAGCTCATATTTTCAACAAGTCCCAAAACAGGTACATTCATCAGCTTCGCCATATTGAACGCCTTGTTAACTATCATTTTTACCAAATCCTGCGGCGTTGTAACAATAACAATACCGTCAACCGGAAGAGACTGAAATACAGTCAGCGCAACGTCGCCTGTTCCCGGCGGCATATCAACAAAAAGATAGTCAAGCTCGCCCCAGTTTACGTCTGTCCAAAACTGCTGTATTACGCCGCTGATAACAGGACCGCGCCATACAACAGGCGAATTTACGTCCTCCAAAAGCAGATTTATGCTCATAATCTTTATTCCTGTTTTTGTTTCTGTCGGCAAAAGTCCGGTTTCGTCCTGCATTGCTCTTGACGAAATTCCGAAGCTTTTCGGAACGCTCGGTCCCGTAATATCGGCGTCAAGTATTCCGACCTTTAAGCCTGCCTTTCGGCATTTTGAAGCAAGCATACAGCTTACAAGGCTTTTGCCTACGCCGCCCTTGCCCGAAACAACGCCTATAACCTTTTTGATGTTTGAATGCTCGTTCATCGGCTTCAAAAAGCTCTGCGGCTCCTTTCTTTCGGAGCAGTTGCTCGAACAGCTTGAACAATCGTGTGTACATTCACTCATTTGTATTACCTCACTTAATTTCTTAATATGCACGAATTACCATATTCACCTTGCCCAAAATCGCAACCTCGTCGACTATAATCGGCTCGTAGCTGTCGTTTTCGGGCTGTAACCTGAAATGGCCGTTTTCTTTATAAAAGCGTTTTACGGTTGCCTCGTCTCCGATAAGCGCAACCACGATTTCGCCGTTTTGTGCAACAGGCGTTTGCTCAACTATGACGATATCGCCGTCAAGAATTCCGGCGTTTATCATCGAATCACCCTTTACACTCAAGGCAAACATATTCTTTCCTTTGTTCTTTACAGGCACCGGAATATAATCCTCGATGCTTTCAATCGCAAGTATCGGCTTTCCCGCCGTAACAGTTCCGACAAGCGGAACGTGATACGCCTTTGTGTCCCTGCCCTTTAATCGTATTGTTCGCTTCATTAAAGGGTCTCGCTCGATATATCCAAGCTCCTCAAGCTGATTAAGAACATATTGAGCCGACGACGGCGAACGGTAGCCCAGCTCGCTTTCAATCTCTCTTACTGTCGGAGCTACACCTCTTTCGTCGATACACTCCTTAATAAAATCAAGGCAAATGCGCTGTTTTTTAGTAAGCTCTTTCATAAACAACCCTTTCCTGTTAAAACTACTTAATATATTAATTTATAATATATACTTCCTACTATATACTATCACTTGGGTCGCATATTGTCAAACAAATGTATGTGTTTTTACATTCAGTTCACAATAAAAATATTACCAATGCGCCCAAGTGGGTTAATTATCGGACTTTTTTCATTTTTATTTCAAAAAAATGTTGACATTTCGGTTTGAATACTATATAATCTTGCTTGCAAGTAAAAATGGCTTTATAGCTCAGTTGGCTAGAGCATGCGGTTCATACCCGCAGTGTCACTGGTTCGAATCCAGTTAAAGCCACCATTTCGGCACCATGGTCAAGCGGTTAAGACACCGCCCTTTCACGGCGGTATCACGGGTTCGATTCCCGTTGGTGTCACCAGAAAAGAACCCACATTTGTCTACGACAAGTGTGGGTTCTTTTCAATGAAATAAATCCCTTGCGGGATTTGTGAAATAACGCTTCGTGTTATGAAATAGCTGACGCTATGAAATACGCTGCGGCGTATGAGGGATTTATTTTATTTCACATTTTGCCGCTAAGGCAAAATATTTCATAATCCAAAGGATTATTTCATATTGCGTAGCAATATTTCATTAAATATGCTATAATATTTATAGAGGTGAGGATAATGAAAGAAAATAAGCTCGTTGAATTATCTATGGATTTCGCTATTAAAATCATTAAGCTCTGCGAAACCATCAAAGGTCATTATTCCCTTGTAAATCAGTTAGAACGCTCTGCAACCGGTATCGGTGCGAATATTCACGAAGCAAATTACGCACACAGCAAACCGGATTTTATTGCAAAACTACAAATTGCTCTTAAAGAGTGCTATGAAACGGAATATTGGTTGGAATTATTCGTAAAGTCAGAGATTATAAGCAAAGATTCTGCAATTGAGCTTTATAACCGATGCGGCACAATTCGTCGAATCTTAATCGCTTCCATCAACACCGCCAAGGACAACGAAAAATAATATAACACAAAGCTCGGCGACCGTGCACAAGGAAATTCAAGCAATGAATTTCCTGCACGGTCGCCCTTTTTTCGCCTATTACCTATTACTTATTACTTCAAATTATTCTGCCGTGCAGGTAACTGCGCCCTCGTGGTTTGCGCTTACAAATCCGATATACGACTGACCTACATTGAGAGTAATCGGACTGCCCTGTGCGTCCTTAATGCTCAATACGCCGTTGTCAACAGACCAGCTGATATCCGTATATGTGCCGTTTGAAGCATAAACGCCTGTACCCGACGTCCAGCTGTAATTGAGATAAGTCGTAGTAGAATTGTTGTACGGAGTTGTAATATAGGTTGAGTCAGCCTTTAGCAGAATAAGATTTCTAAACGCCGTGTCGCTCTTCCAGTCGCTTGTGTGATAAAGCTTATCCTCGTTGTTAAAGGTGAAAGCTCTTGTATCAGTACGGCTTGAGAATTTAACCTTAACGCCGAGCGCCGCACTTTCACCGACAGAGGCAAGGCTCTCGTTGAAATTGAATTTTACAACATTATCTTCGTTCACGGTTGAACGGTAGCCCTTGCCTTCGATAGTCTTTGAAAGCTCGGCGGTGTTCATAATGCCTGTATGCTCGCCCGACACCTTACGAGTCTTGTCACGGCTGAACAAAGCGCCGCCGCTCATACCGTCAAGGTCGTCAATATTCATATTTGAAATAGTTTCATATCCGCCGGTATAATTGCCCTTGCTGTGGCTTCCGCCCCAGTGAATGAAAACTGCGTCAAAAAAGCTGCTGAACTCAACAAAGCTCGGTCTTGCACTGCGAAGCGGTCCGATTTTTTCGGGCAGCTTCGACATATCGGAATACACCCAAAGCATACGGCTGATTCCGCCCTCGACCTCGCCCTCACATACGATATCGGCACTTCCTATACCCCATTGCGGACGTGCATCCGGATGATTTTCAACAACGATTGCAACAGGTCTTTCGCCCTTTGCAGACTCCGAAATTTCCTCACCTGTTAAAATATTCGTAGGCGGAATATATTTTGTTGTCGTTTCGGTAGTGCTCGGCTCAACCTCCGGCTCACTCTTTGAACAGCCGAACAGCGAAAGCACCATAACGAGCGCCAATACTGCGGCTGACAGTCTGATTATTCTTCTTTTCATATCTGCTCCTTTTTCGTGAAACACGAAATTTATTGATTTAATAATAACATTTTAACATCTTACTCTAAAAAAATCAACATTTAGTCAATAAAAAATGAAAATTAAGAAAATCCACTATATATAGTCGCCGAAATGTCAACAAAAAAACGCCGAATTATTACTGCTTTTCGCACTGCTCAAGCATTGTCTGTGCAAATACGGCATATCCCTTTTCGGGGTTGTTGACTATCACGTGAGTGAGTGCGCCGACGAGCCTGCCGTTTTGAATAATCGGCGAACCACTCATACCCTGAACTATTCCGCCCGTCTTTTCAAGCAGGGCTTCGTCCGTGATTTTCAGCACGATATTCTTTTCCATACTGCTCTCGCTATAACTTATATGCGTAATTTCAACCTCGTATTCGCAAATTGCGCCGTCTACGGTTGAAAGCATTGTTGCCCGTCCTCGCTTCACCTGCTGTGCAGAAGCAACAGGGTAAGGTTTTGCATATTCCGAAATGCTGTTGTACTCGCCGAAAATGCCGCACTGCGTGTTTGCAACAATTCTGCCGAGCGACTTACTCGTGAACTCACATTCAAGCGAACCCGCCGTTCCCTTTGATGAACGTTCAACGCCTGTAACTCTTGCCTGAACAGCCTCGCCCTCCAAAAGCGGCATCAGCTCGTTTGTGTCAACATCATTTATTTGATGACCGAGCGCGCCGAATTTTCCGCTTTGTTCGTCGTAAAATGTCATTGTCCCAATACCTGCCGTGCTGTCGCGCACCCACATTCCTGCCTTATAACAGCCCTCTCGCTGACTGTAAACAGGGGTGAGAGTATAATTTCTGTATCTGTCGCCTCGCTTAATTTGAATATCAAAATTATTGCCGTTATTGTTGTTCAAAATCGCCTGAACCTCGTTTGAAGTGTAGACCTTAACGCCGTCGATTGCAACAATAATGTCACCTGCTTCAATTCCTGCCTCGCTTGCAGGCGTTCTCTTTCCGCCGTCCGTTTCCACAGACTGAATACCGACAACGATAACGCCGTCGGTATAAAGCTTAATGCCGAAAACCTCGCCGCTGACATCAACGCTTTGAACGCTTTTTGCCGTTACGCTGACCTGCTTAATCGGTACAACGCCGAGAAGCTTCAAATCCTCCTTTACAGGCTCGGCGGTTTGAGAATCAACCGAAACATAACCTTTAAGGCTTTTCGACGAGTATGTTATCACCTTTGAAAACGGCGAATAGTCGTTGCCGTAAACTATCACATTATCGGGAAGCACGGCGCTTGCGTAAATGATAAACGCAAAAAGCACCGTACAAATCACGCCCAAAATCAAATCAAAAATTCTAATTGCTTTTTTCATTAAATCACCAAGATTAGTTTTGCCGCCGAGCGCAAAAATCATACTTGAAACAACGCAATATATGTGCTAAAATAAAATGATAAAATTTTCTGAATTTGACGAAAGGATTTTTTCATTATGAGCGGACATAATAAATGGAGCACAATAAAAAGAAAAAAGGGCGCTAACGACGCCGCAAGAGCAAAGATATTTACAAAAATCGGCAGAGAGCTTGCCGTTGCAGTTAAAAACGGCGGCGCTGACCCAAATAATAACGCAAAATTAAGAGACGTTATCGCAAAGGCAAAGCAGAATAATGTGCCAAACGACAACATCGACAGAATGTTAAAAAAAGCGGCAGGCGACGCAGACACAACCAACTACGAGGAAATCATATACGAGGGCTACGGTCCGTCAGGCGTTGCAGTTGTTGTTGAAGCCCTTACTGACAACCGCAACCGTACCGCAGGAGAGGTTAGACACTACTTCGACAAGGCAGGCGGAAATATGGGCAACCCCGGCTCGGTAACATTTATGTTTGAGCGTCAAGGCGTTATCGTAATTGAAAAAGAGGACACCGATGAGGAGCAGCTTATGGAGGACGCACTCGAAGCAGGCGCAAGCGACTTTCTCACCGACGAGGAGGATATTTTTGAAATCCGCACCGAGCCTAACGACGTCGGCGTTATTCGTGATGAACTCAGCGCAAAGGGTTATACAATCGTATCATCCGAGGCGGCCTATATTCCGTCAACCTACACTCGCCTTGAAAACGAGGACGATATGAAAAAAATGGCAAGAATGATAGAAATGTTCGAGGAAAACGACGACGTTCAAAACATCTATCATAACTGGGAAAACGAAGACGAATACGAAGAATAAAGGCTCGCTTCACTCGCAGATAAGAGTGAAAAGTGAATAGAATCGGTTTGACTGATTATAGTATCTTTTTATCCCCTCAGTCTCGCGATGGCGAGACAGCTCCCCTTGATTTTCAAAACAAGGGGAGCCTTTTGATTTCAAGACGGAACGCTGTTTTAACAAATTAAGGCTCCCCTTTTAATGTTATAAAGGGGAGCTGTCGCATTAGCGACTGAGGGGATAAAAGGCTATAATCAGTCAAACCTCTTCTTTTCACTCTTATCTGCGAGCATAGAGAGCTTTCACCCAAAAACAACATCTAATATCATCATTGCAAGGAAGCCGGCGGCGAAGGAAAATGCACCGAGGTTATTTTGTTCGCACAAATTTGCCTCTGGTATTAGCTCCTGCACAACGACATAAATCATTGCGCCGGCGGCAAATGCCAAAAGATACGGCAGAGCAGGAGAAACGAGGCTGAACAAAATCAGAGTAAGTCCTGCGGCAATCGGCTCAACTATTCCGCTTGCAACGCCGTAAAACAACGCCCTGCCCTTTGATTTTCCGCCTGCCATTAGGGGCATAGAGATTATTGCGCCCTCGGGAAAATTTTGAATTGCAATACCGAGCGACAGTGCCATTGCGTCTGCGAGAGTTACGCCGCAATCCCCTTTGATTGCACCGGCGAAAATCACACCGACCGCCATACCCTCAGGGATATTGTGAACGGTAACGGCAAGTGCAAGCAGGGACGTTTTACCGAGTTTCAGATGAGGAGTTATTCTGTCAACAATCGGAAGCAACACAACTCCGATTATCAAGCCGGCGGCGGCAGGAAAAAACGACATTCTCCCTAAATGTGAGCTTTGTTCAATAGCAGGAATAATGAGCGACCAGACCGAAGCCGCAATCATTACTCCTGCGGCAAAGCCAAGCAAAGCCTTCTCGACAGAGGGCTTTATTTTTTTCTTCAAAAACAGCACGCATCCTGCACCGAGGCTCGTGCCGATAAAAGGAATGAGTATTCCCAAGGTTATCATAATTATCACCGTATCATACTATGAAATACGAAAGCACGGTGTGAAAATTATTATAATCAATCAAACCTCTTCTCTTCACTTTTCTCATTTTCTCTTTTCACTCGGCGAAGCCGTTAACCACCAAGGGGGACGGTTCCTATTGGTGGTTTTATAGAGCTCAAAGTCGCATAAATACTGCATTTTTTGTTTTTTATAAAACTACAAAAACCACCAAGGGGAACCGTCCCCTTTGGTGGTTTTGGGAATAAAAAAGGCACCTCGTTCGAGGTGTCTTTTTGATGAAAAACATATAATTTTAGCAGAACATAATTATCAGCTTTGAAGCAAGCACTATGCATATAAGTGCGATAGGATAAGTTGCCGCATAAGCCGACGCAACGTCCTCCGTTCCTGCCACGCTGATTAATGTTCCCAGTGCCGGAGTGCTCGTCATACCTCCGGTTATCGAACCGAGGTTATTGAGAAGCGGCATTTTCAGCACATACCTTGCGAAAATATAGCCCACAACCATCGGAACGAGCGTCATCACTGCGCCGTACAGGAAATAAATCGGCTCAAAATACTGCACGAATTTTGCACCTCCGCTTATACCTGCGCCGATAAGAAACATCATCAGCCCCAGCTCACGCAAGGTACGAAGCGTTTCGGTTTTCGGCATAATACACACCTTGCCGATTTTTCCGAAATGACCGAACAAAAGAGCCACCAATATACAGCCGCCTGTTGTTGTCAGCGAAAAGCCTTTAACCTTTATCGAGCCGACCGCAACGCCCAAAACAGCCGCAAGTGCAAACGCCGTAAATCCAAATTCGTCAATATTGATAACGCTGTTTTTCTTAACGCTCGATGTCGTTTTCTGTTGAATATGCTCAACGCTGATTTTTTCAAGCTCCGCTTTCATATCGGCTTTAGTAAGCTTAGGAATAAGCTGAACGAAAAGCACAACGCCCACAACGCCGAACAAATACGCAATAGCATATCCTGCGGAAACGGCGTCCTCAAGATGTCCGCCGAACTCCGACACAGCTTCCTTTGAAGCGGAAAAGGCGGGAGTAGAGGTAAGTGCGCCTGCGAGAAGTCCGACCATAGTCGCCTTAAATGTATCAAAATCAACCGAACTTATTTTTGATCCGACAACGATACAAAGCGTACAAATCAGCGCCGCCGACAGAATAATCACAAGTCCCAAAAGAACATACGACTTAAAATTCTGCTTCATATTGCGGAAAAACTTCGGTCCTGCGATAAATCCGACCGCAGTAACAAAGAAAATAAGTCCGAGATTTTCGACAATTTTCAGCGCTTCCTTAACGAAGGTTGCGTCACCGACCTTAAGCTGTCCTTCAAGGTTTTCAAACAGAAACGCTCCAAACAGCAAAGCAACGATAAACACGCCTGCCGTACCGAGATTTACGCCCTTAATCGTAATTCTGCCAAGCAGATAACCAACAACGGCAACTGCCAAAACACAAAATGTCAGAAAGCCGACGCCTGTAACGGAAAGAATCCCTAAATTCATATTCCCTTACTCCTTTGCGTTAACCTTGCGTGTATAGTCGGGAAGAAGCTTCGGTGAAACGATATCGGTTTCAATTCCTGCGTTCTTGATTTCGTTTTCAAAATCGTCAACGTGAGAAAGAGTAAGCGACTTAACCTCTGTTGACTTCGCTTTCTCGGACGCATTTTTGCCTGCGTTTCTGCCGAATACAATGATATCAAGAAGCGAGTTACCCATAAGTCTGTTTCTGCCGTGAATACCGCCGACAGCCTCGCCTGCAACATAGAGATTTTCAACATTTGTCATACCGTCGGCAGAAATGTCGAGACCGCCGTTTTGGTAATGAAGCGTAGGATAAACGAGAATAGGCTCCTTACGAATATCAATGCCGTACTTGCCGAACATTCTCATCATAGCAGGGATTCTCTTTTCGATAGTACCCTCGCCGTTTTTGAGTTCAATCATCGGTGTGTCAAGCCAAACACCGATACCGTCGTCTGTATGAACGCCGTTTTCGTTAGTCGAACATTCACGAATAATCGAAGCGGCGGAAACGTCACGTGTTTCAAGCGGGTGCATAAACACGTCGCCGTTTACGTTAATGAGCTTTGCACCGAGTGAACGCACCTTTTCGGTTACGAGTGCGCCAAAAATCTGCTCGGGATATGCCGCACCCGTTGGGTGATATTGAAGAGTGTCAGCATATAGAAGCTTTGCACCTGCACGATAGCCCAAAACAAGACCGTCGGCAGTTGCGCCGTAATGGTTAGAGGTTGGGAAGCCCTGATAATGAAGTCGTCCTGCGCCGCCTGTTGCAATGATAACTGTCTTTGCACGGGCTACGAGGATTTCCTCGGTTTCCATATTCATCAAAACTGCGCCGGCAGCCTTGCCGTCCTCGTCCTTAATAAGCTCGATTGCCGCTGTAAAGTCAACAACGGGAATACGTCTGTTTTGAACCTCGTCACGAAGCGTACGCATAATCTCTGCGCCCGAATAGTCCTTTGCGGCGTGCATTCTCTTGCGTGATGTACCGCCGCCGTGGGTAGTAATCATAGTACCGTCTGCATCCTTATCAAACTCAACGCCGAGATTATTGAGCCATTGAATAGCCTCAGGCGCGTCGTTAACTAACTTATAGAGAAGCTCCGGCTTTGCCGCAAAATGACCGCCGCCGAATGCGTCGATATAGTGCTGTGCAGGGGAGTCGTTTTCCTTATCTGCAGCCTGAATACCGCCCTCAGCCATCATAGTATTTGCGTCGCCGATACGAAGCTTTGTAACTATCATACAGGAAGCGCCGTTATTATCAGCTTCGATAGCCGCCGAAGCACCTGCTCCGCCGCCGCCGATGATAAGAACGTCAACATCATAATCAATCTTTGAAAGGTCGATATCTCCGGACTTTATTCGGCTGTGAGCCTGTAAAAGTCCTGCAAGCTCAATAGGTACCTTCTCGCCCTTATTGGGTCCGATTTCAAGAGTGGCGAACTCGCTTTCCTTATAGTCGGGGTGATAGGTTGCAAGAAGGGTTTCCTTTTCCTCGGCGGTCATACGACGAGGCTCGAATACTGCGTTTTCCTCTCGCTTTGCCGCAACCTTTTCCATTGATTTAAGCATTTCTTCGTTATACATTTTGGCACCTCCTTACTTCTCGATTTCTCTGTTATTATAGAGCTCTTTCATTTCCTCGATAGGCTTTTGCATAAGATTCTGCAACAGCTCCTCAAAGGTTCCGTCCTTGATTTCCTGAACTCTGTTTGTCAAGTGCTTGCTTTCGGGTGCAAGATATTTTCCGTTAATTCTACGTGCAAGAAGACCGACCTGCGGATGCGAAATTCCTGCCGGACAACGAGAGGAGCACACGCCGCACATTACGCAGTCGAAGCTCTCCTCGGCGCATTTTTCAAAGTCGCCCCTTTGAGCATAAGCAATATACTGCATAACGTTAAGCCCCTGAGTGCACGCATTTGTGCAAGCATTACAGCCGACGCAGGCGTAAATTTCGGGATAAAGCTGCATCATAACTGCCTGCGATGGAGAAACCTTTTCGATATCATAAGGCTCTTTTATAAGCGGGAAGAACGGAAGCGTTGCGATATACATACCCTGCTCAACCTTTGTTTGACACGCAAGGCACGCCTTCAATTCTCTGTCGCCCTCAATTCTGTAAACAGTAGCGCAAGCACCGCAAAAGCCGTTACGACAGCCGCAGCCTCTTTTAAGCTGATAGCCGGCATATTCCATTGCGCTCATAATAGTGAGATTTGACGGCACAGAATACTTCTTGCCGAACAAATAAATATTTACCATATTATTTTCCATAGTCCTATCCTCCTGTTTAGTATTCGTCGGGAAGCTCGTCAAGCTCGTCGCAACGGAACACCGGTCCGTCCTTGCAAACATACTTATCGCCGATATTACATCTGCCGCACTTACCGATACCGCATTTCATACGAAGCTCCATAGTAGTGTAAACCTGAGTTTTATCAAAGCCAAGCTCGATAAGCCCCTGCAATGTAAACTTAATCATAATAGGCGGACCGCAGATAATGGCGGTCTTGTTTGTATCAAAGCCAAGCTCCTTGACATAATTCGGAACAAAGCCGACGTGACCGTCCCAGCCCTCCTGCTCACGGTCGATAGTAAGGTGAACGTCTATGCCGTCCTCCTTGCACCATTCGTCGATAATCTCCTGATAATCAACAAGGTCGTCCATACTGCGTGAGCCGTAAACAATATCAATTTTGCCGTATTTTTCACGATTATCACGGCAGTAGTTAATTACACTGCGAAGCGGCGCAAGTCCGATACCGCCTGCGATAAAGAGCAAATCCTTGCCGACAAATTCTGTGTCAACCGGAAACGCATTTCCGTAAGGACCTCTTACTGCAATTTCCTGACCGACGTCCATTTGATGTAGCCAAGTTGTAAGGCAACCGCACTTTTTTATGCTGAATTCCATATATTCGTTGTTTGTCGGAGAAGAGGTAATCGAAAACATACCCTCGCCTGCACCGGGAATTGAAAGCATTGCGCATTGTCCGGGCTTGTGCTCAAACAGCTTGCCGCCGTTTGGGGCATTTACTCTAAAGGTCTTAACGTCGGGGGTGTCCTGTCTTATATCGGTGACAACGCCGACTACGGGAATTAAGGTTTCTGTATTCATTATGCCTGCACCTCCAACGCTTTTTCTACCTTTACAATATTCATTGAAATCGGGCATTTTGCAAGACATCTGCCGCAGCCTACGCAACCGAAAATGCCGTCGTTGTTATCTGGGAAATACACAAGCTTGTGCATAAATCTTTGACGGAAGCGTTCAAGCTGTGAGGTTCTCGGATTGCCGTGAGCCATCTTTGTAAAATCACTATACATACAGCTGTCCCAGCATCTGAATTTCTTTACGCCGTTTCCTGTGTCAAATTCACGAATATCGTAGCATTGACAGGTCGGGCATACGAAGGTACATCCGCCGCAGCCGAGACACGCCTCGGAAAGTTGAGCCCATTTCGGATTGTTAAAATGCTCCAAAAGCTCTTGCTTTTTCATACCCTCGAACGAAACGTTTGCAAGGGGCAATTTGCTCATAGTCGTCTTGATTGCGTTCTTCGTTTGCTCGACTATGCTTTCGTCACCGTCCTCAAGCACGCCGTCAAGACTGTTCAAAAGGCTCTCGCCCTTTTCGGTTTTCGCCTGAAAATACATTTCATCGCCGAACTGCCAAGCAACAACGTCGCCCTGCGGCTCGCTCGCGTCTATGCCGAAAGCCGAGCAAAAGCAGGTTTCTTCGGGTCTGTTGCACGCAAGGCTGATAATAACGCCGTGCTCACGCCTGTTTTTGTAGTATGTATCAATCGGGTCAACAAGGAAAACTCTGTCGAGAATGTCAAAGGCTCTTGCATCGCAAGCTCTGACGCCGAAAACGACAAAATCATCAAGCTCGCTTCTCGTATCCTTTATTTCAAGCTTTTTTCCGTTCATCTTAATGTCGTACAAATTCTCGGTCTGAGGAAAGAAGAAGCCCTTTGCGGAACAGTTTGTATTGTATTTTTCGGTGAGTGTAACGCCGTCGTCATACTGCGCAAACTCGGCAATATCGCCCTTGTCGGTGGGAATATACAATTTCTGCGATTTGGTAATCTCGTCAAAAAGAGAGTAGATATTTGCCATTGAAATCTTTTTCATTACTTATCTCCTCCTCTTTCGTAAACAACGCTCGGCTCGCAGTCGTCAAAGGTGAAATCAACCATAGGATATCTGCTGTCTGCATCCTCGCCTGCCTGATACTCGCCGTAAAGCTCGTTTGCGTCCTTGATGAACTTTCGATTCAGTAAATGAAGCGGAATATGCTGTGGACAAACTCTTGTACATTCGCCGCAGTCGGTACATCTTCCTGCAACGTGGAACGCGCGAATGATATGGAAATTGCTTTCCTCAAAGCTCGTCTGCGCCGCCTTTTGCGCCACGCCCGATTCGTCGTTGTCGAACACGCATTTTTCACAGGTGCACGCAGGACAAACGTTTCTGCACGCATTACAACGAATACATCTTGAAAGCTCGTTTTGCCAAAATTCAAATCTCTCGTCGGGCGTCATAGCCTCAAGCCTTGCCACCATATCAAAGCGGTTGCAATCCTCAACAACCTCGCCGTTTTCGCCTATAAGCTCATCAAAGATTACGATTTTTTTGCTCTTGCAGGAAAGACATCTTTCAGCCATAACCTCGTGCTTCATTATCTTTTCTTTTTCGCCGTAGGCGGTTTCAACCGTAATAGAGGTGTCGTCCTCGGTTATATCACAGATTGCACTCAAGCCTCTGTCCTTAACCTTTTCAATGTCGGTTTTGCCGAAGCACTCGATACCGATTATATAAATCTTTTCTCTGTTTACTCTATGCTCCTTAATGAGCTGCTGAAGGCTGTAGGAATCGCAAGGCTTAACGAAAATAAGGATTTTTCCGCCGTCCTTTCTCGTTTCCTTAATAAGGTACTTTGAAAGGTTGGCACACGAAAAGGTGTTATATACGAAATCGCTGTCGATTTCCTCGGCACTTTTGAAAACCGCCGGAGTTAAATCATACTTAAACTCACCGATTTTCCAGCCGAGAACACGGTCAACCGTGCCGTCTTGGAGGAGTGCTTTTGCTCTTGAAATCATTTGTTCTTGCATCTCAAATCCTCCAATCTCTTATTTTCGCCGAGCTCATAAATCGTCTGAACAAAGCTATTCATAGTCTCGGCAAACTTCTGTCCCTCTGCGGCAGATACCCATTCAACTCTCGTTCTGCCCTTTTCAATGCCGAGATAATCGAGCATTGAGAAAAGCAGGGTCATTCTGCGGCGAGCGTAGTAGTTGCCTGTCGTATAATGGCAGTCGCCGGGGTGACAGCCGCACATAATAACGCCGTCGGCACCCCTTTGGAACGCTCTTAAAATGAACATCGGATTTACTCTGCACGAGCAGGGAACACGAATAATTTTTACATCGGCAGGGTAGTTTAGTCGGTTTGTACCTGCCAAATCGGCGCCTGCATACGAGCACCAATTACAGCAGAATGCAACAATTTTCGGCTTAAATTCATTATTTTCTACTTGCATATTGCATCTACCTCCGCCATAATTTGTTTATTTGAAAATCCGTTAAGGTCCATTGCACCCGACGGACACGCTACCGTACAAGCGCCGCAGCCCTGGCAAACGGCAGGATTAACGCTTGCAACACGTCTGATTTGAGTAGTACGGTCAGGCATTCTAAATTCCTTGTCGATATATGTGATAGCACCGTAGGGACAAACTTTTTCACACGACGAACAGCCGTTACACATAAGCTCGTCGCTATGCGCAACGCAGGGATTACACGTCAGCTTATCCTTAACGAGAAGTCCGATAACCTTTGCCGCACAAGCACTCGCCTGCGATACTGTTTCGGGAATATCCTTAGGTCCTTGGCACATACCCGAAAGATATACACCGGCGGTCGGGGATTCAACAGGACGAAGCTTCGGGTGAGCCTCGGTAAAGAAGTCGTTCGTATCCATAGAAGCGGTGAGCATAGTCGCAAGCGGTCTTGCGCTCTTGTCGGGCTCAACTGCGGCGGCAAGCACAACCATATCAGCGTCAATATGAAGCTGCTCGTTTGTAATTACGTCACACGCCTGCACCTTGAGCTTTTTGCCCTCCGGCACAACCTTGCCCACCATACCTTTAATATACTTAACGCCGTATTCCTCAACTGCTCTGCGGTAAAATTCGTCAAAATTCTTACCCGGAGTACGAACGTCAATATAGAAAACATAAACCTCTGTATCAGGGTATTTTTCTCTCGTGAGCATTGCGTGCTTTGCCGTGTACATACAGCATACCTTTGAGCAATACGTCTTGCCTCGCTCGTCTGTTTTATCACAACGTGAGCCTACGCATTGAACAAATACGATTGTATGCGGATGCTCATGGTCGGACGGACGAAGAAGCGTTCCGTTTGTCGGACCTGCGGCGTTCATAAGTCTTTCGTATTCAAGAGAAGTTACAACATCGGGCGACTGACTGTACGCAAATTCGTCGAGCTTATCAACCTTGATAGGCTCAAAGCCTGTTGCAACAACGATTGCACCGTATTTTGCGTTTACATATTCGTCCTTTGCGTCATAATTTATTGCCTTTGCCTCACAGACTGTCGAACAAAGTCCGCACTTGCCCGTTCTCATTTTTATACAATAGTTCGGGTCGATAGTCGCAACCTTCGGAACTGCCTGTGCAAAGGGGATATAAATCGCACTGCGGTTATCCATACCGAGGTTAAACTCGTTGGGCACCTTTTTCATAGGACATTTTTCTGTACACAAGCCGCAGCCTGTACAAATATCCTCGTTGACAAATCTTGCCTTGCGCTTGATTTTTACATCGAAGTTGCCGACAAAGCCCTTGACCTCGTCAACCTCGCTGTATGAATAAATCTTGATTTTCTCGTTCTGCGCCGCCTCAACCATTTTCGGAGTGAGAATACACGCCGCACAGTCAAGAGTTGGGAACGTCTTGTCTATCTGCGCCATTTTTCCGCCGATAGTCGCCGACTTTTCAACAATATCAACCTCGAAGCCTGCCTCGGCAATGTCAAGCGCAGTTTGAATACCTGCGATACCTCCGCCGATAACGAGCGCTCTTTTTGTTACAGGGCTTTCGCCTGCGGTAAGCGGAGTGTTAAGCTGTACCTTTGCAATAGCGGCTCTGCCGAGTATTACTGCCTTTTCAGTTGCAGTCTGCATATCCTTATGTATCCACGAGCATTGCTCACGAATGTTTGCAATCTCAACCATATACGGATTAAGTCCGACGGACTGCGCCGCTTTTCTGAATGTATTTTCGTGCATTCTCGGAGAGCAGGAACAGATAACAACGCCTGTGAGATTGTAATCCCTGATAGCGTCCTTGACCATATTCTGTCCTGCCTCGGAGCACATATACTGATAATCAACGGAGTAAACTACTCCCGGCTCGTTTTTCAAGGCTTCGGCTACCCTGTGAACATCCACCGTTCCTGCGATATTACTGCCGCACCAACATACAAATACGCCTATTCTGTGCATTTTCGTTCACTCCTCCTTACTTCCAATATTTTCTCATAGCCGACACGATTGCCTGCTGGGGCAAATCGTCGTCAAGCATTTCGGGAATATCCTGCGCCGTCATATAGCTTTCGCCCTGCTGACGGATTTTTGCAAGCCTTACACATTCAATGAGCTTTGCCGGCTCAACGCCTCGCGGACATCTTTCAAGACAAGCCATACACGAAAGACAGGTATAAAGCGACTTGCTTTCAAGCAGCTTTTCGATTTTGCCCTTGTTTACCATCGACACAAACTGATGTGGATGATATTCCATATTGTCGAAATTCGGGCAGGTTGCCGAGCATTTTCCGCAACCCATACATTTAAGCGGATTATTATTATAGGAGCGAAGCACCTGCTCTTTAAGATTTTTATTTTCCATTTGCGCTCCTCCTATTCCTCAATAAGTCCGAGTGCCTCGGCAAGCACCTCGGTAAAATATTTAACCGGAATGTCGAATTTTGTGCCATTCTTTTTAAGGTTGTAAAGGCAAAGCGGACAAGCCGTAATAATCATTTCAACGCCGTTTTTAGCCGCATTTTCCAAAACAGCGTTTGCTCTGTCAATTGCAATTTGCTTATTGCCGAGTGTTGTATAGCCGCCACAGCACTCGTTGCGAAGCGCATATTTTACAGGCGTTGCACCGAGTGAAGAAATCAAATCCTCCATAATTGTCGGATTTTCGGCGTTATCCATTTGCATAACACTGCTCGGACGGAGCAAAAGGCAGCCGTAGTATGCGCCGATTTTTTTGCCTTTAAGCGGATTAGTCACTCTCTTTTTCACTTCGTCAAAGCCGATTTCGTCACGAAGCACCTCAAGATAATGCAAAACTCTCGTTTCGCCCGTGTACGCTTCGTCAAGTCCCATATAGCGTGCAACCTTTTCGGCAATTTCGCTGTCGGTCATATCGTTGTTGACCTGCTTTATAACATTATGGCACGCACTGCACATAGTAACAAGCGGTCTGTTGTGCATTTTTGCGTCATTAAGCGCACGAACGCTTGCGAGCTTTGTTGCAATCTCGTCCCTTGCCATCGGATAAACGCCGCCGCAGCATTGCCACTCGTCAATTTCCTCAAGCTCAATGCCGAGTGCCCTTGCGCTAATGCGTGCATATTCATCCAAATCCTTTGCCTTATTCTTCAAAGTACAACCCGGATAGTAGCTGTAAGTCATACCTATTCTCCTTTTTATCGAGTGTTCGTTTTGAAATAAATCACACCATCTGCTCCGGATGGAATACCTCGTCAAATCTCTCCTCAGTTAAGAATCCGAGCTCAACACAAGCCTGCTTTAGCGAGATGTTTTCCGCAAATGCCTTTTTCGCAGTCTTTGCCGCATTTTCATAGCCGATATACGGATTAAGCGCGGTAACGAGCATAAGTGAATTATGAAGATTGTTGTGCATTTTTTCGGCGTTTGCCTTAATGCCAACTACACAGTTGTCGTTGAACGAAATCATACAGTCCTTGAGAAGTCTTACAGACTGTGTAAAGTTATAAATGATAACGGGCATAAATACGTTGAGCTCAAAATTGCCCTGTGAAGCGGCGATACCGATAGCGGCGTCGTTACCCATAACCTGACACGCAACCATTGTAACAGCCTCGCATTGCGTTGGGTTAACCTTACCCGGCATAATTGACGAGCCCGGCTCATTTTCGGGGATTGTAATTTCACCAAGACCGAGTCTCGGACCGGAAGCAAGCCAACGGATATCGTTTGCCATTTTCCAAAGGTCAGCCGCAAGCGCCTTTAATGCACCGTGAGCAAATACAATTTCGTCCTTTGACGTAAGAGCGTGGAACTTGTTCGGAGCGGTTACGAACTTCTTGCCGGTAATCTCGCTTACCGCCTCGGCAACGAGAACGTCGAAGCCTTCGGGAGCGTTAAGTCCAGTACCTACTGCAGTACCGCCGAGCGCCAATTCCTTAAGCTCGGGAAGTGAGATTTCAAGCAGTCTTCTGTCCTTTTCAAGCGAAGCTCTCCAACCGCTGATTTCCTGCGAAAATGTAATAGGCGTTGCGTCCTGCAAGTGAGTTCTGCCCGACTTTACAATGCCCTCGTTCTCTTTTTCGAGATTTTTAAGAGTGCCGATTAATTTGTCGAGTGCCGGGAAAACCTTATCCTCAATACCGATAACTGCCGCAATGCTCATAGCGGTAGGGAAGGTGTCGTTTGACGACTGGGACATATTGATATCGTCGTTCGGGTGAAGTAACTTCTTACCCGCAATCTCATTACCTCTGTTTGCGATAACCTCGTTTGCGTTCATATTCGACTGCGTACCCGAGCCGGTCTGCCATACAACAAGCGGAAAATGATCGTTGTGCTTGCCTGCGATAATTTCGTCACAGGTCTGTGAAATAGCCGCAAGCTTTTCTTCGGTCATCTTTTCGGGCTTTAACTTATTGTTTGCAATAGCCGCCGCCTTTTTAAGAATACCAAAAGCGTATGTGATAGCTCTCGGCATAAGCTCTACACCCGAACCGATTTTGAAGTTTTCAAAGCTTCTCTCGGTCTGCGCCGCCCAGTATTTGTCGGCAGGTACCTTAACCTCACCCATAGAGTCATGTTCAATACGATACTTCATAATTTTTCCTCCTAAACAATTACGCAATTTGTGATATTTTGATTTAACCTTTAACATTATATATGTTTGTCAAAATTTTATCAATAGATTTTGTGATATTTTTGACAATAAAAAACAATTTCGTGATTTTGACTAAAATAGGCATTTTCAGCCTCGTTTTTTGTTAATTATGATTTATGGATTGACAAATTTTTTCACAATATTGCGAAGAATTTTCGCATAAATATCAAAAAACGGAACGTCGAGGACACCGTTCCCTACGAATCTGTTTCAACAACACAATCGTAGGGGTCGGCGTCCTCGACGACCCGTAAGCTATAATCAAGCAATGTTATTTATTTTTCGTTTTAAGTAAAGTCGATTCTTTACTCGGCTGCTTCGGCGAGCGCCTGTTTTTCTGCTCTGCGCTGTGCACGCTTTTTGCGCGCCTTATACGACATCAGCTTGTCCAAATGCTCCTGCGGAGTGGCGTACGAGCCGACGGTTACGGTATGTCTGCCGTAAATACCGTGGAAATCCGAGCCGCCTGTGAGCAAAAGCTTTACCTTTTTACATTTTTCAATAAGTTGTTGAGTGAGCTCCTCACTGTTGTAAGGGCTCCAAACCTCAACGCCGTCAAGTCCGAGCTCGATATATTCGTCAAGCTCCTCCTCATTCTTATATTTACCGGGGTGCGTCAAAACAGCAATGCCGCCTGCGGAGTGAATTTCGTCAATTACCTCCTTAACGCTCGGATATTTCGTCGGAGCGAGAACATTATTTTCGCTTCCTGTGTCGAACAATGTGTAGAAAAGGTCGCCGAAAATCTTATCGGTATAGCCGGCGTTCATAAGCGCGTGCATAATATGCTGCTTGAACAAATTTGTCGAGCCGTTAGCCTGACTGATGATATAGTCGGAGGAAACGGGAAATCTCGCCGCAACCTTGAGCATCATAATCTGTCCTGCTCTTTTACGTGCAACAGAAGTACGCTTGCAAATACGCTCCAATCTGTCGGGTGCGTCCGCAAGATATGACGCAATATGAACCTTTTTGCCGGCAATCTCGTCAAATGCCGAAATTTCAACGCCCGGTATAACGGTAACGCCGTACCTCTTGCCGATAACCTGTCCTCTAACCGTTCCTGCAAGACAATCGTGGTCTGTTATAGCGATTGTATCTATTCCGCTTTTTTGTGCAATAACTATTAAATCTTCAATACCAACCGAGCCGTCGCTCAGCTTTGTGTGGCAATGCAAATCAGCCGCCATTTTCCCTCTCCTTCCTTTGAGTGATAGTCCGAAAACGCAAAAACAAAGCGCATTTTTGCCGCTTCATTCTTTTATATTCGGTTTTCCGCAATTTTTAGATACTATTAACTCACAATACTATGTATATTCTATCATACAAGACAAAAAATTTCAATATTTTTCTACTTATTTGCCAAAAATTTTTCCAATTCTTTGTTTAATGTGCCGATGGGCAAACCGACGATATTGTAAAAATCGCCGTCAATTTTTTCAACCAACAGCGCGCCCTTGCCCTGAATACCGTAAGCACCTGCCTTGTCGGTGTATTCCTTTGTCGCAATATAGTCGTCAATATCCCTGTCGCTCAAGTCGTAGAATTTTACCCTCGTTTGCTCAAAAAAGGTCACGCTGTACTGCGAGCCTAATATCGTAACGCCTGTGTAAACGCTGTGCTTTTTGCCCGACAGGAGTTTTAGCATATTTCGTGCGTCGTCCTCGTCCTTCGGCTTGCCTAAAATTTTTGAGCCGAGCGCAACAACCGTATCTGCGCCTATAACGATATCCTCGTCGTTTCTAAACGGCTCCGCCTTAATTTGAGAAAGATACATAACCGCCTGTGAGGGCGACATTTTTTTGGGCAAGGTCTCGTCAACCTCACTTACCTTTACTTCAAAATCGTTTGTTATGTACTTCATAAGCTCCTGTCTGCGTGGGCTTTGTGATGCAAGTATCAACATTATAAAACACCTCTGTAATATAGTCCTCTTGTGTATTTTTCATCGAGCGGCGCACCGCTTTCAAAGGACGAGATTATTTTTTCGACCTGACTTTTTGATTCCGTGGTAAAGTAAAAATGCAGAAAATCAGCGTTAATTTCGTTTTGTCTGTCGCCCATATAAAGCACCGTTGAGTTGAGAATTTCAACACACGGATATTTCGAGCATAAAACAGGGAAATCAAAACCCTTTCTGTCGGTCAGCTTTCCGGTGCATTGGCTACAGCCCAAATGATTTTTTATCGGACAGTTCCTCGTTATCATAAGCGGAAGACGACCGTAGGCAATAACGCCCTTATCATCGGCGTTTATTTTTGAAATCTGCTCAAGCGTTGCCTCAAACGAGATTATGGGAGAGTTGAACATTGCGGCACTTATGCTGTTGAAAATGTTTAGACCGAAATCGCCGAAAATCCGAAATCCCATTTCCTGCGCCGTTTTGTACGCTCCCAAATTTGAGCAAAGCGCATTTTTAACGCCGATTCTTCTTAGGCGTTCAAGCCGTTTTTTGAGCTCGCCCTCCATACCGAAAAGCCCTCTCGGAATTTCAACGCCTGCGCGGTTGTCGATAAAATCTTCGTCATTGCACCAAACGGGAATAAAAATTCTCTTGAACGGATGTCGGTCGGGTATGCTTTCGGGGTCAAGAAAGCGTGCCGTGTAGTATTTTTCGTCGGTATTGTTGCTCCTTTGTGCAGGCTTTTCGTCGTATTCAACACAGTAAACGCCGGGTCTTTCACATTTCATCAGCTCCTCGACTGCCTGACGGCGCATACCGTTGAGCTCGCTTGCCGGAATAATCAATCCCTCGTCAATGCTGACATCGCATTTGTTTACCTTGTAGGGAGTATTGCCGAATTTTGAAATTCTTATACCAACGGTTTCGGCTGTCGTCGGCTTGTTGATTGCCTTTTGCGCAATTTCGCCGTAAACCGTCACCGTTTTTGAAAGCGCAGTTGCCTTAAGACAGGGACGTTCGCCCTCCTTGCACGAAAATTCAAGGTCGATGGGAACAAGCGGATTTTCGTTGTCGTAAAGGTGGGAAAGCTCCTTGAGCACGTCACAAGCAGATACAACGTCCTCCTTTTGACGAGTGCCGAACATATCGTATCTCTTGCCGGTCAGGTAGCCGTCCGTAAAGCCTGTGCGTGAAAAAACCGATTTGAGCGTCGATTCAAAGACGTTGTCGTACTCGTCGTTAAGCGCTTTTTTGCACGCCGTAACGGAAGCGGCGACATATTCGGGGCGCTTCATTCTGCCCTCTATTTTAAGCGATACAACGCCTGCTTTTGAAAGCTCGTTGATATGACGAATAAGGCTCAAATCCTTAAGGGACAAATCACAGCTTTTTGAGCCGTCTGCGCTGAACGCCAGCCTGCAAGGCTGGGCGCAGAGCCCCCTGTTTCCGCTTCTTGAGCCTATCATTGACGAAAGATAGCATTGTCCGCTTACGCACATACAAAGTGCGCCGTGAACAAACGCCTCAAGCTCAAGGCTTGTGCTTTTTCGTATTTCCTTTATTTCGTCGAGCGACATTTCTCTCGGAACAACTGCACGCGTAAAGCCGAGCTCCTCTAATTTTTTGAAGCCGTCGGGCGTGTTCACGCTGCATTGAGTGGAGGCGTGCAGAACCGCAGTCGGAAAATGATTTTTCATCATTTTCGCAAGACCTAAATCCTGAACGATAAATGCGTCAACTCCGAGTGTTAACGCCGTTTTCACCGTATCGTATGCCGCTTTCAGCTCACCGTCGGCAACGAGAATGTTCAGCGCAAGATAGACCTTGACATCTCTTGCGTGACAGTAATCGACAGCCTTTTCAAGCTCGTCAAAATCAAAATTTGCCGCGCCGCGGCGTGCATTAATTTCCTTTGTGCCGAGGTAAACTGCGTTTGCACCGCAACGAACTGCGGCAACAAGCGACTCCATACTGCCCGCCGGCGCTAATATTTCAACCTTGTTTTCAGTCATAGTTAAAAATTAATGGGCACCAGCGGCACCCATTTTCCTTTACTAATCAATATTTGTCTGTGCTAATTTGTTACGAAGTGCGCTGATTTCACGGTTCAGTCTTTCTATCTCACGTCTTGCAACGTCAACCTCTAACTTCGCCCTTGCGGCGTCCTCGATATAGTCCTTGATTTGCGCACGAAGATTAACAGCTTCGCTGTTCGCTTTTTTGCAGGCGTCTGCTCTGTCAAGCGCTACCAAAACGGCGCATTGAGTTTGCGACAGAGTCGGCGACTCGTTTGAAATAGAATGCATTTCCTTGTTGATAAACTCGCCAAGCTCCTCTACATATTCCGGCTCGTCTTCTGTGAGAATTGAATAGGTGTTGCCGTAAATTCTGAGTTCAACTCTGTTTTTTTCCATCTTTTCACCTTTTTCCTGAAATTTCGATATATACATAATTAGTATATCAATTTCTTTGCTCAATGTCAATTAAAGTCTTGTATTATTTTGAACATTTATTTATAATAAAACAAAATACAATCTTCAGAGGATACCGTTATGAGCAAAAACTATTTTATCAATACTGAAAATACAACCTATGCCATAGGCGTTGACGACAAAGGAATTGTTCGTCATCTTTATTGGGGCAGTCGTATTGATGATGAATCGCTTGAAATTCCCGATATTTGGGACACTAATTCAAATCATTCCGATATGGATAACGCCGTGACGGAATATACTGCGTTCGGCGGTAAGATGTATAGGAACTGTGCCGTAAAATGCAGATATTTCGACAACTGCCGTGACTGTATTTTGAAATTCAAGTCGGCGGCGCAGAATGAAAACGAGCTTGTAATCACTCTTGAAGACAGCGTTTATTCGTTTTTGGTTGAGCTTCATTATGTTACATATCCCGACAGCGATATTATCACACGCTTTGCAAGGCTTAAAAACAAAAGCGACAACGATATTTTGATTGAAAAAATGATGTCTGCCGAAATCAGCCTGCCGAGTGAATTGCCGTATGAAATAATGAACACAAACGGAAGCTGGGGCGGAGAATTTCAGCTTGAGAGCGAAACGCTCAAAGCCGGAAGCGTTGTGTTTGAAAGCCGCAAGGGAACAACGGGGCACACGAATCAGCCTACTTTTATTGCGCATCAGGGCGCAAATGAGGACTTCGGCACGGTGTATTTTGCCGCACTCGGTTACAGCGGCAGCTTTAAGGTTGAGGCACAGCGTGATTTCAAAGGCATAACAAGGGTGACGCTCGGCGTGAACGACTTTGATTTTTCGTACACTCTCAAAGCAGGACAGGAGCTTGAAACGCCCTGCGTTTATATCGGCGTATCAAACGGCTTTGCGCAAATGAGCAACGATATGAGCCGTTTTGCGATTAATCATATTCTGCCGAGAGCTTACGCCCAAAAACCGCTTCCCGTTTTGTATAATTCATGGGAGGCTACGGCGTTTGACGTTAATACAAAAGGTCAGCTTGAACTTGCGAAAAAGGCGGCGGAGCTTGGCTGTGAGCTTTTTGTTATGGACGACGGCTGGTTCGGAAAGCGAAATAACGACTGCGCAGGTCTTGGCGACTGGTTTGTTAATGAGGAAAAATTCCCAAACGGTCTTGACGAGCTTATTAACGGCGTTAATGCGCTCAAAATGGACTTCGGCTTGTGGTTTGAGCCCGAAATGGTACAGCGTGACAGCGATTTGTTCAGAGCGCACCCCGACTGGGTTTATCACTATCCAACGAGGGAAAACAATGAGCTTCGCAATCAGCTCGTGCTTAACCTTACAAAGCCTGAGGTTGAGCAGTATGTTTTTGACTGTATGGACAAAATGCTTGAAAAGCATAATATCCGCTATATCAAATGGGATATGAACCGTCCGTTTTCGGAGGTCGGCGCAGAAAACCTTGAAAATGCACAGGAGCTTTGGCTCCGTCACACAAAAGCTGTATACGCAGTTGCCGACAGGCTGAAAGAAAAATATCCGTATTTACAGCTTGAAGCGTGCGCTTCGGGCGGGGGCAGAGCGGATTTAGGTGCGCTCGGTCACTTCGATATGGTTTGGACTTCCGACAATACCGACCCTCTTGACCGACTTGTTATTCAGCAGGGCTTTTCAATGCTTTATCCGATAAAATGTATGCGTGCGTGGGTGACCGATTGGAACGATAACCGTCGTCCCGTGTCACTCGATTTCCGCTTTGCGTCGTCAATGCAGGGCAGTCTGTCTATTGGTGCAAATCTTAACGAATACAGCGAGCAGGATATTGAAAAGGCAAAGAAGTATATTGCGCTTTACAAGGAAATTCGACCGATTATTCAGTTTGGAAAGCTGTACCGTTTGAGAAACGAGAGTGCTCACGGCTATTGGGCGAATGAATATGTGGACGATAACGAGGCTGTTTTGTTCGTTATGACAACGGCGTACACTCTCGACAACCGTCATCATAAGGTGCTGAATTTAAGAGGGCTTGATGAAAAAGCGAAGTATTCCTACACCGTTGACGGAAGGGAATTTGTTCACTCGGGGGCGTATCTTATGAACGGCGGTCTTTCGCTTGAATTATACAATCCTTTTGACGCAAAAATTATCAGAATTAAAAAAGTTGACTAATTTTGTCAATAGTGCTAAAATATTACGGATAACAAACTATTGAGGTGAAAATATGGACAATATGATTAACACAAGCTTTAACAGAAAGCTTCCTGTGCCTAAGGAAATTAAGGAGCAGTATCCGCTTTCTGCCGAAGCAGTTGCAAAAAAAGAAGCAAGAGATATTGAGATTGCAAAAGTCTTCAATGGCGAAAGCGACAAGCTCGCTCTTGTTATCGGACCTTGTTCAGCCGACAGAGCCGATTCAGTTTTGGACTATATTCATCGTCTTGCAGATGTTCAAAAAGAGGTTGAGGATAAGATTTTGATTATCCCGAGAATTTATACCGGAAAGCCCCGTACAACAGGCGCAGGCTATAAAGGTATGCTTCATCAGCCTAATCCGGATGAAAAGCCCGATATGCTTCACGGTATTATCGAGGTTCGTAATCTCCATAAGGACGCTATTGAACAGACAGGACTTACCTGTGCCGACGAAATGCTTTATCCCGAAAATCACAGATATTTGTCAGACCTTCTTTCGTATGTTGCGGTAGGCGCAAGAAGTGTTGAAAATCAGGAGCACAGACTTGTATCCTCTGCGCTTAATATCCCTGTCGGAATGAAAAATCCGACGTCGGGCGACCTGTCCGTTATGCTCAACGCAATTAAAGCGGCGCAGTCGGGACACACCTTCCTTTACAGAGGTTGGGAGGTTGAATCAAAGGGTAATGAATTTGCTCACGTTATTCTCAGAGGAAGCGTGGACAAGCACGGCATTAATCACGTAAACTATCACTACGAGGATTTGATGCAGCTCGCAGGAATGTATCTTGACGCAGGCTTCAAGAATCCTGCCGTTATTATTGACACAAACCACTCGAATTCAGGCAAAAAGTATTGGGAGCAGGTACGTATTGCAAACGAGGTGCTTCATTCAATGCGCCACAGCGACGATATCAAGAAGATGGTTAAGGGCTTTATGATTGAATCCTACATCGAGGACGGTTGTCAAAAGGTTGAGGACGGCGTTTACGGCAAGTCAATCACCGACCCGTGCCTCGGTTGGGATAAGACAAAAGAGCTTATCTATTCTATCGCAGAACAGTTGTAATCGACAATTTGTGATAAACTCGCACAATTATTATTTCGCTTTTTGCAAACTTTTTGTTGCAAAGGGCGAAATTTATGTCGGTTATTGTTAATTTGTTGACAATATAACTGCGAGGATATAGAATATACAGTAGCATAATTGCCAAAACATAAACAATGAATAACAAATATAAAAACTAAAATAGATTGAAAGGGTTGGATTTATATGGCTAACAGAAGAGTTGCGCTTGTAGGCTGCGGTATGGTAGGTATGAGCTATGCCTATGCTTTGCTTAACAGCGATTTGTGTAATGAGCTTATTTTGATTGATATTAATGAGGACAGGGCAAAGGGTGAGGCTATGGACCTTAATCACGGACTTTGCTTCAGCTCGTCGCATATGAAAATTCGTGCAGGCTCGTATGAAGACTGCCAGTATGCCGACTTGGTAGTAATCACCGCTTCGGCAGGCTCAAGAAAGCCGGGCGAAACAAGATTTGACCAGCTTAATAAGAATGTTGCAATCTTTAAGTCGTTTATCGGAAAAATTGTTGCTTCGGGCTTTAACGGTATTTTCCTCGTTGCTTCAAATCCGGTTGACGTTATGACGAGAATAACCTATGAGCTTTCGGGCTTCCCGGCAAACAGAGTAATCGGATCGGGTACAACGCTCGACACAGCCCGTCTTCGCTATCTTGTAGGCAACTATTTTCAGGCTGACCCTCACTCTGTTCACGGTTATGTTATCGGCGAGCACGGCGACAGCGAATTTGTACCGTTCAGCCAGCTTAATCTTTCAACAAAGAACGTTGAGGAATTTTTTACCGACGAACGCTTTAACGGTGATTACAAGCGTGAGGATATTGAGGAGATTATCGAAAAGGTTAAGTATTCGGGCGCAGAGGTTATTAAACTCAAGGGCGCAACATACTACGGTATCGGTATGAGCCTTGTAAGAATAACAAAGGCTATCTTCGGCGACGAAAACAGCGTTATTACTGTATCGTCGAGACTTAACGGCGAGTACGGCGATATGCGTGATGTTTATCTCGGCTTACCGGCTTATGTAAACCGCAACGGCGTGAGAAAAATTCTTCCGCTTAATCTTACGGACGACGAGGTTGAAAAGCTGCGCAATTCTTATAATATTCTCAAGGATTCATACGAGTCGCTGAATATATAAGAAGTCATTTAATATGTATAGTAAAAAGTAGGGACGAGCACATTGCTCGCCCTCTTTTCTTACCCCAAAACCAACAAAGGGGACGGTTCCCCTTGTTGGTTTTGGGGCAAGAATAAAAATTGAAAAATCCAGTATTTATACGGCTTTGAGCCCTAAAAAACCAACAATAGGAACCGTCCCCTTTGTTGTTAATATTTCAAAATTACAGTTTTGCAATTCTCACAAATTGAGGCGGCGATATTAGTTCTGTGACTCGGTTTAACTTCGGTAATCTTAACAAATCCGTCAGCTTTTTTCGCATCCGTAAACACACCGGGTACTTCGTTTGCAAAGCTAAAAGCACCGTCTTTACTGCAAAACAAATAACCGTTTCTCATTTCTTTGCCACACTCCGGACATTTCATAGTTTTCACCTCCATTTTGTTATTCGGCAGAGCGTTGCGAACGCTCCAACATTTCTTGCATTTGCTTTTCAAAAATTTCTGCTTTGATTAAAGCGATACCCTGTGACTCGTCTCCAAGCACAACAAGACGGTCGCCCTCTTTCATATCAAATGTATCTCGTGCATTTTTTGGTATTACAATTTGCCCCTTGCTTCCGATAGTAACTGTTCCCCAAAGATGTTTACCGATGGGTGCAGGCGCTATCTTTGTTTTTCCTATTTTTTCATCAGCGTGAATCAGTGAGTCAATTGTAACGCCATAAAACTTTGCCAGCTTATCGCATTTATCAATGTCAGGAAAAGTATCTCCTTGTTCCCATTTGGAATACGATTGACGAGAAATACCAACTGCTTCGGCAACTTGTTCCTGCGATAAGCCTTTAAGGTTTCTCAAATATAATAAATTATCCGAAAACATAAATACGCCCCCTTAACTATAAATCATTATAGCATTTAGGGAGCGTACTTTCCACCATATAAACTTGTCAGATAAGTAATTCTTTTGTTAAGTTCAACTGCATCGGTCGGCAACATTTATTAAATAAAGACCCTTTTGTTGGTTTGTGTAAAAAAATAGCTCCCCTTGATGATAGGTCAAGGGGAGCCTTACTTTTGATGTAGTTTTTATTATAGCGCCTTATTTCGTCATTCTGTAAATATACGCATAGTCCTTTGCGTTGATAACGCCGTCGCTGTTTACGTCTATAACTGCCCAATCGTCGTTTTCGGTAATTTCGGTATTATATCGGAACATAAAGTCAAAGGTCTTAACCTCCTGACATCTTTCACATTCCGTACCAACCTGCTCGCCGTCAAACGATTTAATGACAAAGCTATGACCGAGCATTTCAATATTTCTATCACCGGAGAAGGTTTCCTCACCGCATCTTGTACAATGCACGGTTACGTGTGCCGTGCCCAATTTCGTACAGGTCGGCTCAACGATAACCTCAACCTCATCCTCGCCGTCAATATGACCGAGTGCATCTTGGAAGTCGGACCTATAGCTGTCGTTACATCTTGTGCAGGTATGAAGCGTATAGCCGCCGTCCGTACAGGTCGGAGCAATGACCTCGGTTACATACTCGTGACCGAGTGCGCTGCCCTCCTCAACTCTCGTATCAGTTACATCACATCTTACACAATGAGCGGTTTCGGTACCGTCGTTTGTACAGGTTGCGTTGCCGTCGCTGATATAATCGACAAATTCGTGACCGAGCGCACTGCCCTCAACAACTCTTGTGTCAATCTCGCCGCACCTTGAGCAATAAGCCGTTTCGGTTCCGTCATCGGTACAGGTTGCATTATTTTGATACTGATATTCGGTGAAGCTATGACCAAGCGGGTCAACCTCAACAGATGTTCTGCTTATCTGACCGCCGCATACTTTACAGTATACAACATCGTCATACAAGCCTGACTCCGTACAGGTTTCAGCCCTAACGGTTTCTCTGACAGCAGGACGCGGGTCGTGGTCTATCATCGGAATTTCCGTAACGTTTTCATAATCGCAGCTTAAACAAAATTCAACATTTTCACCCGGAGCGGTACAAGTCGGAGCTTTTCTGACATAGCTGTCAAGACAGTGCTCATCACAGGTCATACGCATTTCAACACCGTATTTACCGTCCTCGTATTCATTGCTTCCGTCATAGCGGTTTTGGAGCATAAAGCGAGTTGCCAAATAATATCTCTTACCGGCTTCAACGGTGTATGTAATCTTGAAGTTTACGTCATTTCCGTTGTCATCGTTATAAGCAACGGCGGACTTCTTCATTGCGGAATAGTCGGTGCTGTAAACATAATTCGAAGCATCATAAATCAAGCCTACGGTATCCTTACCGCCGATTGACCAAAACTCAAGAGTACCGCTTGAATAAGCATAAAACGACCAAACTGCCTGCTGGCCTGCCTCGGTAATCCACGCAATATCCTCAAATCTGCCCATCATCGGAGCTTCAAACGGAATATAGTTTTTGAAGCAGTACTCCTGTGCCGCACTCTTGTATTCGCAATATGCAATGAAGCCATCGGGAACAGTCATATCATATGCATAGCCGAATGCGTACGGCTCAATCTCGGTAACGGTTGACGGAACGAACATTTCAAGCAACGAATCGTTTCCGCTGAATGCAGTTGTACCGAGAGAGGTTACGCTTTCGTGAAGCTCAACATTAGTAAGCGCCGAAAATCTCGAAAAGGCGTAGTCGCCTACATGGGTAATTCCGTCGCTGATAACAACCGTCTGCGCACTTTCTGCATAAGCACTCCACGGACGGGAGGAAAGCGTGTTTTCGGTATAATCCTGCATTGCACCCGTTCCTGTTACAGTAAGCGTTGCGGTTTCGTTATCGTACTCAAAGCTTATAGAATCCGCAAGAACGATAGTTCCCATACCGTAAAGCGCACCGCACGCCATAACGATTGAAAGCAGTATAGAAATTAGTTTTTTGTGTCTCATATAATCACCATTTTCTGTAACGGCTGTGCCGAATTACAAATAAATTTTATAAATCCTACATTCTGTAGAGAATAGCATAGTCCTTTGCGTTGATAACGCCGTCGTTATTTACGTCGCCAACCGCATCAAAGCCGTCCTCACCGGTCTTCTTGTTGTAAGCCGCACCGAAATCAAACCTTACGGTCTTTTCGTCGCACTTTGTACAATAAATATTGATGATACCGGTTGAATCGTTAAAGCTCTTTACTATGTCATGGTTGTCACGCCATACGATATAAACGGACATATCCCTCGTTACATTTGTATAATTCTCGCTCCACTTAACAAATTCCTTGCAGGTGGAGGCTTCGGGTATCTGCGGCGCAGTTGCCTGATTTCCCGAAATTACGAGATTGTAGGAAAGTCTGACCTCTTTTGTTTCGTCAAGATAAAAGTCAACCTGATAGAAGTTTCTCTTTACCTCGATATTTACGGACATATCGTCGCAGGCTGCGTTGTTTACATTGTACTTGTAAACGAAGCCGTCTCTGCTCTCGCCGTCTGCGTCGGTGAGCTTTCCTGCAATGCCTGTCAGCTCATCTGTAACAAAAGCGCTTCCGTTGTAGGCAGAGGTTGTTACCTCGCCCTCCTCGCCCTCGCTCTTCATATCAAGTGACGAAGAAACAAGATTGTAGGGATTTTTGAAAACGTAGTTAATATAAATTCTGTTTGAGTTAATGTAGGCGTCCTGTGTAATCCATTGGTCGCCTATCATTTTTTCGGTAATATCAACGAGAAGTGTGTTCTTGCTCAAATCAAGCTCCTTTATATGGTTAAAGGTGCAGGCAAGATTCGTGAGCTTCTCGTTTGATGAAAGATTAAGCTCGGTAAGCTCGTTTTGGTTAATATAAAGCGTTGTAAGATTTGCGAGTGGCGAAACGTCAATGCTCGCAATCGCATTTGAATTACAAAGCAGAGTTTCGATATTCGGCGTACCGCTTATATCAAGGGCAGTGATATTGTTAACCGAGCAGTCGAGATATGTAAGAGCGTTGAGCGTGCCCAAGTTAATCGAGGTAAGCTCGTTACCCATACAGGTTATACGTGTGAGCTTTGTGTTGAGATGAACATCAAGCTCGTTTAAGCCGATACCTGCGCAGTAAAGCTTTGAAAGATTATAGAAATATTCAACGCCCTTTAACGTCTCGATTTTTGCATCGGCGCCGCAGATTTCCTCAAGATATCCAGAAACGGTCATCATTGTATTTGTACGTTCGCTTGCTTCGAGATAACCGTTGGAGTTCGTATCGTAAATTTCCGAAATAATAGTGCGGAAATTCTTGTCGGGGAAGTTCGTCTCGTTAATTGCCACCAAGTCCTCGGCATAAGCCACACCGCCTATTGAAAGGCAGGTGGCAAATGTCAATACTGCGAGAATCGAGGCAATACAACGCTTAAATTTATTCTTGAATTTATACATATTATATATACCTCACTATTTTCTCTTGATTGTTACAGGTATCTTGGTCGATACCGTTGTACCGTCAGGATTTGTTACAGTACAGGTAATGTTTGCATTGTTTTCATCCTTTGCTTTCGCAAGTAATGTAAGACCTACGGTACCGTTTTCGTCGATAGTGATGTAGTCCGGTGCTGATGATGTCCATTCTACCGCAATCGGATTAGCCGAGCTTGCTGTATTTGATACATAGCCAAGAGTGAAGCCTGTGAAATCTCTGTAACCGATGCTGAAGCCCGACTTTGTTACAGATGTTACAACCTCGCCGTCAAGCGTGATTGAGATATCGTCGATAGAAACAATCTTGTCGCAAAGGATGATATCGTAGCTGTAAACTGTTTCTCTGTCGTAGTCGTCGATAACAACTGCCTTAACGGTTACTGTTGCGTCTGTGCCAACCTCGTTCTTGTTGAGAACGATTTCCTTGTTGCCGATGCTTGAAGTGAGACCAACCTCGTTTTCGGTTGAAAGCACGCAGGACTTATACATTGTGCCGTTTACTTCAACTGCTACTCTGAGCACGCCGTCGATTGCTTCAAAGGTAAGACCGTTTGAAACAACTGTATCGTTAGCAGTCATTGTTACAACAGGAAGTACAAATTCGTGACCCTCAAGCGAGTTAATTGTTTCAACAAGCTTTGTGCAAGCCGCGTCAATCTCCTGCTGTGAAGCATTCGGATTTGCATAAATTGCTTCGGCTGCTTCGCGGTCAGTCTTAAGCTGCATACCGTAGGTGTATTCATAATCGGTATAAACAAGTGCGTTAGCCTGTGCGATAGCCTCCTGCAATGCGGTTGTATCCCAAGTTGTCTGTACATTGATGTAGCCAACGAGACCGCCGTCGATTGAGGTTACCTTAATCTGGGTTGTGCCCTGCTTACGGAATGTTACAAGTCCGTCGCCGTCAACAGTTGCAATAGTTTCGTCCATTGATTCGTACAAACAATTTTGAACAGACGGTGTAACGGAAGCAATATTACTTGTTGTCTTAAGCTCAACAGGAACTTGCTTTTGCTCGTGAGGTGCACCGTACAACAAGTCGGTTGTAAAGCCTACCTCTTCAACTGCGTATCTTACGAACGATACATAATATGTGTCGCTGTACGAATCGCCGTAAACCGTTGTTACCGTTGCGGTAATTGCCGCAGCACCCGGTAATGCGCTTACGCTTGTTACCTTACCTGTTTCATCAACGGTAATGGTAGAGGTTGAAGATGTCCACTCGATACCCTCGTACATTGCGTCGTCAGGTGCAACCTTGTATGCAAGCTGAACTGTTGCTTTATTAAGTGCGGTTGACTTATATCTTACGAAGTGCGGATTAACCTCGGTGATATTTTCCTGATTATCGTTGAGTGAAACGGTAATTCCCGTTGCAGGAATGTAGCCTGTAAGGTTGTTATATGCCTGCTCAAGCTTTGCCAAAGCGGCGTTAACCTCACGCTGACTTGCCTTGCCCTCGTTTACCATAGCCTTGCAGATATCAACCTGCTCGCCGAGTGCATTGAGCGATTCCTCGGTAAACTGATCCTTATCCTTAACGTCGTTAATCAATGCCTCGTATTCGTTTACCTTTTGAGCGAGCTTGCTGAAATCGGTGTAAACGCTGACATTAACTGTTTGTGTATATCCGCCGTCGAGCGTCTTTGCGGTAATTACGCAGGAGCCTGCGTCAACCGGTGAAACAACACCTGAAGCAGATACTGTCGCAACGTTCTCGTCGCTTGTTGTGAAGATTACTCTGTTGTTATAGCCGGAAGCGTTACCTGTTGTGCTGTAAGTAAGCTGATACGGGTCTGCCGTTCCTGCCATATTCAAATCTGTTTCTTCAACAGTAATACCTGTGCAGACTGTGTCGGACATTGATACCCAAATTTCTCTTTCGGTTGTTCTGCCGTAGTGGTCTGTATAGATAGCCTTTACTCTTGCGCTTGCGTTTGAGCTTCTTGCACTTTCGCTCGGTGTAAGAGTAATCTTTGCAAGAGCGTTTGAAGAAACGCTCATATTCGAGGTTTCGAGTACCTCCCAGTTTACAGTCTTGAACATTGTGCCGCTCGGACTGTTAGAAGCGGTGAGGATAATATCGTTATAGTCGTTATAGTTTGAATATCCGCTTGAAAGGTTTACGGATACTGCGCTGTTCGTTCCTATCATACCGCTTGCAACCGATGTTATTGCATTTGTAAGGCTTCTCTTTTGAGTCTGATAGGTAACTACAATGTTTTCAACACTCTTGTACGGATGGTCTGCAAGAGCCTCTGCCGCGATAACCAAATTAGAGGTTGCACGGTCGATTTCGTCCTGAGTCTTCGACTTGTCGTCCAAAACTACAAGCGCTTCGTCATAAGCATTCTTGAACGCCATACCGTAGTTGTATTCGTAATTCGTATAATCTACATCTTTATAAAGCTGGATTGCTTCCTTGAGCGCCGTTCTGTCACCCTCGGCAGATACCTTACATTCGCCCGATACACCGCCGTCATACGATACGCAGCGAACGATTGTCGAGCCTGCGCCGTTGAAGTGAACCGTGCCGTCCTGGTCTACCGAAGCAACGCTTGGGTCGTCGGACTCCCAGAAGTAATCCTTAATGTCGGCAGCCGCAATATGAAGCAGGTCGGAGCCGACAGGCTCAATAGTTACAGTAAGCTTTTGAGTTGTACCGATTGCACCCACAATGCTATCCTTCGAAAGCGAAACGCCTGTTACCGGATTGTAGGAGAACGATACCCAAACGCTGTCCTGATACTCATTGCCGAATGCGTCGGTTACCGTACAGGTAATCGAGCCGTAGCACGACTTATTTGCAGTCGGTGAGCAAACACCGTCGGACGATACGGAAATAGCGGTTGTTGAAGATGTCCAAACTACCGACTGATATGTTGCGTTGTTCGGATAAAGTCTTACATTAAGGTCGAGCTGTGCGTTCTTGTAGCTCAAGCCCTCTTTCAAGAGACGAAGGTCATACTGATAAAATTCAGAAGTCGGCTCGCCGTCGAGATAAAGCTCTACCTTTTGAATATCAACGAACTTCTTAAGGTTCTTGTACGCTGTGTCGAGCTTGTTATACTGTGCGTCAACGTCCTCCTGAGAGGAATTCTTCTCGGCTACCATTCTCTCTGCCTCGGTCTTTGCCTCAATATAAGGAGCCCAGGTGTCGGGATAGTAGCTTACCTCGTTGAGCGAGAGGTCGTCAAGCTGTTTAATAAGAAGCTCTAAGTGGTTGTAGTTTGTATCAACAGTAACATTACATTCAGCAGTAAATCCGCCGTCGGCAGTTGTACAAATGATAGTTGCGTTACCGCCGTAAACATATGTGAGTACGCCGTCTTTATTTACAGTTACTACATTTTCGTTTGTTGAGAACCAAGTTACATCCTCAACGCTCGCTTCGGATTTTCCAAGAACGTTTTTAGGAAGAACCGTAGGCTTCAACTGTCTTGTCTCGCCGATTTTTGCATCAATGATTCTGTATGTGTCGAGTTCAACGCCTGTTGCCTTTGTTCTTGCAAAAGCAATATGCTTTGTGTCGGAAACGGTTGTACCGTTGTAGTCGGTTACGGTACAGGTGATGTCTGCCGAGCAAGGGTCGTTAGACGTCGGACGGCATACGCCGTTTTCGTCTACGCTGATACTGTCGTTCGACGAGGTCCAAACCTCCTTTGAGTACATTGCGCCCGCAGGCTTAACCTCAAAGTCGAAGTCATAGCTGTAATTCTTGTAGTTCTTTGTCGAGCCTACCTTAACGGTTACGTAGTCGCTCGTCATATCCTCTTTGTTTGTTGCCTTCATCTCAATGTCGGAAATTCCAACGAATCCGCCGACCTTAATGAACGCCGCTAAAAGCTCTGCGGCAGTTGTGTCAACTACGGTCTGCGAAGCCATATCAGCCTCGTACAATACCGTGTAAGCCATATCGAGCTTTCTCATATATGTCTTGTAGTAATCCCTATTATGCTTTGTATGAAGCACAATCGACTTGTCGCAAATATTTACGATTTCCTCAAGATACTGCTTGTCGGGCTTAACCGTTACTTCAATCGAGTCGATGAACGCACCGTCGGCAGATACGCAGTAGAGAGTTGCGGTACCTACGTCGTTTGCGTGAAGAACTGCGTCATAATTATCGTTGCCCTTCGGCGAAACGGAGAATATTTCCTCATCTGACGAATACCAGTTTGTACCGTAGCACGCATAGAATCTACTCGTCCACGTACCGTCAAATGTAAGCGTGTGAGTAGCGTCGGTATCCTTACCGTTAATCATCGTGATTTCTTCTTGGTCGATAACATTCGAGGTTACGTCGTTTCTCGTTACGCAAACGGTGATGACATTCGACTTAACCTCGCCGTCATTTGATACGGCATAGATGTTGAAGGTATCCGTCTGCTCGTGATTGCCGCCGTGAGTAACGTCGATAGAATGAGTATCGGGAGAAATCTTTGTGTCGTAATGTTTGTTATCAACAACCCAAGTAAGATTTTGGTCGGTTGCTTCGGCAGGCTCAACGGTCGCCTTGATATTTACGCCCTTTTTGAAATACTCATTACCAATGCCGATTTTTACGGTAGCATATGTATATTCCTGACCGTTGATTGTAATCGTTTCATTACGGCTGAGCTTACCGTTAGTGTCGCTTGTAAGACGCTCGGTAACGCCGATTCTTATATTTTCAACAGGAATACCTGTTTCAACCTCTTTTGTTGCAATATATGAGCTGATTTCGTAAAAACTTCCGTCGGAAAGAAGATAACCCGTCTGCGCCTGAAATGCGATAGTCGTTGTACCGCCTGAAAGCGGAATGAAGTGTCCCATTGCGTCAATCTGCGCAACGCCGTCCGGGTCAACGGCAGGCTCGTCTGCATTAGCCCAGGTATAAGTCGGATTACCTTCCTCGTCTACACCCGAAACAACGCCCCACTTCGTATAAAGGTTTTCGCTTTCCGCAACACGCTTCGGATAAATCGTATAGGTAAAATCTGCTTCTTCCTCAATGCCGACAGTATCGAGACCGTTGATATCTACCTTTGAAATGTATTTACCTGTCTTACCTGTTACGGTCATAGTTATGCTACGCTCAACGTTGTTCGTTGTTGACAAAGCGTAGATTGTGCAGGTTTGAGACGAAAGCGCACCGAGTGAGCCGCCGGCGTCAAGACCTGTTACAAGACCTGTTTCAGGGTCAACACAAGCAACGCTCGGGTCTGACGAACGCCAAACGATATCGGTAACGTCGCCGACTGTCGGAACAAGATTTGTCGGAACGAGCTGAACCTGCGTACCCTCTTTAACGGAATTTACACCCTCAATATCGAAAGCCTCAAGAGGCTGTGCCTCAACAACCGTAAAGTCGATAGTATCGTTATATGCAAACTGCAAACAAAGGTTTGCGATAACCTCAACGGCAGTTGCGGTAAGCTGAACAGGGTCTGCCGTATCACCTACGATATCGGCAACCGCAAAGCAAGCGTCGAGAATACCCGCAAGCACTGTACGGTTAATGTCGATGCCGATATACTTAATGAGAATATCTGCCGCCTTTTGAGTATCGAGTGTGCCCGTGTTTTCAAGCTCATAGAAGTAGTTAATGAACTTCAAAAGAGCCTCAACAACGTCCTCGGAGTCGGGCGACGCCATAATTGTACAGGTACCTGTGTTCTTAAACTTAACGAGACCGCCGTCGTCAACCGTTGCAACAACACGACCCTGTGTAAAGATTGAAGACGACTTTACGGAATAAACCGTACCGAAGCCGAGTCTTTGCGGAGTTGTAATTGCATAAAGCTGAACCTGGCTGCCCTTTGCAACCGTCGTCGGAACCTGCGCCTTGTTTGTAAAGTGAGTACCGTTAGGCAGGAAGTTTGCATACCATTCCTTATTTCTCTTTACAACAATTTGAACAACGTCGTCGGAAACCTGATTGCCGTCTCCGTCGTAAAGCACGCAGTGAATATTAGAATTAATCTTGTCAAGGTAGGTTCTCAACGAGTCGATAAGTTCGCCCTCGTAGGACTCAATTTGATCGGCAATAATCGAATTGGAGCCGAGAGTTTCTTCAAGAATGGTAACAATTGCGTCGTTATCCATTGAGTCAAGGTCGATATACTGGTTAAAGAACGCCTTTTCGAGAATAGGTGCAAGCACCTTGCCCAAAATCGGGATAGTTCTTACCTCGTTGTCAATCCATAGTCTGACAACCGCACCCTTGGACGAGTCGAACGCCTTAACCTTACCGGTTTCGTCAACATCGGCAAGTGCAGGAGCCTCAGAGTACCATTTAACATAACCGTTATCGGGGAATACAGAGTCGATAAGCTTATACTTGAGTTGAAGCTCGTCACCCTCGAACATATATTCCTTGTACTTGGTTACACCGTCCTCCTCATAGGTTGGAACGATTGTGTTCGTTTCGCCGTAGAAGATCTGCAAATCGTAGTAGCCCTCTACGCCGTCACCCGCGAAAGCCGCCGTGGCAGGCAACAAGCCCGTTACTGCCAAAAGAACGGCTAACAAAACGCTGAGCGCTTTTTGGGTTAGTCTTTTCCTCATACAAATTCCTCCTTTTGGAATGAAATCAGCCTTTATATATTACATAATATCTAATAATATATAAAAATTTTGCTACAGAATAATTATAAACCTTAAAGTTTTGTTAGTCAACACCGATAAGCACGTCATTTCTCCCAAATTTTTACACCCGATTTTGTGCAAAATAAACATACCCACATTACTCTCCGTATAAAACGGAACGTCGAGGACGACGCATAGGTGTCCTCGACGTTCCGTTAAATATAATCAATCAAACCTCTTCTTTTCACTCTTCACTTTTCACTCTTCACTCGAAAAGCCGTGACGATCAGTTACGGCTTTTCGACCACGCCTACAACATATTTTTCGCCGTTTTCAAGCGTTACAACCTTGCGCCTATCGCAGATTTCAAACGGCTCGGCGCCGTTAATTTTCAGCGAATATTTCACCTGCTTCGGCTTATCCTCGTCCAAATTTTCGAACTCTTTTCTTACCCTGTCAATATCCTCCTCGACGATAAATTTCGTCAGGTCACCGGATAATTTATTCGTAATTTCCTCTCTTGAAACTCCGAGCGATTCGGCAAATTCCGTACTCACCGCCGTAAGCTCAAACGGATTTTCATACGACGCACAGAACACGGGAGCCGGCACGTTTTTCAATATTTTCAGCAGCTTTTCCCTTTGGATATCCGCGTCCTTTTGAGCCGATTTTATCTCGGTTATATCCGTGAACATAGCGTGAAAAATCGGACAGCCGTCCTTGTCGTATCGCTGAATATCCGAGTTCATTTTGCACCAAATATAATCTTGTCCGTGGGTCAAAATTCTAATCTCCATATCAATCGGCTTCTTCGTTGCCATAGCCGAGCCGATTGCCTGAAAGGCGGCGCTTTTATCCTTCGGGTGAACAAAATCGTCAATGCGGTACTCACGCTTTTTTATTTCCTGCTTAACGGTTCCGAAGAAGCGACAGCACGCCTCGTTTGCATAAAGCACCCTAAAGTGCATATCCTTTTCAACCTTGAAAAGACAAATACCGCCCGTGATAAGGTCAATAAGGTGATTCATCGTCTTTGCGTTTTCGCGGATTTTTTTACTCTTTTCCGCAACCTTGCTCACGTCTGCAAAGGTGATACTGCACAACGAGCTCTCGTTATTATTACGCACCGTACAATGAACATAATTATACTTAGAGTTATAATCCTTTATGAAAAGGTCAAGATAAACAAAGGGACTGTTTTTTTTGCACAGCTTTTCAACAATCTCCTGTCGGCTCTGCGGAATGAGCAGGTCAAGAAGCGACAGCTTGCCCTGCTTTACCTTTGAATAATGCACGCCGACGAACTCACAAAAATGGCTGTCTGCATCGACAACCTCAAAGTCCTTTTTCTTATCCACAACACAGTTTAGAAATTCTACATCAAAGTATAAATCGTCACTGCTGAACATCGTATCCATAAATTAATTACTCCGTTTTGATTTCATTTTTCATTACACCGCCATTATATCACATCTGTGTCAAAAAATAAACAATGTTCACAATATTTTTAAGATAAATTAATCGGTGGTTATAATTTTTAACAAAGATAGAAATATTTGCGTCATTTAGTTGTAATCGCAGATAAAATATGATAAAATATTTAACCGTAAAAATATATTTAACAAATTGTAGGAGATTTTTGTATGCAGCAGGTTTACCGTGTATTTGTTGAAAAGAAAAAAGGAAACGACATTGAAGCCTCGAATATGCTCAAGGATTTGAGGGAAAATGTCGGAATTACAGCGCTTGAGGAGTTGAGAATAATCAACCGCTACGATGCGCAGGGCTTGAGCGAGGACGAGTTCAAAAACGCCGTAAACGGTGTATTTTCAGAAGCAAACCTTGACAGCGTAAGCTATGAAATAAGCTTCGGCGAGGGCTGGAAATACTTTGCGACAGAATTTTTACCCGGTCAGTATGACCAGAGAGCCGACTCTGCGGCGCAATGTATTCAGCTTCTTACTGCCGGCGAACGCCCGACCGTTGCAAGCGCAAAGGTTATCGCAGTTAAAGGTGATATCACAGACGAGGAATTTTCAAAAATCAAGGCGTATGTAATAAACCCTGTTGAGAGCCGTGAGGCTTCTATGGACAAGCCCGAAAGCCTTGACATCAAAAGCGACGTTCCTGCCGATATCATTCGCATAAACGGCTTTATCGCAAAGAGCGACGAGGAAATTGCGCAGTATCACTCCCAAATGGGCTTTGCAATGAGCGTTGCCGATTTGTGCTGGGTGCGTGATTATTTCAAAAATGACGAAAACCGTGACCCGTCACTCACCGAATTAAAGGTTATAGATACATACTGGTCAGACCACTGCCGTCACACAACCTTTGCTACCCAACTTGACGAAATCAAGATTGAAAAAAGCAGATACTCCGAGGCTATCGAAAAGGCGCTTGAGGAATATTTTGAGCTTAGAAGCGACCTTTACGGCGACAGAAAGGATAAGATTGTCTGCCTTATGGATATGGCGTGCATCGGCACAAAGGCGCTCAAAAAGCAAGGCTATGTTGACGATTTGGACGAGAGCGAGGAAATCAACGCCTGCTCAATAAATGTTGAGGTTGAGATTGACGGCAAAAAGGAGCCGTGGCTCGTTCAATTCAAAAATGAAACTCACAACCACCCAACAGAAATTGAGCCGTTCGGCGGTGCGGCAACCTGTCTCGGCGGTGCAATTCGTGACCCGCTTTCAGGCAGAGCTTACGTTTATCAGGCTATGCGTGTAACAGGCGCAGGCGACCCGACTACTCCGTTTGAAGAAACGCTTGACGCAAAGCTCCCTCAAAGCAAGATTACAACCGGTGCGGCTCACGGTTACAGCTCCTACGGTAACCAAATCGGTCTTGCAACAGGTCAGGTTGTTGAGCTTTACGACGAGGGCTATGTTGCAAAGCGTATGGAAATCGGCGCAGTAATCGGTGCTTCACCTAAATCAAATGTTATCCGTGAGGTGCCTCAAAACGAGGATGTAATCATTCTCCTCGGCGGTCGTACGGGACGTGACGGCTGCGGCGGTGCAACAGGCTCGTCAAAGGCACACGACAGCTCTTCTATCGAAACCTGCGGTGCAGAGGTACAAAAGGGTAATCCTCCTACCGAGAGAAAAATTCAAAGACTTTTCCGCAATGCAGAGGTTGCAAGAATGATTAAGCGTTGCAACGACTTCGGTGCAGGCGGCGTTTGCGTTGCTATCGGTGAGCTTGCAGACGGATTGAAGATTAACCTTGACGCAGTACCGAAGAAATATGACGGACTTGACGGCACGGAGCTCGCTATTTCCGAATCGCAGGAGAGAATGGCAGTCGTTGTTGACAAGTCGGATATAGACAGATTTATTGAGCTTTCAAACGAAGAAAACCTCGAAGCAACCGTTGTTGCGCAGGTTACCGATACAAACAGACTTGAAATGACATGGAGAGGCGACAAAATCGTTGACCTCAGCCGTGACTTCCTTAATACAAACGGCGTTGTTCAGCACGCAAAAGCAGAGATTTCGGCGGTTGACGAGGTATCCTACCGCACAGAGGCTCCCGACTGCTTAAAGGATATGACTGTTTCCGAGGCGTTTAAGGCAAACCTTTCAAGGCTTGAGGTGTGCAGCCAAAAGGGACTTGTTGAACGCTTCGACTCGTCAATCGGTGCAGGCACCGTGCTTATGCCGTATGCAGGTAAGTATCAGCTCACACCCGAAGAAGCAATGGTAGCAAAAATTCCGCTTCTCAAGGGCGAAACAGACACGGCAACCGTTATGTCCTACGGCTTTATTCCGAAGCTTTCACGCTGGTCGCCGTTCCACAGCGCAGCATTTGCGGTAACGGAATCGCTTTCAAAGCTCGCCGCTGTCGGCTGTGACCCAAGCAAAGCAAGACTTACATTCCAAGAATATTTTGAAAGACTCGGCGACGCTCCGTCAAAATGGGGCAAGCCAACCGCCGCACTTTTGGGCGCACTTTCGGCTCAAATCGGCTATCACACTCCGTCAATCGGCGGTAAGGATTCTATGAGCGGCAGCTTCAACGAGCTTGATGTTCCGCCTACTCTCGTATCGTTTGCAGTAGGCGTCAGCAAGGCGAGCGAAACCGTATCATCGCAATTCAAGGGTGAAGCAAGCACGGTTAAATTGGTTGAAATTCCTGTTGATGAAGCAAGCGGACTTCCGAAATACGACGAGGCAATGGCACTTATGGTCGAAGTCAGCAAGGCTGTTAAGGACGGCAGAGTGCTTTCCGCAAGCGTTGTTAAAGAGGGCGGCGCCGCTGCTTGCGTATGCAAAATGGCATTCGGCAACAAGACGGGCTTCACCTTTGCACAGGGACTTGACAAAAAAACATTGTTTGCACCGCTTCAGGGTAGTTTTGTTCTTGAGCTTGCAGACGAAAACGCTTTTGACGGCGTAACACTCGGCACAACGAACAATAACTCCGTATTCATCATTGACGGCACGGTTTACACTCTTGACGACCTTATCGACGCTTGGACAGGCAAGCTCGAAAAGGTATTCCCGACCGATTCAGGCAAAAAGGCAAAGATGTACGCCGATGTTCCGCTTTATAAAGAGCGTTCGATATTTATCGCAAAGAACAAGGTTGCAAGACCTAAGGTATTTATCCCTGCTTTCCCCGGAACTAACTGCGAAATTGATACCGCAAGAGCCTTTGAAAAGGCAGGCGCAGAAACAAGCATACTTGTTGTAAATAACCTCACTCCGTCGGCTATCGAGGAAACTATAGATAAGATGGTTAAGGAAATTGAAACGAGCCAGATTGTTATGCTTCCGGGCGGATTTTCGGGCGGTGACGAGCCAGAGGGCTCCGGCAAGTTCATTGCTACAACATTCCGCAATCCGAAGGTCAGCGAAGCAGTATCAAGGCTTCTCAACTGCCGCGACGGCTTAATGCTCGGTATCTGCAACGGCTTCCAGGCTCTTATCAAGCTCGGTCTTGTGCCGTACGGCGAGATTGTTGATATAAAAGAAAATGACCCAACCTTAACCTTTAACACTATCGGCAGACATATCTCCTCCGTCGCTTACACAAGAGTAACGAGCGTAAAATCTCCTTGGTTCTCCGGCGTTAACGCAGGCGACGTCTTCTCAGTTCCGATAAGCCACGGCGAGGGCAGATTCGTTGCTGACGAAGAGGTAATGAAAAAACTTATCGCAAACGGCCAGATTGCAACCCAGTATGTAAATCTTGACGGCGAGGTTTGCGACGATATGCCGTTTAACCCCAACGGCTCTGTATGTGCGGTTGAGGGTATCACTTCACCGGACGGCAGAGTTTTAGGTAAGATGGGACATTGCGAGCGTAAGGGCGACAATCTTTATGCAAACGTTCCGGGCGAAAAGGATATGAAGCTCTTTGAAAGCGGCGTTGCATATTTCAGATAATATGGAAACGCACAGTCATACACATCATCATTCCGACGAGCATAGGCGAGAGGTGTCGAATCGTCTTGCACGTGCTATCGGTCATCTTCAAAAGGTTAAGCAAATGGTCGAAAACGACGAGGATTGCAGCGATGTTCTCATTCAGCTTGCCGCCGTTAAGTCGGCTATCAACAACACAGGCAAGGTGATTTTGAAGGACCATCTTGAGCATTGTATAGTCCACGCAGTCGAAGAGGGCGAAACGGAAATAATAGACGAGCTCAACGACGCAATCGACAAGTTCATAAAATAAAAAAATCCGGGGTTCACATCAAAAGTGAATCCCGGTAATCTTTTGTAAAACTGCTAGATTGTACCTGTAATGACGAGTGTTGAAACGCCCGGTGTAACAGTATATTCTCCCGTTGTCGGGTTTTGAGTTACCGTTGCCGCAGGCACCGTGATTCTACCCGCCAGCGTTTGGAACAAGCCCGTTGCCGTATCATAGGTGTAGTCTGTGTTTACACCAAGAGGTGTTGAGTTAAACACAGCAGATATATTTGATAATATAGGATTGAAGGTGTCTGTTATCACGGTATCACCCGTTGCCTCCAAAGCTGTATTGCCTGAATTTTGAATAATAAAGGTGTAGGTCACCTGCTGATTATCCGTTACCTGTGTCGGTGAAATCGACTTGTTGACAGTAATGCTTGCATTTGAGTTTACCGCAACCGTTGATGACGCTGTTACAGGAGTATTAATACCTGTTCCTGTTGCAGTTACTGTATTAACTATCGTGCTTCCAAGCGTTGATGGAGCAAAGCTTGTCACCGTTGCTTGGTAAACCAAAACGGCATTTCCCTTAGCAGGAATACTAAGTCCTGTAATGCTCATAGGCGGACCTTGTACAACTGTCGGCGTGCTCTGTAAAACACCGTTTACAAAATATTTTATACTGTTTGCATTATAACTCAACGGATAAACTGTTGTTCCTGCGAAATCGTATCCTCCAAGATTGTCGGTTAAGGTTACACCTGTAAGTGGCGTAGTACCTGTGTTGGTAAGATTTACCACATAAGTCACCGTCTCACCCGGTGTATATCCTGATTCAATAGGCGTTTTTGACACAGCAAGCGCATCCAATATCTCGCCGTATGCAATATTAGAGTTTGCCGTGTTTCCGTTATAGGTTATTGTTGCTTGGTTAGAAAAAACAGCCATATTCTCACTCCCTGATATTTATTGTCGAACACCTCGACAATAACATAATATGCATAAAACAGAAATCAGTTAAATAAAGATAAGAAATATGATTTACCAACAATAAAACCAATTCATTTTTCAACTATTACAATTTACTTTTTAGTTTGATTTATGTAATCAACATACATTTCTATTATGTCTATATCCGTATTCGCATAAATCATTCTTGCACCGACGGCGTCCTCTAATTCGTTAAAGACCGCTTTGCCGTTGTCGAAAACGAAATCAATTCCGTAATAATCCGCTCCGAGAGGTGTAACAAGTTCGATAATTCGATTGACCTTGCTTTTTTCTTCTTCGTTCAAATTATACGGCTCTGCTCTGCCGCCGAGGCAGTAATTTGAACGAAAATCTTTATCGCTCACCCTCAAAAAAGCACATACGATTTCGCCGCCAATCACCCACACTCTGACATCTCTGCCTAAATCACTCGCAGGCTTTTGACAAACCTTATTTTCGTCATATTCCGCCGTATTATAGCACATCACAACGCCCTGTCCGCCGTGGGAATTTTTCGGCTTTTTCACAAACGGCACGCTCCTATATCTCGTTTGCATAATCTCAATTCCGTTTTGTTCCATAAAATCGTAGCAAAGCTGTTTATCGTTTGCAATTCTCGTAAACTGCGCGCCGTTGAAAACCCTTATATCTCGTTGCTCATAGTACCTTGCTATCTCATAATCGTTGCTTCGATTAACGACAAAAGCCGCCTCGCCTCGATAATCGGGAGTAACGAGCTTTGTACCGAGGCCCTTGCATATTTTCTCAACCGTAAAGGCATTTCGCTCGGCTTCTTCCTTTGAATAAACTAAAATCGGCTTCATATTTTCCTCAATATTTCCTCAAAAATCAGCGGCGCAATGTCAACGCCCGAAGTGTGCATAATGTTGATAATATGTGCGTTTGAATTGACCTCGCAAATTGCGTCGCCGTTCATAATATCAACGCCGCCGAACGTCAAGCCAAGCTCCCTACAAGCCGTCACTGCAAGGGCTTTTTCGTCCTCGCTCGGCGTGTATTCAAAGGCAATGCCGCCGTTTGTGATATTTGAGCGAAAATCATTCTCATTCCTGCGCTTCATAGCCGCAACAACTTTGTCGCCCACTACCTCAAGCCTTACGTCCTCGCCGCCGCACTCGATATATTCCTGAAGTAAAAACGGCTTACCGTTAACATATTTCATAACGTCTGCAACGTTGTTGCACAAATGCACCTGCTCACCGAACGAGCCGAAGCATTCCTTGAACACAAGCGGAAAGCCCAGCGCTTCCCCTGCTTTTTCGACAAATTCCGTATAATCCGTATCAAAAAATGAAAGCGGCGCAGGTATCGTTTTCGGTTGCTTCACCCTGCCGTCAAGCGCAAGATACGTCTTCATTTTGTCATCGCACAGCTCGATTGAACGCGCAGAATTAAACACGGGTATTCCTTTGTTTTCAAGCATTTTTGCGCAGTTGATATCCTTGTCCCAAAACAGCACGAAATCGGGAATTTCACTTTCAAAAAGCAAGTCAAAATTCGTGCGCAGCTTCAAATCAATATTCATTTTTTGGGCACTCGAAATCAAATGAGAGTGAAGCTCGCTGAATTTTTCGCCTCTCAAATAGTGATTAACTGCCAAAAATCCCGTCATTTGTACACCTCTTTTTATATATTATACAAATATTGTACCATTCTGCCTTGAAAAATTCAACGATATATTGTATAATAATTACTCGCAATGTTTAGTATTAAAAATATAGGAGTAATCATATGACAGAATACAAGCTGAAATACGGATGCAACCCAAATCAAAATCCTGCAAGAATCCATATGGACGGCAAGGAGCTTCCTTTTACCGTTCTCAACGGAGCCGCAGGATATATCAACCTGCTTGACGCGTTCAACTCTTGGCAGCTGGTCAAGGAGCTCAAGCAAGCAACAGGGCTTGCAAGCGCCGCAAGCTTCAAGCATGTTTCACCGGCAGGTGCGGCAGTTGCACAGCCCTTGAGTGAAACAGACAGAAAGGTTTGTATGGTACCCAACGGACTTGAGCTTTCGCCTATCGCACAGGCATATGTCAGAGCAAGAAGCACCGACAGACAAAGCTCATTCGGTGATTTCGTTGCTTTATCGGACGAGTGCGACGAATCAGTTGCACAGTTTCTTATGAAAGAAGTAAGCGACGGTATTATCGCTCCGTCATACAGCGAAAAAGCGCTTGAACTGCTTAAATCAAAGCGCAGAGGCAACTTCCTCATTATCCAAATTGACGCCGATTATGTTCCCGAGGAAATGGAAACAAAGCAGGTTTTCGGCATTAAATTTGAGCAAAAGAGAAATAATGCAAAAATCACTATGGAGCTTTTCGACGATATGCCTACAAAGGTTAAGGACATTCCGCAAATCGCAAAAATCGACCTGCTCATTTCTATGATTACCCTTAAATATACACAGTCAAATTCTGTTGTTTACGCGCAGGGCGGACAAACTCTCGGCGTAGGCGCAGGTCAGCAGAGCCGTATCCTTTGCACAAGAATGGCAGGCTCAAAGGCTGATATGCTTTGGCTTAGAAGAAACGAAAAGGTGCTTAACCTTCCGTTCATCGACGGTATTCGCAAGTGCGACGCCGACAACGCAATCGACCTTTACATAAGCGACGATTACGAGGAGCTTCTTGCAGACGGTGTATGGCAGAGATATTTTACATCAAAACCGGAGCCGTTCACAGCCGAAGAAAAAGCGGCTTGGCACGAAAAGATGGACAATGTTGCACTCGGCTCCGACGCATTCTTCCCGTTTGAAGATAATATCGAGCGTGCCGTTAAATCCGGCGTTAAATACATTGCACAGCCGGGCGGCTCGGTAAGAGACGAAAACGTTATCGAATGTTGCGACAAATACGGCATTGCAATGGCTATGACAGGCATTAGACTTTTCCACCACTAATTTACAAAAAGCAATCATTGGGATTGTTGAATATACAAGAATATAATTTCCAATCATTCTAAGGAGAATAATTATGATTAGAGCAATTGTAGGAGCAAACTGGGGCGACGAGGGTAAAGGTAAAATTACCGATATGTTCGCCGAAAAAAGCGACATTGTTATTCGTTTTCAGGGCGGTGCAAACGCAGGCCATACAATCATCAATGAGCATGGCAGATTTGCACTTCACCTTATGCCGTCGGGTGTTTGCTATGACCACACAACCTGTATTATCGGCAACGGCGTTGCACTTGATATAAACAAATTTATAAACGAGCTTGAAGACGTAAAGAAGGCAGGACTTAATCCGAAATTGCTTGTCAGCGACAGAGCGCAAATCCTTATGCCGTATCACATTTTGCTTGATACATACGAGGAGGAAAGGCTCGGCAAGAACGCTTTCGGCTCGACAAAAAGCGGTATCGCGCCGTTTTTCAGCGACAAGTACAGCAAAATCGGTATTCAGGTAAACGAGCTTTTTGATGACGAAACCTTAAAGGCAAAGTTAAGCAACATCTGCACGCTCAAAAACCTCACTCTTGAGCATATTTATCACAAGCCGCTTCTTGACGAAAACGAGCTTTTTGAAACCTGCGTTGAATACAGAGAGAAGATTGCACCGTTCGTTTGCGATACTCATAAATATCTTACAGAAGCAATTAAGGACGGCAAAAACATTCTTCTTGAGGGTCAGCTCGGAACACTTAAGGACCCCGATTTCGGTATCTATCCGATGGTTACATCGTCGTCAACTCTTGCAGGCTACGGCTGTGTCGGTGCAGGTATTCCGCCTCACAAAATTGACGATATCGTTGTTGTAACAAAGGCATATTCATCGGCAGTCGGCGCAGGCGAATTTGTATCGGAAATCTTCGGCGACGAGGCGCAGGAGCTTCGTATTCACGGCGGTGATAAGGGTGAGTTCGGCGCAACAACAGGCAGACCGAGAAGAGTAGGATGGTTCGACTGCGTTGCTTCAAGATACGGAATCGAATGTCAGGGTGCAACACAGGTTGTTATGACTGCGCTCGACTGTCTTTCATACCTTGAAGAAATCAAGGTTTGCACGGCTTACGAAATCGACGGCGAAATCACAAAGGACTTCCCGACTACTCCGACTCTCAAAAAAGCAAAGCCTGTTCTTACTACTCTCAAGGGCTGGCATTGTGACATCAGAGGTATTAAGGATTTCAACGAGCTTCCGAAAGAAGCGCAGGACTACGTTAAGTTCATTGAAAACGAGCTCGGCCACAAAATCAATATGGTTTCAAACGGTCCCGAGCGTGAAGCTATTATGTTCAGGGATTAACGAGACACTTCAATATCCATTACCAAACGGCTTTCCATTTCGAAAGCCGTTTTTCATCACCCAAACACCAAATGGGACAGTTCCCCCGACTCTGTTTTCGGCAAGTTGTTTTGTTTCTCCAAATGCATAAATTATTACCTTGAAATAATCGCCGTTTCATTATATAATATAAAATATGAAAAACCTTAAAAAATTAAGTACCCTTAGGAAAATAAAATCGAATAACAACGAGGCGTTTTTTCTCGTAATCCGCGGTCTTGAAGTAGGTATCTTTGCAGGCCTTGTTTCCGTGCTGTACCGTTACCTTTTGTCCTTTGCCGAAAGCGGACTTGAGCATGTTCTCGAATACGTTGCAAATAATCCTTTGCGCATAACCCTCTGGCTGATACTGCTTGCGGTATTAGGCGTTTTCGTATACTTCGTTAACAGGTTTGAGCCCGACGCTTCAGGCTCGGGTATTCCGCAGGTCAATGCCGAAATCAAGGGCAGACTCAACCCAAGCTGGTGGAGAGTTATCCTTGCAAAGCTGATCGGCGGCACTACTTCCGTTTTCTCCGGACTTTCACTTGGCAGAGAGGGACCGTCTGTTCAGCTCGGCGGTATGGCGGCGAAGGGCGTTGCAAAAATAACAAAAGCCGACAAGACGACCGAGCTTCGTATGATTTCCTGCGGCGCAGGTGCAGGTATGGCGGCGGCATTTAATTCACCCCTTGCCGGCACAATGTTCGTTATGGAGGAAATTCATCACTCCTTCGACAGAAACATTCTCTGTATGGGAATAGTTTCAACCGTTGTTGCCGACTATGTTTCAAAGCTGTTTTTCGGTCAAAATACAATATTCAACTACACGACCGTAACTTTTCCGTTAAGACATTACTGGATACTGATTTTGCTCGGAATACTCATAGGTCTTTGCGGCGTCGGATATACAAAAATTATGCTCAAATCACAGGAGCTTTACAAAAAGCTGACGAAAATTCCGCAGTACATAAAACTTCCGATAGTTTTCGTAATCAGCGGCGTTGTCGGTCTTGTGCTTCCGCAAGTGCTTTGCGGCGGTCACAATATGGTATCGTACCTTATCAACGAACGCCCTGAGGTCGGCACAATGTTCTTTTTGCTTACGGCAAAATTCATTTTCGGCGCATTATGCTTTGCGTGCGGCGCGCCCGGCGGAACACTTTATCCCCTTTGCGTTTTGGGAACATATTTAGGCGCGGCATTCGGCAGTGTCATAATAAATTATACCGGCTTACCCGACGGACTTTGGGAGGAATTTGCCGTTATCGGTATGGCAGGCTTCTTCTCCGCTACGGTAAAAAGTCCGATTACAGGTATTGTTCTTGTTTTTGAGCTGACCGGCAATATGAATAATCTGCTACCGCTTGCAACCGTTGCGCTCATAAGCTACGCAGTTTCAAATATGCTCGGAAGCGAGCCGATATACGAGGCGTTACTCGGCAGACTGTCGGGCAAGGAGGGCTTGGCACCCTTTAATTCAAAGCGCGAAAAGGTAATAAAATCCTACGTCATTCCCACGGGAAGCGACCTCGACGGTAAAAAAATCAAAGAGGTTGAGTGGGGACGGCACGCTCTTATTATAACAGTTGAACGAGGAGAGGAAAGCATAACGCCAAACGGCGACGTTGTGCTTCAAGGCGGCGACGAAATCGTATTTTTTGTTTCTCAAAGAAAGCTCGACAAAACCTGCGAGCATTTGGACGAATTGTTTGAGGAGCAATACAAACCCCATTCAATAACAAAATAGGAAAAGCTATGAAATTTACAACAGATTCAACCGCAATCCGAGATGAGCACGGCAGACAGCGTATCTTCAGAGGATTGAACATCTGCTTCAAAAAGCCATACAGTAATGAAAAAATCGACAGATTTCTCACAGGCTATCTGAACGTACTTAATAATTCCGGCTCAAACATCGTGCGATTGGGAATTACTTGGGAAATGCTTGAGCCGAAGCAGAGTCAAAAAAACGACGGGCTTATCAAAATCCTGCACAACTTCGTAAAAAGCTGTGAAGAAAACGGCGTTTACGTTATGCTCGATATGCATCAGGATTTGTTCAGCAGAAGATTCTGCGGCGACGGTATGCCGTCTTGGGTGATAGACAAAAGGATTTTGCCCAAAAGATATATGGCAATTTGGGCAGAGGGGTATTTTTATCTCGATTGCGTTCAAAAAGCCTTCAATGATTTTTGGCGCAACAAAAACGGCGTTTTGGAAAAATTTACGGATATTTGGAAATGGTACCGTTCACAGTTTGACGACTGCGAAAATATTATCGGAAACGACTTTCTAAACGAGCCGTATATAACCGACAACGGCAGAGAGGTATTTTGCAAAATCGCAGACGGCATTGCAAAGGAAAATTACGGCGTTAATCTAAACTGCTCAAAATATTTTGAAAAAAATATCGACCGTGCCGGCTTTATAGCATTGGCGACCCGTCTTGCAAAAACGGTTTTGCAAAACGGCGGACCTAAAAAGCTACTCAAATCCGCCGACAATTACGAGCAGTTTTCAAGAGTAATTAGCGGTCTTGAAAAATACACCGAGGGCTTCAACAACGAATATTATCAGCCGTTTATCGACAGCCTTGACGAAGCGGTGACAAGGGATGAATTTACATTTTTTGAGCACAACTATTACAGTAATTTAGGAATACCGTTTGAAATCAAAACGAAGAAAAATTACGTTTATTCACCGCACGCTTATGATATTTTCGTTGACAGCCCACTGTATAACGACTATTCCTCGAACAACCGAATAGCGTTCATCACCGACAAAATAAGAGAGAATCAGCTAAAGATGAACGTTCCGGTTATGTTCGGCGAGTGGGGTGCAGGCGCAAGCGGTACAAAGTGGATTGACCACGTTGAGTTCGTTATGGATATTATGGAAAAATACCAATGGAGCAACATTTACTGGGGCTATCAATGGTTCAATCCAACCTTTACAAGCCGTATAAACAGACCGTATCCCGTGGCTGTCTGCGGCGATATTATCGAATACAAAACCGACGGCAGGGCAAGAGAGTTCACTCTTACCTTTGTTCAAAAAGAGGGCTTCGACAATATCGAAAATGAGATATATATACCGAAAAAAGGAATTTACCGTTTCAAGGCAAAGCCCGGAAAATACACCGTAAAACTGAAATATTGAGGTACAATTATGACTGTTCAGGAAAAATTCAACAATTTTATCGGCAAATTCGTAAATAACATTTCTTCTCTTTCACAGGCGGAGAACAACGACGTTGAGGTCGAAAAGGAAATCAGCGAGGATATGCCCGCACTTGCAAGACAGGCGGCGGCAGAGGGTACTGTTATGCTCAAAAACGACGGCGTGCTTCCTCTCAATAAAGGTACTGTTGTCTCACTTTTCGGCAGAACCTACAAAGATTATTTCTTTGTCGGCTACGGAAGCGGCGGCGACGTTAACCGTCCTTACAATATCGACATTGCACAGGGTATTGAAAACTGCGAGGACTTAACGCTCAATGAGGAGCTTCACAATACATATATGAAGTGGCGTGAAAAGCATCCTGTTTCTCACGGCTACTGGGCGCATTGGCCTCTTCGCTACGAGGAAATGCCGCTGACAGACGAAATTGTAGGCTCTGCAAGAAAAATCAGCGACACGGCTGTTATTACTATCGGGCGTTCGTCGGGCGAGGACAGAGATTGCGACCTTGCAAACGGAAGCTATTATCTCCACGATGAAGAAATCGAAATGCTCGACAAGGTCACCTCACATTTTGAAAAAGTAATAGTTTTGCTCAATGTAGGCAACATTATTGATATGAGCTGGGTTAAGCACTACGGGGACAAAATCGGCGCAGTATTGTACGTTTGGCAGGGAGGTATGGAAAGCGGTAACGCTGTTGCAGACATACTTTGCGGCAGGGCAAATCCGTGCGGAAAGCTGACCGACACTATTGCAAGAGCTTATGAGGATTATCCGTCGTCGGCGCAGTTCGGCAACAAAAAGGTCAACGAATACACCGAGGATATTTTCGTCGGCTACCGCTATTTTGAAACCTTTGCACAAGACAGAGTGCTTTACCCCTTCGGCTTCGGTCTTTCCTACACCGATTTTGAAATTAAAGCAAACGGCGTTACCGCAGACGAAAACGGCTTTTCGTTTGATGTAACCGTGACAAACACAGGACAATATTCAGGTAAAGAGGTTGTTCAGCTTTACCTTTCGAAGCCGTGTGCAAAGCTCGGCAATCCTGCGAGAGAGCTTGTCGCTTTTGCAAAAACAAAAACGCTTGAACACGGCGAAAGCCAGACTCTCACTCTTTTTGCAGATATGTACAGCCTTACCTCATACGACGACTGCGGCGCAACAAACAACGCAAATTCCTATGTTATCGAAGCGGGCGAATACGCCTTTTATCTCGGCAACAGCGTTCGTGATGCAGAAAAGGCGCACTCCTATTTTCACGAGGAAACAACGCTTTGGGCACAGTTAAAGCAGGTTTGCGCCCCGAAATATGACTTCAAAATCTTCAAGGCAGAGGAAATTGACGGCAAGGTAGTGCTTTCAACAAAATCGGTTGCAAAAGAAAAGTACGATATGGCAACCCGAATTTTGAACCACATTCCCGAAGATATTGAACAAACCGGCGACAGAGGTATTAAGCTCGACGACGTTAAAAACGGCAAGGCGACTATGGACGATTTTGTTGCCCAGCTTGACAATACCGAGCTTGAAGCTATCACAAGAGGCGGCTATAAAATGGATCACCCATTAGGTCCGAAGGGCAACGCAGGTGTTTACGGCGGCGTGCTCGAAAGTCTGCGTGACAAGGGCGTTCGACCGATTGTTACAACAGACGGACCAAGCGGAATAAGACTTGTTTCGTGTTGCTCGCTTCTGCCGATAGGCACGCTTTTAGCCTGCTCGTTCAACACCGAGCTTGTAACCGAGCTTTACACAATTATCGCAAAGGAAATGAAGAAAAAGGGAAGCGACGTTTTGCTCGCTCCCGGTATGAATATTCACAGAAATCACCTTTGCGGCAGAAACTTTGAATACTTCAGCGAGGATCCGTATTTAAGCGGAAAAATGGGTGCGGCGTGCGTTTTGGGTATTCAGTCCGAGGGTGGCTCGGCGTGTCCGAAGCACTTTGCCTGCAACAATCAGGAGCTTTGCAGAAACACTAACGACAGCCGTTTGAGTGAAAGAGCGCTTCGTCAGATTTATCTCAAGGGCTTTGAAATCTGCATAAAGGAAAGCAGTCCGAAAAATATTATGACCTCGTACAATAAAATCAACGGCGTTTGGTGCCATTACAACTACGACACCTGCGTTACCGTTTTGAGAAACGAATGGGGCTACAAGGGCAACGTTATGACCGACTGGTGGATGAAGCCGTCGAAGAGCATTGAATTTCCGAAGCTCAAGGATCAGGCATATCGTGTTCGTTCGGGCGTTAATCTGCTTATGCCGGGCGGCGACAGAGTAACAAACGAAAAGCCCGACGGCACACTCCTTGCAACTCTCGGTAAGCCATACGGCATAACCCTCGGCGAAATTCAGCAAAGCGCAAAATGGATTTTGAAGAGCGTAATTGATATTGAAAAATAATCAACACAGGAGAACCGTCCCCGTGTGTTGGAATCCCTCAGTCACTTCGTGACAGCTCCCTTTAACAAGGGAGCCTTGATTAGTTAAAACAGCGTTGTTTTTTACGATAAGCCTCCCTTGTCAAAGGGGTGCGGGTGTCCGGTGGACACCTCTGCACCATAGTGCAGAAGCACCGACCGAGCCGGCAGGCGAGACGTGGCAGCGCTTTTACGCTGACGGAGGGATTCAATTATAATAAACACACCGACAAAAAGGAAAACATATGAAAATTTTTAAGAACCGCGGAGATATTTATATTTCAAAATCAGACTACAAATCGAGCAAGGAGGAGCGAATACTACTCATATTGCTCGCTTTGATAGTCGTTTTTACCGTTGTGTTTTTTGTGATTTTGAACAGCAAATACTCCTCGGTTAAGGAATTTTTCGGCAGTGATGATGTTACGACAACGCAGATTGTCGAGGAGATCGGCGAGGAATTGCCCGAAATATCGGGAAGAAAGAATTTTCTCATTTTTGAAACCGACTCTGCGCAGTCCGATATTCATTATATTTTTCTCATTCAGGCGGACAGAGACAACTTATCATACAAGGTATGCACGCTGTCGCCCGATATGAAGCTTGACGGCGAGACGATTTATTCAATTTTCTCAACAGGAGGCGGTGCGTCGCTTCAAACGAAGCTGACGTCGTTTTTAGGCGTTAATATCGACTATTACGCCGCATTTACGAGCGATAATTTTACCCAGCTTGTCAATAAGCTCGGCAGCTTTGAGTACACGTCTAACGAGGCTATTAAGTACGACAATGCAAAAAACAAGAACGATACCTATTCCGTTCGTATCAAAAAGGGTACTCAAAGCATATCGGGAACGGAGCTTTCCGAGCTTTTAAGATATTACAGCGAGGATAATACCGACTACGAAAAAGCAAACCAAATTATGCTTTATGCTCTTGTGAACCTCATAAATGAGGACAATTTTGAGGATTCGCAGGCTTTATTTAGATTGTTTATCAATTCCGCTACGACAAATATTACAGTTCGTAATTTCCAGGACGGCTACGACGCGCTCAATATTTTCAGCCGAAAAAACAGCGAAATAACCGTCTATGCGCCGCTTGTATCGACAGACAGCGAGAAAAATATCACCCCCGAATCAATGAGGGAAATTAAAGGCTATTTCAGCGAATAACACAAACGAGGTGCTTTATGATAACACAGGAAAACAAGGAAATAATAATGAACGCCGTGCGCGATATACTCAAGGCAGTCGGCGAGGACGTTGAACGCGAGGGACTTTTGGAAACGCCGAAAAGGGTTGCGAATATGTACGAGGAGCTGTTTTCAGGACTTAACGACGACCCGAAGCAGCACCTAAAATTATTTGATGAAAAATCAAACGACGAAATGGTAATAGTAAAGGATATTCCGTTTTCGTCAATGTGCGAGCATCATTTACTCCCCTTTGTCGGCAAGGCTCACATTGCCTACATTCCTGCCGATAACAAAATTATCGGGCTTTCAAAATTTGCGAGAATTGTCGATAATTTTGCAAAAAGACCTCAGGTACAGGAGCGTTTGACTTCGGATATTGCGGATTTTCTTGATGAAAATCTTAAACCGAAGGGCGTAGCGGTTATCATTGAAGCGGAGCATATGTGTATGAGTATTCGGGGCGCAAAGGCTTCGGGCTCAAAAACGCAGACCTCGGCGCTTCGCGGAATGATGAAAAGCGACGCAAGAACAAGAGCGGAGGTGTTGTCGTTATTAACAAAATGATTTGGAAATGTAAAAATAAAGAAATCAATTATTCCGAAAAGCCGATAATTATGGGCATTATCAACGTCACACCCGACAGCTTTTCGGACGGCGGTGATTATTATAATGCCGAAAGTGCCGTTGCTCACGCCTTAGAGCATATCGAAAACGGAGCTGATATTCTCGACTTCGGCGCTCAAAGCACACGACCGGGGCACGTTCCGATAAGCGCCGACGAGGAAATACGGCGACTGACCCCCGTTTTGGAAAAAATAAGACCGCTTTGCACCTTACCGATAAGCGTTGACACATATTATCCCGAGGTTGCGGCGGCGGTTATTGAGCTTGGCGCAGACATAATCAACGACGTAAGCGGCGTTATAAATCCCGAAATGGCAAGGATAATTAAACAAAGCAGCGCAGGCTGGGTAATTATGCACAACGGCGACGGCGGTATTGACGAGGTTAGGTCGTTTTTCGACAGAAGTATAAAGGAATGTGAAGCACTCTCAATTAATGCGTCACAGCTTTGTCTTGATATGGGTATCGGCTTCGGAAAAACGAGACCGCAGGATTTGGAGCTTATTGCCGGCATAAAGCATTATAAAAGGCAGGGATATCCTCTTCTTCTTGGAACAAGCAGAAAAAGGGTTATAGGAGAGTACAGCGCTCAAGCCGAGCCGAAAAAGCGAATTTACGGCAACATAGCGGCTGATACGGCGGCAGTTTTCGGCGGTGCCGACATCTTTCGTGTTCACGATGTAAAAAACGAAAAGCAAGGCATTTATATGGCTTATGCGCTTAAAGAGGCTTATGAAAAAATTGAAAACGGAGCAAAATAATATGGACAAAATTTCTATTAAGGGCTTACGTCTTTTTGCTTATCACGGCGTAAATCCCGAAGAAAAGCTCAACGGTCAGGAATTTATTATTGATTTGGACTACTATGTTGACATCACAAAAGCGTGCCATCTTGATGATTTATCCGACACGGTGAGCTATGCAAAGGTTGTAAAAACGGTGCGCCGCGTGTTTACCGCCGAAAAATACGACCTTATCGAGCGTGCGGCGCAGGTTATTGCCGACGCCGTGCTTGACGAATATGAAAGTATTTTCAAGGTTGAAATCACGCTGAAAAAGCCGAATGCGCCGATAAAAGCCGATTTTGACTATGTCGGTGTGACTATTGTCAGAGAAAGATAAAAAATTAAAATAACAGCTGAAAAAAGGAAATAATAAAAATGGAATATGTCCTTTCAATGGGAACAAATATAGGCGACAGAAAGCAAAATATCGAAAAAGCAATTGAGTCTATAAACAGTATTCCCTATACAGATGTAATTAAATGTTCAAAAATTTACGAAACAGAGCCTGTCGGATATGCAAGACAGGATGATTTTTACAATGTCGTGCTTCTTGTAAGCAGCGAATTTGAGCCTCACGAAATGCTCGGTCTTTGTCTCGGAATTGAAGCTGGCTTCGGCAGAAAAAGAGGTATAAAAAACGGTCCGAGAATACTCGATATCGACGTAATTTTTGCCGAAAATGAAAAAATTGACACAAAAAATCTCGAAATTCCTCATCCGAGATATAATGAACGCCGCTTCGTTTTGGAGCCGATGCTTGATATTTTTCCGAGCGGCGTTGCATTCGGAACCGACTTTAATCAATACATATCAAAAATTGACGGTCAAGGCGTTCGAGCCGTTTGTGAAATAGATGATTCGTTGATTGCATTTTAATAAAATATAATTTTGTTCAAATAAAAAATTACCTGCGTTATTTTTTATCGTTGTACAAAAACTATTAATGCCAAGCGGCAAAAACAACGATAATTTTTAACGGAGGTATTTTTTATGAGCAACAAAAAGGCTATGATAGTTATGAAATGCGTCGGCGGTACGCTCGCAATCTGCTCCGCACTTGCCATGGCAGGCGGAATGAAAACGAGCACAATGTCGGGCAGTACGAAAAAAATGATGAAAAAAACCGTCAACAAAATGTCCGATATCGTCGACGCAATTTCATCATTTATCTAAAAAAATCCCCGTTTTGCACGGGGATTTTTAAGTGAAGAGTGAAGATTGAAGAGCGATGAGAAATGGTTTTTTGATTATAGTTTGCGGGAGGTCGAGGACGGTGCGGGTGTCCGGTGGACACCCGCACCCCCGACGACCCGTTATAAAATTATTATCAATTAAACCTATTCTTTTCTCTCTTCTGTTTTATCTTTTATCTCGCCGTAAGGCGTTTTGTTACGCTTTGTTTACAGAACCGAAAAGCTCCATTTTTTCCTTTACAGTATCGCAGATAGCCTGTGCGCCCGGAGCAAGAAGCTTTCTTGGGTCGAAGCCCTTACCCTGTAAATCCTTGCCGTCTTCGATATACTTACGTGTTGCCTCCTGGAATGAAAGCTGACATTCTGTATTTACGTTAATCTTTGATACACCGAGGCTAATAGCCTTTTTAATCATATCCTCGGGAATACCTGTTCCGCCGTGAAGAACGAGCGGCATTGCGCCTGTTTCCTGCTGAACTGCGTCAAGGGTTTCAAATGAAAGACCTGCCCAGTTTTCAGGATATTTACCGTGGATATTACCGATACCTGCTGCGAGCATATCAACACCGAGGTCTGCAATCATCTTGCATTCCTTAGGATCGGCACACTCGCCTGCACCGATAACGCCGTCTTCCTCACCGCCGATTGAGCCAACCTCTGCCTCAATTGAAAGACCGAGAGCGTGAGCAACGTTTACAAGTTCGGTTGTCTTTGCAACATTTTCTTCAATCGGATAGTGTGAGCCGTCAAACATAATTGATGTAAAGCCTGCTTTAATACACTTATAGCAGCCTTCATATGTGCCGTGGTCAAGATGAAGTGCAACAGGAACTGTAATACCAAGCTCCTCGTCCATTGCCTTAGCCATAGCAGCAACGGTCTTAAAGCCTGTCATATACTTGCCGGCACCCTCGGAAACACCGAGGATAACAGGGCTGTTAAGCTCCTGTGCTGTAAGAAGAATGGATTTTGTCCACTCAAGGTTGTTGATATTGAACTGACCTACTGCGTAGTGTCCTTCCTTTGCTTTTTTAAGCATTTCGGTTGCAGAAACTAACATAATTTTTATCTCCTTTACCTTATTATTTCGGCATTTCTGCCTTGTTGAAAATATTATAATACATTGTTCACTAAATATCAACTAAAAAATTATTATTCAGTAAAACCTCTTCTCTTTACTCTTAACATTTCTTGCATTTTTCTTCCCAAAACCAACAAGGAGAACCGTCCCCTTTGGTGGTTCGGTGTGTTATTACAACGACCCGTTCTTTTATCCCCTCAGTCTCGCAGTGGCGAGCCAGCTCCCCTTGATTCTTAAAACAAGGGGAGCCTTTTTAGTTAAAACAGCGTTCCAAAAAAATAATAATACAAACCTCTTCTTTTCTCTATTCTCACTTATTTTTTCTCTGTGAGCGAAGCGAGCATATATATGTATGTAATTAATAATTATAATAATTAAAAATTATATTGACTTAAAGTATACTATAATATATAATATATAGTATATATAATATGCCGTAGTGTTGTTTTGCGGCGATACAAGACACATTTTTGTTTAGTTGTAACATAAATCATTATTTTTATATAATCATTAATTTAGACCTATTTAACGGGAGAAAAATATGAACACTTATGAAGAATTATGGCAAAATGTATTGCTTTGCTGCAAGCATTTGACTAACGATACTGCCTACTCTTTATGGTTTGAGCCTATCGAAATGGTTGATTTCACCGGAGGCGACGTTATTCTTCGTCTCAACAGCGAATTTAAGAAAAAGGTAGTCAGCGAAAAATACGATAATATATTGAAAAAAGCGTTTTATGAAATATGCGGTTTTGAGCCTCAAATTTCCTACACCTGTCCCGAAGATGAAATGACAAAATCCGAAAAGCAGGAAATCAGTATGAACGATTTTAGAAACGAAACCTTTACTTTTGATAATTTCATCGTCGGACCGTCAAACCGTTTTGCTTATGCGGCGGCAAAGGCAATAAGCGAAAATCCGGCAGGTCAGATAAATAACGACGCCGCTTACTACAATTACAATCCACTTTTCATTTACGGAAGCAGCGGTCTCGGAAAAACACATTTGCTTAACGCTATCAGCCACGCCGTAAATTTTCATTTTCCCGAAATGAAAATCTGTTATGTAAAAGCTGAAAATTTTGCAAACGAATTTATCACAAGCCTTCAAAGAAAAAGCGTTGACGAATTTCACGATAAATACAGAAACAATATCGACCTGTTTTTAGTAGACGATATTCAATTTATCGCTGGTAAAACGCAAACAGAGGAGGAATTTTTTCATACCTTTAACAGTCTTGTTGACAACGGAAAGCAAATTGTTTTAACCTCCGATCGTCCGCCGAAGGAAATTCAGTCTCTTACCGAAAGACTTTGCTCTCGCTTTGAAAGCGGTCTTCTTGCGGATATTCAAAGCCCCGAATTTGAAACACGCTGTGCAATAATTAAGCGTAAGGCTCAAATTCTTGACTTTGAAATTGACGACAAAATTGTTGAATACATTGCAGAAAATATAAAAACAAATATTCGTCAGCTTGAGGGAATAACAAAAAAACTTCAGGCAATGTGTAAATTCAGCGAGCAGGCGCCGACAATGTCACTTGCACAAGCGGCAATAAAGGACGTTCAAACCTTTGTTAAACCGATAGGCGACGTAATCAATAAAATTGTTGACGAGGTCAGCAGAACGACGGGCGTTTCGGTTGACGATATTTACAGTAAGAAGCAAACAAGCGACGTTAACGTTGCAAGAAAAATGTGCTTTTACATAATCCGCGAGGTTACGGATATGAGCTTTAAGGCTATCGGCGAAAAATTTAAGCGTGACCATTCCACGGTTATGTATAACGTCGAAAAATTCAGTGAAACGCTCAAAAAGAATTCAACTCTTAATTATCAAGTAAACGATATCATAAATAACGTAAAAGAATTTTAACATTTTTTTACTTTTCCACCGTGAAGTTTTACACATACGATGTGGAAAAAAATTATTTTCCACTTTTTTAACATTTTTTGAACAATCGCAATGTGTAAATAATTTTCAAAATTTTTCGCTTATCTAAAGCGTTTTGAAGGTTTTATACATTTTCAACACCCTCTAATACTACTACTAAAAGATATTAGTTTATGTTTAGGTAAAATTTTATTTTTCCCGATTTTTCAAAAAATATACGAATAAAATCCAAAAGTTTTCAACAATATACAAATTCAAACAGCAATACAAGGAGAATAGCTATGAAATTTATCTGCAATACAAAGGAATTATCAAATGCCTGTAATAATGTTATAAGAGCAGTAAGCACAAAGGTTACTATTCCGACTATTGAGGGAATACTCATTGAATGCGGAAGCGACACCTTGAGCCTTACAGGCTATGACTTTGAATTCGGAATTAATACAATACTCAGCGTTGATGTTGTTGAGCCGGGTGCAATAGTTATTAATGCAAAGGTTTTATGCGATATTATCCGCAAGCTAAATACAGATGAAGTCACTATTGAAACAAACGGTACGTCTGTTTCTATTATAGGCGGTGCGGCGCAATATAATATTACAGGTATTGACGCAGATGATTATCCGGAGCTTCCGTCGGTTAATAGCACTAAAAAAATCGAGCTTGAAAGCTCACTTGTATATTCCATGGTTAATCAAACCTTGTTTGCCGTTGCAGACAGCGAGGCGTCAAAGCCGATTTACACAGGTCTAAAATTTGATATAAAAAATAATGAGCTTACCATTATCGGTGTTGACGGATATCGCCTTGCAATACGTAAGGAAGCAGTTAATTATACGGACGAGCCTGTTGAATTTGTTGTTCCTAAAAAGACTATAAGAGAGCTTATTAAGCTCATCAACGTTGATGAAAATACAAATATAGGTATTATGATGAGCAAGCGACATATTGTATTTGAAATCAATAATTACAGTATTATAAGTCGACTTTTGGACGGTGAATTTATTGATTACGAGGCAGCAATTCCGAAGGTAACAAAAACTACTGTTTTGATTAATACCACGGACGCAATAAATTGTATTGAAAGAACATTACCGGTTATCGAAAACAATCAAAAAAACCCGATTAGATGTTTATTTGACGCAGATAAAATGAGAGTATCGACAGTATCAAGCCTCGGCAGAGTAGTCGATTATACTCACGCAAATACATCTGGTGAAAGAATTGAAATAGGCTTTAATTCAAAATATATGCTCGACGCACTTCATGCAAGTGATACGGACGAAGTAAAAATTGAGCTTGTAAGTCCGATTTCACCGGCAGTTATTAAATCAATTAAAAATGAAAGCTTCATATTTTTAGTATTACCAATGAGGTTAAAAAATGAAAATTAAGGTTAAGGCAGTACCTCACAAAAAAGAAAAGGTAAAAATAAATACTCAGTTTATTCAGCTTCAATCATTTCTTAAATTTAAGGGAATAGCCGAAACAGGCGGTCAGGCAAAGGAATTTATACAAGACGGAATAATTCGGGTTAACGGCGAGGTCTGCACGGCGAGAGGTAAAAAAATACGTCCCGGCGATATTATTTCGGCATTTGCCGTGGATTATGAAATAACGAATGAAGATTAACAGTATTTCACTTGAAAATTTTAGAAATATTTCGTCACTCTCTCTTGAATTTGAGGATACAAATATTATCTGGGGAGAAAACGCGCAGGGTAAAACAAATTTAATTGAAGCAATATATTTGTTTACGGGAGCGCACAGCTTTCGCAGTGTAAAGGACAGAGAGCTGATAAAGTTAGGCGAAGAAAAAAGCAAACTGAATATTGAATTTTTTTCAAACGACAGAGTACAAAACGCCGAAATAGAAATTGCACAGCGCAAAAAAGCGTGGCTCAACGGCGTTGCAAAGAAAAGTGCGGTCAGCTTCGGCGACGAAATAAAAGCAATTATTTTTTCACCTGTCCACCTTACTATGATAAAGGACGGTCCGAACGAACGGCGAAAATTTATCGACAACGCCTTATGTCAGTTAAAAAGCAATTATGCAAGCCTATTAAAAAGCTATAATCGCCTTTTAATGCAACGAAATGCCGTGCTCAAAAAAAGCGAGAGCTTGGAGCAGGCGGAAGTATTTTTGAGCTTATGGGACGAAGCGCTTGCAAAAACAGGTGCAAAAATTATTTATCAACGACTTAAATATATTGAAGCCATTAAGCCGTATATAATTGATATTTTCGACGGCTTAAGCTCAGGCACCGAAAAGATTGACCTTAAATATATCGGTGCAGACGAATACAAAGCCGATATTGAGGATATAGAAAAAAAGCTGCTTACCGAAATTTTGAGTCATCACAAGGCTGACTTCTTTAATCAAACTTCAACAAAGGGTCCTCACAGAGACGATATTGAAATACTGATTAATAATAATTCGGCGAGAATATATGCAAGTCAGGGACAGCAACGCTCGTGCGTGCTTGCGCTTAAATTGGCGGAGGCGGCTCTTTTGAAGCAAATGACGGGTATTCAGCCCATAGCGCTTCTTGACGACGTTATGAGCGAGCTCGACGAAAAAAGACAGGATTATATATTAAATCATATAAAGGATTGTCAGGTATTTATTACCTGCTGTGATAAAGAGACTGTTTTAAGGCTCAAAAACGGCAAGACATTTCATATAAAAAACGGTAATTTAGATGATACAATTTAATATTACCTAAAGAATAACAACCATAGGGACGAGTATTGCCCGTCTAAAAAAAGGTAAAATTATGTATTTACACATTGGCGAGGACACGGTAATTCGTGACAGGGACATAATCGGAATTTTCGATATGGACACCTCGACCGTCAACAAAGCGACAAGGGATTACCTAAAAAAAGCGGAGCAGGAAAAAAGAGTAGTTTATGTAAACTACGACCTGCCCAAATGCTTTGTTGTTACCGATAAAAAAGTATTTATCAGCCCTATCAACACTTCAACGCTGAGTAAGCGTGCAAAATTATAAAACGGAGTTTTTCAAATGGCAGAAGAATTGTTAGAAAAAGCAGAAACAGTATTGGAAGAGGAAGATATGGATACTGTTGTAACCGAGGAATACAATGCGGATGATATTCAGGTTCTTGAGGGACTTGAGGCAGTAAGAAAGCGTCCGGGTATGTATATCGGCTCAACGGGACCGAGAGGACTTCATCATCTTGTATACGAAATCGTTGATAACTCAATCGACGAGGCACTTGCAGGATATTGTACTCATATCGAAACGGAGATTTTGCCCGACAATATTATTACCGTTCGTGACAACGGTCGAGGTATTCCGACAGGTATAAACGAAAAAACAGGCTTGCCGGCGGTAACGGTTGTTTTAACCGTGCTTCACGCAGGCGGTAAATTCGGCGGCTCGGGCTATAAGGTTTCGGGCGGTCTTCACGGCGTTGGCTCGTCTGTTGTAAACGCTTTGAGCGAATGGCTTGAGGTTGAGGTAACTCAAAACGGTCATATCTATTCACAGCGCTTTGAAAGAGGTATTCCGGTAAACGATTTGCATATTATCGGCGACAGCGACGGTCATGGAACATTTATCAAATTCAAGGCAGACGACGAGATTTTCCAGGAAACAACAAGATATTCCTTTGAGGTATTGGAACGCAGATTGCGTGAGCAGGCGTTTCTTAACGCCGGTCTTTCAATAAGTCTTACGGATAAGCGCGAAAAGCCCGACAGGGATATCGAAGACAAATATGAAGACGACGAGCATACAAGCGTTTATTGCTATGAGGGCGGTATTCGTTCGTTCGTTGAGTGGATAAACGAAAGCAGAGGCTACAACTCCATTCAGGAGGAAGTTATCCATATTTCGACAACCAAGGGAGACAGAAGCGCCGAGGTTGCGCTGTGCTACACCGATAATTATAAGCACGACAATATCTTTTCTTTTGCAAACAACATTCATACAATCGACGGCGGTACTCACGAAACAGGCTTCAGAAACGCCCTGACGAGAGTATTCAACGACTATGCAAAGAGATATAATATCCTTAAAGACGGCGACAAGAGATTGTCGAAGGACGACGTTTTAGAGGGCATTACAGCAGTTATCAGCGTAAAGCTTACCGAAGCGCAATTTGAGGGACAGACAAAGGGCAAGTTAGGAAATACCGATATTACAGGTCTTGTGTCTGCTCTTGTTTATGATAAGCTGACGACATATTTCGAGGAGCATCCGAGCGTTGCAAAGGCACTTTTGGGCAAGGCTATGGACGCCGCACGTGCAAGAGAAGCCGCAAGAAAGGCGAGAGAAAACGCAAGAAAGAAGTCGCCGTTTGAAAATAACTCTCTCCCCGGCAAGCTCACAAACTGCACATCTAAGGACCCGACAAAGTGCGAGCTTTATATCGTCGAGGGTGACTCGGCAGGCGGCTCGGCAAAGTTAGGCAGAGACCCGCAGTATATGGCAATACTCCCGCTTTGGGGTAAGATGCTTAACGTTGAAAAAGCAAGACTTGATAAGGTTTACTCAAACGAAAAGCTGGCTCCGGTTATTACCGCATTAGGTACAGGTATAGGCGAGGATTTTGATATAACGAAATTAAGATATCACAAGGTTGTTCTTATGGCGGATGCCGACGTTGACGGTGCTCATATTACAACGCTCTTGCTCACGTTCTTTTTCCGCTATATGCCCGAGCTTATCGAGCAGGGTCATATTTATCTTGCACAGCCGCCGCTTTTCAAGGTTACGAAGAATAAGCGAAGCGAATACGCATATTCCGACGAGCAAAGAGACGAGATTATCGCGCAAATGGGCGGAGACTGCGATGTTCAGCGATACAAAGGTCTCGGTGAAATGGACCCCGAACAGCTTTGGGAAACTACTATGGACCCTGAATTTAGAACAATGCTTCGCATAACAATCGACGACGCACAGATAGCAAGCGAAAACTTCTCCATTCTTATGGGTGAAGAGGTTGAGCCGAGAAGATTATTTATTGAACAAAACGCAAAGTTTGTAAAGAATTTGGACGTTTAATTTGGAGGAATAGGAGATATACATAAATGGCACAAAGAGAAATTAAGCACGACCATATCGATTATTCTAACCAAAAAATAATTGATGTCGAAATCAGTAAGGAAATAAGGGGCGCGTTTCTTGACTACTCAATGAGCGTTATTGTTGCTCGTGCGCTTCCAGATGTGCGTGACGGCTTGAAGCCCGTTCACCGCAGAATACTTTATGCAATGTACAACAATTCGCTCTATCCCGACAAGCCGTACCGTAAGTGTGCGACTACCGTCGGTGAAGTGCTTGGTCACTATCACCCTCACGGTGACGCATCCGTTTATGACGCTATGGTAAGAATGGCGCAGGATTTTTCACTTCGTCATCCGCTTGTTGACGGTCACGGTAACTTCGGTTCTGTTGACGGCGACCCTGCCGCAGCCTACCGTTATACAGAGTCGAGAATGAGCAAAATCTCTATGAAAATGCTTGAGGATATCCGCAAGGATACCGTTAACTGGCTTCCTAACTTCGACGATACGGAGACCGAGCCTGAGGTTTTGCCGACAAAATTCCCGAACCTGCTTATCAACGGCTCATCGGGTATTGCTGTCGGTATGGCAACGAATATCCCGACCCACAACCTAAAAGAGGTTGCAAACGGCGTTTGTGCGCTTATCGACAACGCAGATATTGAGCTTGACGAGCTTATGGAGCATATCAAGGGTCCCGACTTCCCGACTGCCGGTATCATTATGGGCAAGCGTGGAATAAAGGAAGCGTATGCAACAGGCAGAGGCAAGATTTATATCCGTGCAAGAGCCGAGATTATCGAAAGCAAAAACGACCGCTTCAAGATTGTTGTAAGCGAGCTTCCCTACGGTGTTAACAAACGCCGTCTTATCGAAAAGATTGCAGAGCTTTGCAAGGACAAGAAGATTGAAGGCATTGCTGAAATTCAGGACTATACCGACCGTCACGGAATGCATATTGAAATTACCGTAAAGCGTGACGCAAACGCACAGGTTGTCCTTAATAATCTTTACAAAATGACCGAAATGCAGACAACCTTCGGCGTAATTTTGCTTGCGCTTGACAACGGCGTTCCGGTAATACTGACATTAAAGCAAATACTTGAAAAATACATTGCTTTCCAAAAGGAAATTATCACTCGCAGAACACGCTTTTATCTCAAAAAAGCCGAGGAAAGAGCGCATATTTTGGACGGTCTTGTTAAGGCTATTGATGTTGTTGACGAGGTTATTGCAACAATTCGTGCGTGCCGCGGCGGACAGAGTGAAGCAAAGCAGGCAATTATGGACAAGTTCGGCTTTGATGAGCCGCAGGCAAGTGCAATCGTTGCTTACCGTTTGGGACAGCTTGCCGGTCTTGAAATTGAAAAAATTATTAACGAATTAGACGAGCTTCGTCAAAAAATCAAGGATTATAACGATATTCTTACAAACGAGCAGAGAGTTTTGGAAATCATCAAGCAGGAGATTAACGAGGTTGCCGATAAATACGGCGACGAGAGAAGAACCGAAATCTCCGCTTTCACAGGCGACGTGGAGGACGAGGATCTTATTCCTGTTGAGGATTGCATACTCACTCTTACCGAAAGAGGCTACATCAAGCGTCAGACGGTTGACACCTACAAGGCTCAAAACCGCGGCGGTAAGGGCATTATGGGTATGACGCGCAGAGAAGAGGACGTTGCCAAGAATATGTTCACCTGCTCAACTCATGATGAAGTGCTTATCTTTACTAATATGGGTAAGGTGTTCAAGCTCAAGGGCTATCAAATTCCGGAAGCCTCACGTGCAAGCAAGGGTATTAATGTTATCAACCTGCTTCAAATTGAGCAGGAGGAACGAGTAACCGCAATGGTTAAGGTACCGAGTGAGCAGGAGCGTGAATATCTGTGTATGGTAACGAGAAACGGTATCATCAAGCGTACCGCACTCAGCCAGTACGACCACATTCGTAAAACAGGTATTATTGCAATTAATCTTGACGAGGGAGACGAGCTTTGCTGGGTTGAGATTACAGACGGCGAGAGAAAGCTCATTGTTGCTACTCACGACGGTATGTCAATTTGCTTTGATGAAAATGACGCAAGACTTATCGGCAGAACGGCAAGAGGCGTTAAGGCAATTCAGCTTGCCGAGGGCGACTATGTTGTCGGCTTTGCAGTTGCGGTTGAAAATATGAAGCTGCTTACCGTAACGGAAACAGGCTACGGCAGACTCAGCGAATTTGAGGATTACAGATTACAGGGCAGAGCCGGTAAGGGTATTATAAATTACTATACCGATAAATACGGCAAGGTTGCCATGATTGCACCTGTTACAATGGATAACGACGTTATTATGATTAGCTCGGACGGTATTGTAATTCGTACTCACGCCGACCAGATTTCCGTTATCAAGCGTGGCGGTAAGGGCGTTAAGGTTATGACCGTTAAAGAGGGCGAAAAGGTTGCTACTCTCGGAATAGTCGAAAGAGCCGCAGACGAGGAGGCTATTACTCCTATTGAGGCTGCGGACGACGCTGACGAGGGTAATGATACCGAGCAACTTCCTACAGAGGAATAATTTGTGATGATAACCGACGAAAAGAGGAGCAGTTAATATGGCAAAGGAATATAACATAGACGACATTCTTTCCGAGGTCAAAAAAAGGCGGGAGGAAAACGAACGCTCGCTTCGTGAAAAGCAGGAAAGCGAGGCTGAAACGCCGGATGAACAGCCCGACGACGAGGAACAGGAATTCGGTGTAATTATCGAAGAGCCTGTGAAAACGCAGGAAAACGAAGTCTCCGAGGAAGCCTCTTTGCAAGAGGACGAAGAGCCTGTTGTTAAACAGAACGAGCCCGAACAAACGCCCGAACAAGAGCCGAAGCAGGAGAATGAAGCCGACCTTGCACAGCAAGAATTTACGCAAGAGGGCGAAGAAAGCGGCTTTGTTGACCTTAATACAATTTCACAGCAGAGTGTTCAGACAATCACACAGCCAGACGGCGTTCAGGACGAGCCGAAGAAAGAAAAAAAGAAAATGAAGAAGAGCAAAAAGGCGTTCATCATTATTCTTTGTATACTGCTTGCGGTTTTGATTGCGGCAGGCGTCGGCGGATATCTCTATATCGACGAGATTTTGGACAGGATTGCACCCGACAGCTCGTCAAGCGAGCAGACAGAAGACGTTTGGACGGGTATGGAAGCGGGTATACTCAACTTTGACCCGATTGACGAAACGGACGCAAGCCAAATCAGTTCCTTAAAGGATATGATTAAGCAATGGTATTATAACGGCTCGCCGTGCTCTGCAAGTCACGTGCTCAATATTATGCTTGTAGGTGAGGACGGCTACGACCCCGACGAGGAAAGCCGTGCCGATTCTGCGATAATATGCTCGGTTAATATTGACACAAGGCAGATTACATTGACTTCCGTTTTGAGAGATACCTATGCTTACTGGGAAACAGAGATAGGCAACGAACAAACAGGTCAGTTCGGCAAGATTAACGGCGCAAAGTCAAGCGGTGATATAAAAACTTACATTAATGCCGTTGAGCATCTTTATAAGATAAAGATTGACAATTACGTAACCGTTGACTTCGAGAGCTTCAAGACTATTATTGACGCGCTCGGCGGCGTTGAAATCGAGATTACCAAGGCTGAAATTAACGAAATTAATAACGACCAGGTTACCTATGACGGCGTTTGGATTGACAAAACCTTTGAGGGCGACAGCGGCGTTATGAAGCTGACGGGAGAGCAGGCGCTTGCTTACTGCCGTATTCGTCATCTTGACAGCGACAATGCTCGTGCCGACCGTCAAAAGAAATGTCTTAATCAGATTTTCAAAGGTCTCAAGGGCGTATCAAATATTACGCTTCTTAAAATGCTCAACAATCTCACACCGTATATCAAAACCGATATGAGCCGTGATATGCTCGTTAAGGTTGCAAAATATGCGTTGTCAGAGGGCTGGATGAATTTTGACATTGTGATGAACACCGTGCCTAATTCGAGGATTAACGAAAGAGGCGCAGGCGGAAATTACTACGGCGCATGGTGCTGGAAGTCCGATTTTCCGCAGGATGCATATAATTTGCAGATGAGAATTTACGCTCAAAGCAGTATTACGCTTGCAAGAACAAGAGTTGACGTTCTCAAGTGCAGAGAAACAGGCTTCTTCTCGCAGGGCTATGGACCTGTTTCGGCAACGATTATAAATGAGCACTACGGCGAGGTGACAACCCTCCCCGTCGAGGAAACAACACAGCAAGAGGAAAATTCAACAACGACTGCACAGTAAAAAAGGGGCTCCGATTGGGAGCCCTTTTTTAGTGAAGAGTGAATAGAAGAGGTTTGATTGATAATAATTTTATAACGGGTCGTCGAGGGTGCGGGTGTCCGGTGGACACCTCTGCAGTTTTATGCAGAAGCACCGACCGAGCCGGCAGGCGAGACCGCCGACCCCTACGAAACCGTTTCAACAACATATTGTAGGGGAGGGCGTCCTCGACCTCCCGCAAACTATAATCAAAAAACCGATTCTTTTATCTTTTCTTTATGTTCTTTTCACTCGCCGTTAGGCGTTTGTGCGCTTTGCGGAGCGAGGTCGACAACCTCCAATTTATTGCTTTGCATCCAAAGTGACGGAGTTATGCGCAGCTTGAAGCCGTAGCCTGCGTCCATTTGCCAATGTGCCATCGGTGCCTCGGGCAATCCGTAGCACGACAGTATCGTCATAAGCACGCCTGCGTGAGCGACGATTGCGAATGTCTGTGTACCTGTTGCGATACAGCCGTTTACCACCTGTTCAAACGCCTTGCAAACACGCTGTGCAAACTCGGCATTGCTTTCACCGAACGGCGGACGTGCGTAAATATCGCCGTGAAGCCAAGCCTTAAAATCCTCGTTATCCTTCAAATCTTCGGCTGTACATTCCTCAAATTCACCGAAATTATACTCGATAAAATTGTCAATCACAACCTTATTGTTGTCAGGAAACATAATGTCCGCCGATTGCATTGCTCTTTTAAGCGGTGACACAAAGACTGCGTCAACGCTCGGATAATGGTGGGCAGTTCGTATTTTTTTCAGCTCGTCTATACCAAATGTAGACAGCGGATAATCAGTATGCCCAATATACTGTGCGTTTAGATTTCCTTTAGTAAGTCCGTGGCGGAATAAATACAATGTGTATGATTTCATATGAAACACCTCATCGAAATTAATAAAACGTTAAAATTGTTACAAAAAGGCAACAAATTACAATTATTTCTTTACTTGTTGTATAAAAAGTGCTATTATATTTGAGAAATATGGATAAATACAAAGTGTATAAATTCTTGCATTTCTTTGCAAGGGTTATTATTTTGACGAAAAAACAAGGAACAAGCAGGAGAAAATGATGAAAAACGAAGCAGAAAAAATTTCAAAATTTCCGGAAATGCTCTCGAAAATGAGAAGAGAAAGAGGCGTCAGCCAGAAGAAAGCGGCGACGGATTTGGGCATTTCGCAGGCGCTTTTATCACACTATGAAAAAGGAATAAGAGAATGCGGACTTGATTTTGTTATAAAATGCAGTCAGTATTACGGAGTTACAACCGATTATCTCCTTGGTATCAGCGACAGCAGAAACGGTATGAGCGACGATTTCTTGTCGAGTGTTCAGGCGGACGAGGGAAAATCGGTTAAAAACCTCTCTCAATGTACAAAATATTTACTCGATATGGCGTCGGCGGCTATGAAATCTAACGGTGTACAGCACTCAAATTACCTTTACGACTACTTTTTGATGGTTGCGTATCGTGGCTCGCTAACACTTGCAAAGGCAGGCATTTTGCCAAAGGAGCTTTTCAAAATTGATTATTCTATTGCAAGAGAGTTGGCGAATGCCGCAATCGCTGTGCAGGACGCAAAATACGTTTTGATTGAGGATAAGTCAAGAACGGGCTTTGACGAAAAGCCGTTTGAACCGCTCAAAAATATGATAGATGAAGCAGAGGAATATATCCTTTCAAACTATATTTTTTAATTGATGTTGACAAATCAAAACAATCTATATATAATATAAGTGAACAAGGAGTTACCGATAGACGGTTTGCCCTGTTTTATGGTGATTAGAAACAACCACCCAAAGGACAGAATGGGTGGTTGTTTCTTTTTCTATTTCTTATGCTCGTAAAGTGAAACAATAAGAGAGATGATTGATACAATAAGACTTGCAAACAAAAACAATTCTGTTACAGTTATGTACATCATATCGCCCTCCTTTGTAAAAAACTAAGAGGGCAGAAACATACGCCCTCTCGTAAAGAAGGGCAAACCACCTACCGTTATGGTAACTCCTCGGAGCCGAAGCTCAATAGTATGATACCACATTTATTAATTTTTGTAAATATGTTAATTAACACCGGACAGGCGTTTGCTGTTTACAGCTTTACTTGCTCGTCGAGTGTTTTTATATACTGCAAAATAATGCCGGTGCTGATTTTTGCGGCAACGGTTTTGAACGTCGGATAATCCATATTTGCGTCATCATCGCCGCCGTCGCTGATACTGCGCAAAACTGCGAACGGCACGCCGTTTGCACGGCAAACGTGACCGATTGCGCCGCCCTCCATTTCTCCGCAGATTGCGCCGAATTCGTTTGAAAGCATGGCTTTTAAGCCCTTATCGGCAATGAAGGTGTCGCCGGAGGCAATCGTTCCCCTGTGTATTTTTTCGCCGCAACGAATTGCGCATTGTGCGAGACTTTCGGAAAGCTCGCCGTCTGTTTCAATGCTGATAATATTAAGTCCGTTGATATAGCCTCTCGGCTCGCCGATTGCCGTCATATCAATATCGTACTCGCATACGTCGCTTGCAATAACAACATTTTTTATTGCAACATTTTCGTTAAGTGAGCAACCGACGCCGAGATTAATTATTTTGTCGGGATTGAATTTGTCAATCATAAGCTGTGCGCATATAGCGGCGTTTACCTTACCCGGCGAGCATTGCGCCGCAACAACCATAACATTTTCAATATAGCCGCAAACAAAGGTAATTCCTGCAATATCGCTTTGCGTTTTATCACAAATTTTTGCCTTAATAGCGTCGACCTCAATATCCATTGCACCGATAATTCCAAGCATAATTTCTGCTCCTTTTCAAAAATTTCAGTTTAAACCTAATCAATAATAGTTGAGCCGAAAGGTTTAGCTACAATATATAGTGCTATTATATAATATATTAAGAACAAATACAAGTTTTTGTTGACAAATTGGACTATTTTAATATATAATATCAAGGCTAATAGTATGTGTGGTAGTTTTGCCATACAAAAAAGCGCATTTTGCCTGTACTATACCCGTACAGAGATTATAAAAGATTAAGACGAGTTTAGTCTTTTGAAAGGTAGTGAAAAAGAATGAAAAGAACATTTCAGCCAAAGAAGAGACATGCACAGAAGGTTCACGGCTTCAGAAAGAGAATGTCAACCAAGAACGGCAGAAAGGTAATTGCCCGCCGTCGTGCAAAGGGCAGAAAATCCCTGTCATACTAATTGAAAGCAGGATAAAGGAACGGTTTTAGTGAAAGGTCAGACCTTAAAGGAAAACAAGGATTTCCGCAGACTTTATTATCGTGGAAAAAACAGGGCGGGCTCTTTGCTTGTCACCTATGCAATGAAAAACAAAAAGGGCTTTAACGCTTACGGTATCACCACCGGCAAGAAAATCGGCGGCGCAGTTGAGCGCAACCGCGCAAGGCGTATTATCCGAGTATCTTTTTCTAATTTAGAAAAGGAAATCGAGGGAAGCTGGGATTTTGTTTTTGTTGCAAGGACGAAAAGCACCGTTGTAAAAGAACAGGAGCTTGAAGCACAAATGCGTAAGCAATTTGTTGAATTAGGCGTAATAAATGAAAAAGCTTAAGGATTTAGTATTAAAGCTGATGATTTTTCTTATAAGAACGTATCAGCAAACCCTGTCACCGAGATTTTCCGGCGGTGCGTGCCGCTTTACTCCGACCTGCTCGCAGTACGCTATTGAAGCGCTAAGGGAGCACGGAATAATAAAGGGCAGCGCGCTTGCAATATGGCGAATTATGAGATGCAACCCTTTTTGTAAGGGCGGATATGACCCTGTTCCTTTGAAGAAATCTAAACAAGAGGAAAAGAAAAAGCAGTGATAACACCTATTACATTAGCGACGGCAGTCAGTAACGGAATGGCGATATTTAAGCCGCTGTATATGCTGTTTGGTAAATGTATGGAGGGATTGCTTTATCTGTTTAACGATAAGTATTTCCTGTCCCTCATTGTATTTACCATACTCACCCGTTTGATACTGTTTCCGTTCACCCTCAAACAACAAAAGGCTACGGCAAAAACTGCCAGATTACAGCCTAAAATTCAAAAAATCCAAAAGAAGTACGCAAATATGACCGACCCAAAGGACAGACAGCGTCAGCAGGAGGAAATGCAGGCTCTCTACGAAAGAGAGGGTCACAACCCTATGAATATGGGCTGCGGACCTATGCTGTTTCAGATGGTCTTTCTTATGGGTATTATCGGAATAATCTACTATCCTATTCAGTACATTCTCGGAATTGACATCGCTTCTCAATCAAATGAAATTGCCGAAGCGCTCGGAATCAACGGATCTTATTTCCAAATTGAGATTTTGCAGAACTTCGAGGCTTACCGTGAGACACTTGCAACGCAGTTCGGAGATTTGTTCACACCCGAAAAGCTTGACGCAATTGCCGAGTACCGTACTCATATGTTTTTGGGCAATGTCGATATGACGAAGATACCGAGCATAAAGGATTGGTCGGACCCTGTAATTTGTATTCCGATTTTCTGTTTGATTACTTCTATGGGCTCGTCGGTTTTGTCGACGATGATTCAAAAGAAGCAAAATCCGGCAGCTGCCGCACAGGGCAACCAAATGCTGCTGATGATGCTTATGATGCCGTTTTTCTCGTTCTACATTTCGTTTAAGGTATCCGCAGCAGTAGGCTTCTACTGGATAATCTCAAACGTTATTGCACTTGTTCAGCAGCTTGTTATGGCGACATTCTTCCCTCCAAAGAGAAATATTGCGCGCCAGATGATTGAGTCTACAATCGAACGCCGTTCGAGAGAAAACAGCATAAAAAACACAAAGTAAATCGGAGATTTATACAATATGATTATAGAAAAAATCGGTACAGGCAAAACCCTTGAAGCCGCAATTACAGCGGCAAAGGCTTTGCTTAACGCACCTGCACAGGCTGATGTTATGACCGAGGTTTTGGAAACAGGCAGTAAGGGCTTTTTGGGTCTTTTCGGCGCCAAGGATTATAAGGTAAGAGCTTATTATGACGACGGCAAAAAGGAAAAGAAGGCACCGAAGAAGCCGGCACAGAAAAAGCAGTCTGCTCCTAAAAAGGAAGCGCCTGCAAAAAAAGAGCCTGCACCAAAGAAGGAACAGCCTAAAGAACAGCCTACGCAGCAGGAAACAAAATCCGAGCAAAAGAAGGAATATCCGAAATCTGTTGATTTGGAGTATGCAAAGGCTTATTTGCTCGAAATCTTAAAGGGCTTGAAGATTGAAAACCCGACAGTAAACGCATCTTATGCCGAGGGCGTTGTAACAATGGACCTCGACTGCGACGATTACGGTATTGTTATCGGTCACAGAGGTGAAACTCTCGACAGTATTCAGTATCTTCTTTCGCTCGTTATCAAAAAGAGCGCCCTTGAATATGTCAGAGTTGTCATTAACGTTGGCAATTACAGAGAAAAAAGACAGGAAACACTTCGTGCACTTGCAAAGAAGAACGCACAGTATGTTCTTCGCACAGGCAGAAGACACACCTTTGAGCCGATGAATCCTTACGAAAGAAGAATTATTCATACGGCTATTCAGGAAATCGACGGCGTTGAGTCACGTTCGGTAGGCTATAACCAGGACAGAAAGGTTATACTTGAGCCGACAGGCGGCGTAAAGAGGGGCAACGGCGGCAATCGCAGAGGCTCAAAGCCTCAAAGTGCTCCAACGCCGGCAGAAAACCGTGCGCCGAAGGCTGACAGAGCAGATTTGCCGAAGTTCGGTAAAATCGAGGTCAACAAATAATTTAATATTCGCAGGTGAAAGATGCAACAGGACTACTTAATTTACGGTGGTGTTGCATCTTTTTGCATTATTTTAGGAAAGCGAGGGATAAGAGTGTCTACCATTGCGGCGATTGCAACAGGAAATTCGGTCGGCGGTATTGGCGTTATAAGAATAAGCGGCGAGCAGGCAATTCAAATTGCCGACAGGGTTTTTCAGCCTATGGACAAAAGCAGTCTTTGCGAGCTTAAGGGCTACCGTGCAAAATACGGAAATGTAATAATTAACAATACGCCGAGCGACAACGGCATTGCGCTTGTTTTCAGAGCGCCGAGGTCGTATACGGGCGAGGATGTTGTCGAGATTAGTGTTCACGGCGGTCTTCTCACCGTTCAAAAAACGCTTCAGGCGGTGCTTGATGCAGGAGCCGTTGCGGCACAGGCGGGCGAATTTACAAAAAGAGCGTTTCTAAACGGCAAAATGGATTTGACCCAGGCGGAGAGCGTGGCACAGCTTATCTCGGCGCAGGGCGAGGCGGCAATGAAAGCCTCGTTCAACGCAATGCAGGGCAGTCTGAGTAATAAGATTAACGGCGTTTTGCAGATTTTGCTCGACACCTCGGCTGTTATGTCGGCGTGGGTCGACTACCCCGACGAGGAAATTCCCGAGCTTGAAGAAAACGATTTGATGAGCAGTCTTCAAAAATGCGAAAGCGAGCTTGAGTCTTTGCTGAAAAGCTACGACAACGGACAAACGATTATCGGCGGAGTTGATACTGTTATTGCAGGTATGCCGAACGTAGGAAAAAGTAGTCTTATGAATATGCTCGTCGGCAGAGACAAGAGCATTGTTACCCATATTGCAGGAACAACCCGCGATATAGTCGAAGAAAGCGTAAGGCTCGGAAATATTGTTTTGCACCTGCGTGACACGGCAGGCTTGCGGCAGAGCGACGATGTTGTTGAGAGTATAGGTATCGACAAGGCGTACAAGGCGCTTGACGACGCACAGCTTGTACTTGCGGTTTTTGACAATGGCCGTGAGCTTTGCGAAAGAGATTTTGATTTGATTGAAAGATGCAAAGGCAAAAACGCCGTTGCGGTCATAAACAAAAACGATTTGGAGCAGAAGCTCGATATTAAACGTATTCAAAATTCATTTGCAAGCGTTGTGTGCATATCGGCTCAAAACGGCGAGGGCTTGAGCGAGCTTGAAAACGCAGTTGAGCAAATGCTCGGCGTTAGCGATTTTGATACAAACGCACCTATGCTTGCAAATTCAAGACAAAGACAAAATTGTCAAAATGCGCTTGAATGTATAAGACAGGCTATCGACGGTCTTTCGTTGGGCGTAACATATGACGCACTTAATGTTATGATAGACAGCGCTTGCGATGAGCTGCTTTCGCTTACAGGCAAAAAGGCGACAAGCGAGGTAGTTAATAATATTTTTTCAAAATTCTGTGTTGGAAAGTAAGTGGAGATATGGAATATTTTGCAGGAGAATATGATGTTATAGTAATCGGCGCAGGTCACGCAGGAATCGAAGCGTGTCTTGCGAGCGCAAGGCTCGGTGCAAAAACCGCCGTGTTTACGATAAATCTTGACTGGGTGGGAAATATGCCGTGTAATCCGTCAATCGGCGGCACGAGTAAAGGACACCTTGTCAGAGAAATTGACGCGCTCGGCGGTGAAATGGGCAAAGCGGCAGACAAATATTCGCTTCAAAGCCGTATGCTGAATTTGGGTAAAGGCCCTGCCGTTCATTCACTTCGTGCACAAATCGACAGGCGTGAATATTCCGCAGGTATGAAGCACACTCTTGAGCTTTGCGAAAACCTTGATATTCGTCAGGGCGAAATAGTCGATTTATACAAAGACGGTGATAAATGGTATGTTAAAACAAGGCTTGAAGCGGTGTTCAGCGCAAAATGCGTAATTCTTGCAACAGGCACATTTCTCGGCGGCAGAGTTTATATTGGTGATGTTTCGTATGAGAGCGGCCCCGACGGAATGTTTCCGGCAAACGATTTGAGCAAGGCGCTGTATAAGCTGGGCATTCCGCTTCGCAGATTCAAGACGGGAACACCGAGCAGAGTTAATCGCAGGAGCATTGATTTCAGCGAGCTTGAAGTTCAGCAGGGTGACGAACGCACAGTTCCCTTTTCATTCGAAACAAACAAAAATCCCGAAAACAAGGTCGTTTGCCACATAACCTATACAAACGAGCAGACGAAAAAAATCATTTTAGACAATCTTCACCGTTCACCGATGTACAGCGGAAAAATCGAGGGCAAGGGTCCGCGCTACTGTCCGAGCTTTGAGGACAAGATAGTGCGCTTTGCCGACAAGCAGAGACATCAGCTTTTCATTGAGCCGTGCGGCGAGAACACCGAGGAGATGTATCTTCAAGGCTTGAGCTCCTCTTTGCCGGAGGATGTTCAGCTTGACTTCATTCATACGATAAAGGGGCTTGAGCACGCACAGGTTATGCGCCCGGCTTACGCAATTGAGTATGATTGCGTTGACCCGACGGCACTTAAAGCAAGTCTTGAATTTCAAGATATAGACGGTCTGTTCGGCGCAGGACAGTTCAACGGCTCAAGCGGATATGAGGAAGCGGCGGCACAGGGCTTGGTTGCAGGAATAAACGCCGCACGCAAGGTTTTGGGAAAAGAGCCGGTTATTCTTGACCGAGGCGGCTCGTATATCGGAACGCTTATAGACGATTTGGTAACGAAGGGCTGTACCGACCCGTACCGTATGATGACGAGCAGAAGCGAGTACCGTTTGGTGCTTCGTCAGGACAATGCCGATTTGCGCCTAACTCCGCTCGGATATGAAATCGGGCTTATAAACGAGGAGCGTTATGCAAGGTTTGTCGAAAAGACAAGGCTTATTGATGAGGAAATGCAAAGGGTCGCTTCCCTTTCAATTCCGCTTTCCGACGAACTTCAAAAAATGCTTGTTCAGCGTGGAACTGCCGAGCTCAAAACAGGCTGCAAGATGATTGAGCTTCTTCGCAGACCGCAGATAAGCTATGACGATTTGGCACCGTTTGACATAAACCGCCCCGACCTTCCCTACGAAATCTTTGAGCAGGTCGAGATTAGCATAAAATACGAGGGCTATATTAAAAAGCAGGAGGCGCAGATTAAGGAAATGCGCCGTCTTGAAGCAAAGAAAATTCCCGACGATATCGACTATGCTTCATTAAAGGGTCTACGCCTTGAAGCGGTTGAAAAGCTGAGTAAAATCAGACCGCAGAACTTGGGACAAGCAGGCAGAATAAGCGGCGTTAACCCTGCCGACGTTACTGCGCTGAATATAATTTTGGAGAGTATGGGCTATGATAGATAAAAAACGATTTACCGACCTGTGCGAAAAAAACGGAATACTGCTTGATAATACAGCACTTGACAGATTCGATTTGTTTGCGAGATTGCTTGTTGAGTGGAACACAAAAATGAACCTTACGGCTATAACCGAGCCGCAGGAAATCGAGGTTAAGCATTTTCTTGACTGTCTTTTGGTGCAAAAATATTTTGATTTTTCAAGCGTGAAAACGGCGGTTGATATCGGAGCCGGCGCAGGCTTCCCGTCTATTCCGCTTTTGATATGCAACGAAAACGTCGAATTTACGCTTGTTGACAGTCTCAACAAGAGGCTCGATTTTTTGTCGGTTGTCTGCAAGGAGCTTGGTTTGAACGCACGACTTATTCATTCAAGAGCCGAGGAGTTAGGACAGGATGAGGATTTTAGGGAGAACTTTGATTTAGCACTCGCAAGAGCAGTCGCACCTATGAATGTATTGAGCGAATACTGCTTGCCGTTTGTGAAGTCGGGCGGTTCGTTCGTTGCACTCAAGGGCTCAAACGACGATATAACGCCGGCGCAAAACGCAATAAAAACGCTGGGCGGCGAGCTTATAAATAATGTTTCATATAAACTAAACGACGGTGATTTGCGTACTCTTGCCATAGTAAAAAAGATATCGCAAACTCCGACACAATACCCCAGAAAGCCAAAGAAAATATCAACGAAACCCTTGTAAATAAAGGCTTTTTGCCGAATTAAAGGACTTTTTCACGACGAAAAAGTCTTTATTTTTTTATGTGTTTATGATAATATATAGTCAGTCCAAAGGAGAGGACAGGCTATGAACAATATAACCTATATTGCAACTGAAAAGCTGTTGCCAAATCCGCATCAGCCCCGTCATCAGTTCAAGAGCGAGGAAATGCTTTCTCTTGCAAACTCAATAAAGGAAAACGGAATATTGCAACCGCTTCTTATTCGCAGAATGAACAACTCGGATTACTGCGAAATCATTGCAGGAGAACGCCGACTTCGAGGCGCAATACTTGCAGGTGTTCAAAAGGTGCCCTGTATTGAGGTTGAATGTGACAGCGAAAAAAGCGCGGTCATATCAATACTTGAAAATGTACAGCGTGAGGACTTATCATTTTTCGAGGAAGCCGCCGCAATCGGACAACTGACAACCGTGTTCGGTATGAGCCAGCAGGACGTTGCAAAATATCTCGGTAAAAGCCAATCGGCATTATCAAACAAGCTTCGATTGCTGAAATTGCCTGTCGATGTCAGGTATTTTATCGAAAAAGAAGGCTTAACGGAACGTCACGCAAGAGCGCTTTTGCAAATTGAAAGCGAAAAGGATATTTGGAGGGTGCTCAACGTAATAAAAGAGCGTTCACTCAACGTTGCGCAAACGGAGGCGTATATCAATTCTCTTTATTCAAAGCCCAAGAAGCCGAAGCGAGAGACTAAGGCAATATATAAGGATTTAAGAATTTTCGTTAACACCGTAAACCGTGCAATTAAAACAATGCAGGAATCAGGCATTGATGCAATATCAGACAAAACAGAAACAGACGAATATATAGAATTTAGAGTAAAAATACCGAAAATCGGTCAAGCAGAGCCTAAATTGAAGCTCCTTGACGCAAAACACGCTTAAAACGGGCAACCGTTTTAATATATTCTCCTCTTTTCATCACAGCGAAACAGACAGGCATTACGCTTGTCTGTTTTGCTTTTTGTAATATTCGAACTGTGTTTCACGTGAAACATTCCTGTTTCATCGTTCCACAAAAGAGACTTTTCTATATATAGCCGTTTCACGTGAAACATATACCATATATTCACCTTGATATATTTTGTTATCAGTAGTATAATAACTAATGAAGTATTATAATATACGGAGGTGAAAATATGGGAAAAACCGTTGCAATATTCAACCAAAAAGGCGGCGTGGGTAAAACTACAACCTGCGTTAATATGGCGGCGGCTCTTGGCTTAAAGGGTAAAAAAACACTACTTATAGATATTGACCCCCAAGGTAACTCAACATCAGGTGTAGGCGTAGATAAAAGCACTGTTGAATACAGTACATATGATGTTTTGACAGGAGAAACCACTGCACGTTCTATTATGATTGAAACTCAGTTCAAAAATTTGTGGCTGCTCCCTGCTAATATGAACCTTGCAGGCGCAGAAATTGAGCTTGCGGAAATGGAAAACAGAAATAGTATTCTCAAAAAAGCGATAGCAACGCTTGTTATGGAATTTGATTATGTAGTTATAGACTGTCCGCCGTCACTCGGAATACTGTCAATAAATGCGTTGGTTGCTTCCGATACGCTGATTGTACCGCTTCAATGCGAATATTATGCACTTGAGGGATTAAGTCAGCTCGTATCTACCGTAAGAACAATAAAACAGCATTATAACGAGCATTTAGAGCTTGAGGGTGTGTTGTTTACTATGTATGACAGTAGGTTGAAGTTGACCCAGCAGGTAATCGACGAGGTTGCGAAGTATTTTCCAAATAAACCATACAAGGCTATGATACCGCGTAGCGTAAAGGTTGCAGAGGCGCCGAGCTTCGGACAGCCTGTTGTTTACTACGAAAAGTATTCAAAACCGTCATTCGCATACAGAAAATTCGTTGATGAATTTTTGAAGGCTAATAAATAAGGAGAAGTTATGGCTAAACAATCAGGACTCGGCAAGGGCTTGGGAGCATTAATGCTCGAAAACAACACGGACAGTATGGTGTCCACAAGCACCTTGAGCATAAACGAGATTATACCAAACAAAGACCAGCCCCGTAAAACCTTCGACGAAGAGGCATTACAGGAGCTTGCGGACTCGATAAAGCAACACGGCGTGTTACAGCCGCTTCTTGTAAGACCGCTTACAACAGGCGGATATCAGCTTGTAGCCGGTGAACGCCGCTGGCGCGCGTCACGAATTGCCGAACTAAAGGAAGTTCCGGTTATTATCAAGGAATTATCCGATAATGAAGCAATGGAAATTGCAATCATCGAAAACCTGCAAAGAGAGGATCTTAACCCTATTGAAGAGGCGGAGGGCTTGCAGGCGCTTATCGACAAATGCGGCTACACGCAGGAGGAGGTTGCCGTTTCAGTTGGAAAATCAAGACCGGCTATCACAAACTCACTTCGTCTTTTGAGACTGCCTGAGGAGGTTCGCTCGCTCACAAAGGATGGCTTCATTTCCGCAGGTCACGCAAGAGCACTACTTGCTTTTGATAACCAGGCTATGATGCTCGAATGTGCCGAGCAGATAGTAGCGAAAAAGCTGACCGTAAGAGACGTCGAAAAAATGGCGAAACGCCCTATACATAAGGCTTCTGAGGCTTCTTCACCGAAGCGCAGAGACAGCTTTTACGACGAGGTTGAGATTGCCTTGAGCGACGCACTCGGCACAAGAGTTAAGGTGTATAACGGCAGAAATAAGGGCACTCTTGAAATAGAATTTTATACCCTTGACGACCTTAAAAATATTGCAAACACAATCGCAAAATAAGTATTTCACATAAACATAATAAAGTATAGGAGAATTAAAATGCTTGATATTAAATTTGTAAGGGAAAATCCCGAATTAGTTAAGGAGAACATCAAAAAGAAGTTCCAGGACAAGAAGCTCGTCCTTGTTGACGAGGTAATTGAGCTTGACGAGGAACGCAGAACAGTAATCGCAAGAGCGGACGAGCTTCGTGCAAACCGCAATAAGATTTCAAAGGAAATCGGTGCGCTTATGGCACAGGGTAAGCGTGAAGAAGGTATGGCGCTTAAGGAACAGGTTACCGCACAGGCAAAGGAACTTGACGAGCTCAGCGCAAAGGAAACACAGCTTGAAAAGGAGCTTACTCAAAGAATGATGATGATACCAAACATCATTGACGAGTCGGTTCCTATCGGCAAGGACGACAGCGAAAATGTTGAGGTTCAGAGATTTGGCGAGCCTGTTGTACCTGATTTCGAAATTCCTTATCACACCGATATTATGGAAACGTTTGACGGCATTGATATGGAAGCAGCCGGCAGAGTTGCGGGCAACGGCTTTTATTATCTTATGGGCGATATTGCAAGGCTTCACAGCGCAGTTATCAGCTATGCACGTGACTTTATGATTGACAGAGGTTTCACATATGTCGTTCCTCCGTTTATGATTAGAAGCAATGTTGTAACAGGTGTTATGAGCTTTGAGGAAATGGACGCTATGATGTACAAAATTGAGGGCGAGGATTTGTATCTTATCGGTACATCAGAGCACTCAATGATAGGCAAGTTCATTGATACAATCACACCGGAGGAAAAGCTGCCGCTTACTCTTACCTCATATTCACCCTGCTTCCGCAAGGAAAAGGGAGCGCACGGTATCGAGGAAAGAGGCGTTTACCGTATTCATCAGTTTGAAAAGCAGGAAATGGTTGTTGTATGTAAGCCCGAAGAGTCGATGTATTGGTTCGATCAGCTTTGGAAAAACACCGTTGATTTGTTCAGAAGTCTCGATATTCCGGTAAGAACGCTTGAATGTTGTTCGGGTGACCTCGCAGATTTGAAGGTTAAGAGCGTTGACGTTGAGGCTTGGTCTCCGAGACAGAAAAAGTATTTCGAGGTTGGCTCGTGCTCAAATCTTACCGACGCACAGGCACGCAGACTGAAGATTAGAATTAAGGGCGAAAACGGCAACTACCTTGCTCACACTCTTAATAATACGGTTGTTGCACCGCCGAGAATGTTGATTGCTTTCCTTGAAAACAATCTCAACGCAGACGGCAGCGTTTCAATCCCCGAAGCCCTTCGTATGTATATGGGCGGCAAGGACAAAATCGTTCCTACAAAATAACAACAAAAAATTATTTAGGGCACCTTCGATAAAGAGGGTGCCCTAAAGTTTTATATAATTAAATAGCTATCAGATTTTCAAAATCCGATAGCTATTTTGTGAAATTCTCAATTTATTTTTTGCGTTTATTTTTTATAAGGCTTCTTATAATTGTGCGTATAATTATCGTCAGCAAAATTATTGCGAGTTGAATAAATGAAAGTATTGTTGCATAGGGCAAGCCGTAGTCATACAACTCACAGCAATAGATTATACTTCCTACCAATAATTCAATTACCGAAATCGGAATGAATATAAACAACCATATAGTCTTGATGTTGAGGCAGGACAACAACAGGGCAGAAACGGCACCGCCTAAAAGTGCGGCAAGTGGCACCGCCATTGCGTCAGAGGGTGTTGCGGTTAGAGGCACACCTATCATAAATAATGCGTTGACCAAAACAGCCAATATATAAATCACTATTTGTGCGGATTTGAGCTTTTTGTTGGAGGCTTGTATGGTTTCAACAAAAATTTCATCTGCTTTTTTGTTTTCTTGCGTTGCGATGCGTTCGCCGATAAGCAACTCATTAACTGAAATATCCAATGCATCGCATATAGGCAAAAACAGAGATACATCCGGCATATTTTTTCCGGTTTCCCACCGAGATACTGATTTGTTGGAAACGCCTAATTTCTCCGCAAATTCAATTTGCGTAAAGCCTTTCGCCTTGCGGTTTTCTGCAATGAAACTACCGATTTTTTCTTGGTCCATATATGTCACCACCTTTCAATGAGAATATAGCACGAGCCTCCACAAATGTAAAGGACACAAAGCGAGAATTATGATAAATACAAAGAGAACACCACACCTAAAACCTATAAACCGTGCCTGCCGGTAATCAAAATAGTCTCATAAAAAAGGCTTCTGCACAAAACAGGGCAAAAGCCTTAAAAATTATGCGATTTTTAGGTTTAGTTGCAAGCCAAGGGGGGACTATTCCCACTCGCTTTTGAAATCCATAACTTAAACAATTTTGTATGGGCATTTTAGCTTGTGGTATCTGTTACATCTGTATTATCCATAATCTATGGACTATCAGATTTTTTGTTGCCATAGCGTTGCCACGCAACATAATTATTATAACCTATAAAAAGAGTAATTTCAAGTGGTATGTGAGTATTATAAGTGATTTTAAAATTTCAAAGCTTTTGAAAATATTTGCAAAGTTGAGCTTTCGTCGTTCAATAATACTCACCAACATTTCATATCTTTATAGTTTTTGTAGCAATGGCATCTCTAAAAGCACTATCGTGTTCAACAAAAATCATCGTAGGCGAAAATTCGGTAATGAGCTGCTCGATTTGCATACGGGAATACACATCAATAAAATTGAGAGGTTCATCCCATACATATAAATGTGCCTGCTCACACAGACTTTTTGCAATCAGCACTTTTTTCTTCTGACCGCCTGAAAAGTCCCGAATATTTTTCTCAAACTGTATTCTGTCCAAGTCCATTTTTCGTAATATCGCCTTGAACAGACTTTCATCTATACGATTTTCTTCAGCAAAATCCGACAAACTACCTTGTAAATGAGAGGTGTCCTGCGGCACATAGGAAATTACGAGTCCCGAAGCAAGTTGTATCGTACCCGTATGTTCAATTGGCTCACCAATCAAGAGTTTAAGCAAACTGCTTTTACCGCTTCCGTTTTTGCCATCAAGCACAATGCGATCTCCTTGCCGTACCATAAACGAAACAGGCTCACATACCGATATATCGTCATAGCAGACTGTAACATCAGAAAAAGAAGCAAGTGTATCAGCGTGATATTTCAAGGGTGCAAGTTTCAAGTTTTCGGCAGTTTCGATATTTTTCAAAAGTCCCGATTTCTGCTCGATTGCCTGCTGCTGTCTTGCTTCGATTACCTTTGAACGCTTCATCATTTTTGCCGCTTTATGACCGACATATCCTTTGTCAGCCGCACCGATTTTAGATGCTTCTACACGGTCTGACCATACCGCAGAACGTTTTGCCGCTTGCTGTAATCGGCTGATGTCCTTTTGCAAGCGTTCGTTTTGTGCCAATTCAAATTCCTGTTGCCGTTCAAAGTTAGCCATCCAAGACGAGAAATTTCCGCTTTGCACCTCAATACTTGCTCTGTTCAGCGACAAAATATGGTCAACACATCCATCCAAGAAATGACGGTCGTGAGATACGAGTATAAATCCCTTTTTCTTTTTCAAATAAGCAGCTACCATCTCACGTGCTTTTACATCCAAATGATTGGTAGGCTCATCAATTAAAAGAAAGTGTCCCTCGTTGCAAAATAATGCCGCCAACAACACCTTTGTCTGCTCACCGTTTGAAAGAGTTTCAAAGGGGCGATAAAGTACATCTGCATCCACATCCAAATATGACAGTTCTCGCATCAATTCCCACTCTTCAGCCTCTGGTGCTATTTCAAAGAAAATCTCGTTAGTAAGTTTTGCTTTGTCTGCTACGGGATACGGAAAATAATCGAACTGTACGGATGAATGGATTTTGCCGCTATACTCATATTTGCCGAGCAAGAGGTTTAACAATGTTGTTTTTCCTCTGCCGTTTCTTCCTACAAAACCAAGCTTCCAATCTGTATCAATCTGAAAATTTACATTTTCAAAGATATTGTCATAGCTGGTCGGGTAGGAAAATGTAAGGTTTTCTATCTTTATCATTGACATATATAAAATCCTCCTTTGTATGTCGTAGTTGATAAAAAGTCGGTGTCACGGTGACATTTTACTCCGTATGAGTCCCACCGGACTACACCGACATCACACGGAGAAAAATATGTGTAACAACCATTTCTGCGGTATTCATCACAGATTTCACTTCCTTTCATAAAAAATAAGAGCCACAAGAAAGTCAATTCTTACGGCTCGTCATAGCATAATTACACCACCATACAAAGTGGCAAAAGCACTATATAGAGATAAAGAGACTTATAACTTTCTTGCAATAGGTGCAACAATACCATCAAAAAGGCACTATCGCATATTCCGATTTTATTTGCAAGAAAAGTTAATCATCTTTCCACCTCTTTAATTTTAATACATTCGTATTATATCACAAAACACAGAGAAATGCAATACGTAGATACCAAAGCATTCTCCAGTTATTTTTTAATTACTTTTTCGCAAGTCGGTAGCTTTCGTCAATCCGAGTGCAAACTTCCTCGGTCTGTATGCGACCGTCAAGGATAATCGTGTACCAATTCTTTTTGTTCATGTGCCAACCGGGGAAATAGCGGACGTTGTCAATCGTCTGCTCCATAAGTTCCTTTTCAAGCCGCAGGTCTATAATTTCAAGAATTTCATCGGTCGGGAGTCCCAACTTGCGTCCCGATACGGTAAGAATTGCGCCGTACCATTTTTGGTTGTCTTTTCTTCTCCATACGGCATTGTCGGGAAACTTTTCCCATAGATATTCAAGTTCATCACCGTATGTATCCCGAACATAATCGATAACCGCAAGCGTTTGGTCGTTTTTGAAAACGGAAAAATCAAAGCATTTACCAGCGATCTCTGAAAGAACGCTCCCGATCTCGGTTCTTACTTCACCTACAAAAGAGCCTGCCGCACTCGTCTTATACAAAACATACGGCTCATCGGTTTCTTTTTCTACAAGTCGTGTATCGACATTGCCGTTCTTCGTCACCAAAACGGTAAGCAAAAAGGCTTCGTTCATAATAGGCACAGTATATTCAAAGCTACCATTTCGCATTTCAAAACCGAAACTCTGTAGTTTTTCGATATTTAGCTTTCTTCTATGGAAAATATCTTCAAACATAACTGTGCCTGCCTTTGTTTTCAAACTTGAAAGTTCATTTTTAATGTATTATATCACAGAAATATGACTTTTTCTACCTGTTTTACAAAGTAAAGCGGCGGCAAGGAGTTTTATTCTCCCTGCCGCCGTTAATCATAGTGATAAATTTTACTTGTTCCATTCGGAGAGCAGTTTCACCACATCTGCCGTTTTCAACACCTTGCCCATTGAAACCACCTGCTCGTTCACCACAAGCGCCGGAATGTGCATAACACCATATTCCATAACCTTTTTCAAGTCCGTAATATATTCTACTTCTACGGAAATCCCCATTGCTTTAACGGCGGATTGTGTGTTCTCATAAAGAGCATGACAACACCCTGAACCTAATACCTTGATACAGCAAATTCTGCCTTGTATGTCTTGACAACAGTTATTCAAATTTTCCGGTTCAACTGTTTCAGACACGGAACAGTTACCATTGCAAGTACAAACAGGAGCGTTTATTTCTTTTTCTTTCTTCTTTCCAAAACCAAATAATGCCATAATTATTACCTCCAAATTTTATATAATCAAAGGTTGGATCAGATTAAAGAAATATCCAACCACAATAATTCCTACCGTACATACTCCAATAAAGATGGCAAGCAGCTTTGGCTTAACTGCCTTGCGAAGCATAATCATAGAAGGCAGGGACAGCGTTGTAACACCCATCATAAAGGACAAAACTACACCAAGCAAAGCACCCTTTGCAAGTAAAGCTTCTGCAATCGGAATTGTGCCGAAAATATCTGCATACATAGGAATACCTGCGACAGTTGCAAGGATAACACCGAACGGATTGTTATCGCCAAGCACCTTTACGATAAAGTCTTCCGGTATCCAGTTATGGATAAAGGTGCCGACACCGACTCCAACCAATACATAGGGAAATACCTTCTTTGCAGTTTCAGCCACCTGCTCCCACGCAAATTTCATACGGTCTTTGAAATGCAGTTCCTCTTGCGGTACTTCAAGGGTATGACCGTTTCGGATATATTCCTCCACTTGATTTTCAAGGTGAAGCTTCTCGATAATTGTGCCGCCAAGAACGGCAATAACAAGACCGAGTATGACGTAGAGTACAGCAACTTTCCAACCGAAAATGCTCATCAACAACACAAGGCTGCCGAGATCGACCATCGGGGAAGAAATAAGGAACGAAAATGTTACACCGAGAGGAAGTCCCGCACTTGTAAAGCCGATAAATAACGGGATAGACGAGCAAGAACAGAAAGGCGTTACTGTACCAAGCAAAGCGGCAACAATATTTGCTCCAATTCCGTGAAATCTGCCGAGTATCTTCTTTGTTCGCTCCGGCGGGAAATAGCTTTGAATATACGAAATAATCAAAATCACCACACCGAGCAATACCATAATTTTGATGGTATCATAGATAAAGAAATGAATGCTGCTGCCGATCTTGCCGGTTGTATCCAACCCAACGGCATTCAGAATCGTTGCAAGAAGCCGATCCAGCCAATTCATTCCGAGAACTTCATCTTGGATGAAGTTCCACACAGTTTTTAGTGCTTCCATAAGAAAAAGCTCCTTTCATACATAAATATATTGAGATGTGTCTATATATAGGTGTTAAAGGAAGTCGTGCGGAAAAGATTGGACTTCCTGCTTTTCACATCACGACTTGTTATCCCTTTGGGGCGGATGTTAACTCCTTTATACAATCCGCAGCGACTTTCGCCCCTTCTGCCGAAATGGAATAATACATCCACTTACCTTCTTTGCGACCAAGCACAATACCGGAGTCACAAAGAATTTTCATATGATGGGACAGCGTAGGCTGTGTTACATTGAGTTCATCAAGCATTTTACAAGCACACTTTTCGCCGCTTCGGAGCATTTTCAAAATGCGGATACGGTTTTCATCGCAAAATGCTTTGAAGATCAACGCCATCTTTTTTTCATCCATCCGAAACACCTCCAATAGACAATCATCTATATGTATTATATGCAATACATAGATGTTTGTCAATAGGTTTTGCAAAAAAAAGAAGCGGCGGCAGAGAAATTTTATTCTCCCTGCCGTCACTGACGTTATGCGAATATCAATTTTGCTTATTGACAATTATCTCGTCAACCTTTCAAGTGCCTCATCCTGCGTAGCAACAAAGAACACATCCTTGCCTTTATTACTCTCGTAAATAAAATCCTTCAGCGGCTTGCTTGTATAGTGAGAATAATCTCCGAAGATGGCGAGTTTTGCTTGATAGGTGATGAATTTTTCGAGCATCTCGCCCGCAAGACCTCGACTAAGGATAAAGAAGTTATCGGCTACGGCACTTTTTTCAATGGCAATCAGATTTGTGCCTACCTCATATTTAGCGGTCATAATGAGGTCAAGTGCCGATTGCACATCGGTCAATACTTTTTCAGCTCCCGTGATCACGGCAACCGTTTTTTCATTTCTTATAAATTTCTCAACATTCATTTTCTGTTTCTCCATTTGTTATTTCACGATTGGCAGTTTCCTCCTGCAATATCCTGCGAACCGCCTCTTTCAATTTTGCATTAGCCGACGATGACGGATCAAAGCACATCGAAAGAAACGATGATAATTGCGTGTCCTCTAACGGCTTCGGCTGAGCATCGTACAACTGTCCATGCGGCTCGTCACATCTTCCGAAAATATAATCCAACGATACATTGAAAAAATCCGCATACTTCATCAACACACCGTAAGGCGGAAAGGATTGAGCGTTTTCATAGCGAAAGATGGCAGGCTGATCTAAATCAAAAACAGCCGCAAGCCTTGCTTGTGAGACGTGTATCCCTTCTCTCAGCTCGGTCAATCTATGTGCAACAATGGCAGGTTTCTTTTCCATAATATTCTCCCATAATCGTGATAATATAAATATTATATACGAAATTTATATTATTGTCAATACGCATAATGAATTAACGGCAGGGATTTTTATCTCCCTGCCGCCGCTGACGTTATGCGAATATCAATTCTGCATTTACAATTTCTGTGGCTCTGCTGCGGATATTATTCATACGACCAACCCACTCCATTTGATTATCCGCTTTGAGTTTTTCCGTCACTCCCTCACGCTCTGCCATCTGTTTTACGAGCCGAAAAAACATATCCTCAGCCTGCTTGTCGATCTCGGTAAGGTGGTCATTGAGTTTTCCGGTGGTGAGCAAATTGGTGTATAAAACCTTCCGGTTTTGCTTTAGATACCGTAAACGCCGCTGCCCCCATAAGCCGATTTCGGTTTCTTTTTCGGGTGGTAATTGCAGATCGGGCAGATAATAATCGCCTTGCAAAGTGTAGCGGATGCCGGTTCTTTCGTCTGTGAAATGCTGTTTCATTGTGTGTTCCTACCTTTCATAATTTCTATTTTTTGAGCGTTGCCCACGCTCTTGGGGTTGATTTTTGGGTGCAGGAATCGGCTCATACATAATGCTCTTTTCCTGCTTTTTGAAGCGTTCAAGAATACCGTCTATAAATTCCTTAACCGCTTTCGGAGCTGCTTTTAATGCTTCAAGGTATGGGCGGCACTTCTCAGTCAGCTCAGATAACGCTTCCTTCAGCCGAGAAACTTCCGACTGTAACGACCATATTTGCCGTGACAAATATCGGTTTTGGTCTTGCAATTTTCGCACCTCGGACTCTGCCGAGTAGCTACGCTTCGCAAGAGAAGTCAGCTTCTGATAGTCCTCTGCCGACACGGTGTATTTTCCCGTGAGAGATTTTTTGCCGGAATTGTCTATCTCCATAAAAGTCATTGAAGCGGTTTTCTTGTCATCATAACGCACCTGCACATCGGCAATTTTCTCTTGCAGATCGGACAGCCGCTTTTGATCCTGCTTAATTTTGTGTTCAAGCGAGGTGAGATTTTCAGCGGTGCTGCCACGCTCTCCACGGCTAAAACCGTTAAAGCCTGCACTCTGCATATGCTCATAAAATTTGTCTTGCAGAACACTGTAGGAAGCGTGATAAACTTGTTTCCCTTTGCTGTTGAGAATGGGATTTCCGTCTTCGTCAAGTGCTTTTTCGGAACGCCATTTCTTTGAATGGCTTACTTGATGGATGACCTCTTTGACCGTTCCCACAAGTTCGGGATTTTTGCACCGCTTCGACCAACGTACTTCTTTATCCACCACCGGCAATGCCATAATGTGCAAATGGTAGTGATAAATCGGTCTGCCGTATTTCTCGGTCATTGCTACGTTCAGCTCGTCAGCGTGCATTACGGCGGAGAAAATATTGTCCTTGCCGTATATTTTTTCTGCAAAGCGGAACGCTTCTTCATAGAATCTGCAAGCAAAATCATAGCCGCCGTTCTTCTCAAAATACTCGGTGTTGACATCCATAATCATCTCGTCAAAGACCTTCGCATCGGGTTTCAAACCTTTCAGCGACACCGTTCCTGCGGCAATCATTTGGTCGAGGTATTCATTATAGGTCAGCTCACCGCAACCCTTAAAGCTAACGTTCATCGGGGTACGGGAGAGGTCAACGTTTATATTTTCATAACTCTCGTTTTTGCGTTCAATGTGTCGCTCAAACTTGCCGACAGATGCTCTCGTTCGGGTTTCCACACGAGCGACACTAAAATTTTCCTTCGCCATCTTCTCACTTCCTTTCCATAGGCGAAATTTTGGAGAGCCGCTGTTACACAACTTTTTCAAAGTGTGTAACCCACTATGACACTTTCAGCAATTCTGCTGCAAAGATGTCGTGGGCTCTCCGAGGGGGGGTGTAGGGCGTTGCCCTGCTTACTGCGGTAAGCACCCAGCAGAGCTGCCCTTTGAAAATGGCACCCTGCACCCCGCCGAAACTTTCGTATTGCTCACTACCACCCGAAAAAGAACATTGCAAGATTGCGAAAGTCCCGCACCTTTGCAATGTTGCAACCTTAAAAGTTGCCTGCTTCTTTTTCATCGGGTAGTTCCCAATACCATTGACTGCCTTCCTTAACAGACCGCACCCTCAGCGTTTTCTTCGCTTCGTCAAGCACTCGTTTGGAGATACCCAAACGCTGTGCTTTCTGCAGCACGATTTGTTGCGGATACTTCCCATCGGAAAGGCAGTCAACGATGAGGCTTTCAGCCATATCGGATTTCTTCTCACGACTAACACCGCTGAGAAGATCGTCGATAGAAATATCATAATGACCGAGCCATCGAAACCCGTTTGCTTCGCTCAGTTCAAAGGCAATAGGTTTACCTTCCGGTGCAAGTGATGACTTTTGATGTGCTGCCACACGCACCTCCGGCTTGTCCTTTACTCTGCCGACCACAAGGACGCTTCGTGCCGTTGCTTGAAAGTCAATAGAGCCAAGACCTCTATAATTGGATTTATTACCCTGCGCCTTGTTCAAATGCCCTACAAGGATAATCGCACAGCGATATTTCTCTGCGATCCTGCCAAGTTGGGAGAGAATATTTCTGACTTCGTTCGCTCGGTTCATATCGACCTTAGCGCCGATATACGCCTGCATCGGATCCAAGATAATTACCCTTGCTCCCGTTTCAGCAATAGCCTTTTCTACACGCTCGTCAAGCATTGTAAGCGCCGCTTCGGATTCGTCTATCACCTTAATCTGTGAGCAGTCCGCATTGCCTGCAAGCAGGCGGGGCTTGATGGTATCACCAAGTCCATCCTCTGCGGTCTGATAGATGATTTTGATCGGCTCACGTGCGGTATCGTCGCAGGGAAGTTTTTCTCCCCTCGACAACAGCGCCGCCAACCGCAAAATCAAGGTTGTTTTACCTTCGCCGCCGTCACCGTGAATGATTGTCAGTTTCCCGTATGGGATATAGGGATACCACAACCATTCCACTTCCTCGACGGCAACCTCATCCATACTGATGATTTTAAGTTCTGCCATAGGCATTACCTCCTTTCAATTTTCATCAAAACTATTGAAATTGAAGGAGAAGTCGGTTATAATAAGGACAGTACATTTTTGAGAAGACTGTTCCGTATCTGCGCCAACAGATACATTGGGAACAGTCTTTTCGGTTTTATACGCCAACGCCGCCGTCTCCTTTCATTCCATATAAGGTGGTGTTTATCTGCTCAATGGTGTCGAGCAGTTCATCGGTTACGTTGCCGCCGCTTTCGATACGCTTCAGTTCTGAAAGAACAGCGGCAAGCTCATTGCGAAGTGCCTTATACACTCTCGGATTACCGACTACCGTTATCTCCTGCTGCAAGGAGCGAGAACAAAGGTAGTCTTGTTTAGTCAGTCCCGACAGCCTTACGTTCGTATCGAGCTGATCGGCTTCTTCGGGAGACATACGGAAAGCAACAGTTTTGCTTCTCCAACGGTTGTGACGGTCAAGATTTTTAGCAGACATTGGTTATATCCATCCTTTCATAATCTAATTTCTTTGCCATTTCCACTTGCTTTGATGGAAACAGATGTGCGTATCGGTAGGTTATCTCAATGCTTTCGTGTCCTACACGGTCAGCGATTGCCACCGCCGAAAATCCCATATCAATTAAAAGGGAAATATGGCTGTGTCTGAGATCGTGAATACGAATACGCTTTACCCCTGCGGCTTTTGAGCCACGCTCCATCTCTCTGCTCAAATAATGCTTTGAGATATTGAAAATGCGGTCTTTTTTGCCCACGCCGTAGAGCATACCGAGATAATCCTGCATTTCTTCACAAAGAAACTGCGGCATTTTAATGGTACGGTTGCTTTTCTTGGTTTTAGGTGTGGTAATCACATCCCGCCCTTTCAAACGCTGATAGGATTTGTTAATGGTAAGCGTACCTTTTACAAAATCGAAATCGGCAGGGGTTAATGCCAACAGTTCGCCTTCACGGATGCCGCACCAATATAAAACCTCAAAAGCATAGTAGGAAACGGGTTTGTCCATCATTTCATCCGCAAACTTTTTATACTCGTCTTTTGTCCAAAACTTCATTTCCTTGCGTTCCTCTGTGCCCATATTTCCGGCTTTGGAAGCGGGGTTGGAACGAAGGTCATAGTGTCTGACAGCGTGGTTAAAAATGGCGCTGAGTTGATTGTGGACGGTCTTGAGATAGGTCTGCGAATATGGCTTGCGGTTTTCGTCACGGTAGGCAAGCAGTTCATTCTGCCACGCCATAACATCCTTCGTGGTTATCTCGCTGATAATTCGCTTTGCAAAGTAAGGCATAATCTTGGTTTCCACGATATGCTCTTTGGTCAGCCAAGTGTTTTCTTTCAAGCGGGGCTTAATATCGTTTGCATAAAGCTCAAAGAAGGCTTCAAAGGTCATATCCATATCGGCGGCGTTCTGCTGCTGAAAGGTACGCTCCCATTCGACTGCTTCTTTTCTTGTTTCAAATCCTCGCTTGCATTTCTGCTTGCGTTCGCCCTTCCAATCTAAATATCGGGTAAGGACATACCAAGTGCCGTTGTCGCTCTTGTATACCGGCATTTATATCACCACCTTTCCATTGTGATAAAGTCTTTCGTAGAAATACTCTCGGTTGATACGCCCTGCGATTGTTATGAAGCCTTTAGCTTTTAACTCATCGTTCAACTGTCTTATGACCTTATAGGCGAATGAAGTTGAAACTTCGAGGACTTCCGCAACTTCTTCTACTCGCATAAATTTGTTTTCCATTCTGATCTTCCTTTCTTAATAGTAATTGTGATTTGTGCTGCCGTTCTGCCGTCACAAGTTCCTGCAGGCATTCCCACTTGTCGATGGGCGTTGTGCAGTCCCCTTACGGAGCGCTCACTTCCTTTCGGAAGGTCTTGGCGGTTTGTGCTTGATCGGACGGTCATTTAATTTTCTGCAAATACACTAACGGTATTTGTTTAACCATTATACCAAGCAAATTCCGTTAAGTCAAGAGGTTTGCAAGAAAATATTTAACTTTTTTGCTTTGGTTATCTTGACAACGCCCAAGCGTATATGCTATACTATGTTCACAGCACATAGATTGGAGAAGATAACTATGGCAATCGGTGAAAGAATACGTTTTTTGCGTAACCTAAAAGGTATGACTCAAAAGTGGCTCGGTATTGCTGTCGGTTTTCCCGAAAAGACCGCCGACATTCGTATGGCTCAATATGAGTCCGGCTCAAGAACACCCAAAGCAGATTTAACGCAATCGCTTGCACAAGTATTAGAGGTTTCGCCTTTGGCTTTGACCGTACCGGACATTGACAGCGAACTCGGTCTTATGCATACGCTTTTTACATTAGAGGATATTTACGGCTTCAAGATCGACAAGGTCGATGATGAAGTTTGTATCCGTCTTGACGGCAGAGTAGGTAGCAACGCTTCTATTCAGAAATACTTTGCTGCTTGGCAGAAGCAAGCTGAAAAGTACAGAAACGGCGAAATCTCCAAAGAGGAATATGACCGTTGGCGTTACAACTATCCTAAGTTCGATACCGAAAGCGGATGGGTTAAAGTCCCTTCACAAGAACTCAGCGATGCAATGGTCGAAGCATTCAAAGACCACTTAAAAGACAAATAAAGACGACAAAAAGCCCTTAACTGCGTTATCCACAGTTAAGGGCTTTCATCGTCTTATAATACGGTTACATTAGTCCCAATCCACGCATTGTTTATTCTGATAACCTGCAAACCATACGGGATATAGAATAAAGGGTGCTTCAAAGGGTGTTATCAAATTGTTATCAAAAGGGGTGGTCGAAGTCCGAAAAACCTTGATATTACTGGGTTTTTGAGCCTTCGTTAATTATTCCCACTCGTTGCAGGGACTTGCATCTTAAACAATTTTGTTTATAAGATATTGCACCTGCTGTTCTGATTATTTTGATTGCCCATATTGTCTTAGCTATACGATGGATGCTTACCAAAATCTTATCAGCGGTGATAAACCACCACGGGGAGTTCAAGGTAGTTGTTCCGGGTGGTTTGACTGTATTATAGCATATAGTCTCCCGATATTCAACCTAAAGATACTGCTGAGAACTCCGACGGCATTGACTATGGTGTTGGCTAAATTAGTATTTCTCTTCCTCTGGAGTGTTCAGTTCATAGTAATACTCAAGCAACTCTCTGGAATAATTCTCGATTCTGCCGGAGGGTAGGATCAACATACGACTGATACCAATTTGCTCCACAAAGGACGGGTTATGGCTGACAACAATAATCGTTCCTTCAAACAGATTGAAGTTACCGCCGATAATGGCCTGTGTTTCTGGGTCAAGGTGGTTTGTAGGCTCATCCAAAATCAGCAGATTGGCTTTCTGCAAAAGCACCTTACACAACGCAATTCTGGCTTTTTCACCGGGAGAGAGGACAGCCACCTTCTTGTTCACGTCCTCCTCATAGAACAGAAAATTACCCAACACAGAGCGAAGCTGCCATTCGGTATATCCATCGGTTTCAACATTTTGCAAAACAGTTCTATCCAAATCAAGCTGCTCCAGTTCCTGTGCGTAGTAAGCCACATCCGTTTTGGGATTATAGCGCACACGTCCCTGTTCGGGAATGAGAATACCCATAATCAGCTTCAGCAAAGTAGATTTACCGACACCGTTTTCGCCTACCACAAGGAAACGTTCTTTGCCGTTAATGCGGAAAGACAAATCCTTATACAACTGCGGCTGACCGGGATAATGGAAACTGATATTTTCCACTTCCAGCGGCATCAAGGCCCCTTCACGCTTCGGACGAATATCCATCTTTACACGCTTATACACACGGTCACGGGTTTGCAATTCACGCTTTTTCTTTTCCAGACGGAGCGCACGTTCCTGTCCCATACGCTTAATGGCATGGTTCGTCTGGCTGGCTTGTTTGGCTCTTTGTACGAACTCGGAAAGCTCCTTGATTTCCTTTTCCTGTTGCACAATGTTCATTTCACGTAAACGCTGTTCCTCGGCGTATTTCTTTTTGTATGTATAGTAGTCACCCTCATAGACGGAGATTTTGTGGGTGACTTTGTTGATGAACATGATCTTGTTGATGATTTGATTCAGAAACTCAATGTCGTGACTGATAATCAAAACGGAACCACGGTAGTTCTTCAGGTAGCTCGTCACGAAATCTTTGGTGGACGCATCCAGATGGTTGGTTGGCTCATCCAGCAGAAGAATCTCCGGTTTTGAGTACAGCACCTGTGCAAATGCCATTTTGGATTTCTGACCACCGGACAGTTCGGACATAGGACGTTCCAGCAAATCAAGGTCTATCTGCATCCTGTCGATCAAATCCAGCAGAATTTTCTCAGCCTCATAGCAGTCGAAGTATTCCAAACGTTCTTGCAGTTTACCCATGTGTTCCAACAAAGGTTCCTGCTCATTGACATCTGCTGTTTCCAACTTCTTGTAGATTTCTTCCAATTCTGCATTGATACGTCGAATCGGACGACCATCCTGCAAATATTCCCATACGGTTTGCTTCTCGTCCTCAAGAACGATCTCCTGCGGCAAGTAGCCTATTCGGGCATTGCCGACAGAGATACTGCCGCTGTCCAATTCCAACTCACGCAGCAGAATACGGAACAAAGTGGTTTTACCGGCACCGTTCACGCCAACGATACCCACCTTGTCACGTTCATTCAGCAGAAACTCCGCATCTTCATATATTGTTTCTAATCCAAAGGCAAGATTCATTTTACTGCCTTTCATGATTGTTTGCATGATTGTTTGCTTACCTCCTTATGTGCGCCTCTGAATATAGATCAGCGCAATGATCGCTACGATCAATTCTGATATGGGCATTGCAAGCCATACGCCTTGAACGTCCAAGAACAGCGGTAATGTAAACAGCAAAATACCACTGATAACCACACTTCGCAGAATCGCAATCACCATAGACATGGTTCCGTGCATAATGGATTGCAGATGATAAGTAGACAGTACCGTGATCCCAAGGAACAGGAACAGCAGGAAAAACGGACGGATGATACCGGGAGCTGCTTCAACTACTTCTGGGGTCACATCAATGAACAGCCTTACGATCTGCTCCGGGAACAGCTCGCCAATAGCGGTGAATGCAATGCCTAATGCAATAACCGTCGCAAACGACATCTTCCACACCTGCTTGATACGGTCAGCTTGCATAGCTCCGCAGTTTGCAGAAACAATAGGCTGGATTGCCTGTCCCACACCACAGTACAGAGCTTGGAACAGCGAAGTGATCGTTGCCACTACACCGTAAACGGCAAGAGCGTTGGTATCGCCATAACGCATGATCTGATTGTTCATAATAACTGCCAAAATGACTGTGCCAAGGTCAAGAACACTTGCACCGAACCCAATGCTCAGGGTCTGACGAATTGCAGGGGCAATGTGATTAGGTTTTACGAAGCGCAAGGTGCATTTCTTCGAAAGGAAATGGCTGCACATGATGAAAACTTGGATGCAGGTTCCCAAAACCGTAGCAATCGCTGCGCCGGTCATACCCATTCCCAAGGGGAAACAAAAGAACCAGTCACCAAAGATATTCACACAGCCGCCGATGATAACAGCCGCCATAGCAAGACCCGGTGCGCCGTCATTACGGATAAAGGAACTGATAAAGGAGGGCAGAATGAATACCGGTAGGAACCAGATCAACCAACGGGCATACTCCATCACCTTGGGCATCAATTCTGTATCAGCACCAAAAAATGTAAAAATCGGTTCGTGGAACAATGCAAACATAATCCACACAAGCACGATCAGAAACAGCATCAATCCTGTCGCTGCTGTAAACAAAGCATTCGCTTTTTCTTCTTTTCCTTCGCCACGAGCATTTCCATACAAAACAGACCCGCCAACGCCACATAGGATACCAAGAAAAATCAAAACACCATACAAGGGTGTAATGACTGCCATAGCCGCAGCACCAACAGGACCTTCGGACTGGCCGACTGCAATGGTATCCACAAAGCTATAAATGGACATGACCATTGCGCTTGCCATGGATGCAAACAAAAACTTTCGATAAAGCTGTTTGATATTGCCTGTAATGAAATCCATTTTTTCCTCCTTGAAAACAAAAAACACCGGATAAGATGTTCCGCACAAAGCAGTTATCTTATCTGGCGTCGCCACTTACGCTGCGCTCGCCCTCCGTTAAAAGTCCTTATGCGACATCTTATCCGGTGTTGTAAATACGTTTACAATACCTCTGATGAGTTTATATAGTATAGCACAATCTGTTTGCAAAGTCAATGCAATACCCATGTTTTCCGTATTTTCCGATTTGTAAAAGTAGATGCCGCCCGTAGGATTTCTCCCACGGGCGGCGTATGGTCAGCTATCCAAAGGCTTGTATTCGGTTACGGTTTTCAGATACGTTTCGGGATCGCCGTTGAGTATCAGATCGGCGTATGCCACCGGATCATTGTAGATCAGATAGTCCAGTTCTGACCGCTGATACATATTGTTGGCAATCTCGTTCTCCACGGCGATTGTATCAATCGCTATCATGCTGCCGTCATCGAATTTCAGCTCTACGCAGGCGGTATCCATGTTGAACGCACAGGATAGGATTTTCATTGCTCTTGCCTCCTTAATCTTTCGGTGTTTTTCTTTGCCAGTTCGCTTGCAGCCTTGCGGCGTTTCTCGTCATAGGGTGCGGTCAGCTTGAAACCGAAGCGTCCCTTGCTGACTTCAAAGGTCAGACAGCCGTTTCCGTCATCGTCAATCAACCGACACTCAGAGGGATATTTCCCGGCGTACTCGGTAAGCCTGTTTTTGAGTGCGGTGTTGTAGGTACAGACCTCAATCATGCTGTCCGCTTCATTAAAATAGATGTTGGTTGCTTTCTGTTTCTTGGAAAGGCCTGTTTTCATAAAACCTCCTGTTTTTCACAAATTTTTCTCAGCTCATCACCTGTAAAAGTGGGCTGTTTTTTGGATGGGGAGCGCTCAAACGATGTGCGGTACGATTTGAACGCTCCCATTGGATAATTTTCGTTTTTTTCAGCTCTACACGGAAATCAGCGAGCATCGTCCCTGTTGCGGTTTTTGCCACGGCTTCCACTAAAGAAGTGCCACAGATTATTGCGGGAAATCACATCCTCATAGGTGCGAAGTCTGCTGCGGAGACGGTCGTTTTCCTGTTCCAAATCCGTTGTGCGGAGCTTACCACGGACGGACTTGTATTGTGCCAGTTCTGCCTTTACCGCCGACAGTTCCGTTACCAGCGATTCGATTTTCGCTTTCAGATCGGAAATGGTTTTCTTGGCATCCTTTAAGAGCTTTTTCAGCTTGCTTTCCTGTTTCTCCTGCACCACAAATTTCTGCGCCGCCGTGACGAGGTTTTGGAAGTCCTCTTTGTCAACTGCCACCTTGGATGTCAGAGGCAGGGGCTTTGCTTCAATCTGCTCCACGGCTTGAATGGAAATCTGTTGCTGCTGAACACGCTCGATGCTTTGTTCCAGTTCGGCAAGTTCCTCTTTGCGTTTTTCCCGCTTAAATTCCAGTACGCTCAGATGCTCCTTTTGCTCGCCTTTCTGCTCCCACTCGATACCATGCTCCAGCATGATTTCCGCAAGGACTTCTTTCTCTTTCTGTACCCACAGGTCACGCTCTGTCAGAGATCGCCCCTCACCGGTGATGCCTTGATCGGCAAGCGCCTGTTTCAGCGAAACACGGGTGGAAAGTCCTCGCTTGCTCCCGGTGGTAAAGGGGATGAAGTCGATGTGCAGATGGGGTGTTGCTTCGTCCATGTGGAGGTGGGCAGAGTACACATGAAGTTGGGGGTTGCGTTCCAGAAAGCTGCGGTAGAACTTGTCCAGGATAGTCTTTGCAAGCTCTGCGTTCTCTCCGGCGGCTCCCATATCGTCTTTGTTTCCCACTTGGAAAATCACTTCATAGAAAGTTTTTTCCTGTTTGCCATCACGGATTTTTTCGTAGTAGTTTTCGATGCAGCGATCTTTGCGTTTTTGCTTTGCGTTAAATTCTGCGAGAGCTGCATCGAACAGTTGGTGGTACGCTTCTTCGATGGGTGTATAGCAGTATTCGATATTCAGATGGGTGCGAGTCGGGTCAACATTTTCTGCAAGGTAGGTACGGCGGTTGTGAGCAACGACACCGTCACCGGACATTGCGCTGATTGTTCGTTTTATAGGCGTCACCTCCGATTTTTGCGGTAGTTTGATTGAAATTCCTTTCGCCGCCGCAGCGGCGGGTTTTGTTACTTTTGTCAAAAGTAACGCAAAAGCACTTTTGACAGCGGAGCCATCAAAAGAGCATTGCGCTCTCCGAGGGGGTATGCGGCTTCTGCGGAAGCCTCTGCCGTCTTTCTCGGCTTGTGTGTAGTACCCACATCCTCAAAATACGGCGTGACCGACAGCCTTTCCGCAACCGAACTTGCTTCAATGCCGCCGCCCACAGGCAGAGAGAAATTTGAAAATCCTCTCTGCCATCCATCTCCAAATCTGCGGATTTTTCGATGGGGACGGGAGCTACGGTGGGGTCTGTGTCAGCCAATGCTTTGCCTTGTCTGCCATCCACAGGAGCGTGGCACGCTCCTGTCATAGCTCCCAAGGAGAAGTAGTCCAGCGGTAGCTTTGCGGCACTCCACGGCGGTCAAGATATTCCTGTCTTGCCTGTTCCCGCTGTTCCTCGGTGGGGGCTGTTTTGTATTGAGAGTAGAGCTGTCTGTTGAGCATGGCATCCAGCTTTTGTTCCAAGCCCTGTCGGATTTCTTCATCGAAATCGTCCTCGCCGTTCAGATGGTAAAGCACCAGATCGACGAACAGCTCATAGGGTATCTGTACGCTTTTCATTCGCTTCTTTCCCTTCCTTTCCGTGACGGTTGTGACGATTGTGACGGTATTTTTGATACCGCCCCTGCTGTCATTTTAATCGTCACAACCGTCACCAATCGTCACACGGTCTTTCTTGTCAAGCTGATGAAGCTGCCGTTGCGGGTGCGCTTCACGGCGTATTCAATGCCATGTTCATTCAGCAAATCTCCTGCTTTGACATTGAGCCTGCGGGTCAGAATATTGGGCTGTATATCCTCTTGTAAGAGGGCTACAAGCTCTGTAGCACTGCCGTTCCATACCGGGTTATCCTCGGTAATCACAGCGGCGATCTTATCCAGTAGAGGGTCGGGAGGGCTTTTCCAAAGCTCTGTTTCCGCATGGTCGAGCTGCCATATCAGCTTTTCGGCATCCCTTGTCAGATGGAGCTTTTGGTCGGGTTGATCTCTGCCGACAATTTCAAGGGTGGCACTCTGATCGGTGCGCTTCTCCTTTTGCAGAAGAAACGCTCCGTCAGCGCAGCCAAGCAATCCCGTTGTGCCGGAGATCATTTCAAACTTGTCCCCGGCCTGCTGCTTGCGTGTGTGATGCACCAAGAGCAGGCACACACCGTTCTTGTCAGCAAACTGCTTCATCCTGCCCACGATGTCATAATCGTTGGCATAGCTGTAAGCATCGGTACTGACCTCACGGATCTTTTGCAGAGTATCAATGATAATCAGTCGGGTGTCGGGATGGTCACGGATAAACTTTTCAAGCTGTTCGTCAAGCCCTGCGCCGAGCTGCTTTGCATATACGGCGAAGTGTAAGCTATTCGTACCCTCCACACCGAACATACGGGACATACGCTCCTGTAATCTCTGGTAATCGTCCTCCAGGGCAAGGTACAAAACCGTGCCTTGGTGGACATCATAATCCCAGAGCTTTTGTCCGGTGCTGATATGGTAGGCAAGCTGTGCCATGAAGAACGACTTGCCAACCTTGGGCGCTCCTGCGAACAGGTAGGTGCCGGAGTAGAGCAGACCGTCTATGACGGGCGGTCTGCTCTGGAAAACTGTTTCGTACAGATCATTCATGGACACCGTGTGCAGATATGCCGGGTCGTTCATTCTCTGCATCTGACGGTAGATTTCTTCAAAATTTTCCGAAGAATTTTCGTCCGGGCGATTGATTTCCGTATCGGAAATGGGTATAATATTTGCAGAAGTTGTTTGAAATGACTGCCTTTCATCTGCGCCAACAGATGTTGCAAGGGCAGTCTTTTCTTTTGCATCAATCATTCGCATCCTCTCCTTTCAGACCCTGCATGGTGATGGCGATGAGGTCGATGGTACTGAGCAGTTCATCAGGTACGCTGTCCCCGGCGGCAATGCGCTCAAGTTCTGCGAGGATTGCCGCCATCTGCGTTTTGAGAGCCTTGTGTACTCTCGGATTGGGCTGTACCACCACTTCACGCCCCATGCACTTGCGGTAGCAGTATTCTTGTTTGGGAAGTCCCGACAGGGCTACGGCTCTGTTCAGTTCTTCCTGTTCTTCCGGTGATACTCGGAAGCCCACCGTAATGCTGCGAAAACGGTTGTGTTTGTCTACGTTCTTTGCTGACATCAATATCACGCTCCTTTGTTAAGATCGTCCAGTTTGCTTGCCATTTCTTTCTGCTTGGAGGGGAACAGGTGAGCATATCGGTAGGTGATCTCAATGCTTTCGTGTCCCACTCTGTCGGCAATGGCTACTGCCGAGAAACCCATGTCGATCAGCAAACTGATGTGGCTGTGTCTCAAATCGTGGATTCTGATACGCTTGACCCCTGCGGCTTCTGCCCCTCTATCCATTTCCCTGTGCAGATAGCTCTTGTTGATGGTGAAGATACGGTCTTTCTTTTTCAGCCCGTACTGCATCTTGAAGAACTCCTGCATTTCCTCACAGAGAAAATCAGGCATCTGGATAGTGCGGTTGCTTTTCTTGGTCTTGGGAGAGGTAATCACGTCCTTTCCTTTCAATCTCTGATAGGTCTTGCTGATTTTTACTGTCCCACGCTCAAAATCGAAATCTGCCGGGGTCAGAGCCAGCAGCTCACCCTCACGGATGCCCGTCCAGTACAACATCTGAAATGCGTAGTAGGAAATGGGCTTGTCCATCATTTCTTCCGCAAATTTCTGATATTCCTCTTTCGTCCAGAACAGCATTTCCTTACGTTCCTCGCTGCCCATGTTTCCGGCTTTTGCTGCCGGGTTGGAGCGCAGATCGTAAAATCGTACTGCGTGGTTGAAAATGGCGGAGAGCTGATTATGCAGCGTTTTGAGATAGCTTTGAGAATAGGGCTTGTGCTTTTCGTCACGGTAGGCAAGCAGCTCGTTCTGCCACGCAATCACATCCTTGGTGGTGATCTCGTTGATCTTGCGCTTGCCGAAGTACGGGACGATCTTGGTCTGGATGATATGCTCCTTGGTCTGCCAAGTGCTTTCTTTCAGCCTTGCTTTGAGATCGGTGGTGTAAATCTCCACAAAGGCTTCAAAGCTCATATCCAAGTCCCCGGCGCTCTGCTGCTGGAACTTCTGTTCCCATTCCAGAGCTTCACGGCGGGTATCAAACCCTCGCTTGCATTTCTGCTTTCGTGCGCCTGTCCAGTCAGTGTACTGTGTGACCACATACCATTTTCCGCTTTCTTTGTTCTTATAAGCCGGCATTTTCTTCGCTCCTTTCTGTTCCATAAAATCTTTCATTGAAATACTGACGGTTTACTCGTCCTGCAACGGTGATATAGCCTTTCGCCTCCAACTCTCGGTTGAGCTTACGCATAATCTTGTATGCGTGGGATTCCGAAATCTCTAACTCCTTTGCAACTTCGTCCACTCTGATGAACTTCTTTTCCATTCAATTCCTCCTTTTTGATTTTTGGGTATAATATTCCTTATTTAGTGTCGGAATACTTTCTGGCCGCCATCCGATTTGCCCGGGCGGACATCTTAAACTTATTTGTTTAAGTCTGCATCATCATTATACTAAACAAATTCCGTTATGTCAAGAGGCTTTGGGGAAAATATTAAATATTTTTGTTTAAGTTATCTTGACAAGTACTAAACTTTTATGTTATACTAACGACAACAATCCGAAAGGGAGAGAAAACTATGGCAATCGGTGAAAGAATCCGTTTTATACGCAATCTGCGTGGCATGACGCAGAAGTGGCTCGGTCAAGCCGTGGGATTTCCCCAAAAGACCGCTGATATTCGTATGGCTCAGTATGAGTCCGGCTCCAGAACACCCAAGGAAGATTTGGTAAAAGCTCTTGCGAATGTTTTGGAGGTTTCTCCTTTGGCTCTGAACATCCCCGACATCGACAGCGATCTGGGCTTCATCCATACATTTTTCGCTATTGAGGACATTCATGGTGTGAGAGCTGAAAAACAGGGAGACGAGGTACATATCGTCTTTGATGGCAGTAAACGCACAATGGACGAGTCCATTTTCAAAATGCTTTCCGCATGGGCTGACCAAGCCGAAAAGCTGAAAAACGGCGAAATCAGCAAAGACCAGTATGACCGTTGGCGTTATACATTCCCGGCAGAGGACACAACCCAGATTTGGGCGAAAGTACCTTCGCAGGAACTCAGCGATATGCTGATTCAAGCATTGAGAGAGGAAGAAAAATAAACCCTCTACTTACCATCTTTTTCAGCCCCTTTTTTCAACCCTTTTTTGAGCTTTCTTTTGAATGTTTACAAAAAGTTCATAGTTACAGCCGAAAATGAACGACAAAAAGCCCGTACTGACATCCGATCAGTACGGGCTTAAATGTTAATATGGGTAATTTGTGAGGTGTTTGAAATTATTCTTTACTCACAAGCCACTCGCAACGCAGAATAATCGCATTGGAGGGCATTCTTATCAAAACCTTATCAGAGAGAGTGGGCGAAGTCTGAAAAGCATTGTAAACACTGGGTTTTTCGGCTTTTTCAAATTATTCCCACTCGATTGTGCCGCAGGGCTTTGGAGTGAGGTCATAGAGAACTCGGCAAACGCCGTCAACCTCGTTGAGTATGCGGTCGGTAATCTTTTTGAGGATTGCCCAATCAATTTCGGGTACGGTTGCGGTCATTGCGTCAACTGTATTGACTGCACGGATAATAACCGGCCAATCAAATCTTCTCTTGCCGTCAACAACGCCTGTTGAACGGAAATCGGGAACAACCGTAAAGAACTGCCAAACCTTGTCTGTAAGACCTGCGTTATCAAATTCTTCTCTCAAAATTGCATCTGCCTCACGAAGTGCGTGAAGTCTGTCACGAGTGATTGCGCCGAGGCAACGAACGCCCAAGCCCGGTCCTGGGAACGGCTGACGGTCTACCATTGACGACGGAAGTCCAAGCTCTCTGCCGACAACTCTTACCTCATCCTTAAACAGCAATCTAACCGGTTCAACAAGCTCAAACTGCATATCTTCGGGGAGACCGCCTACATTATGGTGAGCCTTTACGCCGTCACTCTCCAAAATATCGGGATAAATCGTACCCTGTGCAAGGAAGGAAATACCTTCTAACTTACTTGCTTCCTCGTCGAATACCTTAATGAACTCGCCGCCGATAATCTTTCTCTTCTTTTCAGGCTCGTCAACGCCTGCAAGCAAATTGAGAAAACGGTCGGTTGCGTCAATATAAATCAAATTTGCATCAAGCTGATTTTGGAAAACATCAATAACCTGCTCGCTTTCACCCTTACGCATTAAGCCGTGATTAACATGAACGCACACAAGCTGCTTGCCGATTGCCTTAATAAGCAACGCCGCAACAACCGAGCTGTCAACTCCGCCCGACAATGCAAGGAGAACCTTTTTGTCCCCTACCTGTGCGCGGATTTCAGCCACCTGCTGTTCAATAAATTCCTGTGCAAGCTGAGGAGTTGTTATCCTCTGCATTGTATCCGGTCTGACATTATTCATAATAAATCCCTCTCTTAATAAAAAAATATTTACTACAATATTATATATTATCTTCAAAAAAGTTGCAACACGATATTTGAGCAAAATAGGATTTTTTGTAGAAAAAACGAGCAAAAACGCAGATGTAACGCAGATATTTATATATATAAAAAAATAAGTTGATTTTATCAAAGGAATAGTGTATAATACTTGGGAAAGAGGTGCTTTTACACCTTCGGCGTAGCGTATGGGCCCTGTGCGACAGGATGCTACGAACCTTGTCAGGCGGGGAACCGAGCAGCAATAAGTGGATTATTCTGTGTGCCTCAGACAAGTCTGTACGTTACGTCGAGGGCGTAGAAGCATTTTTTAACTAATGATTTTGGGAGGAGGTCAAGGTATGTATCAGGTTTTATATAGAAAATATCGACCGAAGGTTTTTGCAGATGTTTACGGTCAGGACCACATTACCTCCACGCTCAAAAACGAGATTAAAAACGGCAGAGTGTCGCACGCATATCTTTTTACAGGCTCACGAGGTACAGGCAAAACGACCTGTGCAAAAATTCTTGCAAAGGCTGTCAACTGCGAAAACAATCTTGACGGCGAGCCGTGCAACGAATGTGAGGTTTGCAAAGGACTCGATAACGGTTCAATCTATGACGTAGTCGAAATTGACGCCGCTTCAAACAACGGCGTAGACAATATCCGTGAGCTTCGCGACGAAACGAATTATGCGCCGAGCCGAGGAAAATACAGAGTATACATTATCGACGAGGTGCACATGCTCTCAACAGGAGCATTCAACGCACTTCTCAAAACGCTTGAGGAGCCTCCTGCTCACGTCATTTTCATACTTGCAACGACAGAGGTTCACAAGTTACCTGCTACGATTTTATCGAGATGTCAGCGATTTGACTTCAAGAGAATACAGCCCGAAACAATGGCTGTTCGCCTGAAAGAGGTTGCCGAAAAAGAGGGTCTGACCCTTGATGATGACGCCGCCGTGCTTATTGCAAGAATTGCGGACGGCGCACTGCGTGACGGTCTTTCGATACTTGACCAATGCGCAGGACGAAGCAAGGAGATTGACAGTAAATTAGTCAGCGAGGTTGCAGGTCTTGCAGGCAAGGAAGCTATGTACAAGCTCAGCGACTGCATAGCAAATAAGGATTGCAACGGCGCAATGTCGATTATAAGCGAGCTTTACCAAAACAGCTTTGATATGGAGCGACTTTGCGTTGAAATGATAAATCATTTTCGCAATTTCCTTGTTGCAAAGACAGTTCGTAAAAGCCGTGAGCTGATTATCTGCACCGACGACGAATATAATATGATTATCGAAGCGTCAAAGTCGTTTACGGTTGAAGAAATCATCAACGCACTCGACCTTTTCCAGAATACATTAGTCACCATCAAGGGTGGGGCTACTGCAAGAATTGAGGTTGAAATGGCGTTCGTGAAGCTGTGCGAGCCGAAGTTGGACGAAAGCATTACTTCGATTTTGGAGCGTATATCGCTTCTTGAACGTTCGGTATCAAGCGGCGTTGCCGTTGTTAATACGGTCAATACGCCGACTGTTCAACCGAAAGCCGCAGAAGACAGCGTTCCCGTTAAGCAAGAAGCAACGCAAAGCAACGAAGCAGTTGAAGAAACTAAGCCGCAGACCGAGCCGATTGTTCAAGGTACGCCGATACAGGAAAGAGCACCTGAACCGGAGCCGACAGTTCAGCCTGCTCCCCAACCGAGCATTAAGCCGACTGCCGACTCTAACGAAACCGTTGAATTTGACAGGTGGGGCGAATTTATGGACGTGCTTCACCAAACAAATATTCCGCTTTTCGGCGTGTTAAGCGGCTCAAAGGGCTATGTGAGAGGTCAATTTTTCCTTATCGACAGCCCGAATCCGACAGTGCGCGATTTCATAAAAATGCCGATGCACTCCAAGTCAATCAAAAAGGCGTTATATGACGTTACCGGAATACAGTATAAATTAGGATTATTCAAGCGAGCAGGCGATGCGCCGACTCAAAAACGTGACCCGCTTGAGGATTTAATAAATCAAGTGTCAGGCTCGTTTAATATTGAAATAAAGTAAAGGAGAATACGAATGAAAGCAAGATTACCAAAGGGAATGGGCGGCGGTCCGCAGAATATGCAGGCAATGCTCAAGCAGGCTCAAAAAATGCAGGAGAATATCGAAGCAAAGAAAGCGGAGCTTGAAGCAAAGGAATATGTTGTTACTTCGGGCGGCGGAATGGTAGAAATCACTATGACCGGCAAGCACGAGGTTAAGGCAATCGGCATTAATCCCGAGGTTGTTGATCCGGAGGATGTTGAAATGCTTGAGGATATGCTCGTTGCCGCGCTTAACGAGGTTACTCGCCAAATCGACGAGGAGGCAGAAAGAGAGCTTGACAGCGTGACAGGCGGACTTAATATTCCGGGACTGTAAAGAGAAAATTATTACTGATAAATAATCGAGGTTATTATGGCATACAATCTTGCACCGCTTCAAAATTTAATAGAGCAATTTGAGCGTATGCAGGGTATCGGTCATAAGACGGCACAGCGTATGGCGTTTTATGTTCTCGGTCTCTCCGATGCAGAAGCGCAGAGCTTTGCAAAGGCGATAACCGACGCTCACACAAAGATTAAACAATGCAAAATCTGCTGTGATTTGGCTGATGACGAGCTATGCCCGATTTGCAAGTCAAACACGAGGGACAAGAGCGTTATTTGCGTTGTTGAAGACCCAAGAGACGTCGCCGCAATCGAGAGAACGCACGATTACAACGGAACGTATCACGTGCTTCACGGTGCAATCTCGCCAATGGACAATATCGGTCCCGACCAAATCAGGATAAAGGAGCTTATCGCAAGGCTCGGCGACGGCGAGGTTGAGGAGGTTATTATGGCGACCAACCCGACTGTTGAGGGCGAAGCGACGGCTATGTATATTTCAAGATTGCTAAAGCCTATGGGTATAACCGTAAGCCGACTTGCCTATGGTGTTCCGGTCGGAGCAGACCTTGAATATGCCGATGAGGTCACGCTTTCTCGTGCAATCGAGGGAAGAAGCCTGATTTAATAATAGAGAAAATAAGAAAGGAGTGGTAGGCTTGGCTGAACAGCTGATTACTATCGCAAAAAACAAAAAAGCCTATCACGACTATTTTGTTTTGGAAAAATACGAGGCAGGAATTGAACTTTTCGGAACGGAAATTAAGTCAATTCGTGCAGGCAGAGTGAATTTGAAGGACAGCTTTTGTTCTGTTGACGACGGCGAAATGTATGCAATCGGTATGCATATTTCACCTTATGAGCAGGGCAACCGCTTCAACCGTGATCCAATGCGAAAAAAGCGTTTGCTGCTTCACAAAAAGGAAATTATGAAGCTTTTCGGAGAAAGTCAGCAACAGGGGCTTTCGATTATTCCGCTTGAAATGTATATCAAAAACGGCAGAGCAAAGTTAGAAATCGGTCTTTGCAAGGGTAAAAAGCTTTACGACAAGCGCGCCGTTGCCGCAAAGCGCAGTGCCGAGCGAACTATCGAGCGAGAGTTTAAGGAACGATATTAATATTTTTCAATATTTACAAATAATATAATAAATGGGGATGAAAGGATTTCGACGGGGCTTGAAAACCTTGGTCAGCGAGTAGCGGAGTTGCACCGCTTAAAAAGTAACAGCTTAAAATTAACTGACAAAAATACAGTTACTCTGAAGGCTGCGTAAGCACCCTTTACGTTCTTTCCGATAGCGCCACGAATCGGATAAGGGCGTCGTGTTAGTGGCGAACATGAACAGAAGAACGTCTTGACTTCTGTCAGGAATTAGAGACTACCGTAGTACAAAGGCTGTTTGCCGCCGTTGTATGAGGGGAATCGAAAATGACAAACTACACTCGTAGAGCCCTCGGCAATCTTTCTTCGGACGCGGGTTCGACTCCCGCCATCTCCACCAAAAAATAAGTAACTTTTGTCTACCAAAAGTTACTTATTTTTTTATCCAAGCCGCAGGCTTGGCATATCATCATGCGTCAGCGTGTATATCATCGCCGTAGGCGCATATCATCTGCCGAAGGCTGTATACCTGCGGCTTGATGAGATGCAACACTGCGTGTTGATGATATGCAATTCCTGCGGAATTGATGCTATACAAGGCTTCGCCTTGATTTGTTGGTTTTTTGTGGTTTTGACAAAGAAAAAAGGCTCGACCGAAGTCGAACCTATGGAGCGGATTACGAGACTCGAACTCGCTACCTTCACCTTGGCAAGGTGACGCTCTACCGGATGAGCTAAATCCGCAATTGCAAAACCAATTATAACTGTTACAGTCGGTTTTGTCAAGATTAAATTTGTAATTTTATTAAAATATTGATTTATTTTTTCTTTTTATTTATGTTTACTTTACTGCTGTTTTACTTCCTTAAAATATGCCTGCGGCTTTTTGCACAGCGGACAGATTTCCGGCGCCGACTTGCCGACAACGATATTTCCGCAGTTCATACAAATCCAAATTGCCGAGCCGTCCTTTGCAAAAACCTTACCGTTTTTGACGTCCGTTAGCAATCGTCTGTAACGAGCCTCGTGCTGCTGTTCAACCTTTGCAACAAGGTCGAAGAGCCTTGCAATTTCGGTAAAGCCCTCTTCAAGCGCCGTCTTTGCAAATTCGGGATACATATTGTTCCACTCAAAATATTCGCCGTCGATGCTTTCACTTAAATTATCGCTTGTCGTCGGCATTTCGTCATTATGCAAATACTTATACCAAAGTCTTGCATGAGCGCGCTCGTTATTTGCCGTTTCTTCAAAAATCTGTGCAATTTCGTTATAGCCGTCGTCCTTTGCTTTTTTTGCAAAAAGTGTGTATTTTGTGTGAGCCTGTGACTCGCCCGTATAGGCGGTAATTAGGTTTGCCTCTGTTTTTGTTCCGCTTAAACTTTTCATAAAAAAATCCTTTCGATGTGATATAGTTAGTATTTCCAACACCGAAAGGATTATTATTTTTGTATGTTAACTTATTAGTCTTGTCTTAAATATTCGCCATAATCTCGTCTGCGAGTGCGCCGAGCTGTTCAACGTTTTCGTCGGTCATACGGGTTCTGATAGAAACTGTTTTATCAAGCAGCTTGATATTTTTCATATTCTCAAAATGAGCCTTCATTGCACGAATTGCACACGGTGCCCACGAGGCGTTTTCAACAAGTGCAACGGCTCTGTTTTGGAAAGCCTTATGTGCAAGGTGATTGAGATAATCGTCCATCGGTGCAAAAACGCCGCCGTCGTATGACGAAGCCATACAAACGAGCACGCTGTGACGGAAGCCGTCCTCAACACATTCTGCAATATCATCACGTGTAATGTCTGCAAGCGCAACTCTCGGACAGCCCTTTTCCTCAAGAATTTCCTTGAGCTTCTCTGCGGCTTTAAGAGTGTTTCCGTGAATCGAAGCACAGGCGATAAATACGCCCCTGTCCTCAGGCTCATAAGACGACCAAGTGTTATAAAGCTTCAAAACCTCTGGAATTGTGTCGGTAAGAATAGGACCGTGAAGCGGACAAATTGTCTTAATATCAAGTCCTGCGGCTTTTTTGAGCAAGGTCTGAACCTGTGCGCCGAACTTGCCGACAATGTTGAAATAATATCTTCTTGCTTCACAGCTCCAGCCCTCGTCGGCGTCGGTTGTGCCGAACTTTCCGAATGCGTCAGCCGAGAAAAGCACCTTTTCACTGCTTTCATATGAAACGAGAACCTCCGGCCAATGCACCATTGGAGCCGCAACAAAATTGAGCGTGTGAGCGCCGAGCTCCAATTTGTCGCCCTCGGCAACTGTCACAACTCTGTCCAAATCAACGTCGACAAACTGCGGCAACATTCTCTTTGCGTTAGCGCTCATAACAAGCTGCATATTCGGGAATTTATCGCAAGCCGCCTGAATACCGAAGCTGTGGTCAGGCTCCAAATGATGAACAACGAGATAATTTGGAACAACGTCGCCGAGCGCTTCGTCAATATTTTCGAGCCACCTGTCAACTGCGATTTTGTCGGCTGTGTCGAGCAACGCCGTCTTCTCGTCAAGAATAACGTAGGAATTGTACGCCATTCCGTTTTCAAGTATGTACTGACCCTCAAAAAGGTCAACATCGTAATCATTTACGCCTGTGTATTTGATTGAGTCGCTGATTTTAATCATGATCTTCCTCCTGTAACTTGTTCAATTTACCAAGATATTATACTGCTTTTTGCTGGTATAATCAACATAATATCCAAATTATTTCAAAGATAAATACATTTCGTATATATCATTTTGTGTAAGCTCAACTGGATTGCGCTTCATCAGCATTGACATACTCTTTTGCGTAAGCTCTTTTATTTGCTCGTCAGTCGTACAGCCGATTTCACTAAGGCGTGTTTTCATTCCCAAATTATGCTTCATTTGACTGATTTTATCAGCCATTTCATATGCTGAGCCAAAGCCGCAGTCGGCGGCAAAAGCCTTTAACCGTCCGTCTTTATCGGCGTTGTCGGCATTGAATTTTACGAAATAGTCAAGAGTGAAGGCACACGCTTCGCCGTGAGGCAGACCGTAAATATTTGTCAGCGGAAACGAGCAGGCGTGAGAGCCTGTTGTTCTCGGATGACTGAACGCAACGCCGGCAACTATCGAAGCTTCTGCCATTTTTTCACGTGCAGTAAGATTGTCAGGCTCGTTATACGCTTTTTCGAGCCACTCAAAAACGAGCCTTGCGGAATATACGGAGCAGGCGGAGCAAATAGGCTGATTGAGCGTTGACCAGTAGCTTTCTATTGCGTGGGATAAAACATCTAAACCGGTTGAAGCGGTTATGCTCGGCGGTACCGTTAGAGTAAGCTGTGGGTCGATAATAGCAATTTTCGGGTACATTGCGTTGTCGTTCATCGGCTGTTTGATGTTTTTTGCGGTATCGGTTAAAACGGAAATGTTCGTAACCTCGCTTGCAGTACCCGAGGTTGTCGTAATTGCAATCATAGGGATTGCTTCGCTTGCGTTGACAGGCTTTCCCATTGTGTGATATGCTTCGATTTTGTCATTTCCCTTTGCTATTGCGCACGCCGCTTTACAGCAATCCATCGGCGAGCCGCCGCCGAGCGCAACGGCAAAATCAGCGTTTATGCTTCGCATAAGCTGAACACAGTCGTTTACATTATCGGTTGTAGGGTTCGGGCGAATGTCCGAAAAAATTTCTGTCAGTCTGCCTTTGCTTAATTCAACGAAGCGCTGAGCAAGTCCGTTTTTTGCAAATGAGCGTGAGCAAACCAAAACGCCCTTTTTTCCGCCTATTTCGTCAATATATTTTTTTAATTCGTTGTGTTTGCCTGTACCGAAAACAAGCTTTACGGGCAACATAAATTCCCAGTTCATAGTAAATTACCTCCGATTTATACCAAAAGTATATTCTTTCGCAAATTTTAACAAAAAATATTACAAGTAACGCATAATTCCGTGCGCAACGCCGTCCTCGGCGTTTGATTTCGTTTCGTATTTTGCGCTTTGCTTACACTCCTGCGTGCCGTTTGCCATAGCGAAGGAGTATTTTGCATATTCAAGCATTTCGCAGTCATTTCCTGCGTCACCGAAAGCCATACATTCGTCGGCGGTTATGCCGAGCGCCTTGCACATTCCGTCAAGCGCCGCACCCTTATTTACGCCTGCTTTCGTAATTTCCATACTTATCGGCAAGGATGACGCAAGCTGTATTCCGTGCGTCGCCTTAAGCATATTCCACGCCTTGTTAAATTCGTCCTTATCGGGAATATAGATTGTGATTTTTTCGATTTCTCTGCCCCTTGCAGTCTCCAAAAGACTATCAACCGGCGTCATCTGCTCTGTAAGTCTTTCGATAAATTCCTTCGGCAAAATATCGCCGCCGAAATATTTTGACTTGTCGGGCTGAACATAGTCAACGCCGTCGATATAAACCTCGATAAACGCAGGCAAAGAGTCGAGCCTTTCAAGTATATCACGACAAAAATCATAGCTCATAAAGTTTTTGTAGATAATCTCGCCTGTTCTTCTGTCCTGAACTCCTGCACCGTTTGAGTACATAATGTAGTCTATTTCGGGAACCTGCTCGCAAACGTCGCCGATAATAGCAAGTGTTCTGCCTGTTGAAATTGCAATTTTTGCACCGTGCTCGTGAGCGTGCCTCAACGCTTTGCGGTTATTTTCGGTTACTGTCATATGGTCGGTGTACATCAGCGTACCGTCCAAATCCAGCGCAATCATTTTTATCATATGTTTACCTCTTTTTCGTTCTTTACAAAATTTGTGGAATATGATATTATAACGTCGAGCATTAGCTCCGAGGAGTTGTTCTGAAAAACGGATAGGCGGTTGACTCTCTAACATACAGAGGGCAATGCCCTCTAATTTTTGATGTTAGGGGGTGATGCTATGGAATACTTGGTATTACTTATAGTATTTCTCATTGTTGCCACAGGTTACAATTTGAGCATAAAAAAATAACCGCCCATACCCTAATTATGCGGTTATTTTTTTAACCATATAATAGAGTTGACCGTCTATCGAACAACTCCTTTGTACTTTTATTATACACATTACTAAATTGTTTGTCAATATTTTTATCGGTAAAACCAATTCTCTTCACTTATATCACTTATCTCTTCACTCAACAAGCTGGGTTATACGCTTGTTGCTATTAGCATACACCGAAATACCATTCTTTACAAGAGTAAAAATATACAACTAACTGCTAAAAATAATACGGTTTTGCCAACGCATTGAACAAAATTATTAAAAAACGGTATCAAAAAAATAATTTATGTTGAATTTTGTTGCAAGTTATATTATTATGTAAACATATTTAGTAATAATTTGTTACAGGTGGCGCATTATGGATTTGCTTAAGGAAAAAATCGTTAAAGAGGGACAGGTTTATCCCGGAAATATATTAAAGGTAGACTGTTTTCTCAACCACCAAATCGACTGCACCTTTTTGCGTGAGGTCGGAAAAGAATTTCATAGATTATTTAAGGACGAGGGCGTTAACAAAATTCTGACTATCGAGGCTTCGGGTATCGCAATTGGTACCGTTGTTGCTCAGGAATTCGAATGCCCTTTGGTTTTTGCAAAAAAGAACAAAACGAAGAATATTGCAGGCGACGTTTATTCCTCGTCGGTTGAGTCGTTTACCCATTCAACTACATATAACATCATCGTTTCCGAGAAGTTTTTGAATCCCGGCGATAAGGTGCTTATAGTTGATGACTTTCTCGCTATTGGCAATGCGCTAAAGGGTCTTATTGATTTGGTTAAGCAAAGCGGAGCAGAGCTTGTAGGCTGCGGCACGGTTATCGAAAAGGGCTATCAGCACGGCGGCGACGCACTTCGCGAGGCAGGAATAAGAGTTGAATCCCTTGCAATTATCGAGTCTATGAACGACGAAACGGGCGAAATCGTTTTCAGAGATTAATTTTTTTCATTCGGTTATTCGGCAATATGCCTTATAATAAATAATTTTCATACGGAGGAAACACAAAATGAAAATCACAAAAAGAGTTTTAGCTGTTATCCTTGCCGCACTATTCGTAGTGGCAGCATTTGTCGGCTGTTCGGCAAAAGATAACGGCGAAGCAGGAAACGCAGGCAAGACAGTAAAGCTTGGTTTGATTACTCTTCACGATGAGAACTCAACCTACGACAAGAACTTCATCGTAGCTGCTCAGGAAGCTGCCGAGAAGATGGGCGTTGAGCTTGTTCAGAAGAACAACATTGAAGAGGGTCAGGCTTGCTACGAGGCAGCAGCAGAGCTTGTTGACGAGGGTTGTAACCTTATTCTTGCAGACAGCTTCGGTCATGAGGACTATATGATTCAGGCTGCAAAAGAATTTACAGACGTACAGTTCCTTCACGCAACAGGTACAAAGGCTCACACCGAAAACCTTGCAAACTTCCACAATGCATTCTCTGCTATCTATGAGGGCAGATTCCTTGCAGGTGTTGCAGCAGGTGAAAAGCTCAACGAAATGATCGCAGCAGGCACAATTACAGCCGACAAAGCAAAGATGGGTTATGTAGGCGCTTACACCTACGCTGAGGTTATCTCAGGCTACACATCATTCTATCTCGGTGCAAAGAGCGTTTGCCCATCTGTAACAATGGACGTTACATTCACAGGCTCATGGTATGACGAGACTGCTGAAAAGGAAGCTGCTCAGAAGCTTATCACAAATGGCGCAGTTCTCGTTTCACAGCACGCTGACTCAATGGGTGCTCCTACCGCTTGCGAAACAGCAAAGGTTCCAAACGTTTCTTACAACGGCTCAACAGAGTCTGCTTGTCCGGAAACATTCATCGTATCTTCAAGAATCAACTGGGCTCCTTATCTTGAGCACTGCATCAAGGCAGTTCAGGACGGCACAGCTATCGAGACTGACTGGGTTGGTACAGTAGCAGACGGCTCTGTTCAGCTTACAGACTTCGGTAAAAAGGCTCCTGCAGCAAAGACAGTTGAATCTGTTGAGGCTGCAAAGAAGGGTCTTGAGGACGGTTCAATCCACGTATTCGACGTTAGCACATTCACTGTAACAGTTACTGCTGACAAGAACGTAAATGCAAAGGTTGACGCTGACGGTCATCTTACAAGCTATATGGCAGATGTTGACTCCGACGCCGCTTACACCGCTGACACAGAGGTTGTTAAGGACGGTTACTTCCACGAGTCAGAAAGCCGTTCGGCTCCGTACTTTGATATCCAAATCGACGGTATCAATCTTCTTGACGTTAACTTCGGTTAATTAAAAAACCAACATTTTATACTAACCGTGGCGGACACGCTCCGTCACGCAGCGTGTCGAAAAATCAATTAATAAATTTCGACACGCTGGTAGGCTGTTGAGAAAGAGGGCTGAATTTCGTTTTCTTGCGAGGGGTGCTGTACGATGGTACCGCCTCCGAACAAAAAACGAAAAACGCCAAAACTGCCTTGGATTCGATGTCCAAGGCAGTTTTACAATCCTTTTGTCAGCGCAAAATAGCCGCCACCTTCTTTTACAAAAAGGAGGCTCTGTTGGGTTTGTTTTATTTTATATGGCGTGGTTCAGACCACTTTATCGACAGTCAGAGTGGCGGACACGCTCCGTCACGGTAAAGTTCTTTTACTGCAAAGATTACACAACATAGAAAGGTGTTTGTTCTATGGAAAAATTAGCCCTTGAAATGAAAGGCGTAACAAAGAAGTTCGGCAAGGTTGTTGCAAACAGCAATGTTAATCTTACTGTACGCCACGGAGAGATTTTGGCAATACTCGGCGAAAACGGCTCCGGAAAAACTACACTTATGAATATGGTGTCGGGCATCTATTTCCCCGACGAGGGTCACATTTTTGTTGACGGTGAGGAGGTTGTAATCAAATCTCCCAAGGACGCATTTAAGTACAAAATCGGTATGATTCATCAGCATTTCAAGCTCGTTGATGTTTTCACAGCTACCGAAAATATTGTTCTCGGTATCGAGGACGGCAAAAAATATAATATCAAAAGAGCAAAGCAAGAGGTTAAGGCCATTACCGATAAATACGGCTTTAACATAGATTTAGATAAGAAAATTTACAATATGTCTGTTTCCGAAAAGCAGACTGTTGAGATAATAAAGGTGCTTTACAGAGGTGCGGATATTCTTATTTTGGACGAGCCTACCGCTGTACTTACACCGCAGGAAACAGAAAAATTATTCGACGTTCTTCGCAATATGCGTAAGGACGGGAAATCAATTATAATCATCACCCACAAGCTTCACGAGGTTTTGGAGATTTCCGACAGGGTGACAATACTGCGAAAGGGCGAGTATGTTGAAACCGTCGAAACAAAGGACGCAACCGAGCAAACGCTGACTGAGGCTATGATGGGCGCAAAGGTTGACCTAAACATCAAGCGTGAGGCTCCGAAAAATCTTGTTGAGCGACTTGACGTTCAGGATTTAACGGTAATTAAGCGTGACGGCACAAAGGCACTCGACAACGTTTGCTTCAAGGCTTACGGCGGCGAAATTCTCGGTATTGCAGGAATTTCGGGCTGCGGACAAAAGGAGCTTTTGGAATCCATCGCAGGCTTACAGCTTACGACGAAAAAATCGTCAATCCTTTATAAGCCCGACGATTTGGGACCTCAGCAGCTTGTCGGCAAAACTCCGAGAGAGATTCGCAAGTTAGGCATTGCGCTTTCATTCGTACCCGAAGACAGACTCGGTATGGGACTTGTCGGAAATATGGACATTGTTGACAATATGATGCTTCGTTCCTACAAGGGCGGCAAGTCGGCGTTTTTGAGCAGAAAAGAGCCGAAGCATTTGGCTGACGACATCATAAGCGAGCTTGAGGTTGTAACTCCGAGCGCAAACACTCCTGTTCGCCGTCTTTCCGGCGGTAATGTTCAAAAGGTGCTTGTCGGCAGAGAAATAGCGCTTGAGCCGAAGGTGCTGATGGTTGCATATCCCGTAAGAGGACTTGACATAAATTCGTCGTATACAATTTATAATCTTCTTTCCGAGCAAAAGGAAAAGGGCACGGCGGTAATTTTCGTCGGCGAGGATTTGGACGTTCTCATTGAGCTTTGCGACAGAATTATGGTAATCAACTCTGGATGCATAACGGGTATTGTCGACGGTCCGTCGGCAACAAAAGAGGAAATCGGTCTTTTGATGACAAAAACGGTAGAAAGGGAGGCAGAATAATGGCTAAAACAAAGAGTACAAAGGAGCCTCTTTTTCACGTTGTAAAAAGAGATTCGATACCGCAGCTTAATTCGTGGCTTATCAGAATAGGCTCGATACTTATGGCGCTTGTTGTTTGCGGTATTGTTACAATGGTTGTGACAAAGGAAAACCCGATAAGCGTTTATGTTACAATGTTTGAGGGTGCTTTCGGAAGCACGAGAAAGGTTTGGAAGCTGCTTCAAAATCTTTCAATGCTGCTTTGTGTTTCACTTGCGCTGACCCCTGCTTTTAAGATGCGATTTTGGAATATCGGCGGCGAGGGACAGGTTTTGATAGGCGGCTTGGCAACAACGGCTTGTATGATTTTACTCGGCGACAAAGTGCCAAACGCACTTTTGATACTCGTTATGATTGTCGCTTCAATCCTTGCAGGCGCTGTATGGGCGCTCATTCCTGCGTTTTTTAAGGCGAAGTTTTCGACAAACGAAACGCTCTTTACGCTTATGATGAACTATGTTGCAATTCAACTTGTGTCATATTTCTGTATGTATTGGGAAAATCCCAAGGGCGCAGGTAAGATAGGTATTATCAACCGTACTACCGAGGCGGGCTGGCTTCCGACCTTGTTCGGTCAAAACTATCTTCTCAATATTCTCATTGTACTTGCAATAACGATAGCGATGTACGTTTATCTTAAATATTCAAAGCACGGCTACGAAATTGCGGTAGTCGGCGAGAGTGAAAATACCGCAAGATATATCGGTATTAACGTAAACAAGGTTATTCTTCGCACAATGGCGCTTTCGGGTGCGGTTTGCGGTATTGCAGGTCTTCTTTTGGTAGGCGGCACCGACCACACTATTTCTACTTCAACTGCCGATGGAAGAGGCTTTACGGCAATTATGGTATCGTGGCTTGCAAAGTTTAATCCGATTGTTATGATTTTGACCTCGTTCCTGCTTGTTTTCCTTGAAGCAGGCGCAGACCAGATTTCTATGATTTTCGGTCTTAATCAGAGCTTCAGCGAAATAATTACGGGTATTATCCTTTTCTTCATTATCGGAAGCGAATTTTTCATCGGCTACGAGGTTAAATTCCGTCACAGCGCAAAGGAGGTAAAGTAAATGACTACACTTATTGCTTTTCTTCACAGAGCCATTATGCAGGGTATTCCGCTTTTGTACGGCTCGACCGGTGAAATAATTACCGAAAAATCGGGCAACCTTAATTTAGGTATTCCCGGTATTATGTATATCGGCGGTATGAGCGGCGTTATCGGTGCATTTCTTTATGAAAAGAGCCTGACCGACAATGCGGACGCCAACGGCTTTTTGGCAGTTATTATTCCGCTTTTGACCTGTGTTTTAGGCTCGCTTATAGCAAGCTTTATTTACAGCTTCCTGACCGTAACGCTTCGTGCAAATCAGAATGTAACAGGTCTTGCGCTGACCACATTCGGTACGGGCTTCGGTAATTTCTTCGGCGGCTCGCTCATAAAGCTGACAGGCGCAGACGTTCCGTCTGTTGCACTCACTACTACTTCAAACTTTTTCCGCACAACTCTCCCCGGAGCAGACAGCACCGGCTGGTTCGGCAAGCTGTTTTTGAACTACGGCTTTCTTGCATACCTTGCAATCATCATTGCGATTGCGTGTGCGTTCTTCCTTAACAAAACGAGAGCAGGACTGCATTTGAGAGCAGTCGGCGAAAACCCTGCAACCGCAGACGCGGCAGGAATTAATGTTGAGCGTACAAAGTATATCGCAACCGCAGTCGGCTCGGTTATCGCAGGACTCGGCGGTTTGTACTACGTTATGGATTACGCAAACGGCGTATGGTCAAACGACGGATTCGGCGACAGAGGCTGGCTTGCAATCGCACTCGTTATCTTCGCAGTTTGGAAGCCGGGCTTGGGTATCTTGGGCTCGATAGCCTTCGGCGGACTGTATATCATCTATCTTTATGTGCCGGGCGCACTTCGTACGCAGGAGCTTTATAAAATGATTCCTTATATCGTAACCATTCTTGTGCTTGTTCTCGTAAGCATCCGCAAGAAAAAGGAAAATCAAGGCCCCGCCGCACTCGGACTTTCCTACTTCAGAGAGGAGAGATAAAATTATGGCAAATCTTGATAATGACATTGAACAAATCCTTGTTGATGCAAAGCAGCTTGAGGAGATTAACAGGCGCCTCGGCAATCAGATTACAAAGGATTTTAAGGACAAAAATCTGCTTGTAGTCGGTATTCTCAAAGGCTCGCTGTATTTTATGGCAGACCTGACGCGCTATATCGACCTGCCGCTCAAACTTGATTTTCTTGCAGTTTCGAGCTACGGCTCGTCAACTCGCTCATCGGGTAGCGTAAAGATTATTAAGGATATTGATATCGACCTTGCAGGGTATGACGTTTTGCTTGTTGAAGATATTTTGGACAGCGGCAGAACGCTTGATTATGTCAGCAAAATGCTTTCGGCAAGGGGCGCAAACAGTATTTCTATCGTAACGCTTCTTGACAAGCCCGAACGCAGAGTGGTTGACTTAAAGCCCGATTATGTCGGTACCGACGTGCCGGATGAATTTGTTGTCGGCTACGGTCTCGATTATGACCAGCAGTACAGGAATTTGCCGTATATCGGCGCGCTCAAAAGAAGCATTTACGAATAAATTAAATGATGTACAACTATGGATTTTTCCATAGTTGTACATTTTTAGGAGATGGGGTAATCTTATGTATGACATTGCGATTGTCGGCAGCGGACCGGCAGGTATTTCGGCGGCGATTAATGCAAAAATCCGAAACAAAAGCGTTATTATTTTCGGCAATGACGAGCTTTCTCACAAGGTTGAAATTTCAAGAGAAATTAATAATTATGTCGGTTTTCCGAATATCACGGGTGTTGAGCTTAACAATGCTTTTCGCTCACATCTTGAAAATCTTGAAATAAAAATCACTCCCAAAAGAATAACGGGAGTTTATAAAATGAAGGATAAATTTACCCTGCTTGCAAACAGGGAGAGCTATGAGGCAAAATGTGTTATTCTTGCGCTCGGTGCCGAAACAGTAAAGCCGATAACAAACGAGCGAGAGCTTCTCGGTAAGGGCGTGAGCTACTGCGCAACCTGTGACGGAATGTTTTACCGTGACAGAGAAATTGCTGTTTTCTGCGATAACGAGAGTATGTTCGAAGAGGTCGAATACCTCGCAGGAATTGCAAAAAAGGTTTATCTTTGTGCAGGATTTGATGTTAAGACTTCGGTGGAAAATGTGGAAATTCTGCCGTCAAAAATTGCAGGAATTATCGGCGAGAAAAAGGTTGAAGCTGTCACACTCAAGGACGGCAGACGTATTGAGGTTGACGGCGTATTCTTCTTGAAGCAGGCTGTGTCGGCTGATGTTTTGCTTTTCGGTCTGAAAACCGAAAACGGCTTGATTACGGTCGATAGAAAAATGCAGACAAATATCGACGGTTGCTTCGCCGCAGGCGACTGCACCGGTACACCTTACCAAATCGCAAAGGCAGTCGGTGAGGGTAATATCGCCGCACATTCAGCATTTGCATACCTTGCAAAATGAAAAATAAGAGGTTTGATTGATTACAGAAGCCGCTGACACAGGCTAAATTATAATCAAAAAACCACTTCTCTTCACTTTTCAATCTTAATTCTTCACTCAAAAAAAGCTCCCAATCGGGAGCTTTTTTTACTGTATCGTCCCCTTTGTTGGTTTGGGAAAGGAAAAGCAGACGAGCGTTGCCCGTCTGCAAAAATTTAATTAACATATCTCAACACGCATTAGCGCATATCACTTACACAGCCTCAGTCCTGTTTTCTGTTCTTTGCGAGGTCTTCGCTGATTTGCTTTTTCCTATCGCCGACGATGTCGTACTTAATCATCGGAATTACCGAAAGCAGGGCGAGGATACCGGGCAGAGCAGTATATGCAAAGAAGATAATATTCTTTGTTTGTAGCGTAAATTCGCCTGTTGCGAGTGAGTCATAATATCCGCTCATCTGAACAAATACAAGACCGACAGCCGTACCGAGAGCAAGGCAAACCTTGATAGTCAGAGTGAGAATTGAATAGCAGGTGCCCTCCATTCTCTTGCCTGTTTTATGCTCGTAGTAGTCCACGCAGTCAGCGGTCATAATCATAGGCATTAATGTAACCGCACCGAATTGAAGACCGATAAGGAAAAGGCTTGCATAGAACAAAACGGTGAGCACGATACTCTGCGGATTTTTGAACCAAAAATATCCGACAGCGAAGCTGAAAATCGAAGCCGCAAAGCCGTAAACCGAAAGCAGAATATAGGTGCCGCGCTCGTTAAGTTTCTTGATAAGAAGCGGACAAAGCGCCATACTTATCATTGAGCCGACAGCGGTAACTATACCCAAAACCGCAACCAAATTCTGACTTCCCAAAATTACGGTAGCCGCCTGAACCTGAATACCCATTGCCATTTGTCTACCGAAGCCGAGGAAGTAGGAAATGATAACGAGCATAAACGGCTTGTTGTTTTTCAGCGCAAAAATCATATCCCTTGCGGTGGTCTTTTCTGTATTACTGACAGTTACCCTTTCCTTGTTAATAAGCGGAATAAGAGCGAAAAGCAAGCAACCCAAAACCGCCGTAAGTATTGCCGTTCCGAGATATTCGAGCGCAATCATCGGGGTGTCGGTTTCGCCGCTTTTAACGAAAACTCTTGAGCCGTTGGGAATAATAAGGCAAACTATCGGCACGATAACAACGCACGCACTAAAGCCCACCTGCTTAAAGGTGTTTGAAATAGAAACAACATTCGCTCTCTCTTCGGGATTCGGAGTAAGCGCCGAAGCGATACCCTGCGAGGGAACGTCGCCCATTGTCATTGCAATGCTCCAAATGAAGTAGGTAACAAAAATCCAAATGTAAGTCGCTGTTTTGTTCTCCTTAAACGGAACATCAATAAATACCATAGCCGTAAATACCAAAAGCGGCACGATTGAATAAACAATCATTGACTTAAATTTGCCCATTTTGCTCTTTGAACGGTCAACCAAATTACCAACGACGGGGTCAGCAACCGCCGAAACGATTTTAGCTATCAAGATAAGAATTGCAACAATGCTGACGTTAACGCCCAAAATCGAGCCGTCAAATTCAGCCTGATAGCTGTTGAGAAGACCGACAATCGCCTGAAATCCGAAAAGACCGAGTGAGTAAGCGGCTATCTCTTTGAAATTGAGATACTTTTGTTTTGTGATGTCCTGCGTCATAGCTTTTCTCCTTTGCAAAAAATAAAGGCAAGCCTTAATGTCAGCTTGCCTGAATTACCGTATTTTGTCACGCAATCAGTCGAGAAATACCTCGTCAAAGATATCAACCTTTGCAGCCTTCATAATCGTGCTGTAAAGTTTTGAGCCGGCAACCGGTAAAAGTCGGTTGCATATGCTCATTGCGTGTGCGTCCATTCCGCGAACCTGCATTGGCATCTTACGCTCTATACCGAACATAATCATTTTTACCATTTTGTCGCAGTCTGTAGAAATCATTTCTATAATCTTTGAGGCTCTGCCCTTGCCGACGTCTCCCTGTCCGGAGAAAATATCGGTCTTTGTAAAGCCTGGACATACCATACCGACATATATTTTTCCGGCAAACTCAAGTCTTAATGCTTCGGTAAAGCTTTTGAGCGCCGCTTTTGAGGCCGAATACATCGAGGTACCTGCAAGCGTCATAAGTGCCGCCGATGAGTCAATATTTATTATAGCAGGTGAACTCGATTTTTGCAAGATAGGGAGCATTGTTTTTACGGAATAAATGCAGGAATAGAAATTGATGTTCATCGCTCTTTCAATTTCTTCATAAGAATACCTGTCAAATCTTTTGAATTTCGGCAGAATACCTGCGTTGTTAATGAGAACATCAACCGCAATATTTTCTTCCTTTAGCTCCTTTGCAAAGCTCTCCCAATTCTCCCTTACGGAAACGTCAAAAAGCCTGTAGCTGAAACGCTTTGCGTTTTCCTCACCAAGCTCGTCTATAAAATTCAAAATCTTCTTTTCGTTTCTTGCGATACCTATTACCGTACAGCCGTGCTTTTTGAGCAGCGTTGCCGCAATTCCTGCGCCCATTCCGCCCGACGCACCTGTAACAACAACAGTTTTTCCCTGTAACCAGCAACTACTCATAATTTCCCTCCCAAAAAATATAACTATACTTCAATAATACTCTGCAAAATAAAATTGTCAATAATTTAACAAATTATTTAATAAATTCTTAATGCCTTTACAAAATCACGGATATAGGATATAATAATCAATAAATAAAATTAGTTATGAGGTGACGGTATGGCGTCCTATGCAATGATAAAGGAGCTTCGTGAAAAGACCGACAAAAACGGCAACGGCTATCTCGATATGATAGTTATCGGAAGCGACAAAAAGGAATATCCCGCAAAACTTTGGAGATTTGAAAACAACGGTATGTTCGCCGCAAACGACGTGGTTGAAATAGAATACAAGGCAGACGATTACAAGGGCAAAACACAGCTCAATATACAGACAATCAAAAAAGCGCCGGATGAGATGATTTCGCAGTTTATACCGACTGCACAGCACGACGGCAAGGCAGTTTTTACAAAACTTTATTCAAAGGTGCAGTCGTTCAGAGATTCCGACCTAAAAGCAATTGTGTCGGACATTATGATAAGCAATAAGGAAGCGTTGGAGGTTTATCCTGCGGCGTTCAAACTTCATCACGCAATGGTCGGCGGACTTATGCTTCATACCGCATCAATCGTTGAAATGGCAGAAAAGGTATGCGATATTTATCCTGCGATAAACCGTGAACTGCTTATTTCAGGCGCAATACTTCACGACGTTGCAAAGACCTTTGAAATGCACGTAAGCAAAAGCGGACTTTGCGACTCTTATACCGTAGGCGGCGAGCTTGTAGGACACCTTGTTAAGGGCGCAATTTATGTTGAAAAAACCGCCGAAAAGCTCGGAATAAACAATGAAAAGGTGCTTTTGCTCCAGCATATGGTAATTTCACATCACGGACTGCCCGAATACGGCGCATGCAAAATGCCGATGTTTCTTGAAGCCGAGGTTTTGGCAACACTTGACACACTTGACGCAACTATATTTGAAATGACCGAGGCTATATCAAAGGTTGAAAAGGGTGAATTTACCGACAGACAGTGGGCGCTTGACAACAGAAAGCTGTATAATCATTCGCTTGCAGGAACAGAGCATAAGGTTAATCTATAAACACAAAACCCTATTTTCCTCCCTTGTTAAAGGGTGCAGGTGCGGCTTGCCGCACTCGGAGGGAGATAAAATGGTTTAATAAAACCCTATTTGCCTCCCTTGTCAAAGGGAGGTGAGTGCGACTTGTCGCACTCGGAGGGATTCATAACGACGAGGTATATTATGGGAATGACAAACGCAGTCGAGCAGGACAGCTGGACAGAAATTGCCGTATCGGTTGCAACGAAGGATATTGACGTTGCAGGTGATATTGCAAATATGACCGTGCCTTACGGTATTTACATTGAGGACTATTCTGCACTTGAGCAGGAAACAATGGAGATTGCTCACATTGATTTGATTGAAGAGGAGCTTCTCAAAAAGGACAGAACAAAGGGCATTATTCATATTTACATTAACCCTGAGGAAAATCCTATGGAAAGCGTTTCGTTTATCAAGGAGAGACTTGACGACCTTGGTATTGAGCACGAAATTACGATTTCCGACTGTAAGGTTGAGGATTGGCAGAATAACTGGAAGCAGTATTTTCATCCTATGCCGATAGGTGAAAAGCTGTTAATCCGTCCTGTTTGGATTGATGATTATGATGCGCAGGGCAGAGTTGTTTTGGATATCGAGCCGGGTCTCGCTTTCGGCTCAGGCTCCCACCCGACGACACGCCTTTGTCTTGAGACGCTTGAAAAATATGTAAATAACGACAGTACGGTACTTGACATCGGCTGCGGTTCGGGTATTTTGTCCGTTGCTTCGCTTTTGCTTGGCGCAAAAACAGCCTTCGGCGTTGATATCGACTCTCTTGCCGTAAAGACCGCAAAGGAAAACGCACTTCAAAACGGCTTCGGCGAGGACAGATTTACCGTTGTTCAGGGCAATTTGTCCGACAGGGTCAGCGGAAAGTTCAGCGTTATCGTTGCAAATATTGTTGCAGATATTATTATGGAATTTAACACCGTTGTCGGTGATTTTCTTGAGGACGGCGGCGTGTATATTACGGGCGGAATTATCGAAAGCCGCGAGGACGAGGTATTGTATTCCTTTGCACAAAACGGCTTTGAGATTATCGAAAGATTTGAAAACAACGGCTGGCTTGTTTTCGTGCTTAAAAAATCTTGAAATACAGGTTTTATTGATATATAATGTTTTTAATCTATAACAAATATTAAGGAGGCGACCTTATGGAAAAGGTTTTGGTTTTGGATTTCGGCGGACAGTATAATCAGCTTATTGCCCGCAGAGTGCGTGACCATAGGGTTTATGCGGAAATTTTGCCCTACACCACTCCGCTTGAGGTCATAAAAGAAAACGGCTACAAGGGAATTATTTTCACAGGCGGACCTAATTCCGTTTTCGATATGTCCTCGCCGCATTATACGAAGGATATTTTGGAGCTCGGTATTCCTGTTTTGGGTATTTGCTACGGCTGTCAGCTTATTGCGTGGATGGGCGACGGCGAGGTTAAGACTGCGCCTGTTTCGGAATACGGCAAGATTGAGCTTTGTGCAAAGCAGTCGAAGCTGTTTAAGAACGTGCCCGAAAAATCTATTGTTTGGATGAGCCACACCGATTATATTGCAACTCCCCCAAAGGGCTTTGAAATTATCGGCTATACCGACGACTGCCCCTGCGCCGCAATGCAGAATACGGCAAAGGATATTTATGCCGTTCAGTTTCATCCCGAGGTTACTCATTCCGAATATGGCAATCAGGTGCTTTATAACTTTCTTTATGAGGTTTGTCATTGCAAGGGCGAATGGGTTATGGATAATTTTATTGATAACACAGTTGCAAAATTAAGAGAGCAAATCGGCGACAAAAAGGTTATTTTAGGATTGAGCGGCGGTGTAGACAGCTCCGTTGCCGCAGGTCTTTTGTCGAAGGCTGTCGGCAATCAGCTCACCTGCGTTTTTGTTGACCAGGGCTTAATGCGTAAGGACGAGGGCGATTTTGTTGAAAAAACCTTCACCTCGCTTTTTGATATGAATTTTGTCCGTGTCAACTGCGGCGAGCACTTTATTTCAAAGCTCAAGGGCGTTACCGACCCCGAGGAAAAAAGAAAGATTATCGGTACCGAATTTTTCAATGTTTTTTGGAATGAAATCAGAAAGCAGGACGAGCTCGGCTATTTTGCGCAGGGCACTATTTATCCCGATTGTATTGAATCGGGCAAGGGCGACGCCGATGTAATTAAGACTCACCACAACAGGGTAAAAACTCCCGATGACGTTGAATTTTTGGGAATCATCGAGCCGCTTGCGGATTTGTTTAAGGACGAGGTCAGACGTGTCGGCGAAAAACTCGGCATACCAAAGGATTTAGTATGGCGTCAGCCGTTCCCCGGACCGGGTCTCGGCGTTAGGATTATCGGTGAAATAACCGCAGAAAAGATTAAGATTTTGCAACAAGCCGATTGGGTGCTTCGTGATGAAATGAGTAAGAACGGCTACGAGAAAAACCTCGCACAGTTCTTCTGCGTTCTCCCCGGTGTCAGCACCGTCGGTGTCATGGGCGACCATAGAACGTATGATAATCTCGTCGCAATCCGCGCCGTCACAACCGACGACTTTATGACCGCCGATTGGGCAAAAATCCCTTACGATATTCTCGCAAAGGTCTCCAACCGCATCACCAATGAATGTCCCCACATCAACCGAGTGGTCTACGACATAACCTCCAAACCCCCCGGCACCGTGGAGTGGGAATAGTAAACAAAGTTCTCAAATACCGCATAAATAAAGGAAATTTGAGAGTTAAAAAGTCAAAATGATACTGTTTTGATACGGTGAATTATTCCTAATAATAATCAATACAAGAGGAAACCCCTCTCGTTTGAACGCTTAGTTCATTCGAGAGGGGAATTTTTTTATTCTTTTTCACCAATAGCTTTTAAAGCTTCGTGTGTTTCTCTTGCAGAGCTTGCAGGGTAATTATATCTCCAGTCATCGTATTGCTCCTGTGTTATTTCTCCATTTTTTAATTGTTCAAATTTTTTGTACCAATTTCTGAATGTATCTAAATGTGAAGAACGGTCAAATCTGTCAGGAACTAAACAAGGTGTTCCGTTTTCGTCTTTACTGATTTTAAAACCGTATTCATCCTCTAAAGCAAACAAGAGTTGAAAAAGATGTTCGTAGTTGTCGATATCGCCAACTTCTAACGCAGACGGTTGTACGCCAACTATTGCCGCCAATTTTTCTATGTATTTTTCCTTAGGCTTACGGGTGCCTGTCTCGTATTGGGCAATTCTTATATCTGCTGTTCTGTTGTCAAATCCGATAGCTAAGCCTAATTGCTTTTGAGTTAAACCTTTTCTTGTGCGAAATCTTTTTAATCTTTGTCCGACAGTCATAATACTTTCTCCGAAACAAAATTGTTTATAGGGGTATTATAGCGGATTTAAAATAAAAAATCAACACACTAAACAAAAAAGTTTATAATTTATACTTGACATAAACAATAATGTTTAGTATAATTCAAATAAACTAAACAAATAAGTTTAACTTATTGTAATCGAAAGGAGATGAATTAAATGGCAAATCAAAACTTTATCCATGCAGATGAAATAGCCGAGGAATTAGGCGTTTCAAAGGCTTACGCCTACAAAATTGTGCATAGGCTCAATGATGAGTTGAAAGCAAAGGGCTATGTGACTATTTCAGGCAGAGTAAGCCGCAAGTATTTTGAAGAAAAGTTTTACGGTATGCAGTCTGATGATAAGAAAGGAGCGTAAAAATGCCTGCATATAAAAATAAAGAAAACGGTTCTTGGTATGTTTCTGTATATTATAAGAATTGGAAAGGCGAGAAAAGTCGAAAGGTTAAGCGGGGCTTTGATACCCGGCGAGCTGCTCTTGAATGGGAACGAAACTTCTTATCACAACATTCCGAAGAACTCGATATGAGCTTTGAAAATTTTGTTGAGATATATAAAAACGATATGAAAGAGCGTTTAAAGCTCAACACATGGACAAACAAGATTAATATAATTGAGCAGAAAATTATGCCGTATTTCAAGGATAAGAAAATGAACGAAATCAAGCCTACTGATGTGCGTTTGTGGCAAAATGAAATGATGTCTTACCGAGATGAAAACGGAAAAGGCTATTCACAGACTTACCTGAAATCGCTCCATAATCAGCTGAGTGCGATTTTTAATCACGCTGTTAAGTATTATGAATTAAAAAATAATCCTGCCGTTAAGGCAGGAAATATGGGTAAAAAAGAAAGCGAAAAGGAAATGCTTTTTTGGACAAAGGAAGAATATCTTAAATTTGCTAACGCAATGATGGATAAGCCTGTATCCTATTATGCTTTTGAAATTCTTTATTGGTGCGGACTTCGTTTAGGAGAATTACTTGCACTTACTCCTTCGGATTTTAATTTTGAAAAGCAGACAATCCGTATCAACAAATCATATCAGCGTATTAACGATAATGATGTAATTACGGAGCCCAAAACACCAAAGAGTAAAAGAACTGTCCAAATGCCAACATTTTTAAATGATGAGATGCAGGATTATATAAATTATATTTACGGACTTGAAAATGATATGCGTATATTTCCTATCAGCAAAAGCTATTTGCACCACGAAATGAATAGGGGCTGTAAGGCAACCGGCGTAAAGAGAATAAGAATACACGATTTGCGACATTCCCATGTTTCTCTCTTAATAGACAAGGGTTTCACGGCAGTAGATATTGCAAACCGAGTGGGACATGAAAGTATTGATATTACATTCAGATATGCCCATATGTTTCCGACAAAGCAAAATGAAATTGCTAAAATGCTTGATGTTGAAAGAGGGGCATAATATGTCAAAGAAAAATTTAGACGCTCATAACCGTTTGAGAAGTAAGATAGTTTCATTCAGAATGTCACCTGAAGAAGCAAAACTGCTTGATGAATTTGTCAAACTGTCAGGACTTAACAAACAGGATTACCTAATAAACAGAGCCTTGCAAAGAGCGGTTGTGGTTCAAGGCAATCCGAGAGTGTATAAAGCCTTGCGAAACGAACTCACTAATTTGACTAATCAGTTGAAAAATATCAATCAGGTTGATGAGGAATTCTTCTTAGTTTTGAATCAGTCTTTAACCATACTTTCCGATATGAATAATCTGTCTTAAAATACGCTTAAGCCCCTGCGGGCGCAAGGGCACTTTTGATACGAAGTGTCAAAAGTGCATTTGCGTTACTCTTGGCAAGAGTAACAGAACTCGTCCTCACAAGTTCCATATCTCTCGTGGCTTCGCAGGCTCTGCCCCTCGCTCATTCCACTGCTCGTCCTCTCGTCAAAAAGTCTCGCTACGCTACTAACTTTTTGCCGTAATAATAGGTTTGAAAAGGAGATGATAATATAACGATTTTAACAAGTATAAGTATTGAACTCGGTAAAGGCGTACTTAACCACAATAATCGAAAATTTATTGCAGAAAATGTTGATGAAAACAGAACTCAAGATAACGTTGAGTATGAAAATATAAGTCTTGAAAATGCTTATCACAACCTTTTTGATAAAGCATTGCAGAGGTATAACGATAAGCAGAAAAGAAATGACAGAAAAATAGAAAACTACCTTGAACATATCCAAAAAGGCAAGCAGGAAAAACCGTTTTATGAGATAATTGTTCAGGTAGGCAACAAGAATGATATGGGTGTAAACACTCACAATAAAGAACTGTCAAAAGCAATTCTTGATGAGTATATGAAAGAATTTCAAAAGCGAAATCCGTATCTCTATGTGTTCAATGCACATCTTCATATGGATGAGGCAACCCCCCATTTGCACATTGATTTTATACCATTTACTACGAATAGTAAGCGTGGTTTAGATACTCGTGTATCAATGAAACAGGCGCTATCAAACCAAGGCTTTAACGGTGGCACCCGTGAAGAAACTGAATGGAGCCAATGGGTAAAATCCGAAAAGCAAGCCCTATCAAAAGTTATGTATGAGCATAATGTTGAGTGGGAGTTTCAGGGTAATAATAAAGAGCATTTATCTGTTCTTGACTACAAAAAGCAGGAACGCAAGAAGGAGGTTACAGAACTCGAAAGACAATGCGATGTCCTCAAGCATAACATTGTTGATTTGGCAGATTGTCAGCAACAGATAGAGAATATTTTCTCGGAGCAAGAGTTTGAAGAGATTTATTCTCTGCCGGAGCCGAATAAGCTTGAAAGTGCAAAATCCTACAAAAGCCGTATTGAGCCGTTGTTCAAAAAGCTAAAAGAATTTGCAAAACGGTACCTAATAAAATTTATTGATTACAGAAATAAGTATCGAGCTGTTAGCAGTGAGTGTGACTATTTACAACGAGAAAATTATGAATTAAAGCAAAGCAACACACGATATTTACAGGAAAATCTGAAGCTTAGAAGGGAGCTGAAGGATTTTAGATTACTCAAAAAATTGATAGGCAAAGAAAAGGTTAATGAGATAATTGAACAGTCAAGAAAAACTAAAAAACACGAAAGGAATTTTAATTATGAAAAAGAATTATACTGATGAAAAAATAGGAATTGATTACACACTCGTAGGTGATGTTTATCTGCCAAACCTTCTTTCGGCAGACACCAATTACCCAATCGGCATTTGGGGACAAAGGCACAAGGAGTACCTAAAAGAAAACCACAAATTGAGATATTACAACTTACTCACAAGTGGCAAACTTAACTCGTATCTCCACGATGTAAATGCCAGAGCAAAGAAAATGTATGACAATCTTGTAAAGCAACTTGCCGAACAAGAAGGCATAACCGAGCAACTCAAAGCGGATAATCAAATGGAGTGGGTTGCTCGGATGAATAACATTCGTAGCAGAGTCACCGAGGTCGTGAATACAGATTTTATTTACACCTAACCGGTAAACAGCGGCAGGGATTTTGCTCTCTGCCGCCGTTTTTTATTACATTAAATCAACGTATCATCTGTGATTTTGATTTTCCCAGATACTATTTCTGGCAAATTCTTAGATGTAATCGTGTATGGTATAGATTTAAAAGACTCATTAATAAAGATAATAGAAGGAAAAGCGATTGTTGTATTATGCTTAATGTAATCAAACTTGAGCTTCACTATATATTCTTCTCCTTCATTAAAGCAAGAATAACAGAATACATCGCTAAGTTCACTTTCAAAATCGTCACTATAATCTGAGGTATATCCCGGGAAAATAGAAGGCGTAGAAACACGAGGAGAGAACCGTCGGCTTGTTACAATAGATGAGTCGTAATCCGAATATGTTGATGTACTACAGATACCAAAAAGTTCGCTCATATTGCAATCATTCAGTAGATAATCCATCTCATCATTATTGAATTTTGGAAACTCATTTATTGGTAACAAACTATTCTTTGGAATTCTGAGAGAAATTTCTATATCCTCATCAATGTCTGTACCACAGTTTTGGAGGGCAAGCTTCAAACATTTCTTGTCCGAAAAAGCGTTTTCTACAGGCGCCCACTCTAATGCTTTTGAGATCGTTTTCAAGAGCTTTTTAATGGCGTTGTATTTTTCTTCTTCTGCATCTGTTCCATCAAGCGAATAGCCGCCCATTATACCTGTTGGTATACTACTCTGCGATAGGTTTCCAAGGATGAAAAAATCTTCTGTAATGTTGATATTTAATTTTTCAGCCACAGAATATATTATTTTTCGCTCGTCTTCGCTAATCTCGACAGGATTATTAAAAGCTAATGTGTATTTTGCAATTTTTTCCGGCAATTCAACACGTTTCTCTAATTTTCGGGCAGAAATATCATCAAAAAGAGCACGGATTTTCTCCAAGTACTTACTTATGGTCATTTCAGTATTTGGAACAAAACTAATTATAGGGGCTTCATCACCGATGTGTTGGGTTTGGTCAATGCCGACAATCTTCAATTCGGAATGACGCTCCCCCTTAACTTCTGCCACTCTTTTTTCGCTTAAAAAATACTGAGATAAATGAGCAAAAAACAGTGTTTTGAATTCTTCGTCCGATGAATATGTAAAATAGATGCCCCGATCTTTGTATTTTTCACGAAAAGCCTGGACTTTTTTATAGTTTTCCTCATCCACTTGAGACGGAGAAATAGGTTTGTCCGAGAAATACATAAATACTTGTTTTCCGGAAGAAAGCATAATTTCTACTTCTTCTTCTGTGCCGGAGCCATATTCATCGGTGGGGGTTCCAAATCGTGTCCATAAAATAGCAACCGCTGCATCACAGTCATTAACGAATTGCTCATTTAGCAATGCCTGCGGTTTTCCGCCAGACTGTGCATAGGAGTTTTTACGCCAATGCTTTGGCCGAATGCTTATTCCCAAAGCATCAGAAAACTGAGTGTTAAATTGCGCGACGGCATCATCAATAATAGAAATCTCGCTTGCGATGTCTCCCGGGCACGAAATGAGAAGATCGTATTGGATTACATTTTTAGGCATATTTTCACCTCATATTCTATCTCCATATGGCAAAGACTTAATATAGTTTTTCATAAACTGCCAATCCGGATTTCCAGTTTTATCAACAGGTAGCTTAATTTTGATTTCTAAAATAATATCTCTACGCATTTTTCTACCATAGCTATATTTCCCTTTTGAATCAAACATCATTATTGTTGAAAGAAATAACAATTCTTCTTTTGACCATTTTCTTGTTTTTGGATACATCCCTTGTATATGTGCAAACCCAATAAATGGTTTAGGCTGATAGAAAAAAGTGTTTCCATCAGTTGTGTCACTAAAAGTTATAATGTTCCCTTCCTCTGTTGGCAATATATCACAAAGTCCAGCAATACCATTGTTTTCTGCCGAATTAACAACTAACGGCGCGCCATAATCAACACAGTCACCAGCAGAGACCCCCTCAATAAATTTTGTTGGGTGTATATCAAAAAAATCTCCAACTTTAAATTCTTTCCAGTTCTCAATATCAAGTTGTAATACATTTTCTCTCTTATTCATTGTTGTTAACGGTTTGTGATTCAACGATTTTATGTACTGCTCCATATACTTCCAATCTGGATTACCGTCTAATGTTTGAGGCAACTTTATAACAGTATCTTTCAAATGAGTTTTCCATTTCCGACCAAAAGAATACTTGGGACGTTCTTGACACAAGACAGTTGCTATAAATAGCCCATTATATTGATTGAGGTTTTCGTTATATCCAGCAACTATATCTGTTGTGCCAATAAAATCAACATCCATATAGTTGGCATATCCAACTGAGCCCTGTCCATTGCAAATAAAAATAATACAGTTCCCTTTTTGTATAAGGTCTTCATCGTATGCGCAGTGGAGCATCACGCCATTATCGTTCTTTTTTGCCCCTACATAAAAGCATTCAGTGCCATCACTTAACATGCCTTGGTTTGCTTTCCCGTTTTGCAGTATAGGGAATAAATCAGAGATTCTAAAACTACCCCATTTATCCAAGTCAAGATTCATATACTCGTCCCTCCTTAACAAGGTAAGCAAGGTAATCGTTGATTGTTTGCTGAAAATCTTGTTCGGTTAATTTCGAATAATCTGTTTCCATATATGCTTCGCAAAGCCACTCATCATTACCGCTCACTTTTTGTGTCGCAGACTCGCCCGGTTCAGCTTTACGATTGCGATACAATTCAATCCATCTTTTTTCGATTTCTGACCATTTGCTTTTACCGGTCAATGGGTCAATTTGCTCAACTCTTCCCAGATTCTTTTTCTTCTTAAAGCCATCATCACGACAATAACCGAAAAATGTGTCCGGATTAGAAATATCATTATGCTTTGTTCCAATCTTAAATACCATACAGCAAGCCGAAGCACTGGCGCCAGGATGGAAAATATCAACTGGCAACGTGAACACTGCATCAAGAGTATTTTCTTGAAGGATTTCAGCTTTCAGCCTGGCAATCTCACCGCTGGTACCGATAGCACAGGCGACAGGAAGTAATACCGCCAGTTTAGCCTGATGATTGATGGAATTAAGCGAGTCAGCAATATATTTAACGAAGTATAATCCTTTTGATGGATCCTCTTTTTTATCCTTAGACCATGTGTTAACATAACTTTTGGGCAAGTGAATTCGCTGACCGTTATACGGTGGATTCATCAGAATTACATTTGGCTTTGCTTCTTTTATCCAATCTGCTAAATCAAAGCAACTGCCCTGTCGAATATTTGAATTTCCATCGGAATGAATAAGCATATTAGTGGTTGCCAGACCATACACATTTTCGTCAAACTCAATACCGAAAATCTGATGTTTTTTTACTTCTTCCTGCTCTGCAGCAGTCGCACAATCATCTAACGCCTGTGTCATTGCTCTTACAAGAAAAGAGCCACTTCCGCAGCAGGGATCAAGGACAACAGAATGTTTATTTACTCCTGTAATCTTTGCCATAAAATCTGTAATATGGTCTGGTGTGAAAGCTTGATTCTTGTCCGATTTACCAACATACTTATTAAAGGTAACAAAGAACAAATTAAGTAGATCCTGACCGGATGTGCTTTTGTCGTTGATAAAAGGCAGAATATTGTCTTCAATGAATTTTAGAATTTCTCTAAAGGCGGCAATGTTAAGCTGGCGAACATACTGATCGCCCAACACATTACGATTTAACAAAGCAAGCTTTTCGGCCTTGTTGATATCGGAATTAAGCAGGTCCTCTAATACTTCTTTTATACGAGTGCGAATTTGTGCAGCAGTCAAAGACGGAGTGGAATAATCAAGTCCATTCTTCAACGCTAATAAGCAAGTGCCGACAAATTGACTTCGAAGTTTTTCAGGAATACTATGACGGTGTAGCATTTCGTTAAGCTTATAGGTGTTCTGCATCACCTTTTCTTTGTCGTTGATTTTGGATGTGTAGAAGTCAACATATTCATTCATCGAACGTAAGGCGGTTTCCTTAGTCATCAAGTCACTGTCCGAAACAACTCCACGCCATACTCTAACAGTATCATTCATAGTATTTGCCAAAATAGCAACTGTCTTATTACCGGTAAGCGCTTTTTCATATTCGACATATGCGGAGAGTTGTTCCTCATCGGCCTTTGTAAAATTTTGTTTGGTCTCAATTAGCACAGTAACATTATCTTTCACGAAACGAATATCCAATTTTTCAAAAGCTCGTCCTACTTTGTTTCGAATAGGATTGAATGTTAAGGACTGTGCCGCAAACGCTTTCGGATAGCTATATTCATCATTTTCAATATTGCTGGTAAGATATTCTCTGCCAACGGTTGAAATCATATCTGCTCTAATCATATCTATTTCTCCTAAATCATATCCACCTGCCGGCTAGGGCAGTCCAATTACTTGTGAACGCCTTGCCTTCTACCGTTGCTGCAAACGGTTCTGTCAAAAATGCTTTTATTGTTTTCAGCACGGTACCGTAATCATCGGTTTTTGTATCAATTTTGCGGACAAAGGCTTGCCATTTCTTTTGCATTGATTCATTATCGCCAAAGGACATGACTTGGTTGAACTGCTCCATTGTGAAATGGTGGTTTCTGTTTTCAAAAGTTTTTCGCATTGCTTCGGTAAGTGTATCGCTGTCAAATTCAAAATGCATTGCAAGATAGTAGATATCGTAATAGTCCTTCATTCTGCTTGAAAACTCCATCAAATCAAGAATGGCATCAAGCTTTTCCGCAATGGTAGTTTCAAGGGAATATGTATTTATTGTCGGACTGTCGAAATCGTCAAGCTGTGTAGGTATTGCACGCTTTTCCTGTTTTGGAACAATAACATCTCCTACGCCAAAATCAATACTGAACGGTGTTCTTGTATTTTTGATATGTGCAACAAGTGAAGCACCAATACCTGCGTATTTCTTTGCAACTGCGATTGGGGAAACATCCTTTATTTCAAATGTTATAAATTCATTGCCTGTATCAACAGAAATGATTTCCTCAAGTATTGCTTGAATCTGCTCCGGAGTGTTAGGCAATTTTCTTAATAAGAAATCTACATCAACAGTTACTCTGCTATCAAAATCGGTGATTGAATAAATGAACAATCCGCCTTTTAGAACAAAATTGTCAGCATATTTTGATTTTTCAAGTCTGCGTAAAAATTCTTCTTGGCAAAACAACTGCAAGCAAAGCTGATAGCTTCTGCCGGTTTCTTTTGCTTTGTTCTTCAGCCTTGCGAGAACAGACGAGGCTCTGTCAGCCATTTAGCAACACCTCCATAACGCTCATCATTTTGGGATAAACACGCATTTCTTTTGCGTACTTTGATAGATTATTTATATTCTTTTTGTCATCAGCAACATAAGCATTTAATGCCTTGTTAAATGTTTCATTGTCAAGCTTAGTGCGATACTTAAAGCAATCGCAAATAGTTCTTTCGCGGTCGTAAACAGGAAGTGTCACACCGTTAAAATTACCATCAGTTTTACCAAGATTGATATATTCTTTTTGGATATAATATGCCTTAACAGGAACTTCATGCATATTTGATATTTGATTTCTAAATGTGCGTGGAACGGCTATTGACCATTCTCTCGGAGTAAAATCGCTGTATCCGTAATAAAACAATGCAGATTCGACGCATACAATGCCGTGAGGCAAGAGCATTGATATAAGCTGTTCCTCACTAATACCATAATTTTCAGGAAGCCGGTAAATTCCGTTTCGTATTCTTTCAATAACTCCGTCCTTGCAAAGCTTTGCGACATCGTAATTCGAAAGTCCTGCGGCTTTGAAATCAGCAGTTTTTACGATTGAGCCAATGTTTTTAAAAACATTTTTTGCAATTGTTTCCTTTGACAAACATTCACCAACTTTCTGCGTACAAATGTAAATTTCTGTACGCAAATTTATTATAACATATTTATATAAATTTACAATATTTTTCTGAAAGAGTATCAAAAATAATTTGTTGCAAAGTAGATGATTCTGTTGTAGGATAAAGATATTAGTAATAATAAATAACAGGTTATTTTAGTATATATGTGGTGAAAGTAATGGAAGAATTTGAATTTGAAAATACAATAATTAAATTGATTCATTCCCATCAAGAAGGTGATTACTGGGATTTTAAGAAAGAGTGGTATAAGAATAATGGTGACCTTTTGCACGACATTATTTGCATGGCAAACAATCTTAATAATAATGATTCTTATATAATCATTGGGGTTGACGAAGAAAATGATTATTGTACATTGGACATATCTAATGATCCAAACAGAAAGAATACTCAAAATATAGTTGATTTTATAAAGAATAAGAAGTTTGCTGGTGGTGTTCGACCTTTAGTTTATGTAAAATCACTTTCCGTGTTAAACTCAACAATAGATGTGATTGTTGTTGAAAATAGCTTTCAAACGCCTTTTTATTTAATTGAACGTTTTGAAAAAGTAAATGCAAACAATATTTATACAAGAATAATGGACACAAATACTCCGATAAATAATTCTGCTGACATAAATCATATTGAATATCTATGGAAAAAGCGCTTTCATTTGGATGAAACACCAATAGAAAAAATTAGGTATTATTTGCAATCTCCTGAAAAATGGGAAGATTCACCTATTGAGTATGATATGACAAAATACTATAAAGAGTCTCCGGAATATATCATAAAAGAAGAAAACGAAGAAGATAGAGATGGTTATGAATTTTATTTGTTTAGTCAATGTGATAGTAGACCACATTGGTATAATGTAACTTTATATTATCATCAAACAGCTTTAGAACAGTTTATTGCTGCGGGCCTTGACGGCTCGAGATTAATAGTTATTTGTCCAGCACTTTCAGGAATTAAATTTACTCAATATCATCATTGGGATATTAGTTATCGTTATTATGAAAAAAACACATTAAGATATGATTTATTGATGTTTTATCATTTTGATGATATATATGATTATGAATTTAGTAGATTTATGAAATGCGCATTATTGTTCGATTCTAAAAGAGAAAGAGAAGAATTCGAGTTTTATGTAACAGAACATAAAGAAATGTACGATAATTTATATAAAACTGTTGATGAAGAACTTCCATATTTTCCTGATTTACAAGGATATAATATGGAACACTTTAAAAAAGAATATTCAGATGCTTTAGTGTTACAAAAAATGTTATCAGAATTTAGAAACAGTAATATATAAAATGAAAATTTGAAAGCATACGGCAACTTTATCACTTTAAAGTGTTGACAAGTAGTTTTTGTTGTGATACAATCCAATTGATATGACAGATGGTTGATACTGTTTTGATACTGTAAGTTCTATTAGCCAAAAATAAAAGGTTAAGAATGGAATAATAAAGAGATAAAAGGCAATAATTACTAAACAAATATGTTTAGCAATGGCAAGAACTAAGCGAGTGGGAATAAAAAAGTAAATACAAAAAACACAAACAGCGGCAGGGGAATCTCTGCCGCTTTTCTGTGTTTTGAGTAGAATTAATCGCAAATTAGTGCTATAATGGTTTCAATCACTATGAGGGAGTGCAAATATATGCCGATAATACTTGATTATCAGTTGAGAGAACATATACCTCACGATACCAAAGAATTTCCTATCACATATTTTCACGATGAACTTATTACTCTGCCCGATTGGGCAGGGCCTTTGCATTGGCACCCCGATTTTGAGATTGCAACGGCAGAATGCGGAGTTTTAGATTACCAAGTTGGTGGACAGCACATCATATTGGAAGCAGGTGACAGTATATTTGTTAACGGAAATATGCTGCACGGGATAAAACAGTTATCAGGTGATGTTCCGGACCCGATGCCGAATATTGTGTTTTCAGGTACTTTAATAGCTCCCGAAACAAGTGTTATTTATCAAAAACACATACTGCCTATCGCTCAATGTGATTCATTGCCTTTTGTTGTGTTTCGACATAGTAACCGTTCCCACAACGAGATAATCTGCTTAATCAAAGATATTTACATGAAAATGAATGAGAAAACGCCGTGTTATGAATTGGCTGTTCAGCGAAACATCAACCGTATATTTGAATTTATATCTTTCAATTTTAACGAACTTCCAAAAGCTGAGGTAACACGCATACAAATTAATAATCAAATTCGCCTTCAAAAGATGCTGACATATATTTATGAAAACTATGCCGAGTCGGTGACGCTTGAAGATATTGCTAAAGCTGCAGACATCAGCCGAAGCGAGGCTGGACGATGTTTTCGTACATATATGGGGTGTTCTCCTGTTGAGGCTCTAATTCAATATAGACTTCAAATGGCGCATCGTTTATTGAGCGAAAGAACGCAGACACTTCAGCAGATCAGTTACGCATGTGGTTTCAATTCGACAAATTATTTCAGCCGTCAGTTCAAGAAAAGGTATGGATATACACCAAGTCAGAGTGATGCTATGGGTAAATAGTGCATAAATATGGCTGTTTTGTGTCTTTTCAATGTGAATTATGATGATATAATTAGACTAATAATTATTGTTTGGTCTCGAAGGGAATCATTATGACAAAGCAAAAGAATTACAAAAAGACGCTTGTAGCTTGTTATCTTGGTTTTGTTACACAGGCTATATCTGCCAATTTTGTACCATTATTATTTTTAACATTCAAAAACACATATGGAATTACACTTGATAAAATTTCAATGATTCCTATGGTGTTTTATCTAACACAATTGCTTGTTGACCTTGCGGCTACCAAATTTGCTGACAAAATAGGATATCGCACCTGTGTTGTCGCATCTCAGGTGTTGTCGGCTGTAGGTCTCGTTCTAATGGCAATTTTGCCTGAGGTACTTCCCACACCGTTTATAGGCATTCTAATTTCAGTAGTGCTTTATGCCATAGGCAGTGGTCTCGTTGAGGTTTTGGTAAGCCCCATAGTTGAGGCTTGTCCCTTTGAAAACAAGGACGGAGTGATGAGCCTTTTGCACTCTTTCTACTGTTGGGGCGCGATGGGCGTCATTTTGGGTTCTACGCTTTTTTTCTCTGTGGCAGGCGTTGGACATTGGAAGATACTTACTTTCATATGGGCATTAGTGCCTTTATATAACACATTCAACTTCATTAATTGTCCTATTGAACGATTGGTTGAAGATGGCGAGAGTATGAGCATTAGCAAACTGCTGAAAACGCCTATCTTTTGGTTGATGATAATACTTATGGTATGTTCAGGCGCATCAGAAGCAACTATGGCTCAATGGGCATCAGCATTTACCGAATCTGCTATTGGTGTATCCAAAACCGTTGGAGATTTAGCAGGACCGTGTTTGTTTGCAATGTTTATGGGTATAGCCCGTATGCTGTACGGAAAGTTCAGCGAAAAACTTGATTTGATCAAGGTTATGCTTGCTTGCGGAATTATGTGCGCCGGTTGCTATTTGTTGGCATCTCTCTCTGCGATGCCAATCCTCGGACTTGCAGGCTGTGCACTTTGCGGTTTAGCAGTAGGAATTATGTGGCCGGGTTCTATCAGCATATCCTCGAAGCATTGCCCAAGGGGTGGAACTGCAATGTTCGCATTCTTAGCCTTAGCCGGAGATTTGGGTGCTATGGTAAGTCCTACTATGGTAGGTAGTCTTTCTGAAATGGCAGGCGGTAATCTTAAAACAGGGTTGCTTGTAGCAACGGTGTTTCCCGTGGTGCTTGTTTTTGGATTGTTAATTCTAAATAAAAAGGTTAGTAAAGCAACAAATAGGTGTTAATATTTTCCAATTTGTTGAACTAAAAATATTAATTTATGTAAAATATTCTTGTCAGCGTGACAATATACTGACAACAAAAATCTTGACAGTCCAAATTTTATGGACAATCTGAACACTCCCGATAATATGAGTAAAAATGCCTATACGAAATTGTTTAAGTTGCGGTTTTCGGGAGCGAGTGGGAATAAAAAAGTAAATACAAAAATCACAAACAGCGGCGGAGAAATCTGCCGTTTGTTTAATTTGATTGAAATAATGCAGAAATTGTGATAATATGAAATTGACGAAAAACACAATTAAAAGCAATTGAGGAGTGGGGAAATGAAAAGTATCAGTTTGCATCCGAATCCTATTTTTGAGCGGGAAGGCTGGGAGAGCCTGAACGGAGAATGGGATTTTGGATTTAGCAAAAAGGCGGTAAAGAATTACAGGTTTTTAAGTGAGCAGGCGGCTTTGGAGCTTTTCAGGCAGTCTGTTTTTGAGCATAAAATCAATGTGCCGTTTTGCGTTGAAAGCGAGCTTTCGGGGATAGGCTATACGGATTTCCTAAATCAAGTTTGGTACAAAAGGACTGTCAATATTTCGCCTAACGGCAACAGAGTGGTCTTGCATATCGGCGCGGCGGATTACAAGACGACTGTAATACTTAACGCCGAAATTGTCGGCAGTCACAAGGGTGGCTTCACGCCTATGTGCTTTGACATCACGGAATATGCCGTTGACGGAGAAAATGAGCTTTTTATACTTTGCGAGGATAACACGAGAGACAGTCTTATTGCCGGCGGAAAGCAAAGCGACCGCAAAAAATCCTATGCATGCTCGTACACGAGAACGACGGGTATTTGGCAAAGCGTCTATATTGAATATGTGCCGTTTGACTATGTGGAAAATTTCAGGCTTACTCCTTCTTTGAAGCATAAAAACATCACGCTTGAGCTTGATTTATGCGGAAAGGGTAAACTTGAAATTAACGCATATCTTGACGAAAAAAATGTGGCTTCAAGCTGTATTGAAGAAGCATCGGGATTTGTTATCGTTCAACTGCCGATAAGCGAGGTTAAGGCGTGGGAGCCGGGTAATGCAACTATCTATGATTTAGAAATAAAATTTGGCGACGACAAGGTCAGAAGTTATTTCGGCTTGAGAGACATTGCGCTTGAGGATTACAAATTTATGCTCAACGGCAAGAGCGTTTTTCAAAGGACTGTGCTTGACCAGGGCTTTTACAGAAGAGGAATTTACACCGCCGAAAATGACGAGGAATTAAAGCGTGATATTACGCTTTCAATGGCGCTCGGCTTTAACGGTGCACGGCTTCATCAAAAGGTTTTTGACCCACGTTTTCTGTATTTCTGTGACCTTATGGGCTATATGGTATGGGGCGAATATGCAAGCTGGGGTATTGATTATTCAAATCCAAAGGCGGTTGATATTTTCCTGAGTGAATGGAAGGAAGCGCTGAGGCGTGATTACAACCATCCTGCGATTATCGGCTGGTGTCCGTTTAATGAAACGTGGGATTACAAGGGAAGACGGCAGTATGACCCGTTGCTCAAAACCGTATATGAATACACAAAGGAATTTGACCATACAAGACCGTGCATTGATACAAGCGGTAATTTCCACGTCGTAACCGATATTTATGATGTTCACGATTACCGTGGAGAATTTGACGAATTTCGTAAAAGCTATGAAAGACTTGTTACTCACGGCGAGCTTTACGAACACGTTTTGAACGATAATCCCGGACGTCAAAAATACGGCGGCGAGCCTGTATTTATGAGTGAATACGGCGGAATAAAGTGGGAGTCCGATAAGCAGTATAAATCCTGGGGCTACGGAAATGATGTTAAAACCGAAGAAGAGCTGCTTGAACGCTATAAGGGACTTACCGACGCAATAATCGACAACGAGCGAATGTTGGGCTTTTGCTACACCCAGCTTTATGACGTTGAGCAGGAGCAAAACGGTCTGTACACCTACGACAGAGAAAAGAAGTTTGACGATAAAATTTACGAGGAAATCAAAAAAATCAATACAAGAAAAGCCGCAATAGAGCTGTAAGCAAAAATATAAAACCGCCTCGGACATCCAATCCAAGGCGGTTTGTTGCGTAAATGATTAAGATAATGCAGGTAATTATTTATGCCAGAAATTCGGATACGTTTTCGTAGTCCCTGACCTTTTCGGCGTTGTTTTCGACAATGCGCTCGGTGAAGCCGAGCTTTGTTTTCCTGCGCTTGAGAGATTCGGTATATCTTCTTGATACTGCAATGAAGATTATGTAAATGTACGGCATACCGAGATTTGTTTCAAGCAGAGAATTAATAATCATCGGTGAAAGTGCACTGACATTCATACCGGTTACGCCTAAATCAGCCGAACGTATACCGCCGAGGTACAAGCCGATTTCCCAGCCTGCCTGAACGAGTATTCCGATAATCAAAAGCCACGGAATATTTACACGCTCGTTTTTCTTCTTGCGCGACATATTCCATACGAAAAGCAGCACATAGCCTACGAATAAAATCAGCGCCATCCATCCGTGGTATGCTCCTGTTTCACGCCAAATGGTAATCGTGTAATCGTGGGGGCCGAAGGTTTTTGTGAGCAGCGGACAACATATCCACCAGCCGAGAATAAGAGTTGTCCATTCAAAAAGGTTTTTGTCTCTTGAAATCCAAAGCCAAATCCACGCAAAATTCGTAAAGCCGTAGCTCATCGACATCCACATCAGTACCCAAAACAGCTGACCCTCCGTTCCCTCAACGCCGTTCATCAACAAATGGCGCGAGCCTGTCGCAAGGTGAAAAATTCCGAAGTCAACAATTTGATACAAAATTCCTGCCAGCACGCCGACAATAATCGTCGTGTATTTTTTCTTAAACAGTAAAAGTCCGATAAACAGGACAAGAAACGCGATATCAAGCCACATATAAAACGGCTCAAATACTCTTTGTGCAACTACTTCCATAATTTTATCCTCTTAATGTTTAATTCGTTACTTCTGATTTTTGTAGGGCTTTTTCTTTGCTACCCAGCCCTCTTTGTTGACCTGACGTGCTCTCGCAACCGACAACGCCTCGTTCGGAATATCGTCGGTTATTGTTGAGCCCGCGGCAATATATGCAAGCTCGCCGACCTCAACGGGGGCAATAAGATTTGTATTGCAGCCGATGAACGCACCGTCGCCGATTTTACATCTTGTTTTGTTCTTGCCGTCGTAATTGCAGGTTACCGTGCCACAGCCGAAGTTTACGTTCTTTCCGACGTCGCTGTCGCCGATATATGTCAAGTGTGCGCTCTTTGTACCCTCGCCGACGATTGAGTTTTTAACCTCAACGAAGTTACCGATATGAACGCCTTTTTTGAGCACGCTGTTAGCTCTAACCTTAACAAACGGACCGCAGTCAACGCCGTCCTCAACGGTGCTGTCGGTAATCTTGCAGTTGTCGAGAATAACGTCGCTTCCGATTGTTGAATTGCTTATCCAAGTGTTCGGACCTATTACGCAGTTGTCGCCGATTACGGTATTGCCGAGAATTATCGTGTTCGGCAAAATGCGTGTACTGTTGCCGATTTTTACATCCTTGCCTATCATAACGCCGTCGGTGCATTGAATGTCAACACCGCTTACCATAAGAGCGTCGTTGATGTTTCTGCGCATAATATTGTTCAGGTTGTTGAGCTGCTTTCTGTCGTTTGCGCCCAAAACTGCCTCGTAGTTTTCGCAAACATATGCACCTGCGTTTTCACCCTTACCTATGAGAATTTCAAGGCTGTCGGTGAGATAATACTCGTTTTGAACATTATTGTTTGTAATATTATCAAGAGCATAAAGAAGCGAAGCGCCGTTGAACCAGTAAACGCCTGCGTTTGATTCGTTAATCAGCTTTTCTTCATCTGTTGCGTCCTTGTGCTCAACTATGCGAAGAAGCGTTCCGTTTTCGTCGCGCTTGATGTGACCGATACCGTTAGTGTCGCTTACGATAGCAGAAACGAGAGTGATAACGTTTTTGTTCTCGGTGTGATAAGCGTAAGCCTTGTTTATTGTGTCGGCGTCCATAAGCGGACCGTCGCCGTTGAGAATAAGAATATCGTCATCCCTGTGAGCCGAGATAAAATCTCTCGCCTGCATTACGGCGTGACCTGTACCGAGCTGCGGCTGTTGAAGCGCAGTTTTTATGTTGCTGTCGTAGGAAGCAAGATAGTCTTCGACAACCTCGTGACGATAGCCCGTTATAACGCATATATCCTCGGCTCCCGCTTCCTTTACAGCGTCGATAACATATTTTATCATAGGCTCAAATATAACCTCGCACATTACCTTCGGCGAGTCTGTTTTCATTCTTGTACCCTTGCCGCCGGCAAGAATAATTGCACATTTCATAGGCTTGCACCCTCTCTTAATGTAAAGTTTTTGTAAGAAACCATATTCCTTATTATTCATTATGCACTAAAATTAAAAATTTTTCAACAGGTTTTGCGATATATTGTTAGAAATGTAATATATTACACAATTTATTAAAAAAATGTTTGTAATTCTTTTCTTTGTATGATATAATCAAAAAGGATTATTCTGTGCATTTGAGTTTTTCAGGTGTTAAGCGGGATAAAACATCAATATTATAATGTATTTTATTTTAGGAGGTATTCAAAAATGTCAAACAAATGGGTTTACATGTTTGAAGAAGGCGACATGACCATGCGTAACTTGCTTGGCGGTAAGGGCGCAAACCTTGCAGAGATGACCAAAATCGGTCTTCCTGTTCCGCAGGGCTTCACCGTAACTACCGAGGCTTGTACACAGTACTATGAGGACGGTCGCAAAATCAACGACGAAATCATGGCTCAGGTTATGGACGGCGTTGCAAAAATGGAAGAAATCAACGGCAAGAAATTCGGCGACCACAAGAATCCTCTTCTTGTTTCGGTACGTTCAGGTGCGAGAGCATCTATGCCGGGTATGATGGACACAATCCTTAACCTCGGTCTTAACGACGAGGTTGTTGAGTCAATGATCGCAGGTAATCCGGATCCTGCCTTCGAGCGTTTCGTATATGACTCATACAGAAGATTTATTCAGATGTTCTCCGACGTAGTTATGGAAGTCGGCAAGAAGTATTTTGAGCAGCTTATCGACAAGATGAAGGAAGAAAAGGGCGTTCAGTTCGACGTTGAGCTTACTGCCGCTGACCTCAAGGAGCTTGCAACACAGTTCAAGGCTGAGTACAAGAATCAGCTTGGCGAGGACTTCCCGTCAGATCCTGTTGAGCAGTTGAAGCTCGCTATCGAGGCTGTTTTCCGTTCATGGGACAACCCTCGTGCAAACGTTTATCGTAGAGATAACGATATCCCTTATTCATGGGGTACTGCAGTTAACGTAATGCCTATGGTATTCGGTAACCTTAACAACAACTCCGGTACAGGCGTTGCATTTACACGTGACCCTGCAACAGGTGAGAACAAGCTTATGGGTGAGTTCCTTATCAATGCACAGGGCGAGGACGTAGTTGCCGGTGTTCGTACACCTATGCCTATTACTCAGATGGAGCAGGAATTCCCTGAGGCTTATGCTGATTTTATCAAGGTTTGCGACATTCTTGAAAATCACTATCACGATATGCAGGATATGGAGTTCACCGTAGAAAACGGCAAGCTTTATATGCTTCAGTGCCGTAACGGTAAGAGAACTGCACAGGCTGCTCTTCAAATCGCTTGCGACCTCGTAGACGAAGGTCACAAGACAGAGGCTGAGGCTGTTGCTATGATCGACCCTCGTAACCTCGACACACTTCTTCACCCACAGTTCGACGCAAAGGCTCTTAAGGCTGCTACTCCTATGGGCAAGGGTCTCGGCGCTTCTCCGGGTGCTGCTTGCGGTAAGGTTGTATTTACTGCTGACGACGCAGTTGCTTGGAACGAAAAGGGCGAGAAGGTTATCCTTGTTCGTCTTGAGACTTCACCTGAGGATATCACCGGTATGAAGGCTGCTCAGGGTATCCTTACAGTTCGTGGCGGTATGACATCTCACGCTGCCGTTGTTGCTCGTGGTATGGGTACTTGCTGTGTATCAGGCTGCGGCGATATCAATATGGACGAAGAAAACAAGAAGTTCACTCTCGCAGGCAAGACATTTGTTGAGGGCGACTATATTTCAATCGACGGTTCAACAGGTAATATCTATGACGGTATCATTGAAACTGTTGACGCACAAATCGCAGGTACATTCGGCAGAATTATGGGCTGGGCTGATAAGTTCAGAACTCTTAAGGTTCGTACAAACGCTGATACTCCTGCCGATGCAAAGAAGGCAAGAGAACTTGGCGCAGAGGGTATCGGTCTTTGCCGTACCGAGCATATGTTCTTTGAAGAGGACAGAATCGCTGCATTCAGAGAGATGATTTGCTCCGATACAGTAGAAGAGAGAGAAGCTGCTCTTGAGAAGATTCTTCCTTACCAGCAGGGCGACTTCGAGGCTCTTTACGAAGCACTTGAGGGTTGTCCGGTAACCATCAGATTCCTTGACCCACCGCTTCACGAGTTCGTTCCTACCGAGGAAGACGATATCGCAAAGCTTGCCGAGGCTCAGGGCAAGAGTGTTGAAGAAATCAAGGCTATCATTTCTTCACTTCACGAGTTTAACCCGATGATGGGTCACCGTGGTCTTCGTCTTGCAGTTACATATCCTGAAATTGCAAAGATGCAGACAAAGGCTGTTATCCGTGCAGCTATCAAGGTTCAAAAGGCTCATCCTGACTGGAACGTATGTCCTGAAATTATGATTCCTCTCGCTTGCGATACTAAGGAATTGAAGTATGTTAAGGACATCGTTGTTGCAACTGCTGATGCAGAAATCGCAGCTGCAGGTATTGATATGAAGTACGAAGTTGGTACTATGATCGAGATTCCTCGTGCTGCTCTTACAGCTGGCGAAATCGCTAAGGAAGCTGAATTCTTCTGCTTCGGTACTAACGACCTTACTCAGATGACCTACGGCTTCAGCCGTGACGACGCAGGTAAGTTCCTTGACGCTTACTATGATGCAAAGATTTTCGAGAACGATCCGTTTGCAAAGCTTGATACAACAGGCGTTGGTCAGCTTATGGAAATGGCAGTTAAGAACGGTAAGGCTACCCGTCCGTCACTCCACTGCGGTATCTGTGGTGAGCACGGCGGCGACCCGACATCTGTTGAGTTCTGCCATAAGATTGGTCTTGACTATGTATCTTGCTCACCGTTCCGTGTTCCGATTGCTCGCCTTGCCGCTGCACAGGCTGCAATCGCAGAAATGTAATTCGCTTGAGCATTAATACACAATTTTTGAGGGTTGGTTTTTGCTAACCCTCTTTTTTGTTGGTTTTGGGGAGTGGAAAATAGAGTGTTGACTTTATGAGTAGTTTTCGGTAAACTGAAAGAGAGAAAATATTAAAAGGGGCGTTTGTATGAAAAGGATAAAATCTGCTTTGGCGGTTGTTTTGGCTATTGTTACGGTGACAGTTATGCTTGTAGGCTGTTCGCAAACAGGCGCGAGTATTATGCAAAAAACATATGGAAATTACGAAAATCTTGCCGCCTCGTGTGTGGTTACCGACAGTGCAGGCAAGGAGAGTCGTCGCTTTAAGCTGAAGGGTGACGCGGAGGAAAATAATTATGTGACGGTTGATTTGGGCGCAATTACGGCGTTCAATACTGTTGTTCTTCACGAAAACGGCGACAATGTTACTCTGTTTGAAATTTACGGCAGTAAACAGCCCGACAGCGGATATGAATTTTTGTATCAAAGCGACTGTATCGAGGGTGGACACACCTGCTTTTTGGGTGATGTTGAGTACAGATATCTTCGCATTTTTGTAAATCAGGCTTCGGGAAAATTCACTCTTGACGGTATCGAGGTTTATAATATCAAGAGCGACGACGCACAGGATTTGAGAGTAAGTGCATATTTCGTTTTAACCGATATCAACGAAAATACCGATTTCAGCAGACTTGACGGCGTTACGGACGTGATTTTGTTCGGAACATCCGCATTTGATAAGGACGGCAACATTCGGTTTACGGACAGCGACGGCAATGAAAATGAGCAGTTTTTTGCCGATCGAGTTGAAATGTTGAAAAATGCAATAGGCGACAGAGATATTAATATTCTTTGTGACGTCGGCTTGCCGTACGGCAATGACAACGCCGATATTATTACGCTTTTCGGCGAAAATGTTGACAGGGCAGTCGAAAGCGTGGCTGACCTTTTGGACAAATACGATTTTGACGGCTTCGATTTGGACTACGAATTTCCGTATAAAAAGATTGAATGGAAGCAGCTCAATGATTTTTTGCGCAAGTTAGACGCAAAAATTCCCGACAAGCTGATTTCGCTCGCCGTTGCACCATGGGATTTGCGTTTTGATGAAGATGTTATTCAGATTATTGATAGAGCGGAGGTTATGCTCTACGATATGTTCACGGCGCACAATTATCATTCGACGTTTCCTGTAACCGTAAACGGTATCGACAAAATGCTTAAGGGCGGATTTTCGCCGAAGCAGCTTGATTTGGGCTTGCCGTTTTATTCAAGACCGACAAACCGACTTGCGTTTTGGGGAAGCTATGCGCAGTTTTCCGACAGCCTCGACAGGTATACAAATCTCATTTATTACAACGGCTTCGACCATTCGGGTAATCCGATGACTGCGCCGCAGTATATAAATTCGCCTCAAATGATTGCCGATAAAACTGCGTTTGCAATAGATTCAGGTTTGGGCGGCGTTATGGTATGGCACCTTAACTGCGATTTGCCGTACGACAACGAGCTTTCGCTCTTCCGTTCAATAAGCGAAACAAAGCAGGCAAAGCAAGCGTAACTAAACAAAAATATACAAATAGTATTAAAAATCGCTGATTTTCTGCAAAAAATATTACACCGATGTACAAGTAGGGACAGTCCCCGGTTGTACATCGGTGATTTTGTTTGATTATCGGTGATTTGATGTTATGCGAAATTTATTACATATCCGAGCATTTCGCATTTTGATGTGTCGAAGCTTGACAATGCGCGCAGTATTCTTGCCTTGCTTACGGAATTTTGAGCAATGACATAAATAAATGCGTCGCAAAGCTCGCCGATATCTGCGGAATCGCTCAAAAAATCCGACGGAGGCGTATCAATTATTATATAGTCGAAGCGGCTTTTGAGAGCTTCAAGATTAACGCTGAGCAAAGCGTAATCCTTTCTTGTAAGAAGTGCAGAGGTGCTTTGAGTATTTCCGATAAAAAACAGATTTTGAACACGGGTCGGAGTTATGATATCGTTGCTTTTTGAGTGTAAGGCATCGGTCAGGGACGTGTTTGTTTTTGTAATTCCGAGCCTCTGCGCAATGCAAGGAGAACGCAAATCAAAGTCGATAATCGCAACCCTTTTGCCCTTGTCGGCAAGGTCGCAGGCTAAATTAAGGCTAATAGACGACTTGCCCTCGCCCGATAATGTGCTCGTTACAAGCACTGTTTTGTAGCCCTCGATTTTGCACTTAACGTCTGTTTTTGCGGAAATCGTGCTGATTTCCTGACAGAATTTAAGCTGGGCCGTGCTGTCGGTAACGAGGGGTATTCTGTTCCTGTCGGCTTTGCTTTCGCCGCTTCTGCTTTTGTGGTAAGCTCGGTGAACTGCGCCTAAAAGCAGATTTTCGCCAAGCTCGGAAATATCGTCGGCGCCGTTTACCGTATTGGTAAAATGCGCCTTTAAGCCGAAGTAGGCAACGGATATGACTATCGCAAGCAATGCGCCGATTGAAATACCACTCGCGTAATTCGGCGCGTTTGACGGCAACGCCGATTCACCGCACGGCGCAATAAACTTCATACTGCCCTCGCCGATAATTTTGTCTGCAATTTCGCTGTAATGCTTTTGAATTTCGTTTATTATTACCTTTGCGTTTTCATTGGAATTTGATTTAGCGGTGAGGTAAAAGAGATTAGTGTTGTCGAGGGAGGTAACCATAAAGCTGCCCTTAACGCCCGATTGCTCAATATATTCCTGCATAAAATTCATAAACACATCCGAGCACAGAAGCGACGGTACGGTCTTACTCAATTGATTGTCGGACACGGTCGCCGAGTTTGCATTTGGATTTTGAGCAAGCTCAATAGTAAAAACCTGAGTAACGGTATATTCCGGCTTATACATAAGGCGTGTAATTATTCCGCCGAGGGAAGCGCAGATAATAACAAATGCAAGAATAACGACCCAAGCCTGCTTTACCATTCTCAAAAACAGGCTTAGGTTTGACATCAGCTTTGAAATTTTTTGTTCCTTTTGTGTGGTCAATTCAGTTCACCGTTACATATAAATATGCTTTTTCGTTTTGAAGCTCTTTTATTCCCTTAATACTGTATTCAACCGTATAAACACCCGATTTTGAGGTGTCGACGTTATTGTTGATTGATACATACGGCGTAAGGTCGCCGTAATCCTCGTGCTTGCAGGAAACGATATATTCCTCGGCAGAAAAGCTGTCGCCGACGTTTATGCTGACGGAAGACGCAGACAGCTTTATTACCGAAGTATCGGCCTCAACTACGCTTATTGCGAGCTTACAGCTTGCCGTATCACCCAAAATATTTGTCGCCGTAACACTTGATACATAGTCGCCGATACCGTCAACGGTAGGCATTGATATATTGAACGAGCAGGAATTACCGAAGCCGTCGTCGGTTGAAATGATATCCTGCTGTGCGGCAAACGCCGAAATACTGTCGAGCTTATCAAGCGGTATTTCAAGCGTAGCGCCGTTTGATGTAACGCTCGGTCCCGTATAGCTGTTAGGAATCGTCAGCGTGCGCTCAAAGGATTTAATTTTGCAGCCCGATTTGTTGATTGAATAAGTAAGCACCTTTTTGTGGAGATTATTCGTGGGCTTGCAGGAAACGGTGATATAATGCGTCAGGTCAACGCCGTTTTCGTCCTGCGCATTAACGCCCTGCAAAAAATCACAGCCCGGATAATATTCAAGCTCCGGAGTGTCAAAGGTGATTTCGTAATCCGTAAGCCGTGCCGTTGTAAGCTCATTTTCGGGGACAGCCGAATTTCCGAAAAAGAATATGAAATAAACAAGCGCCCCGACGCATACCGCCGCAGCTATCAGAGTTATCGCTTTTACCGTTTTGTTCATAAAATCACCTGCCAACTGTATTAATTATGACATAAATCGAAGGGTTATTCAACCGTTATTGTAATTTTTGTTGAAATTTTTAGAAAAGAGTGATAGTATTATAATGAGAAAAAGTAATTATTGGTGAATAGAAAGATGGTAGACATACACAGTCATATACTGCCCTTTGTGGACGACGGCTCAAACGATTTGGAAATATCGTTCGAGATGCTTAAATCGGCGGCAGCTGCGGGTACTGACGAAATAGTTCTGACTCCACATTGCAATCTGTACGACAGAGAAAAGAATTATCTTTACGAAATGCAGCTCGTATTTGACGCATTTAAGCAAAAGGCAGAGGAAAGGAAAATAAACATAAAAATTCATCTCGGCGCAGAAGTTTTCGCCGACGAGAGTATAACGCAGCTTTTGAAAAAGGGACTTTTGCCGACAATAAACGGTTCAAGATTTTTGATGATAGAATTTGACTTTTATTCAACGCCTGCGTATATTTGCGACACGGTAAGGTCAATCGGCCGTATGGGCTATGTGCCGATTGTTGCGCACCCCGAAAGATATTCGTGCATTAAGAAAATTAACGGCGTGAGTATGGAGATTATGAACAGCGGCGGTCTTTTGCAGGTTAACAAGGGCTCGCTTGCCGGTGAATTCGGTGAAAGTGCAAGACAGACTGCGCTTGAGCTAATTTCTCACAACACGGCGCAATTCGTCGCAAGCGACGCTCATTCGCTTTCGTCGAGAACGGTGGAAATGGATTTAACATACGAAATTATTGAGGATTATTTCGGAAATAAAACAGCGCAAAGTCTGCTTAACGACAATCCCGCCTGCTTGATAAGAAACGGCAGACTGACTATTGCAAGACCCGTTATGTTTTAGGAGCAAGCTATGAAATCAAAATCAAAAAAGAAAATACCCGCATATATCGTAATCGAGGCATTGCTCATTGTCGCAGTGCTTTTCGGCGTGGGCTATTACTATGTCGGTATTCACCTTGACGCAAAAAACTCGCCGCCCGAAATAACCGTTGAAAGCAAGAGCAACGTTTTTTCGGTCTATGACGACGAGAGCGCATTTTTGGACGGAGTGAGCGCAACCGATAAGGAGGACGGAATAGTAACCGATTCTCTGATAATCGAGTCAGTTTCGCCATTTGTTGATGAAAACACAAGGGTTGTGACTTATGCGGCATTCGACAGTAATAACAATGTTACAAAGCTTGAAAGGGAAATTACATACAGCGATTATACTCCTCCGACCTTTACAAGCTCGAGCCATATTTATGTTGAAAAGGGAGATTATACCGAGATTTTGTCGCACATTACTGCGTATGACGTAATAGACGGCGACATCTCCGACAAGGTGAAATTAGAGGTAAATAATGTTGTCAAGGGAGTGCCGGGTGATTATGCCGTTGAGCTTACCGTGACTAACTCGTGCGGCGACGTGAGCGCACAAAGTATTGTAGTAACCGTGACGGGAGGTAAGGTACGCTGATGGAAAAGACTTTACGCAATCCCCGACAGGCAGGAAGCCAAATCGGACTTGAAGACATTTCGCTCACCTCAATTTTGAGGGATTTAATGAGAAATATATTGCTCATAGCGTTGAGTGCACTCATTTTTGCCGGCGGCTTTTATATCGTTAAAAACGAAACCTTTAAGCCGCAGTACAAGAGCGAGGCGACCTTCCTTGTTTCAACGAGGGACGGAAGCTTTGATGCTTATTCAAACCTGTCTACAACTATTCAGCTCAATCAGGTTTTCAAAATGATACTCGATTCCGACGCACTCAAGGAAGCGGTTAAGACGGATTTGGGACTGACCGAGCTTGACGCAACGATAACGGCGGCGAATGTTGAAGAGACGAATTTACTCGTTTTGTCCGTTGTTGCGCCTACTCCGAGCGACAGCTACAAAATTCTCTGCTCGGTAATAAAGAATTATCCGATTTTTTCAAACGAGGTTATGGGCAACGCCGTAATGGACGTTTTCGACGCACCGAGCGTTCCGACAAAGCCGATAAACAGCGTAGGCGGCTTTAAGTGGGCAGTTATAGGATTTATGGCAGGAGCCGTTTTAATGGCGGCGGCAGTAATACTGCTTTCGTATTTCAAGGATACGGTGAAAAACGAGCGTCAGGTTGAAAAGAAACTTGATACAAAGCTCTACGCAGTCATTCCTCACGAGAAAAAGCGCAATAGAAAGGGCTTGCTCGTTACCGATTTGACAAGCTCATTCGGCTTTAGGGAAGCGTACAACAAGCTGCGTTCAAGGGTTGAGAGAGAATACGCACGCAAGGGATTTAAGGTTTTTGCAATTTCGTCACCGCTTGAAAACGAGGGAAAAACAACCGTTGCCGCAAATCTTGCGTTGTCGCTTGCAAAGAAGAAATACAAGGTGCTTATGGCTGATTTCGACTTGAGAAATCCTGCCGTTGCAAAAATATTCGAGCTTGAAGTCGGCGACAGGGAGCTTATCTCGGCGTTCGGCGACTCAAAGGTACAGAATATCGAAAAATATATTATCGTCGACGACAAGACGGGAATTGATTTTCTTGCCTGCACGAAGCAGATTGATAATGTAAACAACGTTTTAAGGCGAGGAGTTCTTTCGTCGATTGTAAACGAGCTTAAGCACAGATATGATTACGTTATTATCGACACGCCGCCCGTCGCTTTTGTCAGCGATATAGACGACGTTGCTTCTGCTTCCGACGCAAGCATTTTAGTCGTGCGTGAGGATTATACAAAGGCTATGGTAATAAACGATTCCATAGATTCGATGACTCGCACGGGAACACCGCTTTTGGGCGCTGTTTTGAATAACAGTCTCGGCTCGTCCGAGGTCTTCGGCTCCGGCTACGCATACTACGGAAGCTACGGAAGCTACGGAAAATATTCCGGCTACAATAAATACGGCAAGTATGCAAAGTATTCCACCTCTTCAAAAAAGGAGGGCGGCAATGAAAGATAATGTTAATTACAATGCCGCCGAGGGACATTTCGCCGAGGATTTGCTTTATCATTTTTTGGAATGGTTCAAGCGGCTTTGGATAATCATATTGCTCCTTGCGGTACTGCTTTCCGGTCTTTTGTCGGCGTATACCTACGTTACTTATGTGCCGAAATACAGCGCAAGTGCAACCTTTACGGTCAATGTTGACGTTGCGCAGGCTTCGTCGCAGAAGTATAATCAGGCGACTGCCGCACAGCTTGCAAAGACATTCCCGAATATTCTGACGTCGGGAGCATTGAAAAAGGTAATTTGCCGTGAGTTGGGCGTAGACGCAATAAATGATGAGATAAAGGCGAGCGTTGTTGAGGACACTAATTTGTTTACGATAACAGTTACTTCGACAAATCCGCAGCAGGCTTACAATGTTTTATCGAGCGTAATATCGAATTATCCGCAGGTTGCACGCTTTATCATTGGTTCAACCCAGCTTAATCTGCTTGACACTTCAAGCATTTCGACATTTCCGATAAACTACCCCGATTATACAAAAAAAGCGGCGTTGGGCGCTTTTGCAGGTGCGGCTCTCGGCTTTGCAATAATTCTTCTGCTTGCGCTTTCAACCTCGACCGTCATTAGAAGCAGCGATATTTCCAAATCGTTCAATACGCTTTGTCTTGCCGGTGTGCCGGAATTTACTCGCAAAAAGCGAAGCAAGCAAAGTGAGGACGAGCATATCCCGAATGTTGACGACTCAAATGTAAATTACAAGTTCAGAGAGAGCATTTTTACCCTGCGTAATAATGTAATTAGGCGTTGCAGGGAGGATAAGCTGAAATCCGTTGTTGTAACAAGTACGATTTCGGGCGAGGGAAAGAGCCTGATTGCAATTAATCTTGCAAAGGGTATTGCGCTTAAGGGCTATAAAACCGTTGTCGTTGATTTCGATTTGAGAATACCGAGCCTTGCGCAGTATATAAATGTTACCGAAAACGTCAACAGCGTTACGGATTATATAGAGGGTAATGCACAGCTGAACAATTGCGTTTATTCAACACATAGCGAAAATCTTTTTATTGCCGTGCAGAAAAACGAGCGAAGCGACGCGTCCGAAATTGTCGGAAGCGAGAAAGCAAAGGAATTTATCAACAGACTTTGCGGCATTTTCGATTTTGTTATTATCGACACGCCGCCGTCAGGCTATATTTCGGACGCTTCCGTTATTGCCGATTATGCCGACGCGGTTGTTTATGTCATCGCACAGGACGTCGTATCGACATCAAGCATAGGCGAGAGCATTACGGCGTTCGATACGCTTCACGCAAAGGTTATCGGCGCCGTGCTTAACAGAATTGTAAAGGGCTCGGACAGCATATCCTACGGCAAATACGGCTATTCGAGATACGCCCGAAAGAGCGCTAAAAACGGCTATAATTCGTCCTACGGCGAAATGAAGAAGGAAGCCGAAAGGTCGCTGGGCGAAAACGGCGTTGAATTTGAGGAATAACAGCAGTTGACAAATTCTTCAATTTGTGTTATCTTGATTAGTAATTCAGTTGAAAACATTTTGCGTTTGAAAGGACGATAATATATGAAAGGAAAAATTGCGAGGACTCTGACGGCTGTTCTTTGTGCCGTGTGCATTTTCTTTGCAAATACAATTTGTACATATGCCGCCGGCTATGTCGGTAGTATCGAAACGACTGCAAGAGATATTATTATCGAGGTTACAGTCGATAACGAGGAGTCTATTCACGGTATTTTTGAAACGGTTGACAATCCGCAGGACAGAGGCTATGAGGTTGAGGTTGAGTTCAACTATACGGGCGACAGACCGCTTGAATATTGGGAGGTTCCCGGACTTATCGAGGGCGTTGATTATGTAATCGTTTCTCAGGAGGGAACTAAGATAAAAATCGGTATTTTGGACCCCGAAATAGATTATATCTGGGCAAATGCCGTTACAGGCGAAAGACCGCAGACCTCAACTGCCGAAAAGGATACAGGCAGAAAATCTCCTAACACGGGCGTGGGCGTTGCTTTTGCATTGACCGCTTTCGGTACGGGAGCATTGGCACTTGCAGTTAAGAAGAGAAAAAATTAAGCAACAGGGGTTTGGGTTAGTTTTAATCTAAACCCTGTTTTTGTATCGGTTAACACTTTCAGGGGTGAAGCATATGAAAAGAATACGAACCTCAACGAAAGCAAGAGATAATCGGCTGATAAAACTTTTGAAGCGGATAGTTCTTGTTTTGTTTATACTGTTTTTGTGCGTTGTTATTGCAGGTGTAGGAGCATTTGAATATCTTAAAATTCAGGGCAAAAACGCATCGCAGGGCGTTGCCGTCGGTGATACGTACAGCGAAATAATCGAGTATGACGGCAAAAAATATAAGTATAACGAAAATATGGTAACGGTTGCGTTTTTGGGTATCGACAAGACGGAGCTTACGGATTTGGGCGAAAGTGATTTTGCAGGTGCGTCGGACGCAATGATGGTTGTTGCCATTGATACAAGGTCGAAAAAAGCAAGGGTAATTGCACTTCCCCGTGAAATTATGACAGAGATGAATACGTATTATGACGGTACAGACGAGGTTCGTCAGCAGGAGGTTCATCAGCTTTATCTTGCGTATTCCTACGGCGGAGGCGGTGAGCTGAGCTGTCAAAATGCAGTTGAAACAATAAGCCGTGTGCTTTACGGAGTAAGCGTTCCGTATTACTATGCACTTGATTTGGACGGAATTGCGGCGCTTAATGATGCAATCGGCGGCGTTGTGATAAAGCCGAAATGCGATATACCGGCATACGATATCGTTAAGGATAAGGTTACAACCCTAAAGGGCGACGCTTCGCAGTCGTATGTCCGCACGAGAGATACCGAAAATGCCGAGGGCTCGCTTGAACGTCTTGACCGTCAGGTGCAGTATGTTGAGAGCTTCGTTATGCAGGTTGCCCCTGCGATAATGACGGATATTACAAAGCTGTATAGATTGTACGACGTCGGCAGTCAGTACAGTAGGACGAATTTAACCGCAAGCGACGCGGCATATCTTGCATCCCTTTTGATGTCGGGAGGAAGTGTTACATTTGATACTTACACTATCGACGGCGAAATGACAACCTATGAGGACGAAACGCTTGAAAACACGTCCCACGCCGCCTTTTATCCCGACGAGGACTCGCTGATGAAAACAGTGTTAGATGTTTTTTATACAAGAATAGGTTGATAATTATAAAAACTCGGCAAAGCATACACTTTACCGAGTTTTTTGTATTATTTGTTCAAAACCTTTTTCGGCTTTTTGATTTTGTTGAGATGGGCGTTGATTTCCAGGATTTGTTCCTTTGTGAACTTGCCGCCGAGCATCATCAAAACTCGCTTAACGGAGAAGCCCATTGCCATCTCAATCATAGTTTTGTTGATACTGAAGCCCATAACCGATTTCTTTTCGCCCTTTTTCTTCTTTTCCTTGCCGTCGCTTCCGTCTGCGGAATATGCGCCGAGCAGAGTTTTTAATAATCTAAGAGCGTAGAGCTTTCCTCTGAACGAAGCAAGAATGTCGCCGAGAGTATCGTTGATTGAATAATAACCGACAGGCGTTTCAATCTCGAACCAGTTGATAACGGCGCCCTCTTCCTTCATAATGTAATCCTCGTTGAACTTTTCAACCTTGCGGATTACACTCTCGTCGGTAAGCTCGCCTGCTTTTGCGCAAATCTTCGTTTCCTCTGCCGTGTTCGGTACGTCGAAGTAGAAGAACGGATACTTGCCTTTCTTTTGTACTCCGAGGCTTACGCCGTTTGCAAAAAGCTCAACCTCGTCTTGGTTTGTGTAAACGGTAACCTTTGTTGTATCTTCAACTCTGTCGATATATCTCTTGCCACAGATGTGAAGCATCGGCTTGTCGGAAAGCCATGCCTGATATGCGTAGTAGGAATCCTTTTTGTATTTTCTGTCGAATGTCACAAGACCCTTGTGATTCATTCCGTTTTCGCCGCCCTCGGCTCTTGCGTCAGCCGCGAAGTCGAACATATTCCAAACGTGAGTTGCCCAAAGATACGGTCTTTCGGCAATCTGCTTGATTAATTCCTCGTGATAATATGCCTGATATTCCTCGGTGTAGTCGCCCTGCTCCGGATTTGATGTGTGCCAGTTGAGCGCCTCACAGCCGTATTCGCTCAGTCCTATTGCTCTGTCGGGGTACTTCTTATGGAAATTATCAAACCACGGACCATTCATAGCAGCGTTGCCGCCGTACCAGCCGAAGTAATGATTGTAGGAAAGCACGTCCGAAATCTTCGTGTACTCGTCGTCGATACTGCAAGCCGTCAAAACCGCAACGGTTGTCGGTCTTGTTTTATCAAGACTGTGAACAAGGTCGTTGAGCATATAGTGATTGTCAAGCAGGCTCTTGCTTGAGCCGTTCATCGAAATTTCGTTTGAAAGTCCCCAAACTACGATACACGGGTGGTTGTAGTTTTGAACAATAAGCTCGGTCATTTGGCTCTTTGTGTTTTCAAAGCCGTCCGGCATATGTTTTGAAATATACGGAATTTCAGCCCATACAACGAGACCTCTCTCGTCGCATAAATCATAGAACACCTGTGAGTGCTGATAGTGAGCAAGACGGATTGTGTTTGCGCCCATTTCGCATATAAGGTCGATATCCTCTCTGTGATGCTCCTCCAAAAGCGCATTACCGATGTCGGGTCTGTCCTGATGGCGTGATACACCGCGAAGCGGATATTCGCGACCGTTGAGAATAAATCCCTTTTGAGGGTCAATCTTGAAGCTTCTGCAACCGAAACGGCTTGAAACCTCGTCAACCGCCTCACCGTCAACAATAAGTTTTGCCGTTGCAGAATAAAGATACGGGTCCTTAACACCGTCCCATAAATGTACGTTTTCAATTACTGCGCTTGCTTTCGGGTTTTTGCCCTCGGCAGTAACTGTTGCAATCTCATTTTCGCCGTCGAAAATTGTAAATTCAACCTTTCCGTTTGCATATGCCTGCAATTCAACTTCGGCGTTTTTGCCGTTTACGGTCGGTGTAATCGCAATACCGGGAGCACCGAAATAATCAAGGTCAAAGTGATTTTTGTTAACGCCTATCAACAAAACGTCACGGTAAATTCCGCCGTAAAACGTAAAGTCTGCCATCTGCGGATAAACGTAGTTATTCGGACTGTTGTCGGCGGTGATAACAAGCAAATTTTCGTCCTTAATGCCGTCAAGTTTTGCACGGAAGGTAGAGTAGCCGCCGTCGTGAGACACGATTTCCTTGCCGTTAAAATATACCTTACCTGTTGAATTTACGCCGTCAAGCTGAATGTAAATCTCGTCGCCGTCGGGAAATTCGTCCTTGCCAATCAGCTTTGCAAAATAGCCGACGCCTCTGTAATAATCATTTCCGCCGTCCTGACCGTCCTTGCCATTCCAGGTGTAGGGGAGATTCAGCTCCTCCCAGTCGTGCGGCAGATGTGACGGGACGGATTTCGCATCCTTTGAGAACAGCCAGCCCTCGTTGATTTTTTTGATAATACGCATAGTCATAACCTCGCTGAAAATATTTTAGTTTTGTTCCTCGTTGTGTTGAGCAAACGCCTGCTCCTGCTTGTAGTCGATATTGTAGATGAACCACATTGAAAGAGTCATAACCGCAAGACCGATTACGAGGAAAATGATATATAAGTTCTTTATATTTTTTGAAGCCTCGGCAGTTTGAGTAACGGCGGTTTCAACATATCCGACCTTGCTCAGTGCAAGCGCAACAAGTGCCGAGCCGATACCCTGTGAGAGCTTGCGGAAGAAAGAGTATAAAGCATAAAGCGAAGCCTCTTCTCTGACTCCCTTTTTACGATAGCTCATTTCGATACAGTCTGCAATGATTGCCCAAACGATAATTTGGAACACGCAGCAGCCGACATTAACAACCATAAGACCGATTACATAAATCAATATGCCCTTGTTGTCCGGTGTGATTGGTAAAACGAGCATAATAAGACCTGCGATAACGCTGATTGCACCCGAAATTGTGATTAACTTTTTCTTGCCGATTTTTGCTACAATGCTTGAAGCAAACGGCATAAATGCTATAAGCGGAAGATACGAAGCAATCATTGCAAGCGTAGCCTTGCCTGCGTCGTTAAAATAGAATTGGAAAACAAGATTGTTGACCGACATTGTTGAGTTGTAGAAGATTACAACCGCAACAGTTGCAATAGTGATTGCAAGCATTGCACGGTTTGAGAAGAATGACTTCACCGTTGAGATGTAGTTCACCTTTTGAGCCTGCGGTGCGTCCTCACGAACAACACGTTCGGTTACCATTTTTCTCATAGCGAAGAAAACGATGAATGCCAAAACGGAGAAAATGATTGCAACAATAAACAGTCTGTCGCTTGAAAGCTGATTATCCTTGTAAACGACCTTCGGTAAAATCATAATGAGCACGGCAGGAAGCGAAGCGCCGATGCTTCTGAAAGTAGAAAGCGTTGTACGTTGCTTCGGGTCCTCTGTAATTACAGAGTGAAGCGAGCCGTAAGGAACATTAATCATTGTGTATGCAACCGACCATAAGCAGTATGAAGCGAGACACCAAATGATTTTTCCGAGCTGTGAAAATCCTGTAACGGGTGTGAAAAGCATTATTGAAGTTACAACAAGAAATACCGCGCCTATTGCAATCCACGGCATAAACTTGCTTTTCTTGCTGATTCTTTTTCGGTCAACCATATTGCCGATGAGAATGTCGTTTATGGCGTCCCAAACCTTTGAAACAACGATTATCCACGCCCAATTTTCTGCGCTCAGTCCGATACATTGAGTGTAAAAAAGATACATATACGCCGATACAAGCTGAAACGAGAAGTTACAGCCCATATCTCCGAAAGCGTAGCCTATCTTATCACGCATTCCAAAAGGACGAAGCCTTTGTGCATTTTCCATAAATTTACCCCTTTAATTAAAAATATTATTAGCAGTATTAGTATACCATATTAATGTACATTATTCAAGTAATATAATTTTTCAAGAAATGTCATAATTATCCGGTTAGTTGCACTGTTTTGCAAGTTTTTGGTAATTGATTGCCTATTTTAGTTTTTGCATATTTTCTGAAAGAAATGCAGCTATAAAATTTTCAAGAATAAATATTCAAATTGGGGAACAATTCGGTATAAAATTATTAAAAATGTTCCCCAATTCAGAGTCTATGTATAATGGCGAAATTGTCGAATTTATGAAAACAAAATGCCACAAAACCTTTTGATGCACTATGTTGAAAATACTTTATTAAGATAAATTAAAAAAGGCATCCTTGTGGGTGCCTTTTTTGTCGATATATTGATTTACTTACTTTACAGCTTCCTCAACTGCAACTGCGCAAGCAACTGTTGCACCAACCATTGGGTTGTTACCCATGCCGATAAGTCCCATCATTTCTACGTGAGCCGGAACTGATGAAGAGCCTGCGAACTGTGCGTCGGAGTGCATTCTGCCCATTGTATCAGTCATACCGTAGGAAGCAGGACCTGCCGCCATATTGTCGGGGTGAAGAGTTCTACCTGTACCGCCGCCTGATGCAACTGAGAAGTACTTCTTACCCTTTTCAACACATTCCTTCTTGTATGTGCCTGCAACAGGGTGCTGGAATCTTGTTGGGTTAGTTGAGTTACCTGTGATAGAAACGTCAACGCCCTCTTTCCACATAATAGCAACGCCTTCGGTAACATCGTTTGCACCGTAGCAGTTAACCTTTGCACGAAGACCGTCGGAGTAAGCCTTGCGGAATACTTCCTTAACCTCGCCTGTGTAGTAGTCCATTTCGGTTTCAACATAAGTGAAGCCGTTGATTCTTGCGATAATCTGCGCAGCGTCCTTGCCAAGACCGTTAAGGATAACTCTTAAAGGCTGCTTTCTTACCTTGTTAGCCTTTTCAGCAATACCGATTGCACCCTCGGCAGCGGCGAAGGATTCGTGACCTGCAAGGAATGCGAAGCACTCGGTTTCTTCTTCAAGGAGCATTTTTCCGAGGTTACCGTGACCGAGACCTACCTTACGCTGGTCGGCAACAGAACCCGGAATACAGAATGACTGCAAGCCCTCACCGATAGCGGCAGCGGCGTCAGCAGCATTTGTTACGCCCTTTTTGAGTGCGATAGCACAGCCTACTGTGTAAGCCCACTTTGCATTTTCAAAGCAGATTGGCTGAATGCCCTCAACGATTTTGTATGGGTCAAAGCCCTTTGCCTGACAGATTTCTCTGCATTCTTCGATTGATTTAATATCGTATTTTGCAAGAACAGCAAGGATTTGCTTTTCTCTTCTGTCGTATGATTCAAATAAAGCCATTACTATATCCTCCTACTCTTATTCTTTTCTCGGGTCGATAATCTTAACAGCGTCAGCAACTCTGCCGTATTGACCCTGTGCCTTTTCAAAGGCTGTGTTAGCGTCGTCGCCTGCTTTGATGAAGTCCATCATCTTGCCGAAGTTTACGAACTTGTAGCCGATGATTTCATTGTCGGCGTCGAGTGCGATACCTGTTACATAGCCGTCTGTCATTTCGAGATAACGAGGACCTGCCTTGCGTGTACCGTACATTGTACCAACCTGTGAACGAAGACCTTTACCGAGGTCTTCAAGACCTGCACCGATTACAAGACCGTCGTCAGAGAAAGCACTCTGTGTACGACCGTAAACGATTTGGAGGAATAATTCTCTCATTGCTGTATTGATAGCGTCGCAAACAAGGTCTGTGTTGAGAGCTTCGAGGATTGTTCTGCCCGGAAGAATTTCGCTTGCCATAGCCGCAGAATGAGTCATACCCGAGCAACCGATTGTTTCTACGAGAGCTTCTTCGATAATACCGTTTTTAACATTAAGAGTGAGCTTGCAGGTACCCTGCTGAGGAGCACACCAGCCTACACCGTGTGTAAAACCGGAAATGTCGGAAATCTCCTTTGCCTTAACCCATTTTGCTTCCTCCGGAATCGGAGCAGCACCGTGAGCAACACCCTGTGCCACAGGACACATTGTTTCAACTTCATGTGAGTAAACCATTTTCTAAACTCCTTACTTTTAATTTAGAATAAATTTCAAATTAAAATTTACCGTATATATTATACCCAATTTCAATTCTATGTTCAAGTATAAATATTAAGAAAAGTGATTTTTTGACAATTTATACACAAATTACTCAATTTTGACAATCGGTTATATGAAATTCATTCAATGTCCGATGATTGATAATATTATGGATTGATGTTGACAAATTGAACCGTTGAGTATATAATGAAAGTACAAAGGAGTTGTTCGATAGACGGTCAGCTCAGTTAGTTATCTAAAAATAACCGTACCGATTGCTGTGGGGCGGTTATTTTTTTAGGTTCTATAATAAATGTTGGAGTTCCCACCCCAACATTTATTATAGAACCAAAAAGTAAAAGAAACAACCACCCGTACTTGTCATTTGGGTGGTTGTTTCTAAATAACCATTTCAAGGCAAACCGTCTATCGGTAGCTCCTTGTATTTTTATTATATATGAATTAAGTTTATTTGTCAATATTTATTCAATTACTACAATCAATTAAACCGATTCTCTTATTTTTTCTCACTTCTCTCTTATCTGCGAGCGAAGCGAGCTTTTATTTTCCCCAATTCTTGATTGTTTCTTCAATCTTATGGGGGTAGTGGGTTGTGATATTGTCGGGCTTATTGATGAGTGCACGCTTCATTTGGTAGTGCTTATCGACAGTCCAAACGGAGAGCTTATAGCCGTTATTATGAAGTGTGTTGGACAGCGTGCGGCTTGCATAAACATGATTGCAATTTATGCCGACTGCGCCTGTTTCCTCCATAAGTTCAATTATCTTTTGCTGATAGTCGTCCGAAAAAATCTTGATACGGCTCGGCTTATAGTTCAGATAATATGCTATATCGGGGCAGTTTTCCTTAACCTTGTTTACCTGAAAGGTCTCAATTCCCGTAAAGAACACGGCGTCTTTCATATCGTACTCACATATAAGCTCGTAAAGCGGGGCAAGAACTCTGACCTCTTTTATGTCGAGATTGAGCATAATATTCGTTTGCTTCACTCTCGAAAAAACGGTTGAAAGCTCAACGCCGTCTGTATTCGTTGTTATCAAATCGTGCCCCATAACGACTGTGCCGTTTGGTCGCATACGAACATCAACCTCAAACACGGCAACCTCGTTGAGTATTGCCGCTTCGAGAGATTCCATAGAATTATCGGGCGTATCAAAGGCGCCCGTGTGAGCCGTGATAGTAAAATCGTCCATAAAAATCAAGGTCTTTTCATTATAGTTTTTATTAAAAGCGTAAATCGCAACTCCGACAATCATTGCAACGCTTACCAAAAAAGCGAATATCTGGTAGCTGATACGCTTGAACCACGTCGGAGTCATATTCTTTTTCAGAAAGGCTTTTAGCTTTTCTTTTTTTTCGCCCTTACGCTTTTTCTTTGGATTTTCTGCCATTGAAATCACCTTGCAGGCGAAATTCTAAACGCCTGTTAATTATACATTACCCGAATAGTTCGGAGCTTCCTTTGTGATATAAACATCGTGAGGGTGGGACTCAACAAGACCTGCGCCCGTGATACGAATGAACTGTGCCTTTTCACGCAGTTCTTCGATTGTATGACAGCCGACATATCCCATACCCGAACGAAGACCGCCCATCATTTGGAAGATAGTGTCGGAAAGTGCGCCCTTAAACGGAACACGTCCCTCAACGCCCTCGGGTACAAATTTCTTTGAGCCCTTTTGGAAGTATCTGTCGGCAGAGCCGTGGTTCATAGCACCGAGCGAGCCCATACCTCTGTAAACCTTGAACTGACGTCCCTGATAAATTTCTGTTTCGCCGGGAGCCTCCTCACAGCCTGCTACGAGTGAGCCGACCATAACGACGCTTCCGCCTGCGGCAAGAGCCTTTACCATATCGCCGCTGTACTTGATACCGCCGTCTGCGATAACCGGAATACCGTACTTGTCAGCCATTTCGGCAGAGTCGTAAATTGCCGTAATCTGCGGAACGCCGATACCTGCAACGATACGAGTAGTACAAATTGAGCCGGGACCGATACCGATTTTAACTGCGTCTGCGCCTGCCTTAATGAGCGCTTCGGTAGCTTCGGCGGTTGCAACATTACCTGCTATGAGAGAAACATCGGGGAATGCGTTTTTAACCTTTGTTACATTGTTGATAATATTTTGAGAGTGACCGTGAGCAGAGTCAAGCACGAATGCGTCAACGCCTGCCTCATACAAAGCCTGTGCACGAATGAGAACGTCGTCTGTTACACCGAGAGCCGCCGCACAGAGAAGTCTGTCCTTGCTGTCGCGGGCAGTATTAGGATATTTTACCGCTTTTTCAATATCCTTGATTGTTACAAGACCCGTGAGCTTGCCGTTCTCGTCAACAAGCGGGAGCTTTTCAATTTTTGAAGCCATAAGAATTTTCTTTGCTTGTTCAAGAGTTGTACCTGCAACAGCTGTTATGAGGTTTTCTTTCGGGGTCATTACTGAAGAAATACGAACATCATAGTCCTGAATGAAACGAAGGTCACGGTTTGTAAGAATACCTACCAGAGTGCCGTCGTCCTCACAAATCGGAACGCCGCTGATTTTGTACTTACCCATAAGCATATCTGCGTCCTTAACGCTATGCTGAGGGGAGAGATAAAACGGATTAAGGATTACACCGTTTTCGCTTCTCTTAACCTTGTCAACCTCGGTAGCCTGTTCCTCGATTGTCATATTCTTATGGATAACGCCGATACCGCCTTCACGGGCGATTGCGATAGCCATACGGGATTCTGTTACTGTGTCCATTGCCGCAGTCATAAGCGGAATGTTAAGGCTGATATTTTTTGTCAGTCTTGTTTTAGTTGAAACCTTGTCGGGAGTTACGTCCGACTTTGCAGGAATTAAAAGCACGTCGTCAAAGGTAAGCCCCTCTTTTACAAATTTTTCGTTATAGCTTTTCATAACAGTCCTCCTATTACTTATTTCTACAAATTTCATCTATTTTACCACTTCACATTAATTATATCAAGTGTTTTTTTGCTCATTAACTGCATTTACTATCATTTGTACCGTTTGCTCAACGGTATTGCTGTTGCAATCAATGGTAATGTCGGCGTATTTTTCGTAAAGCGGCAGGCGTTCGTTGTACATATCACGCAGGCTTGAGCCGTTTTTGAGCACTACGCCTCTGGTGGTGATGTTCTTTATTCTGTCGCACATTTCGTCGTAGCCGAGATGAAGATAAATCACTCTGCCGCTTTTTTTGAGATGCTCCATACCCTTTTGAGAGTAAACCACCGAGCCGCCTGTTGCAATAACGGTTGCATTTATATTCAGCGAGAGTATGCATTTTTCCTCTGATGAAAGGAAATAATCCGTTCCGTCGGTGTTTATAATCTCCTGTAACGCACGCTCCTCCAAGCCCTGAAGCAGCAGGTCGGTATCAAAAAAGTTTTTCAGCAGCGCCTTTGCCGCAAGTACGCCGCAGGTGCTTTTTCCGCTTCCCGGCATACCGATTAAAATTATGTTTTCCTTGTTCATTATTTCACTCCGACTTTTTTGCAATTAAATTCCATAGGACACTCGTCGCATTTCGGCTTTCGTGCAGAGCAAATATCTCTGCCGAAAAGTACTATTCTGTGGCAAAAATCAGAGCCCTCGTCGGCAGGAATAATTTTTTTGAGTGCAAATTCAATTTTCTTCGGGTCCTTGTCCGTAACAAGACCTATGCGGTTTGAAATTCTTATCATATGCGTATCGACAACAATCGACTCCTTGCCGTAAATGTCGCCGACTATGAGATTAGCCGTTTTTCTGCCGACACCGTTGAGCGTAATCAAATCTTCGATATTGTCGGGAACAACACCGCCGAAACGGTCACGCACGCCCTTTGCCATATCAATTATCGACTCCGCCTTGCTTTTGTAAAAGCCGCAGGAATGTATGATTTTTTCGATATCCTTTACATCTGCGTTGCAATAGTCGTCAAGGGTTTTGTATTTTTCAAACAATGCAGGCGTTACGAGATTTACTCTTGCGTCCGTGCATTGCGCCGAAAGACGAACGGCAACCAAAAGCTCAAACGGATTTGAGGCATTGAGCGAGCAGATTGCTTCGGGATATTCTTTTTTCAAAACTTCGATTGCATTTAACGCTCTTTGCTTTTTTGTCATTTGTTTTTGTCTTTTATCCTTTGCCAATATTCCTTGTGGGTTTGCTCGTTTTTGTTTTCGCCGTAGGTGTAGTAGCGGGCGTTCTTGATTTTGTCGGGGAGATATTGCTGTTCTACCCAATGATTTTCAAATGCGTGGGGATAGAGATAATGCTGTCCCTTAACCGCCGCATCCTCGCCGTCGTAATGCTTGTTTTGAAGCTGACGGGGGATAGGTCCGATTTTACCGCTTCTTACATCTGCGAGCGCCGCGTCTATTGCCGCTTCGCCCGAATTTGATTTAGGCGAGGTGGCGACTAATATTACTGCGTCGGCAAGCGGTATTCTCGCTTCGGGCAGTCCGAGCATTAATGCGCTGTCAACCGCCGCCTTTACTATCGGGATTATCTGCGGATAGGCAAGCCCGACGTCCTCGCACGCAGTTACCAAAAGCCGTCTGCAAGCCGAGGGCAAATCTCCTGCTTCAAGAAGCCTTGCGAGATAATGAAGCGCAGCGTCGGGGTCGGAGCCTCGCATACTTTTTTGAAAAGCCGAAATGATATCGTAATGCTCGTCGCCGTCACGGTCGTAACGCATAGCGGATTTTTGAGTAAGCTCGCCTGCAATATCGAGAGTTATCGTCTTTTTTGAGTTTGTAACAGGCGTTGCAAGCACGCAGTTTTCAACGCTGTTCATAGCCTTGCGAACGTCGCCGCCGCAGCCGTTTGCAATCCTTTCGCAAACGCCCTGCTCATATTCGATTGCTATGCCTTGTTCGTTTTGTAAAAATTCAAACGCTCTTTCAACAGCCGGAACAATATCCTTGCTTTCGATTTGCTTAAATTCAAACACCGTGCTTCGTGACAGAATTGCCGAGTAAACATAAAAGTACGGGTTTTCCGTAGTCGAAGCAATTAGCGTAATTTTTCCGTTTTCTATGTATTCAAGCAGCGTTTGCTGTTGGCGCTTGTTGAAATACTGAATTTCGTCAAGGTAAAGCAGTATTCCGTTTGGCGCAGAAAATGTGTCGAGCTCGGCAACTATTTCCTTAATGTCCTTTGTTGAAGCGGAGGTGCCGTTGAGCTTGCGCAAAGCACGCTTCGTCTTGTTTGCAATAATGGAGGCTACGGTCGTTTTTCCAACGCCCGACGGACCGTAAAAAATCAAATTCGGAATGTCGCCGTTTTCTATCATATTGTACAGAGCCTTGTCGGGGGAGAGTAGGTGCTTTTGTCCTACAACCTGCGAAAGCTCCGTAGGTCTTATCCTGTCTGCAAGGGGTTTATTCATTGCTTTCTCCTTGTTGATTTTTTGAGAATATACAGCCGCAGAAATTTTGGCGGTAGAGCGAGTATTCTTTGCTTAACTGAATTGAACGCTTGTAGCCCTCGCGCTTTTTGAAATCGGAGGGAAGCCATTTCACGCCGTATTTTTCCTCAATTTCAAAGCCGAGCTCGTTTATTTTTTGACTGTTTTTGAGTGGGCTGATTGAAAGTGTTGTGCAAAAATAATCAAAGCCCTGTTCCTTTGCAAGCCTTGCCGTGCTTTCAAGGCGCATTTTGTAGCACCTAAAGCATCTCTCGCCGCCCTCGGGTACATTTTCCAAGCCCTTTGCGATTTCGAGAAAATCGTCATAGTTGTAGTCGCCCTCAACGAGCGTTACCGAATTTTTGAACGGCATTTGAGAAATGAGCCTTTTTTGCTCCTCAAAGCGCTTGTCAAACTCCTGCTTCGGCGAAATGTTCGGGTTGAAATAATACACCGTGATGTCGAAATATCGGCTCAAATATTCAAGAGTGTAGCTTGAGCACGGAGCGCAGCACGAGTGAAGCAGGAGCCTCGGCGGATTGTCGGGGTCAATATTTTCGATTATTCTGTCGAGCTGATTTTGATAATTAATCTTGTTCATCGTGATAAATAGTTGATAGGATTTACCTTTTCGTTGTCTATGATTACCTCAAAGTGACAATGCGGACCTGTTGAATTTCCTGTTGAGCCGCCCTCGGCAATCTTCTGTCCCTTTGTAACCGTTTCGCCGACGCCGACAGATAGCTTTGAGTTATGGGCATAAAGCGTATAAATCTTTCTGTCCTGTGCGTCGGTGCCGTGATAAATGATGATATATTTTCCGTAGGAATAGTAATTTCCCTTGTTGTCGCGAAGCGCCTTTGAGGTTACAACGATACCCTTTTGAGCCGCAACAACCGTTGTTCCGACAGGATATGGGAAATCAATTCCCGTATGCTTGCCGCCGTTTTTGTAGTAGCCGAAGCTTTCGCTCACCGTGTAGTGGCCGGGGGCAGGGTATGTCATATTCAAAACGGCGTTGGATTTATAATACAAGGCAGAGGTTGTATTAGGCACGTCCGGATTTTTTACAATGTCCGAAACCTCCGGTATTTTCATTTGAGACGGATCCTTTTGTCCGCTTAAAATTGCGTTAATTTCTTCGTCAACGAGCTTTATGAGTTCCTCGTCCTCGTATTTGTACTCGCCGTACATCTTCGTTTGCGCCGTGTATTGCGCAAGAAGCGCGTCGCTTTCGGCACGGCTTGTTGCAAGAGTTATTTTCTTTTCGGCAATCTCGTCTTGCTTTGCTTCGATTGTATGCTGCTCGTTCAAAAGCTGGGCTTGCTTTTCGTCAAGGCTTGCCTTGTTTTGCTCAAGCTCGGTTTTCTTGCTCAAAATCTCGCTGTTTTGCTCGGTTATCTCGTCGATTTTTCTGTTGACCTCGTTCATCAGCGCCGTGTCCGATTTCGTTATTGCCTTTATCATTTCGTAGCGGCTGAAAAACTGACTGATGTCCTTGCTTGTGAGAAGTGCAATCAAAATACTGCTTGAGCCCGAAACATACATTGCACGAAGACGAAGACAATATGCATTCTTCGTTGTTTCAAAGCTATCGTGAAGTGCTTCAAGCTTGTCGTTTGCCTTGTCGTATTCTGCCTGAACCTCTGCAATATCCTCGCTTAAAACGGCTATGTCGGCGGTGAGCAAATCGACCTTTTCACTCGCCTGCCTTACCTCGTTGTCGAGCAGGGTAAGCTCCTCGTTAAGGTAGCCGATTTTTTCATCAAGACTGTCTATGTATTCGCTCGTCACCTTTTCCGACTCGGAAAACTGCTTGAGCTTTTCTTCGCTTTCCTTAAGGCTTTGTTCAAGTGCCTTGCGTTGCTCCTCAAGCACGGCCTGCGCCTGCTCAACCGTCATTTCGTTGCTCGGCGCAGTTGTCGGCTCGTCGGCATATGCAACACCCGACGAGCACAGCGCAAGGCATAGTGATAATATTATGCAAAAAGCCTTTTTTGTTACTGTTTTCAAAAGTAAAAATCTCCTTACTTATGGTAAATATAATTCGGGGTCTACCGCGTAAGCCTGGCTTGTTCCGCCGACTCTGACCTCAAAATGAAGATGCGGTCCCGTTGAATTTCCTGTTGAGCCGCTGTATGCAATAAGCTGTCCCTTTTGGACGTATTCGCCCTCGCTGACTACTCTTGAATTGTTATGAGCATACAGAGTGTAGACGGTTTTGCCGCTTGAATTCGTTTTGTCGTGACGAATAACAATGTAACGTCCGTAGCTTCGGTACGTTCCGTCGGCGTTTTTCAAGTCTGTTGAAATGATTACCGTTCCGCTTTCTGCGGCAACGATTCTTTGGTTAACCTTACCGCCTGTTGCAAAGTCACAGCCCGAATGACCTGAATATGCACCGAAGGCGCAGGTTATCGTTGTGTAGGCGGGGCAGGGATATATCATACTCAGCTTGCCCGACTGCGAGGTTGTAGGCTGGGTTGTAGTAGTCGTGGTCGGCTTGCCGGGAGTGATTGTTGTAGTGGCTGTGGTAGTGGTCGTTTCGGGCTTATACTTATTGTCGGCGGCGGCGATTGCGTCGTCGATTTCCTGCATAAGCACGTCGTGCTGCTTTTCGTACATCTCGGTGTTGTCGTAAACCTTATCCAAGGTCTTGTTTGCTTCGAGTTGTTGAGCCTCAATTTCAGCCTGACGCTTTTCCATATCACGCTTTTGCTCTGCTAAATTCGCCTGTTGTATTTTCAGATTTGCCGAGTCGGATTCAAGCACGCCCTGCGTTTTAACAAGTAATTCCTCGTTTTGCTTAAGCTCGTTTCTTGTTTGCGAAAGTTGAGCAGTCTGTTGCCTTACGATATTAATGAGCGTTGCATCACGGCGTGATACGGCGCTTACCATTTCAAGCCTTGTCAAAAGCTGTGAAAGTCCGTCGCTATTTAGCAAAAAACCGAGCGAGCTTGAGATGTCGCCGCTGACATAAAGTGCTCTTATACGCTTGCAGTATTCGGTGTAGGTCAGCTTGAACTGTTTGTCTAATTCCTCGGACTGAACCTCTAATTCGTCAAGCCTTGTGTGTATTTTCTCTATGCTTTGCTTGTTTTCCTCTATGCTTTTTTCAAGCTCGGCGATACTGTTGTTCGTTTTTGTGACCTCGTTTTTTACTATCGTGTACTGCTTTTTGAGATTGTCGAGGCGTTGATTAAGCACACGCAGATATTCCTCGGTGTCCTCGCCCTGCGCTTTGAGAATTTCGAGCTGCTCGTCAACCTTTTTCAGCTCCTCGTTGAGCTCCTCAACCGTTTGAGCGCAAGCCGTTTCCGGCATAGACGCACTAAAACCCGTCACCGTCAAAATAAGGCACAGGCACATTAAAAATGATATGAATTTTTTTGCCGATTTTTTCATAAATCCACACCGTTTCAAAATATTTCTTCACTATATATTTTAACACATTTATTATTATATGTAAAACCTAAATTATGTATTTTATATATAATTTACAAATTCAACATAATTTGGGTGTGAAAAAAAAGAATAATCGTGCCAACTGTTAACTGACACGATTATTCTTTTGTGCGATTACTTCTTTTAATCAATCCAAGGAGGTAACCGTCTATCAGACTGCCCCTTGTTCATTTTCATTATATACCTAAATTTCTTATTTGTCAAGCACGCTTCGTTTTGGTAAGCGTGCTTTAATTATATGTATTTGCGATTTAGCGCAGATAGTTCATCGGGTTGACCTGATTTCCGTTGAGCAAAACCTCAAAGTGACAATGCGGTCCTGTCGAATTTCCGGTCGAGCCGCTTAATGCGATAACCTGTCCCTTGCTTACATGGGCACCTACTCCGACAAGAAGCGTGGTGTTATGTGCATAAAGCGTTGAGAGACCGTTGCCGTGGTCGATTACAAGATAATGACCGTAGCTGTAATTGAGATTTTTTGCAATAATAACAGTTCCCGAATCTGCGGCATAAATGTTTGAGCCAGACGGAACAGGGAAGTCAACGCCTCCGTGATAGCTGCCGCCCGGATAATTCGGGAAGCCTGCTGAAATAGTTCTGGAGGAGGTTGGATAGCCGAGCCGTCCCGATCCTCCGCCGCCTGAGCCGCCTCCACTGCTCGGCTTGCTGTTTGCAAGAATGGTTGCTTTTATTCTTGCGATTTCTTCGTTGTTATTTTCGATTCTTTCGTAATATTTTCTGGTCTCCGATTTGATTCTGCCCATTGCGGCGTTCGCCTCGGCAATCTGCGAATCAAGCTCTGCTTTAGCCGACGAAACCTGCGAGATGTTGGCGTTGAGCTCCTCTTTTTGAGTTTGGAGCTTTTCCTTGTTTTCGTTAAGCTCACCTCTTTTAATTTCAAGCTCCGCCTTATCCTTTTCGATTTCCTCCATTTTCTTCGTAAGCTCGTTGAGAGTATTACTGTCTCTGCGTGAAATACTGCGTATCATCTCGCTTCTCGTCAGTATTGCGCTGATGTCCGAGCTTGTTAGCAAAACCTCTAAATTGCTTGCGTGACCTGAAACATACATCGCTCTCAGTCGCTGACAGTATTCGGAATAGATTTTGTCAAATTCCGCCTGCTTTGCGTTAATTTCGTCCTGTATTTCCTGCATTTGCGCTTCGTTTGAAGCAATGCTTTGTTCAACCTGATTTATGCTTGACTGAAGCTCGCTTGCCTGCTTGTTCAAAGCGTTAAGCTGGTCTCTGATAATCTGAATTTTTTTGTCAAGTGCGGTGACATATTCCTCTGTGTCCGCTTTTTCCTTTGCAAGCCTGTCTATTTCCTTTTGTGCCGCGGCGTTCTTTTGGTTAAGTCGGTCGATATCCGCCTGTGATACGGCGTATACATTAGTCACTTCAAACGACATACAGAACACGAGCACGAGTGAAAGGAGCAGGGACAGGCATTTCTTCATTTTAGACTGCACTAATCTCACTGCCTTCCTTTGTTAAATATTTTCTCATTGTAATCAGCGAACCGCCTACGCCGCTGACGATACCGATAGCAACGAATATGCCCAGCATCATCCACGCATAATCGCCGAAGGCAAGCGGCTGAACACCTATAGAATTGAACAAGTCGCTGAATCTCGAAATTGCAAGCTCGTAAATTCCCCAAACTGCGCCGAGCGAAACAACGCCCGAAATAATGCCGAGAATTATACCCTCAACAACAAACGGAAGCTGAACAAAGCTGTTCGTTGCACCGACAGATTTCATAATACTGATTTCAAGTCTTCTTGAATATACGGTGAGCTTGATTGTATTTGAAATAATGAAAAGAGAAATTGCAAACAATACGGCAATAATCACGATTGCTATTACGCTGATACCTCTTGAAATAGTATCAAGCTTTTGAGCAAGGTCGGTATTTTGACGAATTGTGTAGATATTGTCGAGCTTTTTGATTTCGTTTACCGTTTGGGTAAACTGCGACAAATCACGCACCGTAACCTTGTAGGCATTTGGAAGCGGAATGTTGTCCGTTTCCTCCTTGAAAAGCTGCGCCTGCGCGTCGTCCATTGTTGCAAGCTGCTCGTTCCACGCCGTTTCTTTATCGACAAATTCAATTTCCTGAACATTAGGAATTGCCTTTAGCTGTTCGCCCATTTTGTCGATATCCTCTTGGGTTATCGTTGAGTCGATATCAAGAGCGTTTTCTTCGTTGCTTTCTGCAAGCGTTTTGTCGCCGATATAAACCATAATAACGTTTTCGTTTTCGATTTTTTCAACAAGCGAATTGATGTTGAGGAAAATCATCGACGCACTTCCGATAAGCACCAAGCAGCTAAGCAGTACGCAGATTGACGCAACGGACATCATACGGTTTGTCCAAGTGTTTCTGAAGCCCTCTTTGATGAGGTATCTTATGCTTGCACCCGACATTACTGCTCACCTCCCTGTGCTAATTCGTTCAAGTCGACGGAAGTATCGTCATTACTGCTAACCTCGACGTCGCTCAAATTGTCGAAAACCTCGCCTAAATTCGACTGGTCAACATTTTCGTCATAGTAGTACATATCCGCCTTTTTCGAAACCTCCTGCGCCTTGAACTTTGCGTAGGTTGGGTCGGGTGTGTCGGATACAACCTTACCGTGCTGAATAACGATTACTCGTCTTTGGAAGGTACGAACCAAATCGTGCTCGTGAGTAACCATTACAACCGTTGTACCGGAATTATTGATTTTTGTCAGCAGGTCAACGATTTCGTGGCTCATTTCGGGGTCAACGTTACCTGTCGGCTCATCGGCAATGATGAGCTTCGGGTTGTTTACAAGCGCTCTTGCAAGCGAAACTCTCTGCTGCTCACCGCCGGAAAGCTCGTTTGGCATAGACCTTGCCTTTTGAGAAAGTCCTACTAATTGCAAAATGTACGGAACTCTTTTGCGAATTTCCTTTTCCTTTGTGCCGATAACACGCATTGCAAACGCAACGTTATCGTATACGCTCATTTTCGGGATAATTCTGAAATCCTGGAAAACGATTCCCATAGTTCTTCTGTAATAGGGAACCTGCCTTTTCTTCATTTCGGAAGAGGAATATCCGTTAACTATAACCTCGCCCTCGGTCGGCTTTTCCTCGTGCATAATGAGCTTCAAAAACGTACTCTTACCTGCACCTGAGGAACCGACTATAAATACAAATTCACCGTCCTCGATTTTTATATTTACCTTATCGAGAGCGTGAGTGCCGTTGCTATCGTATACTTTTGATACATCCTTAAATTCAATCACGACATTTACTCCTAATCAATTATAATCAGTTTTACTAAATCATCTGTTTTCGTCAGGGCAAACCCCAACAACTTATATAATATAACAAGTGATAATAATTATCAAGTGTTTTTTGTTAATTTTGTTACCATTCTGTAAACAATAGAACAAAGGAAGAACACAGGGGCAATCCCTGTGTTCAGTGATATACGGCTGCGCCGTGTGAAATCGAAAGCGGTGAAATTTTGTGATTACATCGCAAAGTGAAATACGCCGTTGGCGTGTTGAGGTTTGTTTGATTATATATTGCGGACGATTGATAACCAACAAAGGCTCCCCTTGGCTTGTCATCAAGGGTGCGGGTGTCCGGTGGACACCTCTGCGTTAATACGCAGAAGCACCGACCGAACCGGCAGGTGAGACAGCTGTCGCATTCGCGACTGAGGGGATAAAAGAAAAAACGGGGCTGATTTTACAGCCCCATAGTTTTTACAAATATTCAATTATGCCAAATAAAGTGCAGAGGTGTCGGAATTTGTGTTGTCTACATACCAGCTATTGCCGATTTTAACAACATTGATTACCGTACTTGCGACTATCTTGCCGTCGGCAGTCTTAACCTCAACGGTGCAAGCCTTAACCTCGCTGATTTCGTCTGCGCAGTCGAGATTTGCAAAGGCGTCGTTCATTGAGCCTGCCTTTTCCTCGTCAAGTGCGGTTGCCTTTGCTTTGCCGTTTTCGATAATCGGTGCAATTCTCTTTGAATAATCAGCCTTATACTGCTCAACCTCGTCGGCGGTAAGGTCATTTTCCTGTGCAACGCTTGTTGTCAGCACATAGCCGTCGCCGAACATTTCCTGATACTTACCGGTTGAAGCCTGCTTGAGAACAGTTTCTCCGTCTGCCGCGAGCTTTTCCTCACAGCCTGTAAGACTTTCGCCGTAGGTTGCTACATTCGACTCAAACACGCTGAACATAAACTCGGTGTCCATATAATCGTCGCCGATAACCTCGGTTCTTACTTGCTTTAATTTTGTGAAATACGAGGTGTAGAATTCATCGTAGTTTTCAAGACCTACCGTATCCTTAAGCTCGATGAAATAATCGTACATTGTGTTGTAAACCTCGTCGAGAATTTGAGCCTCCTCGTCGGAGCCGGAGCCTAAAATCTCGTTAACCTCTACCTCCTCACCGTCGTTTACAAACGGAGCCATATATGCGTTGATTACGAAATTGCCGAACTTTTGATTTTTTGAAACAAGGCTAACCTTGAGCGCATTATAGCCGTCGCCCGACTGAACTATTGTGTCGGCGTAGGACTGTGCAACCTTTTCGCTTGAAAATGCATTATAGCGTGAGGTGAAAGCAAAAACCGTCATTCCCACGAGAAGCACCGCAACAAGTATGCCTGCAATAACGCCGTAAAGACCTGCCTTAAATTCTTTCTTTTCTGCCATTGTCAGCACCCCCTATTCTGCAATGCTGTCTGCCGAGTCGTCAGAGACTTCGCCGGCTGCTTCGGCTTCTTCTTTAGCTCTCTTTTCCATAAGAGCCTCGGTAATTCTCTTCTTCTTTTCGCCTACCATATCATAGAACAAAACAGGAATGAACTGAAGAATTACGAATATAGCCGGAATGATTGTGTATATAGCGAGGAATTTCATCAATACCTCGTCGTTTTGCGCTGCATAAGCAACGTTCGGGCTTTGCGAGAACTGATAGCCCGACCAAGTGTAAACAAGTACGGGAGCAAGCCATTTTGTACCTGCCGAAGCAATCTTTGAGAAAAGACCGTAGCCGGCATATGCAAGGCCCTCCTGACGCTTGCCTGTCTTGTATTCCATTTCGTCAATACAGTCTGCAATCATAATATTCGGAGTAACGTTTGTGTTACCGTGCTGAATACCGCAGAAGAAGTTGAGAATGAGGAACGGAATGATGAGGTTCGAGTTGAAGCCGATACCACGGGAAACGAGGAACAGTATTGCCATTGCACTCGCACCGTAAATACAGAAAAGTATGTAGGTTTGCTTCGTGCTGAACTTCTTGAGAACAAGGTTAACGAGAAGTGTACCGACCGCAGTACCGATACCCATAGGAAGCATAAGAGCGAGCTTCAAGCCCTTTGAGCCGAGAAGATATACTGCGATATAAAGAGATACGGTACCGTAAACGCCTCTGCCGAAGCCGAAGAGTTTTGTAAGCGATACCATAAGCAAGTTCTTGTTTGTAAATACGAGCTTGATTGACTCTGCAAGCGAAACCTTTTCGCTTGTGTAAGGAACACGCTCCTTGTTGTTTGCAAAGAAAATCATAACGAAGATAATCATACCGAGAGCGCAAACGGCTGTCGAGATGATAAGGTCAAGACCCTGACCCTCTGCGTTTTTGTACTGCTGCTGACCCATAAGAGCCTTCATAATAAGCGGAACAACGATGATTACAACCTGTCCGCCGCTTTGACCTACCGAACGCAGGAACGAAGCTATCGAAATAGCGCTCGAACGCTCACTCGGATTAGGCGAGCACAATGCACCGAAGCAGTTCGATGGCGACTCAACAGCGCACGAAACAGCTGTGTAAAGCGCATAAATTACGAACATCCAGATTGTAGCAACCGTGAATGAGCTTGTGTTCGGGGCAATGAAAACAAGCATTGAAATAAGAGCAAGCGGGATTGCACCGAAGCCAACCCAAGGCTTAACCTTGCCGAGAGACGTTCTCGTTCTGTCAACGAGCATACCGATAACAAGCTCGCATACCGCACCTACAACGCCGGCAACGCCGAAAACGAGAGATACAACGTTGGCAAGCTGAACGGAGTCGAAGCCCTTGCCCTTGAATGCGAAGTCAGCAAAAAATGTCATAGTGTAGTCGGGCATCCAGCCGGTGAGCAATGCCACGCCGAAAAGACCGATACCGAAGGTGACAATTTCTGAGGGCTTCATGTACTTTTTGTCGGTTGTGCCGACAGCAGTTGTTTTGGTTTCTGCCATAAAGATACCTCACTTTGTAAAATATTCAAAAAAATTATATCATTTTTACATAAATTTTACAATAGATTTATAACAATTTTATAACATTTCTTTTTTCTCTTTTAAGTAAAAAACGGATAAGTAAAAAACGGAACGTCGAGGGTGCGGGTGTCCGGTGGACACCTCTGCATTTTTATGCAGAAGCACCGACCGAGCCGGCAGGCGAGACCGCCGTTCCCTGTGTTCAGTGATATACGGCTGCGCCGTGTGAAATCGCAAGCGGTGAAATTTTGCGATTGTCATCGCAAAGTGAAATACGCCGTTGGCGTGTTGAGGTTTGTTGGTTTTGGGGAAAGAAAGAGGACGAGCGATGCTCGTCCGTTCGGTAGTTTTATCAGTTCGGTAATTTTATCAAAAAAGTCGGTGCTTTTATTCGGTATTATCGTCTGTGTTTGCTGCGGCGTCGTTGGACGCATAAAGCGTTTCGATAGCTTCCTCGGTTCTTGTCATTTGAGCACGCAGCTTTGACTCGTCGCGCGCTTCTGCCTGAACATAGCCTATCGTCCACACAGCTCCGTCATACGTTTCGCTGCCGTCAAAGAACACAACATCAAAGCCGCCTTTTTCGGTAAATCTCGTTTTTGAACAGCTTTCGCCGTTGAAATAATACCTCGTGTAGCCGTATTCCTTTTCGTATGTCGCCTTTTGCTCGGTCTCGAATTTTTCGCCGTCAAACGCTAAAATTTTTGAGCTTGCATTAATCACTCTGCCACGCTCCGAAACACTGAACGAATTTGTGCAAAGTTTATTTTCATCGCCGTCGGATTTTATGAGATAATAGCTGACGTCTGTATTATCAAGCATATTTGATATGCCCTCGCTTTGGTAAACAAGCACGGCGTTTTTTCCGTTATATGTGTAGATATCGCAGAAATATTTGCTTACCTCAACAGCGATATAATTGCCGTTTCTGTCCTCCTTGCGCTGACTTACGTTTCTGCGGTAAACAAGCATAAGCTCGTTTGTTCCGTCTGCGTTGAAATCAACTGAATTAACGCCCGCAAGACCGCTTAAATACGGCATTTTCGTATCTGTTTTAAGCTCGCATACTCCGTAATTCTTGTTGTACTCGTCAACGAGGGAGAGGTATGCGGCGTTCATTGCGTTTTGCTGCGATACGCCGCTTGCATTGACAGGTCTTGCACCACCCTCGGCATCCGTTGAAAATCTGTCGATTTCGCTGAGCGTTCTTTCAACGGTGTTAGAAGCGGCTGTTTCACGAAGCACGGCAACTCTTATACGCTCAAAGCTGTCGGTTACGTCCTTTTTATGAAGCGCATAGGTTGCGCTTTCGGGGTCGTAGGCGGCGGTTGTTTTTTTCTTAAACTCCTTGCCGGCAAGACGGAGCAAAGCAACCTTGCTTATATCGTCTTCGTTATGCTCGGCAATGAAATATTCGTCGCCGTCGCTGTAAAGCGAAAAGAAAATATCCTCCTCGCGACTGCTTCCCATAGGCAGCTTTTTGTTGTAAAGCTGTGTGCGTTCGTCACCCGAAAAGCCCCAAATTTCAGCAAAATAGAAATCATTGTCATTGTAAATCAGCATAAGCTCGCTTTTGCCGTCGTTGTCAAAATCAATCTGACGTGCAACGCAAAGTCCTGTCAGCATACAGCCCTTTACTTCATATTCGCTGTTCATAAATTTATAGTTCGCCGTGCCGTAGCGTTCAATATATTCATAGCAAACAGAGCTTGCGGATTTGTTGTATTTGTTCTGCTTCGAGTTCGACTTTCCGGCAGAAGTCATAACGCAGGCAACGATTATGACAACCATAATGACGACAACGAGCACAAGACCGACAACGCCTGTAAGTACGGGATTTTTGTCCCTGTTGCCTTTTTTTGAAAGAGAAGCGATTTTCTTTCCGAGAAGCAGAAGATTTACGCCGATTACGGAAATGACGTATTTCAAAGCGGACAGTATTTTTTTGAAGTCGATTTTTTCCGACAATTGTGCAAGGGTGCTTTTTTGCACCTTGACGTTTCCTTGATCATCGAAATCGTCGTCAAAGTAGTTGTATCGCTTTTTCATAACCGTCACCTCCTCAAAATTAACAGTAGATAAACACTATTTTATTGCAATGATACCATATTATGAACAAAATAGCAATATTTGTTTATTTTATGAACTAAAGTCGGTTGATATTTGCTTGACGGCGTTATACGGTGAGTAATCCCAGCGGTCGATGTGCTTGCTTTTTATGTAGTATTTAAGCTCTTGATTTTTTATTTCGTTGTCGAATGCTTCAACGATTACGAGCTTGATTTTCATCTTCTCGCTCATTATGGATTTGATGAAAACCGAAACCTGCTGACCCGGCTGAAGCTCGCCGTAGGGCTCGGCAAGACCCGCTAAATTAGGCGTCAATTCAACAAATACGCCGTATTCCTCAACGCTTCGAACAATGCCCGTCACCGTTTCGCCCGCACTGAAAAGCCGTGCGTTTTCCTCCCAGGTGCCGAGCAGCTCCTTGAGAGAAAAAGTCAGCTTGTCGCCCTCTCTTTTTCTTAATACTACCTGTATAAGCTGACCTACGTAAACACGCTGTGACGGATGATTTATGCGTGAAACCGAAAGCATATCAATCGGAATAAGTGAATTTATTCCCGCACCGATGTCGATAAAGGCTCCGAAGCATTCGATATGCGTTACCTTTGCCGCAATGATATCGCCGCAAACGAGTTTGTCTGTGTAGCTTTTCTTACATTCAAGCTGAACATCTCTGCGTGACAAAACGGCATACGGCATTTGCGCCTCGTCGTATTCGACAGCCTTGATTTTGAACGCAACGAATTTGTTTACTCTGCTGATGAGCGCAATATCACGCACGCTTGCGTCTTCAATTCCTATCGCGCCCTCACATCGCGGAATTATTCCGTTGATAATTCCCAAGTCGATATGCAGATTATGCTCGCTGTCGCAAAGCACAACTCTGCCCTCGATTATTTCACCGCTTTGAATAGAGGTCAAAACCTCGTCAAGACTTGCAAATTTTTTCTCATTACGCCTGATACCCTCCGGTAAATACTTCATTGTGACCCTTCCTTTTATGCGTTTTATCAATAGTTCATTTTATGACGAAATGCGTTCAAATATGTTATTGATAATGGTAATAAATGGTGGTATAATATATGAGATTATTTAAGTAAGGCAGGTTGATACCGTGAATATTCAAATCGGCGACAGACTGACTATGAAAAAGCCGCACCCCTGCGGAAGCAAGGAATTTGAGGTACTGCGTATCGGCGTTGATTTCAAAATTAAATGCATGGGCTGTGAGCATATTGTTACAGTACCGCGAAACAAGATTGAAAAGAATATCAGAGCCGTAGTATCGGCACAAGAGAATAAGTGAGGACAGGATATGATAGAAAAGCTTGAAGAGGTAGAAAAGCGCTTTGACGAGGTGAACGAATTAGTTTGCCAAAGCGACGTTATTGCGGATATGGAAAAGTATACCGCTTTGATGAAGGAATTGAAGCAGCTTACCCCGATTGTTGAAAAATTCAGAGAATACAAAAATGCAAAGGCAACCAACGAGGAAGCAAGGGAAATGCTTTCCGACAGCTCGCTTGACGAGGATTTTGCCAAAATGGTAAAGGAAGAATTTGAGCAGAGCAAGCAGGACATTGAGCGTATAAACGAGGAGCTCAAGGTGCTTCTCCTTCCGAGAGACCCTAATGATGATAAGAACGTTATTGTCGAAATAAGAGGCGGCGCAGGCGGCGAAGAAAGCGCATTGTTTGCAGGCGTGCTTTATCGTATGTACAGTATGTACGCAGAGTCAAAGGGCTTCAAGACCGAGGTGCTTTCCGCGAGCGAAACAGGCTTGGGCGGTTATAAGGAAATCAGCTTTAGCATAACGGGCGACGGCGCGTATTCGAGATTTAAGTTTGAGTCGGGCGTTCACCGTGTTCAGCGTGTACCCGAAACCGAGAGTCAGGGCAGAATTCATACTTCGACTACAACTGTTGCGGTATTGCCCGAAGCCGAAGAGGTTGATTTTGAAATACTTGATAAGGATTTGCAGGTTGATACATTCCGTGCTTCGGGCGCAGGAGGTCAGCATATAAACAAAACATCGTCGGCTATCCGTATTACGCATATCCCGACAGGCACGGTTGTTGAATGTCAGGATCAACGCTCACAGCACCAAAACCGTGAAAAAGCAATGCTTGTGCTTCGTGCAAGATTGCTTGACGCAGAAAGGGCAAAGCAGGACGCCGCCATAGCGGGCGAGCGTAAGGCACAGGTCGGAACAGGCGACAGAAGCGAGCGTATACGAACATATAACTACCCACAGGGCAGAGTGTCCGACCATAGAATTAATCTCACTCTTTATAAATTAGAGGCAATACTCAACGGCGATATGGACGAGCTTATCGACGCACTTATCACCGCAGACACGGCGGAAAAGCTCAAAGCACAAAGTGAGTCGTAACATTGTATAATTCTGATTGAATCCCTCAGTCACTTCGTGACAGCTCCCTTTGACAAGGGAGCCTTAATCTAGCCTCCCTTGTCAAAGGGAGGTGGCAGCGAGGTACGAGCTGACGGAGGGATTCATATCATAAGCATAACACACTAAGGAGAATTTGAGTTTGAATTACAAGCACAACCCAAATTTAACCGAATATGCCAGAACATTGAGAAAAGATATGACCAAAGAAGAACGTCATTTATGGTATGATTTTCTCAAAAATTATCCGGTCAGATTTTTAAGACAGAAGGTTATTGACGACTATATAGTGGACTTTTATTGTTCAAAGGCGAGGCTTGTAATTGAGCTTGACGGCTCACAGCATTACGAAAATTCAGGTTTACTTAAAGACAAAATAAGAACTCAACGAATTGAAAAACGAAATCTAACGGTTTTGAGAATACCGAACAATGAGGTTATGAACAATTTTGACGGAGTTTGTGAGTATATAGATAATTATGTTGCTGAATCCCTCAGTCAGCATAGCTGACAGCTCAAGTTACGGGATACGTTACTTTGTGATTTTGGTTGAATCCCTCAGTCACTTCGTGACAGCTCCCTTTGACAAGGGAGCCTTAGTGTTCAAAATATTTAGTCTCCCTTGTCAAAGGGAGGGGGACCGCTTGCGGTGGAGGGATTCAAAAAACAAAACCTACAATAAAGAGAAGATGAATATGCAGACGAGGATTTTATCTACAAGTGAATATGACGTTGCGCTGGCAAGTGAAATCATTGCAGGCGGCGGACTTGTTGCGTTTCCGACCGAAACGGTGTACGGCTTAGGCGCAAATGCGCTCAACGAAGAAGCCGTAAAAAAGATATACCTTGCAAAGGGACGACCTTCTGACAATCCTCTGATTGTTCATATAGCAAAAAAAGAGGATATTTACGAGCTTGTCGAGGAGGTAACGCCGAAGGCTAAAGCACTTATTGACGCATTTTTCCCTGCGCCGCTTACGGTTATACTCAAAAAGTCGAAGCTAATCGGCAATGTCGTCAGCGGCGGTCTTGATACCGTTGCAGTTCGTATGCCGAAAAACGAGATTGCACGCAGGCTGATAGAAAAAAGCGGTTGTCCGATTGCCGCACCGAGCGCAAACACTTCGGGTCTTCCGTCGCCAACAAGAGCGAAATATGTTGTTGACGATATGATGGGCAAGATTGACGCGATAATCGATGGCGGTGACTGTGAATTCGGCGTTGAAAGCACGGTTATTACTCTTGCAACCGACGTTCCTACTTTGCTTCGTCCGGGCGCCGTGACAAAGGAAATGCTTGAAGAGGTTATCGGCGAGGTATATGTTGCCCCTGCTGTGCTTGAGGGTATGGCGGAAAACGAAGAAGCCGCTTCGCCCGGTATGAAATATAAGCATTATTCGCCGAAAACGAGAGTTGTTATGGTGCAGGGTACAAAGGAGCAGTACGAGAATTTTGTCAATTCAAAAACGGATTGCGGCGCACTTTGCTTTGACGGTGACGACGTGAAGATTCCGAAAATCACCTACGGAAAGGAAAGCGACGAGCTTGAACAGGCGAGGGAGCTTTTCGACGCACTTCGGGAGCTTGACGGCTTCAAGGTCAAAAAGGTTTATGCAAGAGCACCCGGCAAGGACGGCGTTTCAATGGCGGTGTATAATAGACTGATAAGGGCTTGCGGCTTTGATATAATCGACCTTACAAAGCCCTTTACCGTCGGCATTACCGGACAGACGGGAGCAGGCAAGGGCTACGTTTGTGAAAAGCTCAGGCAATACGGCTTTGAGGTTATCGACTGCGACAAAATTGCACGGCAGGTAACACGAAAGGGCGAAAGTGTTTTGAACGTGCTTGCCGAAAATTTCGGGAAAGATATTCTCGTAAACGGCGAGCTTGACAGAAAGCTGCTTGCAAAAAGAGCCTTTGCAACGAGGGAAAAAACAGATTTGCTCAACTCGATTTTGCACCAGATTATAAGAGAAAAATGTATTTCGCTTGCAAAGGGAATTTGCGTGCTTGACGCACCGCAGCTTTTTGAAGCGAATATGCAGGGCGACTGCTACAAGGTAATAGGCGTTGTCGCAAACGAGGATACAAGAATAAAACGAATTGTTGCAAGGGATAATATTACCGTTGAACAGGCAAGGCAGAGAATGGCGGCGCAGTATTCGCAGGAGTATTTTTTGGACAATTGCGATTTTGTAATATACAATAACGGCGAAAGCCTTGATACACAAATAGAAAACATTTTGGAGGTTATCTTATGAGTGAAAAAACAAAGCAATTAAAGGATATGCTGTTTAACAAAAAGGAAAACGGCGCTGATTTTATGGACGATGAGGAATTAAGAGAATGTGACGATTTCTGCGAGGGCTACAAGGAATTTCTTGCAGAATGCAAAACGGAGCGTGAGGTTGCCGCTTGGGTTGAGGAAATCGCACAGGCAAACGGCTATCAGCGTTTTGACGAGTTCGGCGAAGCATTGGAGCCGGGCGAAAAGGTCTACTATATGAACAGGGGCAAGGCAATTATTCTTTGCATTAAGGGCAAACGAAGCATTAAGGACGGAGTTAGGATTTCGGCTGCGCATATTGACAGTCCGCGCCTTGACTTAAAGCAATGCCCTGTTTACGAGCAGGAGGGCTTGGGATTTTTCAAAACGCATTATTACGGCGGTATTAAGAAGTATCAATGGACGGCAATTCCGCTTTCGCTTCACGGCAGAATTTGCAAAAACGACGGTACCTTTGTTGATATTCGTTTAGGCGAGGAAGCAGGCGAGCCGAAGTTCTGCATAACAGATATTCTTCCGCATTTGGGCAGTGAGCAGATGAGCCGCAAGGCAAACGAGCTTGTCAAGGGCGAGGAGCTTAACGTTGTTATCGGCTCACGTCCGTTTAAGGACGACGAGGAAAGCGAGCGCATAAAGCTCAATTTGCTCAACCTTTTGTATGAAAAGTACGGCATTGTTGAGCGTGATTTCCTCTCTGCCGAGCTTGAGTTAGTGCCTGCGTTTACGGTTGACGATATCGGCTTTGACAGAAGTCTTATCGGCGGCTACGGTCACGACGACAGAGTTTGCTCATATCCTGCATTACAGGCTATTCTCAATATTGACGACGCACCGGAGTACACTGCGATTACCGTGCTCACCGATAAGGAGGAAACAGGCTCCGACGGAAATACAGGTCTTAATTCGTCGTATCTCAAATACTTTATTGAGGATTTGGCTCGTCTTGAGGGCTACGAGGGCAGGGATGTGCTTCGTAATTCAAAGTGCCTGAGCGCCGATGTAAATGCGGCTTACGATCCTACTTGGTCGTCTGTTTTTGAAAAGAATAATGCAAGTTTTATCAACAACGGCGTATGTGTGACAAAGTTCACAGGCTCAAGAGGAAAAAGCGGAACCTCCGACGCAAGCGCAGAATTTTGCAGTTGGGTAAAAACAAAGCTTGAAGAAAACAATGTTTTGTGGCAGACAGGCGAGCTCGGAAAGGTTGACGGAGGCGGCGGCGGAACTGTCGCAATGTATATCGCAAATATGGACGTTGACACGATAGACGTGGGCGTTCCGGTTCTGTCAATGCACTCGCCGTATGAGATTGTTTCAAAGATTGACGTTTATATGGCGTATAAGGCATTTTTGACTTTCTTTACAAAATAAGCATATAAAAAACGGACTGTACTCATTTGAGACTGTCCGTTTTTTAGTTCGTTTTTACCAACAAGGAGAACCGTCCCCTTTGGTGTTTAAGCCTCCCTTGTCAAAGGGAGGTGGCAGCGTTTAACGCTGACGGAGGGATTCAAAAACGGGTCGTCGAGGACGCCGACCCCTACAAGTTCGTCGCAGTAATGCAATCGTAGGGGTCGGCGTCCCCGACGACCCGAAAATTATAATCAATCAAACCGATTCTTTTCTTAACTCAAAAATGCTCTCGGCAATTTGCCGAGAGCGTTTTTTTGTCATTATGAATCGTAGAAGGTTTGTCCCTTTTCCGTTTCAATCCTCTGCGTTAAAGGATATTCAAAGCAGGGATTTGTCTTTAGAATATCGGCATAAAGCCTTGCTTCGTATTTTGCCATATTCAGGTCGTGGAGAATGTAGTTGCCGCAGTTTTGAGGATTTGCGCCGGGCACAACGTCGTCGTAATCTGCGCAAAACTCGTATGCACGGATAAGAAGAGGCAAAATCTCCTGCGGCGCAGGTCTGCCCTTAACGATAAGATAGCAGCCTGTAAGACAGCCCATAGGTCCCCAGTAAATAATCCTGTCCTTCCATTCCTCGTCGTTGCGCAAAAATGTTGCGATTATATGCTCAATAGTGTGCATAGCGTTAGGGTGAATGGCAGGCTCAATATTCGGCTTTTTCATTCTTATGTCAAAGGTGGTTGCTGTTTCGTTTCCGAGCGTGTCAACTCTTGACTCGTAAATTCCCGGAACTATTAAGTTATGGTCAACCTGAAAACTGGGTATTAAGTCCATATTTTTCTCCTGTGATTTACTTGATTTCTACTATCCAACCCTCCGGGGCTTCGATTTCACCCATTTGAATACCCGTAAGAGTGTCGTAAAGCTTCTTTGTAATCGGACCCATTTCGTCCATACCCGATGGGAAGCAGATTTCTTCGCCGTGGTCAACAATCTTGCCGACAGGCGAAATAACAGCGGCAGTTCCGCAAAGTCCGCACTCTGCAAAGTCCTTGAGCTCGTCCTTGTAAACCTCTCTGTGCTCAACGGTCATACCGAGGTAATGCTCGGCAACATACATAAGCGAGCGACGGGTGATTGACGGAAGAATCGAATTTGATTTAGGAGTTACGAGCTTGCCGTCCTTTGTGATAAAGATGAAGTTCGCACCGCCTGTTTCCTCAACCTTTGTTCTTGTTTGAGGGTCGAGATACATATTCTCGTCGAAGCCCTTTTCGTGAGCGTCTACGATATTATAAAGCGACATAGCGTAGTTAAGACCTGCCTTGATATCGCCTGTGCCGTGAGGCGCGGCTCTGTCAATGTCGGAAACACGAATGGTAATCGGCTTTGCGCCGCCCTTGAAATAAGGGCCAACCGGTGTTGTAAAAATTCTGAACTGAAATTCGTTTGCAGGCTTAACGCCGATGATTGAGTCGTAGCCGAATACGAACGGTCTTATGTAAAGAGTTGCGCCTGAACCGAACGGAGGAACATAAGCCTCGTTAGCCTTTACAACCTTTTTTACTGCGTCAATAAACTGTTCCTCGGATACCGGCGGAATCTTAAGTCTGCGGCAGGAGTCAGCAAGTCTTTGAGCGTTCATATCGGGACGGAAGCAAACAGTTCTGCCGTCCTTTGTTGTATAAGCCTTGAGACCCTCAAATACTGTTTGTGCATACTGAAGCACGCAGGCACATTCGCTCATAGTGATATTAGGGTCGTCTGTGAGAGCGCCCTCGTCCCACTTTCCGTCCTTAAACCACGAAACGTATCTAAAATCCGTTGGCATATAGCCGAAGCCGAGGCTTGACCAATCTATATTTTTCTTTTCCACAATAACATCTCCTAAGTTTTAGTTTGTTTAATAGAAATATTATACCACTTTGAAAAATAATATCAATACCCCCAAGGCATAAATATACCGTCATATTTAACAAAAAAGCGAATTTTCATTTGCGTTATTCCTATATAATGTTTTCAAAATATATAAATTATATGTTGAATATTATCTTATTTTGTGCGATAATATTATAATTAAAATAAGTGGAGAGATAGTATTATGAATTACAAGGAGCTTGCACAGTTTTTATTTGAGAATATAGACAAGTCGCCCGAATACTACGAGGAGCTTTATCCTGAAAGAAATCTCAAAGAGGGCGCAAGGGTAACGAGATTTGCACCGTCTCCGACAGGCTTTTTGCATTTCGGCAATCTGTTTACCTGTATGATTGCCTACAAAACGGCAAAGGCAACCGACGGCGTATTTTATGTCAGAGTTGAGGACACCGACCAAAAGCGTAAGGTCGAGGGTGCGATTGACGTAATGCTCAAGGGTCTTGCGGTTTACGGTATTAACGCCGACGAGGGTGTTGTAGGCGACGATGTTGAAAAGGGCGACTACGGTCCGTATTATCAAAGCAAGCGAGTTGACATTTATCAATGCTATGCAAAATGGCTTGTTGAACAGGGACTTGCTTATCCCTGCTTCTGCTCGGCAGAGGAATTGGACGAAATCCGCAGTGAGCAGGAAAACGAGAGCATAAAGGGCTACTGGGGCAAATGGGCAAAATGCCGCGATTTGTCCTTTGAGCAGATAAAGGCGAATATCGAAGCCGGCAAAAGCTGGACGCTTCGCCTTAAATCACCGGGCGACTTGGAGAAAAAGTGCTTTTTCGACGATATGATTAAGGGCAAAATTGAAATGCCGGAGAATGTTCAGGACGTTGTTCTTCTTAAATCGGACGGTATTCCGACATATCATTTCGCTCACGTTGTTGACGACCATCTTATGAGGACAACCCATATCGTCAGAGGCGACGAATGGATATCTTCGGCTCCTATTCATCTTCAGCTTTTCAGACTGCTTGGCTTCAAGGTACCGAAATACGCTCACGTTGCACCGATTATGAAGGAAGAAAACGGCGGCAAGCGTAAATTATCAAAGAGGAAAGACCCCGAGGCGGCAGTTACGTATTACGCCGAGCAGGGCTATCCGCAGGAGAGCGTAAACGAATATATGATGACGCTTGCAAACTCAAATTTCGAGGATTGGCGCAGAATAAACAAGGATGAGGATATAAGTAAATTCCCGTTTAATCTTAAAAAAATGAGCGTGTCGGGCGCATTGTTTGACCTCGTAAAGCTCACCGACGTGTCGAAAAATGTCATTTGCACAATGCCTGCGCAAAGGGTGTTTGAGCTTTCCTATGAGTGGGCAAAGGAATACAATCCGCTTCTTGCCTCACTTTATGAGCAGGACAAAGAGAAAGCGACGGCTATCCTCAATATCGACAGGGAAAACAAGAAGCCTCGTAAGGATATTGCAAAATGGTCGGATATTCCCGATTACATCAGCTATATGTACGACGAAACCTATAACGAGTGCTACGATTTGACAGGCAATGCAACGCCGTCTCTTGCCGTAAGGGTGCTTGAGGAATATATTAAGGTTGTTGATTTAAGCGACGACAAGGACGCTTGGTTTAGCAGAATGAAGGAGATATGTCCGCTTGTCGACTGCACGCCGAATGTTAAGGAATACAAGGCGGAGCCTGAAAAATTTGCAGGTCATATCGGCGACGTCAGCACGGTAATTCGTGTTGCACTTACCGGCAGAACGAATACGCCCGACCTGTTTTCAATCACGTCGTTACTTGGAGAAGAAACGGTTAAAGCAAGACTTGAAAAAGCGCTTGAACACTACAAGGAGGAACAATAATGGCAACAGAAGAAATTTTGGAAAATGAGGTTGCGTCAAACTTCATTCACGAATTTATAGACGAAGATTTACAGGAGGGCGTATACTCACGAGTACAAACCCGTTTTCCTCCCGAACCTAACGGCTATCTTCATATCGGTCACGCAAAGGCTATTTGCATAAATTTCGGAGTTAAGAACAAGTACAACGGCGTTTGCAATCTGCGTATGGACGATACAAATCCGACAAAAGAGGATACCGAATACGTTGAGGCTATTGAAGAGGATATTAAATGGCTCGGCTTTGATTGGGACAATGTTTACTTTGCCTCCGATTATTTTGATTTCATCTATGAATGTGCAATAAAGCTCATTAAAAAGGGCAAAGCGTATGTGGATGAGTTGTCAGCTGATGAAATAAGAGAATACAGAGGAACGCTCACTGAAGCGGGCAAAAACAGTCCATACCGTGACAGATCGATTGAAGAAAGCCTTGAACTTTTCGAGCGTATGACGAACGGCGAATTTGAGGCAGGCTCAAAGGTTTTGCGTGCAAAGATTGATATGGCGTCGCCGAACCTTAATATGCGTGACCCGATTATCTACCGTATTATGTACGCTCATCATCACAGAACAGGCGACAAATGGTGCGTTTATCCGATGTACGATTTTGCCCATCCGCTTTCAGATGCGTGCGAAAAGGTTACTCATTCTCTTTGCTCGCTTGAATTTGAAAATCACAGACCGCTTTACGACTGGGTGTGCAACGAGTGCATTGACGGCGAAAAGCCGAGACAGATTGAGTTTGCAAGAATGAATCTTAACTACACTCTCACATCGAAAAGAAAGTGCTTACAGCTTGTTAAGGACGGTATTGTTGACGGTTGGGACGATCCGAGAATGGCGACAATCAGCGGTATGCGCCGCAGAGGCTATCCGGCAGAGGCAATTCGTGATTTCTGCGAAAAAATCGGCGTATCAAAGGCGTACAGCGTAATTGATTTTGCAATGCTTGAAAGCTGTGTACGTGACAGTCTCAACAAAAACGCAAAGCGTGCAATGGCGGTTGTTAACCCGATAAAGCTCGTAATCGACAATTATCCCGAGGATAAGGTTGAGGAGCTTGAAATTGAATATCACCCCGACCACGAGGAATTTGGAAGCCGAACAGTACCTTTCGGAAAAGAACTTTGGATTGAATCCGACGACTTTATGGCAGAGCCTATCAGCAAGTACCGTCGTCTGTTTGTAGGAAATGAAGTACGACTTTATAAGGCTTACTGCGTAACCTGCACAGGCTACGAAACGGACGAAAACGGCAAGGTTACCGTTGTACACGCAGAGTATGACCCCGAGACCTTCGGCGGCGACACTCCCGACGGTCGCAAGGTAAGAGGTACTATTCACTGGGTTTATGCGCACGACTGCAACACCGCCGAGGTAAGAATGTACGACCGTTTGTTCGATGTTGAAAATCCGAGCAACGAGGAGGGCGTAAGCTCCTTTGAGGACAATCTCAATCCTAATTCGCTCGTAGTTCAAAGCGCTTATGTTGAGCGTGCTTTGAAAGATACAAAGCCGGGTGAACGTTTCCAATTTATGAGAATAGGTTATTTTTGCACCGACCGTGACAGTAGCGAAGACACTCTTGTATTCAACAGAACGGTGCAGTTAAGAGACAGCTTTAATAAAAAGAAGTAAGAAGTAGGTATTATGGCAATCACAGAAAGAAAAGATATAAAGAATATTGCGATTATCGCTCACGTTGACCACGGCAAGACTACGCTTGTAGACGAAATGCTCCACCAAAGCGGTATCTTCCGTGAAAACGAAACGGTTGCCGAAAGAGTTATGGACTCCAACGATTTGGAGCGTGAAAGAGGAATTACGATTCTTTCAAAAAACACGGCAATCCATTACAAAAATACAAAGATTAACATTGTTGACACTCCCGGTCACGCCGATTTCGGCGGCGAGGTTGAGCGTATACTGACTATGGTTGACGGCGTTTTGCTTTTGGTAGACGCATTTGAGGGCTGTATGCCGCAGACTCGCTTTGTGCTAAAAAAGGCGCTCGGTCTCGGCAAAACTCCGCTTGTTGTCGTAAACAAAATCGACCGTGACGGAGCAAGACCCGAAGAGGTTATCGACGAGGTTCTCGATTTGTTTATCGAGCTTGGCGCAGACGACGACCAAATTGATTTTCCCGTTGTTTACGCTTCTGCAAGAAACGGCTATTCAAGTCTTGACCCTAATGTTCGCGAGGGTGATATGCGACCGCTTCTTGATGCAATTTTGGAGTATATTCCGTCTCCCAAGGGCGACCCTGACGGTCCTGCGCAAATTCTGTTTTCATCGCTTGAATATGACGATTATGTAGGCAGAATAGGCGTGGGCAGAGTTGAAAGAGGTATGATAAAGGCAAACACGCCCTATGTTCTCTGTCATCAGGACGGCACTCAGAGTAATATCAAGTTTTCGAAGATTTATCAGTTCGAGGGACTTGGCAGGGTTGACAGCCCGACTGCTCAATTCGGCGACCTTATCTGTGTTGCGGGCGTCCCCGATTTGAATATCGGCGAAACGGCGTGTGACCCCGAGCATATTGAGCCGTTGCCGTTTGTAAAGATTGACGAGCCGACTATCAGTATGAATTTTATGGTAAACGATTCACCCTTTGCCGGCAGAGAGGGCAAGTATGTTACCTCGCGCAATATCCGTGAAAGACTGTTCAAGGAGGTCGAAACGAACGTTTCTATGCGTGTTGAGGAAACGGACAGTATGGACACCTTTAAGGTTTCGGGCAGAGGCGAGCTTCACCTGTCAATTCTTATCGAAACAATGCGCAGAGAAAACTACGAATTTCAAGTTTCACGTCCGCAGGTTATTTTGAAAAAGGATAAGGACGGCAGAACGCTTGAGCCTATGGAAACGGCAATAATCGAGGTTCCGGAGGAATATGTCGGCGCAGTTATGACGAAGCTTTGCTCACGCAAGGGCGAAATGATTAATATGGACACTCGCTCAACAGGTATGACCCATATGGAGATAAAAATTCCGTCGAGAGGACTTATCGGTTATAGGAGCGAATTTTTGACCGACACAAACGGAAACGGAATTATGAATCAGCTTTTCGCAGGCTACGAGGAATACAAGGGTGATATCGAAACGAGAATTCGCGGCTCAATCGTTGTTCACGAAACCGGAACAACAACAGGATATGGGCTTTGGAATACGCAGGACAGAGGTAAGCTCTTTATCGGCGCAGGCGTCGAGGTTTACGAGGGTATGATTGTCGGCGAATGTTCAAAGGACGAGGATATTGTTTGTAACGTCTGCAAGAAAAAGCACGCAACAAATACGCGTGCAAGCGGAAGCGACGAAGCGCTCAAGCTCGTTCCGCCGACAACTCTTTCTCTTGAACAGAGTATGGAATTTCTTGCCGACGACGAGCTTTTGGAGGTTACTCCGAAATCTATCCGCCTGCGCAAAACAATTCTCAACAAGGAATTAAGATTAAAGGCAGAAAGCAGAAAAAAGTAATATGAAAAAAATCGGTGTTTTGGGAGCAGGAACTTTTTTATGATGTAAACCGCCAAAGGGGACGAACCAAAACCAACAAAGCGGACGATTGATAATCGTCCCTACGGTAGTTTGAATATTTAAGTATCAGTTTCATTTATGGGACAAACCGTAGGGACGAGCATTGCTCGTCCGCTTTTGTTAATAATGAATTGAATCTCTCCGCCGCAAGCGGTTTTGTCCTTTTATCCCCTCAGTCGCAAATGCGACAGCTCCCCTTTATAACATTAAAAGGGGAGCCTTTGTTCGTTAAAACAGCGTATCGTCTTAAACATTAGGCTCCCCTTGTTTTAAGAATCAAGGGGAGCTGGCGGCTTTGCCGTCTGAGGGGATAAAAATTAACAAAGTATTTACAAAAATTAATAAACGTGGTATCATACTATTGAGCTTCGGCTCCGAGGAGTTGCCATAACGGTAGGTGGTTTGCCCTTCTTTACGAGAGGGCGAATGTTTCTGCCCTCTTAATTTTTCAAATAAGGAGGGCGATATGATGTACATAACATTAACGGAACTATTTCTGTTTTTCAGTTTGATTATATCATTGATTTCTCTTATTGTTTCGATTTACGAACATAAGAAGTAGAAAAAGAAACAACCACCCATATTGCACTTAGGGTGGTTGTTTCATACATCCATTCAATAAGGGCAAACCGTCTATCGGTAGCTCCTTTGTAATTTTATTATATACGTATTATTTCAATTTGTCAACATCAATTTGAATTACATCGGCGGACGATTGATAATCGTCCCTACGGTAGTTTAAATATTTAAGTATCAGTTTCATTTATGGGACAAACCGTAGGGACGAGCATTGCTCGTCCGATTTTCATTGCGAAGCGACTTTGTACACCGACAGATGTGCTTCATTTTCGTATCGGTTTTGCCGACAATAACAACATTTTGTCTTGACTTTTTTGCTGACATTGATAATATGTAATTAAGCATAATTATATTAAGAGGAAAATATGGAAAAAGCAGGACTTTATTTTCACATTCCGTTTTGCAAAAGCAAGTGTCCTTATTGCGATTTTTACAGCGTAAAGTATGACGAAGAGCTCGCAGTACGCTACACGGACGAAATAATACAGATAATGAAACAGTATCAAGGCTCATTTGATACTGTTTATTTCGGTGGAGGAACGCCGTCGGTTATTTCCGCCGAGCTTATCGGAAAAATCCTTAATGAAGCAAGGCGGCAGTTTTTTATTGCACCCGACAGCGAAATTACTATCGAATGTAATCCGTCAAAGGATTTGAGCGAGGATTTTGAAAAATATGCCGAATATGGTATAAACCGCATAAGTCTCGGTATGCAAAGCGCAAGAAACGAGGAACGCTTTGCCCTTGGCAGAAGCGCCGGCAGAGTGCAGGTGGAAAAGGCAATTGCTGACGCAAGGCGTGCGGGGATAGAAAATATCAGTCTCGATTTAATGCTCGGCACTCCGAAGCAAACGCTTGATACTCTTGACGAAAGCCTTGATTTTATTAAAAGCGTCGGCGTGCCCCACATTTCGGCATATATGCTGAAAATCGAACAGGGAACAAGGTTCTTTGAAATGAGGGAAAAGCTCATTTTGCCTAACGAAGACGAGACCTGCGAAATGTATCTCAAAACAGTTGAGGCGTTATCGGAAATGGGCTTAAAGCAGTACGAGATAAGCAATTTTGCAAAGGACGGCTGTGAAAGCAGACATAATTTGAAATACTGGAATTTAGTTCCCTATTTGGGAATAGGTAAATCAGCTCATTCGTTTTGGCACGGCAAAAGATTTTATTATGACCGAGACTTAAAAAAAATATCCGACGGCACGGGTGGCGGCAGAGACGAAAAAATTATGCTCGGGCTTCGGCTGAATAAGGGAATAGAAAAATCACTCATAGACGTTGATTATTCCGAGCTTATCAGGGCGGGATTACTGGTTGACGAAAACGAGCGTATCTCACTCACGCCGAAGGGTATGCTGGTGTCGAATTATGTTATAAACTATCTGATGTAATCGAAAGTGCCGACTTGATATAATATAATGTAATTAATATATGAGACGGTATTATCTATGGTATTATCGTCATAAAATTAACAAATGTAAGCATTCTTTTTGTATAATGTGTAAAATTTCTAATTTTTTCTTGATTATTGCGAATAAAAAGTATAAAATAAAACTGCAAAAATAAATGCAAAAGCAATTTATTAAATAATTTTTCGGAGGTAAATTCCAATGGTAAAAGTTGCTATTAACGGTTTCGGCCGTATCGGTCGTCTTGCATTCCGTCAGATGTTCGGTGCAGAGGGCTACGAAGTAGTTGCTATCAACGATCTTACAAGCCCAAAGATGCTTGCTCATCTTTTGAAGTATGACTCATCACAGGGTAAGTATGCTCTTGCTGATACTGTATCAGCTACTGATGATTCAATTATCGTAGACGGCAAGGAAATTAAGATTTACGCTATGGCTAACGCTGCTGAGCTTCCTTGGGGCGAGCTTGGCGTTGACGTTGTTCTTGAGTGCACAGGTTTCTACTGCTCAAAGGACAAGGCTTCTGCTCATATTCAGGCAGGTGCTCGTAAGGTTGTTATTTCTGCTCCGGCAGGTAACGATCTTCCTACAATCGTTTACAATGTTAACCACGACACACTTACTGCTGATGATACAGTTATTTCTGCTGCTTCTTGCACAACTAACTGCCTTGCTCCTATGGCAAAGGCTCTCAACGACTACGCTGAGATTCAGAGCGGTATTATGTGCACAATCCACGCTTACACAGGCGACCAGATGACTCTTGACGGTCCTCAAAGAAAGGGCGACCTTCGTCGTTCAAGAGCTGCTGCTGTTAATATCGTTCCTAACTCAACAGGTGCTGCAAAGGCTATCGGTCTTGTTATTCCTGAGCTCAATGGCAAGCTTATCGGTTCTGCACAGAGAGTTCCTACTCCGACAGGCTCAACTACTATCCTTACTGCTGTTGTTAAGGGCAAGGACGTTACTGTTGAGGGCATCAACGCTGCTATGAAGGCTGCTGCAACCGAGTCATTCGGCTACAACACAGATGAAATCGTATCTTCCGACATCGTTGGTATGAGATACGGCTCACTCTTTGACGCTACTCAGACAATGGTTCTTCCTGTTGGCGAGGACACCTATGAGGTTCAGGTTGTTTCTTGGTATGACAACGAGAACTCCTACACCTCACAGATGGTTAGAACAATCAAGTACTTCTCAGAGCTTGGCTAATAAAACAAAAAGAATTGCTCTCGGCGTTTTGCCGAGAGCTTTTTTAAGTGAAGTTTTGCGATAAATCGCAAAGTGAAGTTTGCCTACGGCAAGATGAGGTTTGATTGATTATAGTTTGTGGAATGACCGTGGGTCATTCCGTTTTTTTGTCCAATTGAAATGAAAATTTTAGGAATACATTCCTAAAAATTATGCGCTATGAGTTTTTCGCAAAGGGCAGGGGTTGGGAAGTCGAGGTAGATTGTGCCGTAGTATTTTTGCTTTTCAAGCGGATATTGCATAAGCAGAGGATTGATAACGCTTGCGTTATATTTCGGACCCTTGAGCCCGCCTGCGGTTGAGGTGTAATTTATGATATACTTTCCCGAAAACTCCTGCATACTGTCCAAAAACGGCTTTAGGCAGTCGTTCCATCTTTGGTGCGGCTTATACTTAAACCTATCCTGAATGACAAATTCGGCGTTGTCCTCGTTGTGCGTTTTCAATATCAGAGGCTCTGGTACCGCGGTGTCCTGCTCAACCCAGCGTGAGAAGTCAATGCCGGTGTTGTCGCTGCTAAAGTCGGGATTGCTTTCGTCCATTTTGCAACGTCTTATGAGCACGATTTTTCCCCTCGCTTCATTGAGCGTCGGGATTTTATTTTTTGTAAACCAAAAATCCTCATAGCCCTTTATGTAGGTGTAAAAAAGGTTGTTGAAGCATTTTTCGTTTTCCTTGTTGCTGTCGTTTTTGAACTGAAAAATTATTGTCTCGCTTGGATTTTCGTCTAAAAATTTATAGCAATGCTCCAAGACATCCGCCATATCCATCTGTACCCTCGGCTTTTTCGGGGAATTGAACGCCTTTGCAATACCGTGCACCATTCCGAGGCGCTCGCCACTTGACTGAACACGGATATCAAGCGCACGAACGCCGATGCAAAGCTGCTCGTAAATATTCATATCCTGCGTATTCGAGATGTGCATAAGCTGAACATATTGGGTTACGCAGTCGTGAGTGCCGGGTATCGTGAGGGTAAACAAATCCCTTTCGCCGTCAATATTTTTCATCCAATTTCTTAAATCTGTTTTCATTATTATCACCAACAAAAGTATACCAAATTTGTGTAGTTTTATCAATAGAATACTTTTGTTCATAGTGGTATAATAAGAAAATAAAATATTTTTGAGGTAAAATATGGAATTGTTTACTAAATGCGGAGTGCTTACTCCGTCGCAAAGCAAGACAAATATTCGCTTTGATTTTGAGGTGCCCGGCGGCGTGAAGGCGTTGAGAGTTGAATATAAATATTCTCCCAAGTACGTTGAGAATAAGGAAAAATCGGTTGAAATGATTAGCCTTGCGGCGAAAAAATACGGCGAGGAAATAAAATCGTTTGATGATTTTCTGCCGCTGTCAAATTTAGTTACGCTTTCGTTCGACGATTGCAACGGCTATCGGGGAGCGTGTCACCGCCACCCAAACGAGCAGAACATTTATATTTCGAGTGAGGCTTCAACGCCCGGAATTATCAATTCACCGATAACACAGGGAATGTGGAGCGTTATGCTCAATGTCCATTTTGTCGGAAGCGACGAGGTTGAGTATTCGATAAAAATTGAGGGGGAATAATTTATGGCATACCTACCCTGCGAGCTTCACTGTCATACGGTGAACAGCGACGGAAAATTCACAACTAAACAGCTTTTGCAGACTGCCGCCGACGACCACCTTGCGATTGTTGCGCTGACCGACCATAATACAATCAGCGGCTATGACGAGCTTGACGACAGCATTTTGCCGGCAATCAGGGGTGTTGAATGGACGACGTATTTCGGTCATATGCTTGTGCTGGGTGCAAAAAGCTTTGTTGACTGGCGTGACGCCGTACCCGATAATATCGACGAAAAAATAAATCAGGTGAAATCCGTCGGCGGCGTTGTCGGAATTGCGCATCCGTTTCAGTTCGGCTCGCCTGTTTGTACCGGCGGACGTTGGGAATTTAATATAAAGAATTGGCGTAATGTGGATTATATTGAGGTGTGGCACGGTGCATTTTCCGAAGAAAATACCGAAAACGACAGAGCGCTCGCACTTTGGACGTCCCTGCTGGATAAGGGGTATCATATTGCCTGTACCTACGGCAGAGATTGGCATTCAAATGACGACAACGGTCATTTCGGCTGTACATATATTGATTTTGACGGCGAGATTAACGAGCAAGGTGCGCTCAAGGGAATTATGATGGGAAAGACAGTTGCGTCAACAGGCGCAAAATTCTTTTTCAGAGTTCATCAAAAGGGCAAGACATATCAAATCGGCGAAACTCTGCGCAGGGGAAACGCCGTTTTCAGCTTCTTTACGGACGTACATTCGAGGCAAAAGAATGCCGGAAACGAATCCGTTGAGTATAAAACCGTTCGTCTTGTAACAAACGGCGGAGAATGTGTTATGCAGTCCGCTTTGTCCGAGCGTCATATAAGCGTAAGCCTAAAGAAAAATCATTGGTACCGTGCCGAGCTTTGGGGAACGGTCAACGGAAAAGAAAGGATTTTAGCCGTTACCTCGCCCGTATATTCGGCATAAATGATAATGAAAATAAATATTCATCATAAAAAATATTTATGACAAATTATAGATGGCTAAAAAACATTAATGTCAAAATGTTATTATGACTGTTGACTTTAACGCTTTTATGTGCTAAACTATGCTTACAGATTCAGTGTAGGCTGAATATTTTCTTACAATAAGAGAGGTAATTACAATGAAAAAAGCATTAAAAAGAATTGCCGCACTTGTTCTTGCAGTAGTATTGATTGCCGGAACATTCGCAGCTTGCAGCGGTTCAAAAGAAGAAACAGGCGCACAGATTGGTCTTCTGTACTGTTCGGCAGAGGCTAACTCAAAGTACCAGGTTGAAAAGGTAAGCGAAGAGCTTGCAAAGCTCGGCTATGCAACAAAGGAATATTCCTTTGCAGACTCAAACGACCTTGCTTCGGTGCTTAACACAGCAGTTGCAGAATCAAAGGCAATCTACATTCCTACCGATAACACCTGCGCAAACAACGCAGAGCTTATCAATAACATTTGTGAGCCGGCAGGTATTCCTATCATCGCAGGTGAAGAGGGTATTTGCGAGGGCTGCGGCGTAGCAACACTTTCGATTTCCTACTATGACCTTGGTGTAGCAACCGCAAAGATGGCTTACGACGTTCTTGTTAACGGTGCTGATATTTCAACAATGGAAATTTCTTATGTTGAACCGTCAACACTTGTAAAGAAAGCTATGCCGGAAAGAGCACAGAAGCTCGGCATTACAATTCCCGACGGCTTTGTAGCAATCGGTGAAGAAGCTGCTGACGCAGAAAAGAATGAAGAAGAGCTTCCTAAGTACGACGGCGACAAGGTATTCACTATCGGTATCTGCCAGCTTGTTCAGCACCCTGCACTTGACGCAGCAACACAGGGCTTCAAGGACGCACTTACAAAGATGCTCGGCGACAAGGTTGTATTTGACGAGCAGAATGCTTCGGGCGATTCGGCTACTTGCTCAACAATCGTAAACCAATTCGTATCAAAGAATGTTGACCTTATTCTTGCAAACGCAACTCCTGCACTTCAGGCAGCTGCTTCTGCAACACAGGAAATTCCGATTCTCGGTACCTCTGTAACAGAATACGGCGTAGCACTTGACATTGCAGATTTCAACGGCAAGACAGGCATCAACGTATCCGGTACATCAGACCTTGCTCCGCTTGATCAGCAGGCAGCACTCTTTGCAGAGCTTAATATTGCAAAGTAAAAATAAAACAATTAATAATGCTATGGCAACGGGATAAATCTCCTGTTGCCATTGTGTTCGTGAAGGAGAATTATAATGGCATCATTATTAGCATCAATGCCGGGTGCTGTCGCTTACGGTATCATTTGGGGCATTATGGCAATCGGCGTGTATATAACTTTCAGAATACTCGATGTTGCCGATTTGACGGTTGACGGCTCGATGGCAACGGGCGGTATCGTGCTTGCCGTTCTTGTAAAAAACGGAACAAACATTTATCTTGCAGTTGTTATCGCGTTTATCGTTGGTTGTTTGGCGGGCTTGATAACAGGTATTTTTCATACTTTTTTCGGAATACCGGCAATTCTTGCAGGTATTTTGACACAGTTGAGCCTGTATTCGATAAATCTTCGTATTTCAAATAAAAATTCAAATGTCCCCGTAAGTGCAAGAAACATAGAAAATATTTTGCTCACCTCTGGGGATAACGTGAAATCAATTATTGTCTGTGTGATTTTTGCCGCTGTGACGATAGCTGTTTTGTATTGGTTTTTCGGAACGGAGGTTGGCTCGTCAGTACGTGCGACAGGCTGTAATCAGGCTATGTCGAGAGCAAACGGCATAAACACAAAGTTCAACATTATTTTCGGACTTGTTCTTTCAAACGGTTTAGTTGCACTTTCGGGCGCACTTTATGCACAGTATCAGGGCTTTGCAGATATTAATATGGGTCGTGGCGCTATCGTAATCGGTCTTGCGGCTGTTATTGTCGGCGAGGTTATCTTCGGCAAAATATTCCATAATTTTGCGCTCAAGCTCGTTGCAGTTGTCTGCGGCGGTATCATATACTATATTGTACAAAATATCGTTGTTTGGCTTGGTCTTGACGCTAACGACCTCAAGCTTCTTTCCGCAGTCGTTGTTGCAATATTCCTTGGACTTCCGTACTGGCAGAAGCAGGCAAAATCCAAATTTGGAATGAAGCAATCAAAGAATAAAAAGGGGGAAAATGTTAATGCTTAAAATTAATAATGTTCACAAAACCTTTAACCCCGGCACTATTAACGAAAAAAAGGCGCTCAACGGAATTGACCTTACTCTCAACGAGGGCGATTTTGTAACCGTTATCGGCGGTAACGGCGCAGGTAAGTCGACTATGCTCAATATGATTGCAGGCGTGTATCCTGTTGACTGCGGCAGCATTGTTATCGACGGCGTTGACGTTACAAAGCTCCCTGAGCATAAGAGAGCAAAATATATCGGTCGTGTTTTCCAAGACCCGATGACAGGAACTGCGGCTGATATGCAGATTGTAGAAAATCTTGCGCTTGCTTCAAGACGAGGACAGCATCGTGGCTTGGGTCCCGGTGTAAAGCATAAGGAAAAGGCAGAGTATGTTGAGCTTCTTGCAAGTCTTGACCTCGGCTTGGAGGACAGATTGACCTCAAAAGTCGGACTCCTTTCGGGCGGTCAGCGACAGGCTGTAACGCTTCTTATGGCAACCTTGCGTAAGCCGAAGCTTTTGCTTCTTGACGAGCATACTGCCGCGCTTGACCCAAAGACTGCGAAAAAGGTGCTCGACCTTACCGAAAAAATCGTATCCGAAAATAATCTTACAACGATTATGATTACTCATAATATGAAGGACGCCATTGCAATCGGTAACCGTCTTATTATGATGAACGACGGCAAGATTATCTACGACGTTAAGGGCGAGGAGAAAAAGGCGCTTACTACTGCCGACCTGCTTGCGAAGTTCAAGCTTACCTCAGGCGAGGAGCTTGATAACGACAGAATGTTGTTGTCGGAATAAAAAGCAAATTAAAAACTTGTAAAATAGATATAACAGGTATATAATACGGATAGCGGATTTTCGTTGTCCGTATTTTTTATTAGGAGTGACAATGTGTGGAATTTATAAAAAAGAAGGCGCCGGGAATTTTGGTATGTGCCTTGATTGCGGGGCTGGCAACCTTTTTGGCAAATCTCAGTATCGGCTCGTTCAGCTTGGAGGTTGTCGGCGCGCCTGTGTTTGCAATACTGATAGGTATGATAATCACTCTCGTTTTTCCGAGGCTTTCTTCGGGCGAGAGTATGAAGCAGGGCGTTACCTTTACTTCAAAAAAGATTTTGCAATGGGCGGTAATTATTCTCGGCTTCAGCCTTAATTTAGGCACTATTGCAAAGGTCGGCGCACAGTCGTTGCCTGTTATTATTTCGACAATTCTCGTGTCGCTTTTGGTTGCAATGCTTTTGATGAGGGTTATGAAAATCGACAAAAAGGTTGCCTGCCTTATCGGCGTGGGCTCGTCGATATGCGGCGGCTCGGCTATTGCGGCGACTGCTCCTGTTATTGACGCAGACGACGAGGAGGTTGCGCAGAGTATCAGCGTAATCTTTTTGTTCAATGTTGTTGCGGCGTTGATATTTCCGACTCTCGGCTATAACATTTTAGGTCTCGGCTCGGAGGGCTTTGCGATTTTTGCAGGTACTGCGGTAAACGATACCTCGTCCGTTACTGCGGCGGCTTCAACTGCTGAGGGCTTGTATGGCGTTGAGGGTATTTTGTCCTCTGCCGTAACTGTAAAATTAACGAGAACGCTCGCCATTATTCCGATTACTCTTGTGCTTGCTTTCATTCGCACAAAAAGAGCGAAGAAAAACGGCGGCAATGCTTCGAGTGTTTCGCTTAAAAAGATTTTTCCGTTTTTCATTATTTATTTTGTAATAGCTTCGGTTATTACAACACTTGTCGGTATTATGGCTCAAAACGGCGTTGCGGCGGCGTTTTGCGAATTTTATAACGGCAGCTTTGTTGCGTGGGCAAAGTGGCTTGCGAAATTTTTTATTGCAATGGCTATGTGCGCAATCGGACTTAATACGAATATCGTAAATTTGATTAAAAAGGGCGGCAAGCCGATTTTGCTGGGCTTTTGCTGCTGGGTTGCGATTACCGGCGTTTCACTCGGCGTTCAAATGCTCACCGGTATTTATTCAACGAATCTGTAAAGGGGTGACAATATGGCATTACCGAATGATGCGTTTATGCTGTTGAGCGTGGTTAATACAAAGCTGAGGGATAATTACGACAGCTTGGATGCGCTTTGCGATGACTTGGGCGAGGATAAAGAAAGGATTGTTTCAACGCTCGCTTCAATTGGTTTTGAATATATTGAGGAACTAAACAGCTTTAAGTAAAAATACAATAAGCATATTTTACTACTATTTCACTCAAAAATTATTACAAACTTGTACAACTATGGACAGTCCATAGTTGTACATTTTTATTTATAAACCACCAAAGGGGACGGTTCCTATTGTTGGTTTTATAGGGCTAAAAGCCGCATAAATACTGCATTTTTTAATTTTTGTTCTTATACTAAAACCAACAAGGGGAACCGTCCCCTTTGTTGGTTTTGGGTGGGAGTGGAAATTTTTTGTTGACAAAAGTTTTAAGATGTGGTATATATAAAGTGCAACAACTGTACTATGCATAGTAGTACAGATAGTACAATAAATCGGAAAGGAAGAACGCTCTATGATTTCGATAGACACAAGAAGCAGGGTGCCGATTTACACCCAGCTTGAAAAACAAATCATCAAGCTGATAAATCTCGGCGTTTACGAAACGGACAGTCCTCTGCCGTCGGTACGCAGTATGGCTTGCGAGCTCGGAATAAATCCGAACACCGTTGCAAAAGCGTATAAAGAGCTTGAGCAACAGGGTGTGGTTTACACCGTAACGGGCAAAGGGCTTTTCGTAAGCTCGTCGGATTTATCATCGGTTCACAAGCTGACAATCAAAGCCGCGAAAAGTGCCTTGATTGACGCAAAAAATTCAGGAATTGACAAAGCAACCATTGTCAAAATCATCAATGAAATATGGGAGGAGGCAAACAATGATTAAAATAAGCAATGCCACAAAGTGCTTCGGCGACAAAAAAGCACTTGATAACATATCGTTTAATATCGAGGACGGCTCCGTTTTCGGACTTGTCGGTTCAAACGGTGCAGGAAAGAGTACGCTTCTTCGTGTTCTTGCAGGCGTTTACAGTCTTGAGGGCGGACAGGTGTTTATTAACGGCGAGGCTCCGTTTGAAAATAAAGCAATAAAGCAGCAAACGGCATTCGTCTCCGATTATCCGTATTTTGATTCGGGCTCAACGCTTTTGAAAACGGCGAGCTTTTACAGAGCACTTTATCCGACTTGGGATCAAGAAAGATTCACAGCACTTTGCAACACGTTTCCGATTAATCCGCAGCAAAAGATTTCGACTATGAGCAAGGGTATGCAAAGGCAGACTGCAATAATTCTTGCACTCAGCTTCAACCCAAGAGTGATTTTGTTTGATGAAATTTTTGACGGACTTGACCCGGTTATTCGTGAGCTTGTAAAGAAAATACTTATTGAATATGTTGACGAAACAAAGGCGAGCATAGTCATTGCTTCCCATAATCTGCGTGAGCTTGAGGGCTTTTGCGACCATATCGGTCTTTTGCACAACGGTGGCATACTTATGGAGCGTGACATTGACGGTGACGCAATCGGTCTTTATCGCTTGCAGTTTGTTATGAGCGACGAGGACTACAACGAAATAAAAGGTTCGCTCAATATCACAAAGGAAAATAGACAGGGCAAGGTAATCGAAATTACCGTAAAGGGCGAGCAGGAAAGAATTGAAGAGATAATCAACAGTAAAAATCCGATATTCTTTGAGGCTCTGCCGTTAACACTTGAGGAATTATTTATCAGCGAAATGGAGGTAGCAGGATATGACATCAACAGCTTCAAAGCCTAAAAACTACACTTCTCTTGCATTTAAGCGAGCCTTCAAGGAAACGCTTGTCAATACCGTTCTTGCACTCGGTGCGTCCATAGTATCGGTTATTATCGCATTCAGCTCAACGGCGGCGGACATAGCCTTAAGCGGTGCGAATTATAACCACGACAGCGAGTATTTCACTGTTGAAATTATGCCGCCGGTAGTCTTTGTTCTTGCGCTTATTACAGGTTTTTTCAGTCTTACGACCGTACCGAGAATGTTCAGGCAGATATACAAAAAGCAGTCGTGCGACAGCTATTTTTCAGTACCGATAAAGCGTGAGGAATACTTCGTTGCAAATTATTTTTACGGATTCTTGGTAAATATTGTATGCTTTATTCTACCGCTTGCCGTTTATTTAGGCGCAATTCAGACAATGAAGTCAAACTTGATTGATTTAGGATATGTTTTGAAGTTTGCGTCGGTTTTTATGCTTGCGGTTCTTGCGATGTATTCGGCGTTTGTCGTATGCGCCGTAATCTCGGGCAAGAGAATACAATATTTGATTTTGAGTCTTATTTGTCTTTTTTGCACCTCGACAATGCTCACAGGCATTGCAACAAAAATCTGCTCAATTTGGGGATTTTCGGGCGACTTGACATTATTGAATGCGCTCAGCCCCATTGACAACGCCATAGCAGGCGCATATTTCTACGAGGGTGTTGAGGCTGACAATGTTATCCCGCTTATAATAATTTCGCTTGTTGAGATTATCGGCTTGTTTATTGCAGGATACATTGCGTTCAAAAAGAGAAAGGCAGAGACTGCCGAGAGCTCGCTTTCGGGTAAGGTTATTCCCTATGTTATTCTTGCGATTTTAGTCGGCGCCGCATTCTTCTTCAGCGCAACGGGAACCGGTGCAGTTGATATCGTTGTCGGCATTGTTCTTGCAACCTTGATGGCAATGGCGTTCGGCGGCATTTTCTACAAAAAGGTGTTTACAAAGCAGACGTTAATTACGCTTATCGGTGTTTGCACAGTATTTACAACTCTTTCGATAGTGGTTACACTTCCTATTTTCAACGGCTATGTAAAATACGTACCCGAGGCAAGCGAGGTTGACAGCATAGAATTCAGCTCGGTTGCGAATTACGGAAGCTACACAACGGGAATAAACGAGCTTCTCGGCACGAGCGTGGGTTATACGGATTTCGGCGATGCAATAACTTTTGTTGAGCAAGAGAATATCGAAAAGGTAATTGCGCTTCATAACAAATCTATTGAGGACGAAGCAATCAAGACGACGAGAAAAAAGAATAATGTTTCGTTGTTGAGAACGATGCTTTTCATGGACAGCTATTATGACGATGCGTATATAAGCGATGCGTCCTACAGAATTAAATATAACCTTGCAGACGGCTCAACGGTAGAGCGAGTTTATTCCGTATCCAATAACCTCGTAACAAAGGAATATTACGATGTTTTCCAAAATGAGGAGGCACTCTGGCAATTAGAACCTATGAAATACGATAACGAAAAGTTTTTGGGAGTAGAGTGTTCGGTATATAACAATGGTGACGAGTACTCAGAGGAAAGCGTTGAGCTTGTCAATTTCGACATTGAGCAATACAAAAAGGCACTTGTAAAGGATTATCTCTCAATGCAGCGTACTACCTTTATTTCGGAATTTGACAGCTTTGAGTCTTCATATTACGGTATGTATTATGGTAAGTACTACGACTATGACGAATACTATCCCGTATGTAACGTCGACCTGTATTTTGCAAATGACGATATAACCGACGAGGAGCTTGCAGAATATAAGAAGATGCCGACGTCACGTCTGTTAAACGCTATTTACGAGGACTATGATAAGAATTATAAGGCGTGGTATTTCTCTCGTGACTTTTCAAATGATTATACGAATACCGTGGAATACCTCAATTCCTGCGGAGCGGGCTTGAATTAAAATGAAGCACTCGCTAAAGCGAGTATGAAGCATCAGCAAAGCCGACATGAAGCATTGACTTCGTCAATATGAAGCAGCTACGCTGTGAAAAATGAATCCCTCAGTCGGCAAAGCCGCCAGCTCCCCTTACCATAAGGGGAGCTAAAGTTCAAGACGGAGTGCTTATCCAACCAATACAGGCTCCCCTTATGGTAAGGGGAGCTGTCACGAAGTGACTGAGGGGATAAGAAAAAACAAAGGGGACGGTTCCTATTGGTGGTAAAACAGGCTTGAAAGCCGCTGAAATACAGCATTTCTGAATTTTGCAAAATTGAAAAAACCAACAAGGAGAACCGTCCCCCTTGTTGGTTTTGTTAAATAAAAGCCACCAAAGAGAACCGTCCCCTTTGGTGGTTTTTGTTATAATTTCAGTAGTTTTTTTGCGTTGTTGTAAAAGACGTCCTCCTGCTCCTTTTGATTAAGTCCGCAGGTCAAAACCTTTTGAATTTCTACTGTCGGGTGGTGGAACGGAGAGTCGATACCAAACATAATTCTGTCGCTTCCGACCTCTCTGTAAGCCTCAAGAATCTTGCTTCCCATCGGCATACCGCTCATTTCAAGATACAGATTCGGATAGCGCTTCGCCATTTTTATTGAAGCGTCAATATAAACTCCGTGACCGTGTCCCATATGAATCATTGTAACATTTACATCGGGATATTTTTCCGCAAGCAATGCAATGCTCCACGGCAGAGAAAACGGCGGATGTCCGCAATGAATGAAAACAGGAACGTCATTCTCTCTTGCAAAATCCATAACGGGGTAAACACACGGGTCGTCTGCAACAAATGCATCGAACAACGGCTGCATTTTTATTCCCGCAAAGCCCTCTTTGTTGATATATCTTTCGAGCTTTTCTTCAACATTGTCAAGTGCCGGATTTACCCAAACAAACGGCACGACCTTTTCAGGATATGACTGAAAAGCGTCTACAACCTCGTCGTTTCCCTGAAAAGAGGACGCTGTCAAAAACGTCTTTTCAATCTCATACTCCTCCATTTGCTCAACAAGGCGTTGCTTGTTGAAATCAACACCTGCCCAGCCTCCGAATTTTCCTATGTGTGAATGTGCGTCGATTTTTTTCATAATGCTCTCCTTACTGCGCCATTGATTTAAGCTTCTTACCTGCGCCTGTTGAATTGAGAACAGAAATCAAAACAATTCCGAGAACTGCGCCGATAACTGTTTGAAGCACAAGCGGAACTATTGCGCCTGCCAATCCTGCCTTGCCGCCGATTATGAGCCAGGATACGCTGTACCCTGCGATATGCACGATTGCGCCTGCGGTAATGCCGATAATGTAACCGGTGGTTTTACTGCCAAATAGCTTTTCGGCAACCAAGAATATCGTAACCGCCATAAGCGTTTTTACTATTGCAGTGGGCACTATCCACATAACGTAGCCTGCGGCGAAATCCGCTAATGCCGCACCGAGCGCAGCAGGGAACCACGCCTGCTTACCGCCTAAAATCCATACTGCAATGATGATGAATGCATCTCCTAAATGTGCATAGCCAAGCGGACCTATCGGAATTTTGAACGTGAATGTAAAAACGAACACCATAGCCGCCATAAGACCTGCAAGGCACACCTGCTTTACCTTGTTGTTTTTCATAGTTAATATTTCCTTTCCTGTGATATGGACAATTCTACCATATAATTGTACATTAAAAAATATATAATTTTGAATATTTTTTAGTGTACAGATACAGTCGCAAAATTTCATATTCCAAAAGGGAATATTTCATACGGCGAAAGCCGCATTTGTTTGAACACAGGAGAACAACCGTCCGTGTCGGCGATTTGCTATATAATATATTATAATTTATATATTAAATACATATTATTATATTCGCCGGAGTGGAAATTATACTTGTTTCTTTTTGAAAAAATATTTTGTGCAATTCTATATATGGGCGTGATTTTCAGAGAATTGCAAATATTACACTATATGTTGCCGATTGTAACCGAAACGCGCCCCAAAAGTTACAATTTGTAACAACTCACAGAGCAAACTTTGTATGTTCACCCAAAAAATTGATTTAGCAAAGTAAAGTGTGAAAGTAAAAAACCACAATATATAGATTGCAAAATGGGGATTGGCTGAATATACAAATTGCTCTTTGTGCAAAATAACTAAAAAATCATATCTTTGCCATTTGACTGGTTGTGAATTAGTGCTATAATAGGCTTCGTTTTGAGGCAATGCTATATGTGTAAACAAAATTTTCAAGTGTTTGCACCGAAGGTTTGCCAAGAAAGGGAGATATAAGATGACTAACCAATCAAATGCAGTCAAGCGTAATTTAAGACGCTTCCTGCTCGTGGTAACGGCAGTCGTTTTCTTCGTAACGATTTTTGTAAATACTGCTTATGCGGATTCTGCAAAGAAGTATGATGTTACAATCGTTGACGGACAAAGCAGCTTTGCGGTAACCACAACTGAGACGGAACCTATCGAAATTCTCAATGAAGCAGGAATTACCGTTACGACCGATGACAAGTTAGATATTACAGGCTTTGTCGAGTCAAAGGGCGGCGTAATAGTAATTGACAGGTTTAACAAAATTTATTTGGAAATTAAGGATTCGATTACCGTATACGGAGTTTATTCCGATACTGTCGGAGCGGCGCTTAAGGAGATTGGATTTTTTGTCGGTGAAAACGACAGACTCAATTATGCACTTGACGAGGCTGTAACGGACGGTATGGTAATTCGTCTTGAAAATGCAGTTTATGCAACTGTTAATTCAGACGGTGAAAGCAAGGAATTTGCAATGCTCGGCGGTACGGTTGAGGATTTGCTTGCACTTGCAGGCGTCGAGCTCGGAGAGGATGACTATACCTCGCATTCACTTGACGCGGCAGTTGAAGACGGCTTGAGCGTCAGCGTTTACCGCGTTGAATACAAAGAGGAGACGGTAAGCGAGGAAATTAAGTATTCTACCGAAAAAATTGACGACAGCTCAATGGAAATCGGCACACAGTCGGTTGTCAGAAGCGGCGCAAACGGTAAAGCGGACGTTACTTATAAAATCAAGTACGTTAACGGCGAATATGATTCAAGAACCGAAATCGGCAGAAACGTAACGCAGATGCCGATAAATGAGCAGATAAAGGTCGGCACAAAAATTCCCGAGGGATATTACGATGTTGAGCCAAACGGCGTAACCTCGTGGAACGGATATAATGTCGGCGACACCATAAGCGGCAGATATTCTCACTACTGCGCTTGTTCAAAATGTAACGGCAACTCAAGAGGCATTACTACCTCCGGTCTTAAGGTACAAAACGGTATGGCAGACCCACATTATGTTGCGTGCAACTGGTTGCCGCTTGGCTCGGTAATTAACGTTGACGGTCAGAATTACACCGTTGCCGACAGAGGCGGAAGCGGATTGTCGAAAAAAGGCAGAATAGATATTTTTACACCGCAGGGACATGCAATGTGCTACAAATTGGGCGTTGGAAACTGTTCGATAAAAATCGTTCGTCTCGGTTGGTAAACAGAATAACAAACAGCGTTGAAGAAAACAACCTTCGACGCTGTTTTTATTTTGTGATAATTACTGTGCTTTTGAGGAATAATATTACAGGTGGTTTTGTGTATTATGTTTTTGATGACGAGCCGATGTCCGTCGGACTTGACGAAACCGACGCTTCACGCCTAACCTTTGCGTATGTTTCGCTCGGTGAGATGCAAAGTGCCGCTTCGTATTTTTCACTCCCCGAAAATACGGTAAGTCGCATAAGCTGTGCCGACGGCTTTTCGCAGGAGGTATGGGCGTACGACGACTGCGTTTTTGCTATTTTGAGCCTCGGCAGTACGCAGCTTGCCGTGTTTGTGAGAAAAAATTTGTTTCTCGTTGTGCCTGTTTCGGATGAGCTTCACGAAATTCGCGATATATGCATTTTGCCGTCAAGAATTGAAGACGCTTCACTCGAAAAGCTGATTTACATTTTTTTCGACAGGCTGATTACCTCGCAGTCGAATTGCGTTTCAACGCTTCGCCGCAATATTGACGCAATGGAAAAGCAGCTTTTGTCGAAAACCGATATGAGGGATTTCAATCTTGAATTGTTCAAGCTCAAGCAGGATTTGTCCGAGCTTTATAACGGTTACGACAGGCTTCTTGATTTGCTTTCTCTCTTTGTGAATGACGAGGAAGGCTCGCTTGAGATTAATGATTCAAGGCGTATCGGTCAGCTTTGTGAGCGTGCGGGAAGATTAAAGGACAGCGTTAAAATGCTTTGCGACAGCGTTGTTCATCTGCGTGACGCATATCAGTCGAGCATAGATTTGAGGCTCAATCAAATTATGAAAATCTTTACTGTTTTCACCGTGATTTTTTCGCCGCTTTCTTTCATAACAGGCTGGTACGGAATGAATTTCAAATATATGCCGGAGCTTTCCTCACGCTTCGGATATATCGGCGTCGGAATTGTCGTTGTGTGCGTTGCGGCAGTCCTGCTTGCGTGGTTTAAGCATAAAAGGTGGATATAATTCATATTATTCTACGGTGATAGTATGAAGAAAATATCTATGTCCTGCGATACGGTAACGGGTTATACCGCGTCACCTCATATTCATCTTGTCGGCTCGGGGCAATGCGTAATCGACGGCTTAAAGGGCGTTAAGCAGTATACCGGCGACAGTATTGTCATTGACGTTGGGTCGTACTGCGTTCATATTGTCGGAGCAGGGCTTTGCATAAATGAGTTTTCGCCGGAGGGTGCGATAATCGAGGGCGATATTCTTTGCTTGGAGCTTGAAAATGCTTAATAGGCTTTTGCGATTTATTTTAGGTTATGTTACTTTTTCGTTTCAAAAGGGCTTTTGCAACGATTTTTTGAACGACTGCTTTAAGTCGGGCGTTGCGCTTCGTAATGTCAGAATGAACGGGGAAACGCTTTTTGCCGATTGTACTGCGAGTGAATACAAGAAGCTTCACAAAATAGCATATTCACACGGCGGCGTTGTTAAAATCGAAAAGCGACGAGGAATTATGCTCGCCTTGTCTAAATATTCAAGCAGGGTAGGGCTTGCGGTCGGCGGATTGATTTGTATAATACTGTTTTGTCTGCTGTCGGGCTTTGTTTGGAACATAGAAATTGTCGGAACCGAAAGCCTGACGAAAAGCGAGATTTCGAATTTCTTGGAGCAAAACGGCTTTTTCGAGGGCGTGTTTTGGAGGAGTGTAGATAAGGGCGTTCTTGAGGATTTGATGATGGCGAGCTTCGACGAAATCGCGTGGGTACATATTAATCGCTTCGGAACGAGTGCGAGGGTTGAAATTGAGGAAAGCACCGCAAAGCCGAAAATTATAAACAGCACCGGCTGCGCTAACCTAAAAGCGAAAAAGGACGGCGTTATTGTTTCTGCCGTTACATACGAGGGCTGGCAGAATGTTGCAGTCGGTGAAAGCGTGAGGGCAGGCGATATCCTTGTCAGCGGCGTTTACGAAAGCGAGCAGACGAAGCAAAATCTCTTTGCTTATGCAAGAGGCGATTTTATCGCCTGCGTTGAGGAAAAGGTTGATTATACCGTTTTAAGAAAGGAAAAGCGCAAGGCGTATTATCGTGATTTAACCTTGCGTTCAATTTATTTTTTCGGTCTTAATATTCCGCTTTATGTAGGACGTTTGCCGAAGCAAAACGCCGATATTTCAAGTCGCACAAGCCTCGTTAAAATCAACGCCCAGAGCGTTCCCGTGGGCATTATTACTTATGATGTTTGCCTTTATAACACCGAGGAATATTCCCTTACCGACAGCGAGCTGAATGAAAAAATCAACTCCTCTCTTGAACAAATGCTTGATGATGAATACGGTGCCGATAATATTCTTTCACGTGATATAAGTATTAGCCTTGAATCCGATTCGGCTCGTGCCGTGGGCAGTATTAAGGTCTTGGAAAATATTGGCGAGGAAGTAATCATTCAAAAAGAGTAATAATTTACAGTTGAACATTTATTGAAAGTATGGTAAAATTAGTTGAATAATAAAATTAAGGAGGTTTGTCTATGCAAATGACTTTTCGTTGGTTTGGCAAGGAGAAGGATACCGTTACTCTTGAACAAATCAAGCAAATTCCGAATGTTGTCGGCGTTGTTCCTGCGCTTCACGATTTGCCGGCAGGCGAGGCGTGGACTATGGACAGAGTTCAGGCTATGTATGACGAGATTACTGCCGCAGGGCTGACTATGGAATGTATCGAGAGCGTGAATGTTCACGAGGATATCAAAATCGGTTTGCCTACCAGAGACAAGTATATCGAAAACTACAAGACTTCTATTCGCAATCTTGCAAAGGTCGGAGTTAAGGTTATATGCTATAACTTTATGCCGGTGTTTGACTGGACAAGAACTGATTTGTATATGCCGCTTGAGGACGGCTCCACCTGTCTGTGCTACGACGGCAAGCAGGTTGAGGGTAAGTCGCCTGAGGATATGTTCAAGGAGATAGACGATAATTCAAACGGTTATGCAATGCCCGGCTGGGAAACCGAAAGGATGGGCGAAATCAAGGAGCTGTTTGAAAAATATAAGGGCGTTACCGCAGACGATTTGTGGGAAAATCTTAAATATTTCCTTGAGGCAATTATGCCTGTTTGCGAGGAATGTGACGTTAAAATGGCTATTCATCCGGACGATCCGCCCTGGAGCATTTTCGGTCTTCCTCGTATAATCACAGGCAAGGATGCTATTGAAAAGCTGCTTAATATGGTGCCGTCGAAGTATAACGGAATTACACTTTGCACAGGTTCTTTGGGTGCAAGTCCGAATAATGATATGGTTGAGATTATTAAGACGGCGAAGGATAGAATTTATTTTGCTCATCTTCGCAATGTTCAGATTAATAATCAATGGTTTAACGAAACCTCTCACGAAAGCAATGCAGGCTCGCTCGATATGTACGAGATTGTAAAGGCTTTGCAGGAGGTTGGATTTGACGGCTATATCCGTCCCGACCACGGCAGAATGATTTGGGGCGAGGTTGCAAGACCGGGCTACGGACTTTTCGACAGAGCGCTCGGCGTATCGTATCTCAACGGTCTTTGGGAAGCAGTTGAAAAAAGCAGAAAATAAAAATCAGATTGTAAAAAAGGTGATATTATGACACACGAGAACTTAAAAGGCAGAGTTGCGGTTGTAACAGGCGGCGGCGGTGTTCTTTGCGGAAGCTTTGCAAAGACCTTGGCAAAGCAGGGCTGCAAGGTTGCCGTGCTTGATTTGAACGAGCAAGCGGCTCAAAAATGTGCTGACGAAATTATTGCCGACGGCGGCGAGGCTATTGCGGTAGGCTGTAATGTTTTGGAAATTGAGTCGATGCAAAAGGCAAGAGATATTATTGCCGAAAAGCTCGGCACCTGCGATATTCTTCTTAACGGCGCAGGCGGCAACAACCCAAAGGGAACGACAACAAAGGACACTCTTGAAAAGATTGACCTTGTTCAAAAGGACGAGAATATCAAGACATTTTTCGACCTTGATCCCAACGGTATTTCGTTTGTGTTCAATTTGAACTTCCTCGGAACTCTTATTCCTACACAGGTTTTTGCAAGAGATATGGTTGAAAAGGAAAATGCCTGCATAGTTATGGTAACTTCAATGAATGCATTTCGTCCGCTTACACGTATCCCTGCATATTCAGCGGCAAAGGCGGCTGTTAAGAACTTTACCGAGTGGATGGCTGTGCATTTTGCACCGATGGGTATAAGAGTAAACGCCATTGCTCCCGGCTTTTTCTCAACAAAGCAGAATGCAGCTCTTCTTTGGAACGAGGACGGTACTCCGACAGCACGTACGGAAAAAATTCTTGCGGCAACTCCGATGGATCGCTTCGGCGAGCCCGAAGAGCTTGACGGAACGCTTCTGTTCCTTTGCGACGAAGCATATTCCGGCTTTATCACCGGCGTAAACATTCCGGTTGACGGTGGCTTTAACGCATATTCGGGCGTATAAAATAAACTCAAATTAAACTAAAATCGGGATTCACTTAAGGGTGAATCCCGATTTTGTTGCGTTTAATTAATTTTTTGGGAATGTTACGGTTATTGTCGTTCCCTGAGATACAACGCTTTCGGTTGTTATTGAAGCGTTGTGAAGCATTGCGGCGTGCTTTACGATTGAAAGACCCAAGCCTGTGCCGCCGATTTGCTTTGAACGGCTTTTGTCAACGCAGTAAAAGCGTTCAAAAACTCTGTCAATATGCTCCTTGGGTATGCCGATTCCCGTGTCCGCAACCGTGAGCGTAACTGTGTCGGTGTTGTCTGTTACGGTTATGTCAACCTTACCGTCTGCACGGTTATACTTGATAGCATTGTCGCACAGGTTGTAGATTATCTGCGTTAGCATTGCAGGGTAACCGCTGATTACTGCATTGTCGCCTGAAACGGATATTTTTACATCGGCTTGTGTTGCTTCGTTCGATAGTGACAAAGCAACGTCGTTTGCCGCATCAAGCAGATTAACCTGCTCCTTTTTCATATTCTCAACGCCCTCGTCGAGATGCGAAAGATTGATAATATCCTCAACAAGCGTTATCATTCTTTGAGCCTGAGTATAAATTTTGTTTGCAAATTCGGGCACGTCCTCGCTTTTGACCATATTGTTCGACATAAGCTCGGCACAGCCTGCAATGGTATGAAGCGGCGTTTTCAGCTCGTGGGAAACATTTGCCGTAAACTCTCTGCGAAGCTGCTGGGCTTTTTCCTTTTGAGTGACGTTCATCAGCAGTAATACTGTTCCCGATACGTTTGAATGGGATATAATCGGGCTTGCGTTGAGCTGGTATTTTTCACCAGACAGCTCAATGATTTTTTCGCAGTATTCGCCCTTGCCCGATTTCAAAAGCAGCTCCTGAAGCTCCTGACTTGAATAAACGGAGAGTATGAATTTTCCGATACAAAACGGGTTGGTGTTCAGTATTTTTTGCGCCGAAGGGTTTATGCTCAATATCTCACATTCGCTGTTGAGCAGGATTATTCCCTCTGCCATACCCTGCGTTACGGCGTCAAATTCCTTTTGCTTTTGCTTTAGCTCGTCGCGTTGGAGCTTTATTTGTCGCTTTTGAGCGTTGAGCCTTTCCAATACAGGAGTAAGCTCCTCGTATTCCTTGTTGTTCATCGGCTCGTCAAGGTCAAGACTGTTCAGCGGTTCGACTATTTTTTTCGACAGTCTGTATGCCAAAATCAGCGACAAAACAAGCGCTATTACAAATACTATCAACAGCGGCTGAAGCATACTCAAAAGCAGAGTGAAAACTGTTTTTTGTGCAACCGAAAGGCGAAGCACTGTGCCGTCGTTCATTTTCTTCGCACAGTAAAGCGAGCGTTGAAGCAGAGTTTTTGAATATCTTGTGCTTTCTCCCATTCCGTTGCTTAAAGCCTGCTTGACCTCTTCGCGCTCAAGGTGATTTTCCATATTGCTAAGGTCACCCTGACTGTCATACAAAACCGTGCCGTCGGTATCAATCCAGGTTATACGAAGCGAGTCTGCCTTGAGATTTTCAAAATATCCTGCACCCTCGTTTGCTACACCCTGCGCCGCAAGATTTGTTTGAGCCTGAAGCTGTGTTTGCTGAACGCCGGTGAAATAGTTATAAAGCGCACCCATAATGCATATTGCCGACGCAACGAAAACACCGAGCGCAACTATGTATATACTTCTGAAAATTCGCTTTGTCATAATGCTTTCTCCATTCTGTAACCGACTCCACGTACCGTTTGAATATAATCGGAGCAGGACTTCAGCTTTGTGCGAAGCGTGCCGATATGAACGTCGACGGTTCTTGTTTCTCCGAGATACTCCGTTCCCCAAACCGATTTGAGTAGTTCGTCACGGCTGAAAACAATTCCCGGATTTTCCATAAAAATCTTGAGCAGGTCGTATTCCTTTAGCGTCAGTTCAACTCTCTCACCGGCTGAAAAAACGGTGTGCTCGCTTGTGTTAAGCGTCAAAAGACCGATTTTTATTTCTGTCGACGATACTGCGCCTTTGCTTCTTCTCAAAACCGCCTTTACTCTTGAAACCATTTCGAGCATACCGAACGGCTTTGCAAGGTAATCGTCGGCGCCGAGGTCAAGACCGACAACCTTGTCGTATTCCGTGCCCTTTGCAGTTGCCATAATAATCGGAATATCGGCGGTTGACGGATTTGAACGAAGCTTTGTAAGAATAGAAATTCCGTCCTCGTCGGGCAGCATAATGTCAAGCATAATAAGCTCGGGGCATTGCTGAGTCAACGCATCATACAAGCCTTGGGCATTATCAAAGCCGCAAGCTTTGAAGCCGGAGGTATTAAGCGCATATATCATTAAATCACGAATTGAGCTGTCGTCTTCTACACAATAAATCATATTTTTACTCCTGCTTGATAAAAAAGCATAAAAACTTACAATATACCTTATGAGCTTATTATACAACAGATTGTTAAAATTGATAAGCATAATATTGTAAAATTCTTGTAAAGCAAAATCCCAAAACCCAAAACCACCAAAGGGGACGGTTCCCTTTGGTGGTGACAAGGCTCTATATGCAGAATTTGTGGTTTCCGATAACCTTTATTACCGTTCGGGAGTGCATAAAGGCGTCGTTTGTTTTGGAAGCGTTGAAGTAGTAGATTGCGCCGCCCGACGGATCCCAGCCGTTGAGAGCGTCACGAGCCGCACGCTTTGACGATTCGGCTACCGGCTGATACCAGTTCGAGTCATTAACGCAGGAAAACGCACCCTTTTGATAAACAACGCCCGAAAGTGTATCGGGAAATGACGGATGGGCTACTCTGTTGAGTATAACTGCGCCTACGGCAACCTGTCCCTCGTAGCTTTCGCCTCTTGCCTCTGCGGAAATAACCTTTGCCAAAAGCTCAACATCTGCATTGCTGTATGAGCCGCTTCCCGTACCGCCGGAATTTGTGATACCGAGATACAAAAGCGTTGTTTTTCCGCATATTCCGTCAGCCGTTATTCCGCAGTTTCTCTGAAAGGAGGTGACGGCGTTTTTTGTTTGTGTTCCGTAAATGCCGTCGACCGAGCCTTTGTAGTAGCCGAGAGATTTTAGCTTTTGTTGAATTTGCTTAACCTCGCTGCCGCTTGAGCCGAGCCTTGAAAGCGCAAAAACGCTCTCTTCCTTAATAAAATTATCGTATACCGCACGGCTTGAAGCCGCAATACCGATAATAACAACAACCGCAAGCAGTATTGCAAGCAGGTTTTTCGTAGCCTTTTTTGACATTGTATCGCCCTCTTTTAGGAAATAATTAAGTTCAACATAAATACAACTGCAACGCCTGCCATAGCAGAAAGCAGTGCCGAGCAAACGGCAGAAATGATTTGGCGTTTTGTTTTTCTTGATTTCGGAGGCTTGACGGCGGTTGAAGCGCTGATTTTTTCTGCTTCGGCTCTCAGCTTTCGCTCGTCTGTATCGCTTGATGACGAACGTACGAAAAATATGATTTTTTCAAAATACGGTGAGTCGGTGTTTGTGATTTCGAGTATTTGCTTGTTAACTCCTTTTAGCATTGCAATTTTCCTTTCGTGTAAAAAATCTATGTTTGAAATTATACAAATAGTGTTTGAAAATTTTTTCGTTTTTATTCAAAAACAGGAAAATTGATTTTGTTGAAAATGAGCATAAAAAAGTTCTTGACAAGGCTGTTGTATAACGATTCGTAATATAAATGCCCGGTGCAAAAATGTGGAAAACTCGGTGGAAAATGTGCAAAAGTCGGCTCAAAGCGGCTGAAAATGGGGATTTTTCTATGTTGAAAACTAAAAAATGGGTAAGGTTTCAACATTTTACACATAGTTTTCAACAATTACATCATTTGTAACTTTTTGTGAAATATGCCGAAAATGAGAAAAATTTGCCTCGGATTTTTTATTTTTGACAATAATTTATCAATCTGTTTCAAACGCCCTAAAACAGGCGGTTTTGTCGAAATTTGACAAAATCGGCGAGGTATACGGTGTGTAAAGAGAATTAACGAATTTTGAAAAATATTATTATCCTCTTTCATTGTCAACAAAAAAATGTTATAATCAACAAAGAGCAAAATCAAAAAACGGAGCTTGTGATGAGAGTAGAAAGAATTGAAAATAATATAGTTGTAAGCGGTGTTCGTTGCTTCGACCTTGACCTGACTCTCGACTGCGGTCAGGCGTTTAGGTGGCAAAGGCAGGAGGATTCCTCGTACTGCGGAGTTGCGGGCGGACGTTTTCTGCATATTTCAAAGCAGGATGACAACCTGATTTTTGAAAACACAACAGATGAAGATTTTTACGGCTTTTGGGTTGACTATTTCGATTTGGAAAAGGATTATGACGAAATTTGTCAAAGGCTGAAAAGCGATACGCTTTTGTCGTCTACCATTGATGAGTACTACGGAATACGAATACTCAATCAGGAAAGCTGGGAGGCGCTTTGTTCGTTTGTAATCAGCCAGCAAAATAATATAAAAAGAATTAAGCTGATTATATCCCGTCTTTGCGAAAAATACGGAGACGAATTAGGAAACGGATATTACACTTTTCCGTCAGCTCAAAGACTGTCGGAGCTTTCAGTTGAGGATTTCGCCGAGCTTGGAGCAGGGTACAGAGCAAAGTATCTTGAACGCCTTGCAAAAGCCGTTGCCGGCGGTGAAATTGATTTGCAGGCGATAAAGGCAATGCCGCTTGAGCAGGCGAAAAAGGAGCTTTTGAAAATTTACGGCGTAGGAACAAAGGTTGCCGACTGTGTTTTGCTTTTCGGAATGAGATTTTATTCGTGCTGTCCGCTTGATGTTTGGATGAAGCGCGTTATGGAGTATTATCCCGACGGCTTCCCGAAATGTTTTGAGGGAATTGAGGGAATTGCCCAGCAATATCTTTTCCATTGGGCGAGAAACAATTTATAAGAGGTAATTATGCAAAAATTATTTGTTGACGAAGTAAACGGAGAAAAAATTCTTCTTGACGGCGAAAGCGCAAGACATATTGCAAAATCCCTGCGTATGAGAGTAGGCGATATGCTTACGGTGACAGACGGCAGGGGCATCGACTACGGTTGTCAGATAAGTGCGATAGACAGGGAATGCGTTGAGCTGAAAATATGCTATGAAAAGCCGAATACGAGCGAGCCGTCGTGTAGGGTTACGATTTATCAGGGTATACCGAAGGGTCAAAAGTTAGAGGATATTATACAAAAATGCGTTGAGCTCGGCGTGTACGAGATTGTGCCGACGCTGACGACGAGGTGCGTCAGCCGTCCGGAAGAAAAATCCGCTGCTAAAAAAATTCAGCGTTATCAAAAAATTGCGCTCGAAGCCTCACAGCAAAGCGGCAGAGGAATAGTGCCGAAAATATCAGAGGTTAAGACTATCGCACAGGCTGTTGAAAATGATGAAAGCGAGCTGAAAATCGTCTTTTACGAGGGCGGCGGAGAGCCGCTTCGAGATATTATTTTGCCCGATGTTAAGAGCGTTTCGATATATATCGGACCGGAGGGCGGCTTTGAGCACAGCGAGGTTGAGCTGATAGAAAGCGTCGGCGGTGTTCGTGCAACGCTCGGCAAAAGAATACTTCGCACCCAAACCGCACCCGTCGCCGCCCTCGCTTCAATTATGCTCCTTACCGGCAATCTTGATTGACGTATTCACATTAATATGTATTTCAGTTAAAACTTAGGGAACAATTACCCTAAGTTTTAATTATATACTTGATTTTTTTCAAAAGCATTGGTATAATGAGTTAAAAGTTAGGGAACAATACACCTAAATTTTAAGTAAGGATGACTGATATGGTTAGGGAAATAAAGCGAGACGTATATTTGCAAAGACTTATTGATAAAAAAGAAAACGGGCTCATAAAGGTTATAACAGGCATAAGAAGGTGCGGAAAAAGCTATCTTTTGTTTTATATTTATCACGATTATCTTATTTCGCAAGGCGTTGACGAAAAACAGATTATTCAAATTCCGCTTGATGATGATTTGTTTACGAAATATCGAGACCCGACCGAACTTTCGAAATATATCCGTTCAAAAATCATCGACGGCAAGATGAACTATATATTTATCGACGAGGTTCAGTATGCAATTTCAAAGGAAGAGTTAAGAAATCCTGATGAAATAAGATTGTACAATGTATTGAACGGATTGTTGAGATTTCGCAATGTTGATATTTATGTTACAGGCAGTAATTCAAAGCTTTTAACAAAAGATGTTTTGACAGCGTTTAGAGGTCGGGGAGATGAAGTAAGAGTATATCCGCTTTCGTTCAAAGAGTATTACGATTTTGTCGGCGGAGAAAAAGCCGAGGCTTACGAAGAATATGCCTTGTATGGCGGAATGCCCTTGGTTTTGTCAAAGAAAAATGAAATAGACAAAATGCAATATCTAAAAACTCTGTTTAACGAGGTATATTTTAAGGATATCGGTGAGAGGTATGATATTGAACTAACGGATGTGCTTGAAGAATTAACGGATGACTTATGCTCGTCTATCGGTTCGCTTACAAATTCGTCAAAAATTGCAAGAACGCTTGAATCTGTAAAGAAAATAAAGGTTTCATCTAACACCATTTCAAAATATTTGGATTATCTCATTGAGTCATTTTTGTTTAATGTTGCAAAGAGGTATGATATTAAAGGTAAAAAATATTTTGAATATCCGTCAAAATACTATTGCACAGATATCGGACTTCGTAACGCAAGGCTGAATTTCAGACAGCAAGAGGAAACGCATATTATGGAGAATATAATTTACAATGAATTGCTTTGCAGAGGATATTCGGTTGATGTCGGCGTTGTAGAAATAGTAAACAGTAAAAACGGCAACAGAACAAAATCACAGATTGAAATAGATTTTGTAGTTAATGCCGGGTCAAAGAAGTACTATATTCAATCTGCTTTGAATGTTTCCGATGGAGAAAAGATGAATACAGAGCTTCGACCTCTTAAAAACACAAACGACTTTTTCAAAAAAATCATTGTCACAAAAACAACAGCGAAGCCTTGGAATGACGAAGACGGAATTTTGCACTTAGGCTTGTATGATTTTTTGCTTTACGAAAACTCACTTGATTATTAGCTTCGATAAGATGATATTAATCAAAAAAATGTTGACAAATTGCAATAACGGTATTATTATAGATTTACAAATTATTTCAGGGCGAGGCGAAATTCCTCACCGGTGGTAAAGTCCACGACCTATCGTAAGATAGCTGACTCGGTGAAATTCCGAGACCGACGGTTAAAGTCCGGATGAGAGAAATATATATTTATTTTTGCATTTTGCAGGATATGATTATTCGCCCTAATATAGAGATATATTAGGGCTTCTCTTTTGCCCGAAAAGGAGGAAAAATTATGTCAAAATCAGTTGAACCAAAAACAAAATCAAACAAAACCCGCCGTATTGTCGGCTGCGGTGTGCTGACCGCCGTTGCGGTTGTATTGCAGTATATCGAGATTTCAATCCCGATTGTACCGAGCTTCATTAAGCTCGATTTCTCCGATTTGCCGGAGCTTATCGGCGCATTTGCTTACGGTCCGGTTGTCGGCGTTTTGATTGCGTTGCTCAAAAATCTCATTCATATGGCGGTTAGCCAAAGCGGATTTGTCGGCGAACTTTCAAACTTCATTTTAGGCGCTGTTTTTGCAGGCGTTGCAGGTCTTATTTACAGCCGTAAAAAGACGAAGAAAAATGCACTTATTGCAGGTGTTGTCAGTGCTGTTGTTATGGCGCTTGTAAGTCTGCCGAGCAACTATTTCCTTATTTATCCTCTTTATTATTCCGTGCTCGGCTTTCCGGAGGAAGCAGTTTTCGGTATGTACAAGGCGCTTTTGCCGAGCGTAAAGAATATGGTAGAATGTCTTCTTATTTTCAACGTTCCGTTCACTCTCGTTAAGGGATTAATCAGCGTTGCGGTAACTATGCTTGTATATCAGCCGCTTCGACCGTTTCTTAAAGGAAAAAATAACAAATAAAATTCGACAAAATAACAAATAACTATTGAAAAGTTCTTCTCCTTACTCTATAATAGATAGGTACAGACAGGTGTTTTGTACGCCTGTCTGTACTTATTTTTGAGAGGGAAGTGTTTTTTCGGTATGTATAAAATCGGCTTTGATAATGATAAATATTTATCTATGCAGTCAAGCAGAATTAAGGAGAGAATTTCCGAATTTGGCGGAAAGCTATATCTTGAATTCGGCGGAAAGCTGTTTGACGATTATCACGCAAGCAGGGTTTTGCCCGGATTTCTGCCCGACAGTAAGCTGCAAATGCTTCTTCAGCTCAAGGACGAGGCTGAAATAGTTTTGGTAATCAGCGCCGCGGATATAGAAAAAAACAAAATTCGAGGAGACCTCGGAATCACTTATGATGTCGACGTTTTCCGTCTTATCAACGCATTCGAGAGTAAGGGTCTTTTTGTAGGAAGCGTGTGCCTTACAAAATATACTGCGACTCCGAAGGTTGTCGCATTTGAGGAAAAGCTCGGCGAGGCGGGAATTAAGGCTTATCATCATTATCTTATCGACGGCTATCCAAATAATATTTCAAAGATTGTCTCCGACGAGGGCTACGGAAAGAACGATTATATCGAAACGTCACGCCGACTTGTGATTATTACTGCGCCGGGTCCGGGAAGCGGTAAGATGGCGACCTGCCTTTCACAGCTTTATCACGAGAATAAACGCGGAATTAAGGCGGGCTATGCGAAGTTTGAAACATTCCCGATTTGGAATTTGCCTCTTAATCACGCAGTCAATATTGCATACGAAGCCGCAACCGCCGATTTGAACGACGTTAATATGATTGACCCGTGGCACTTGGAGGCTTACGGCAAAACGACTGTAAATTATAACCGTGACGTCGAGATATTCCCTGTTTTGAAGGCGACGTTTGACAAGATTTACGGCGAATGTCCGTATAAATCGCCGACGGATATGGGCGTTAATATGGCGGGAAACTGCATTTTTGACGACGAAGCGGTGACGAGTGCCTCAAAGGACGAGATTATTCGCAGATACTTTACGGCAAAGATAAATAAAAAGCGCGGTGCGAAGAATGATGATGAAATCTATAAGCTCGAACTTTTGCTTAATAATGCCGGCATTACCTCCGAAGACAGAAAGTGCGTTGCCCTTGCGGAAAATCTTGCGTCAAAGACAAATGCGCCTGCGGCGGCTATCGAGCTTGCCGACGGCAGACTGATTACAGGTAAGACTTCAAAAATTATGGGCTGTGCGAGCGCATTGCTTCTTAACAGCTTAAAGACGCTTGCAGGGATTGATGATATTACGCTTATCGACCCAGAGGTTATCCGTCCTATCGAGAGCTTGAAAACCGAGCATCTCGGCGCAAAAAATCCCCAGCTTCATATAAACGAAATTTTGATTGCACTTTCGATTTCAGCCGTTACGGATAATAACGCAAAGCTCGCACTTGAGCAGCTGGGCAACCTGAAAAACAGCGAAATGCATTGCAGCGTTATGCTTTCGTCGGTTGATGAAAAGGTGATAAAGCAGTTTGGTATTCGCCTTAGCTGTAACGACAGATAATATTTTTTAATAAAACTATTGATTTTATGAAAAAATGGGTTTATAATATTTAAGTACAGATGGTTGTACAACTCTATCGAGTTTCGTAGGGTGGTACTGCCGTCTTTTTTGTTTTTATAAAATCAATCGGGCAGTATATTAATGAAATAATATATAAAATAACAAACATATTCATAAGAAGGAGAGGTAGTTATGAATAAGGCGAAATACATTTTTATTACAGGCGGCGTTGTTTCGGGACTCGGAAAGGGAATTACTGCGGCTTCACTCGGAAGATTGCTTAAGGCGAGAGGCTTAAAGGTTACTGCTCAAAAGCTTGACCCGTATTTGAACGTTGACCCCGGAACTATGAATCCCGTTCAGCACGGCGAGGTTTTCGTTACCGACGACGGCGCAGAAACGGATTTGGATTTGGGACATTACGAAAGATTTATTGACGAAAATTTGGGCAAGCACTCAAATCTTACATCGGGTAAGGTTTACTGGAAGGTAATCAGCGACGAGCGTAAGGGCGTTTACGGCGGTCAGACTATCCAGATTATTCCTCACGTTACGAATGAAATCAAAAGATACATACGCCAAAATGCCGAAAACGGCGCAGACGTCTGTCTCGTAGAAATCGGCGGTACAATCGGCGATATCGAAAGTCAGCCGTTTTTGGAGGCTATTCGTCAGTTTGCGACAGAGTACGGCCGTGAAAACTGCCTTTTCGTTCACGTAACGCTCGTTCCGTATCTTGCGGCGTCCGACGAGCTGAAAAGTAAGCCGACGCAACATTCCGTTAAGGAAATGCTCTCTCTCGGTATTCACCCCGATATTATCGTTTGTCGTTGCGAGCATCATATGTCGGACGATATCAAAAACAAAATTTCGCTTTTTTGCAATGTTGACAAGGAATGTGTTATTGAAAACAATAACTGCGATATTCTTTATGCCGTGCCAATGATGCTAAAAGAACAGAATATGGATGGCGTTGTGCTTAAAAAATTGGGAATTGAAGCACCCGAGCAGGATTTGACCGATTGGGAACAAATGCTTTGGGCTTTGAGAAATCCGCAAAGAACGGTAAAAATTGCAATGGTAGGCAAGTATGTTGAGCTTCACGACAGCTATATCAGCGTAAACGAAGCACTCAAGCACGGCGGTATTCCGACAAGAAGTGCAGTTGATATTCATTGGATAGACAGCGAAAGTCTTGAGGGTGACGACGTTGACGTTGATGCAGTTTTGGGCGATATGGACGGCATTCTTGTTCCCGGCGGCTTCGGCAGCAGAGGAACGCAGGGTAAGATTATCGCTTGTAATTATGCAAGAACTCACAATATTCCGTATCTCGGAATTTGTCTCGGTATGCAGATTGCAATTATCGAGTTTGCAAGAAATGTGCTCGGACTTGACGGCGCAAATTCGGCGGAAATCGACCCCGAAACGCCGTATCCGGTTATTGATATTCTGCCTGAAAAGAAAAATCTTTCCGATTTGGGCGGCACGCTTCGTCTGGGTGAATATCCCTGCGTGCTGAATAAGGAATCAAAGTCGTATGCGCTTTACGGCAAAGAGGAGATTAAGGAACGTCACCGCCACAGATATGAGGTCAATAACGATTTTCGTCAGCAGCTTCTTGACGGCGGTATGATTTTTGCAGGTACAAGTCCGGATAATCACATTGTTGAAATGGTTGAAATACCCGACCACCCGTGGTTTGTCGCAGGTCAGTTCCATCCTGAATTTAAGTCAAGACCGAATAAGCCGCACCCGCTTTTCAAGGGCTTTGTTACAGCGTGCGCAGAGCATAACGAAAGTAAATGAAAAATGAAGCATTGACTTCGTCAATATGAAGTCGCTTCGCTATGAAAAATGCAGTTGTGTCATTTATGTGACATTTCGTACGGACGAGCATTGCTCGTCCGTATTTTTATAATATTTTTTTGTAAAAATCAACAAAAATGTACATACAGTATTATGTTGACAATTCTGCTTTCAGGGTATACAATAAAACCATAGAAAATGTCAAAATGAGGCGAAGTAATGTTATGAGCTGGTTTGTTTTTGCACTTCTTTCGGCAGTTTTTGCCGCCGCAACTTCAATTCTTGCAAAGGTCGGTATCGACGGAGTTAATTCTAATTTGGCAACTGCCATAAGAACGGTTGTTGTCGTTGTACTTTCGTGGGGTATTGTGTTTATTACAAACGCTCAAACGGGGCTAACGTCAATAAGCAAGAAAAGCTGGATTTTTTTGATACTGTCGGGAATTGCAACAGGTCTTTCGTGGATATGCTATTACCGTGCATTGCAGATAGGCGACGCGTCGAAGGTTGTGCCGATTGATAAATTGAGCATAATATTTACGTTGATTTTTGCAGTAATATTTTTGCACGAGGAATTTACCGTAAAAACGCTTATTGCAACCCTGCTTATTGCCGCAGGCGCGCTCGTTTTGGTTTTGTAATTCGGAGGAAATTGTATGAATCCTATGGCACTACTAAAAATAAAAGAAATGGCTGACGGCTTTAACGCAAGACATCCGAAGCTTGGATTGTTTTTCCGCAACGCAGGAAGTAAAATCGACACGGGAGCAGTTTTGGAGCTCAGCGTTACAACGCCGAACGGCGAAAAAATAAGAACAAATTTCAAAGTAACAGACGAGGATAAGGAACTTTTGCAGGCGATTTCATCACTCGTCGGAAAGAGGGATTAATTATGGTTTTAGATGTTAACAGAGATAATTTTGATGAAGAGGTATTGAATTTTGACGGCAGAGTGCTTGTTGATTTTTGGGCTGAATGGTGCGGTCCTTGTATGATGCTGTCGCCGCTTGTTGACGAGGTGTCGGACGAGCTTGACGACGTTAAGTTTTGCAAGGTGAACTGCGACGAAGCGAGGGATTTGGCGCTTGAATACGGAATTATGACTATTCCGAATTTGCTCCTTTTTGAAAACGGCGAGCTTATTAATCAATCGGTGGGCTATATCGAAAAGCAGGATATAATTGATTTTGTGACAAAATAAGGAAAAGCGAATGGATAAATTAAAGCTTACAAAAAAGGAAATAATAATCATTTGCACAGTAGCGGTTGTGTTAGTCGTTGCGGCGGTAACAACAATTATTGTTGTTAATCACAATAAAGCAAAGGCTGAAAGCCTTACCGAACAAACTACAACAAGTGAAACAACAACGGAATCGACAACAGAATCGACAACCGAGTCGACAACTAAAGCTACGACCTATGACAACTCCACGGCAGATTGGAATTTGATTTTGGTTAATCCGTGGAACAAAATGCCCGAGGGATATTCCGTTTCTTTAACCCAGCTTAAAAACGGTCAGTCGGTTGATTCGAGGTGCTATCCTGCTTTGCAGGAAATGATGGACGATTGCCGTGCGGCAGGCTATGACCCGGTTATCTGCTCGTCCTACCGTTCAAACGATACTCAGACCTCTTTGTACAACAGAAAGGTTAATCAGTTTAAGGATAAGGGCTACTCCGACGCCGACGCAAAGGTTGAAGCAGGCAAGATAGTTGCCATTCCAGGAACAAGCGAGCATCAGCTCGGTCTTGCGGTTGATATTGTAGACACAGACTATCAGGTTCTTGATGAGGGTCAGGAGAACAGACCTACTCAAAAATGGCTTATGCAAAACAGCTACAAGTACGGCTGGATTTTGAGATATCCGAACAGTAAAAGCAGTATCACGGGCATAATTTACGAGCCGTGGCACTACCGCTATGTCGGCAAGGAGGCCGCAAAGGAAATCTATGAAAGAGGCATCTGCCTTGAGGAATATTTGCAATAATTACTGTTGATAAATGCCGAAGCCCTTTCGGCATTTATTTTTTCAAAAAACAGAAGACATTCTAAACAATAAAGCATAATTTCTTAATAGTTTTAAGCGGATTTATGATAAAATAAAACCGATATACCGTAACAAAATAACAGGAGTGAGATTTATGACGGTTAACGAATACTTAAAGCAGATTGACAATGTGATTGCAAACGGAAAATACAAGGATAATTGGCAGTCGCTTGCAAACCATAAAACACCAGATTGGTACTATAAGGGTAAGTTAAAGGCATTCCGTGAGGAAAAGGAAAGACGTGAAATTGAGGAGTTAAACAGATTAGCACAGGAAACAGAGGTTAAATAATATGAAAAAAGGTAAAAAAATTATGATTACTGTTATATCAATAGTGCTTGTTATCGTATTAGGCTTTGGCATTGGAGTAGGCTCCTTATATGCCTTTGGTGATAAAACCATTATCGGTAAAACCGAGGTTAAGGAATTTACAACACAAAACGAAGGCTTCAAGGTCGGCGTTATTTCCGACACTCAACTTCCGCCTACCGAGGAAGCGCTGAAAAATGACGATAAATATGTAGAGCATTTAAGGAATGCTCTGATTGCAATGAAAAATAACGATGTAGATATGATTTTGTTTGCAGGCGATATAGGTGATTTGGGTACATATTTTGCGTTTGAGCTATATGAAAAAACGATTGATGAGGTTTACGGCGAGGACAGACCGATTATTCAAACTGTTATGGGTAACCATGATTTTTGGGGTAAAACCGCAACAAACCACATAAAGGCGTTTAAGCAGGTTATGGGTGAGTCGCCGTGGACGCATTATGTTGTAAACGGCTATCATTTTATCGGCGCATCGCCAAACTGCGGAATGATGAGGCGCGATTATGTTTTGACTTCAAGATGGCTTGAAAAGGAGCTTGAAAAAGCGTCGGCTCAATCACAGGGAAAGCCTATATTTGTAACAACTCACAGCCAACCAAAAGATACCTGCTACGGAAGTGACGAATGGGGCGACTCTTCGCTCAACGAGGTTTTGGAAAAATATCCTAACGTTGTTCTTTTCGGCGGACACAGTCATTATTCGGTACTTGACGAACGCACAATTTGGCAGGGAGAGTATACGGTTATTCAAACTCAATCACTTTCGTATATCGAGCTTGAAACAGGCAAGGAAAACGGCACTGTACCGCCTAATGCCGACAAAACTCCCATGGGTTATATAATGGACCTTACCGACAGCGAAATTCAAATTCACCGTGTTTTATTCGACGGCTCGGAAATGGGCATTGAGCAAAAAGCAGATATGCTTTGGAGCTTGCCGCTTCCTTACGAAAACAACGGCAAATATAGTTTTGAAAGCAGAAAAGCGAGCAACAAAGCACCTATTATAACCGACACAACGGGTACGGCAAGTATTAACGGTGAAAATATCGAATTAACATTTACTGCCGGTGAGGATGACGACTTTGTTCATTCTTATGAGGTTGTTGTTGACGACAAGGATAGCTTCCTGTTTTTCAGCGACTTCTATAACGGCTTGGAAAATATGAGCGATACAGTCACTCTTTCGCTTAAATCGGACGGAGAAAATCACAGCTATAAGATTTATTCCGTTGACAGCTGGGGCGAAAAAAGCGAAAACTTTGTTACAATAGGAGAGAACTGAAATGAACACTTTGATTAGAATAGTATACGAGGTAAACGGTGAGATTTTTAAGGCTTCGAGCCTTGAAACAGAACATTTTATAATAAAAACACAAAATGACAATAACTCATTTTCGGCGCATATCAATGCTTTTGTTCCGCTTAAAATTAAGGATTTCAGCATAAAAACGCCTTATAAATATTCGGCGTCTGACAAAATTTTTGTCAACGGCTACCAAAGCTGGACTGACAGCCTTGAATACTCGATTGATGAAAAAATGAGCGAGCAATCAAAGCTTACCGAATTTATGCTTATGAAAAGTCCGCTTAAATTAATCGGAATGAACAAATCGGGCGACAATCTTTTTCATCAATTCCCAAGACAGCAGGGCGTTTTTTACGGCTGGTCTTACGGTTATGTGAGAAACGGCGACAGCGTAGATTTGTTTGCTTCCCTTGACGAGAGGTGCGGCTATACTCTTGTGACCTTTGATGTGAACGGCGGCTGTGTTACTTTCGGCAAGGAGCTTGAGGGCGTTACCTTTGAGGGTGAGAAAAAGCTCGCAGAATTTGTTAAGCTAAGCGGCGGATATGACGAGGTGTTCGACAAATATTTCGATATGCTCGGCGTAGAATGTCGTGAGAGCAAAAGAAGAAACGGCTATACAACCTGGTACAATTATTACGGCGGCGTTACTCAAAAGGACGTTGTGCGTGATTTGAACAGTATTTCGGAGATTGATGCGGAAATTGACTGCTTCCAGATTGACGACGGTTATCAGACGAAGGTCGGCGACTGGCTCAGCACCGATAAAAAGAAGTTCCCCGACGGTATGAAAAGCATTGCCGACAGTATTCATTCAAAGGGTATGACGGCAGGCTTGTGGCTTGCTCCGTTTGCGGCTGTGCCGTCCTCGCAGGTTTTCAAAAATCACAGGGACTGGTTTATTAAAGACGAAAACGGCAAACCGTACAAGACAGGTCATAACTGGGGCGGATTTTATTCGCTTGATATTTATAACGAGGGTGCAAGGGAATATATCAAGCACGTTTTTGATGTTGTGCTCAATGACTGGGGCTATGATTTGGTTAAGCTCGATTTCCTTTACGGTGCGTGCGTTTTGCCTATGCACAACAAGACAAGGGGCGAAATTATGTGCGACGCTATGGATTTGCTTCGTGAATGCGTTGGCGACAAGTTGATTTTAGGTTGCGGAGTTCCGCTTATGCCTGCGTTCGGCAAGGTCGATTATTGCCGTATCGGTTCGGATATTGCACTTGATTGGAGACATAAAAAGCATATGATGAGAGAGGATGTTTCAACCCCTCACGCAGTATGCAACGCAATTTTCCGCCGTCATCTTGATGGCAGAGCGTGGCTCAATGACCCCGATGTATTCCTTTTGAGAGATACTAATATAAAAACAACGCTTGAGCAAAGAAAGCTGCTTGCTAAACTCAATTCAATTTTTGGCAATTTGCTGTTTACTTCGGACGACGTTGCGCAGTACAACGGCGAGCAGCTGACGGCGCTTCTTGAAGCGTTCGATAAAAAGCAGTATACGGTAAGCCGTGCGGAATTTGTCGATAAAAATATTATGGAAATAGACTATTCGGAAAACGGCGAAGCGGCACATTTGAAATTTAACACCGCAACAGGTGAAAGGTTAGACTGATGAAAAAGGTTATCGTTGTATCGAAAACACATTTGGATTTAGGCTTTACCGACTATGCCGAAAATATAAGACAAAAGTATATAAACAAGTTTATTCCCGAAGCAGCTGACCTTGCAAACGAGGTTAATACACAAAGCAAAAAATCATTTATTTGGACAACAGGCTCGTTTCCTGTGAGATTAAAAATATCGGCGGTGAACAATGCGTAAGCACCGTATATGATTTTGTCACAAGGAGCATTGTTGTTCTTGCGAGGGCGCAGGTTAACTATTTCTTTGAGAAAACGGGCAAAATGAGAATTGCAGTATCGCTCAAAAAGGTATTTCCTCTCACTGACCAGCTTCCTCGTTTCGGCGTTTAACTTTAATGCTAATCACTTCACAATCGGTCAGCTTAAAAAAGCAAAGCATATCGAGGATTTGCCCGATACCGCAACAACCTTTGCCGCTGTTGACGGCTTTGTAAGAGGCACCGGTTCGGGAAGCTGCGGACCTATTCCGTCAAAGGAGTATCAAATAAAATTCGGCTACCTTTCACCGCTTGAATATTCATTCGAGGTTGAGCCGATTAAATAAGTATATAATTTGATTTTATAATAAATGTTGGGCGGGAACTCCAACATTTATTTTTTGCATAAAAAATTTTAAGACAGGAAAAACCGTTTCTGTGTGTTTATAAATGTTTTTTAGATTATTTTCATCTAAAAAGCATTTCAAATCCTCGCTGAACTGCTCAATGGTAAACGGCGCAGAGCCTCTCGGAGAGTTGCCGTGATCCCGTGTGTCGAGCGCAAGGACACGATAGTATTTTGAAAAAATTTCAAAAAAAATAAAAAAATTTGCAAAATCCTGTAAGGTTTTGGGCGAGTTATGGTACTATATAGTAGAGACAGCTCAAAATCAACCGTGATTTTGAAGTCTTACACCGTTGTTATTTTATTAAACAACGAATGGAAAGGGGGTGTGATGCTCGGTGGATAAAAAACAAAATAATGCCAAAGAGGTGTTCAAGCAGGCGTTTGACAGGTATTATTCAGGTGTTTACAGATTTTGTCTGTCGCGTTTACCTAACGACAGCGCTTCTGCCGAGGATTGCACCCAAGAAGCTTTTGTAGTCCTCTATAAAAAGTATTGCGACGGTGAGAAGATAGAAAACACATATGCTTTTCTTCTTCAAACCGCGCGATACTATATTCTTAAACAACTTCGTCAGCTTGAAAAACAGCAGGGCGTAGTTAATATAAACGAAGTAATACATATTCCGTCTCAAAGCGAGGATATAGATGACAGATTGACCTTTGAGCAGTATTCAAGAGAAATCAGCGCCGCCTTGAGCGACCGAGAAGCCGAAACCTTTAAGTTCAGATACATAGACGAGCTGACGGCGGACGCCATCGCAGATATTCAAAACAGGAATGTCGCGGCGGTATATACGGAGCTTAGCCGTATAAGACAAAAATTAAGAAAAATATTCCCAAGGGATTATTTCAGCTCGTAACCCTTTTATTTTTCGGAAAGGAAAGATGATGACGAATATCAGACTTGACTGTCGTGTAATGTCAAATATTAAAAATGAAAATTTAATATCGCTTCTCAATGCCGTAATCGACAGAGAGCTTGACAAGGATGTAAGTCAAGTTAACACATCACTTGTTGAGGAATGTATAGATTTGGTATTGAAGCTCGAACAAGAGGAAAACAGCGATTTTCGCGCGTTTGTTCCGCTTATTACGAGTGATGAATTTCTAAAAAGAATTGCGCCTGAAAATAAGGGTTGGTTCAAGGGGCTCAACGTTTTTGCACGTGCGGCGGTTGTTGCGGCAATTGTTGCAACAGGTACTTTGACGGTAAATGCAACGATAAGGGCAATAACCGACTACGATATTTTGGGCGAGTTAAATAAAAGAATTGTTTCAATTTTCAGCAATGATAAATACGAAAGGCTTGAGGATAATACCTATGTTCAAAGCGAGAACGAGGATTTTGAGCAGGTAAGCGAAAGCTCCGACGAGCCTTTGGAAAACGAAAATAAAGCCGTAAATAAAAATGCAGGCTCAACACAAGTGTCTAATAATACGTCGCTTGAGGAAAAAACAGAAAGCGGCGTAATTAAAGACTTCGGTAATCATCCGAACAAGGTCGTTATTCCGAGCGTGCCGTTAGGCGTTGAGCTACCGCAGGAGGGCGGTAAAACGCTTGTAGGCGTTTATCTGGACAGCAGCAATATGAAAACGAATTATATATACGGTGAGACGTTTTCGTATGACGGACTTGAGCTTTACCGCGTATATAGTGACGGCAGTCGCAGGGCGCTCGATTATTCAAGCTGTGACAGGACGGCGGATATTGATACTTCCAAAACAGGGGATTACGTTGTAAAGCTCGTTTATCTCAATACGGTTGTTGAGATTGATGTGACCGTCAGACCGAACGAGGAAACGAGGTACAGCGCTGTTTGCACGAATGGCAAGTACGATTATCTCTTGACAGACGAGGGCGCATACATTACGGCGTACAGCGGCAACGAGGATAATATCGTGCTTGACAGCGTGGATAATAAGCCCGTTTTGTCGATTGAAAACGGCGTGTTTGAGGGCAGGAATATAAAATCCTTTTCGTCTTCGAGCCTGAAAAAGGTCGGAGTAGGAGCATTTGCAAATTGCACGAAGCTCAAGACGGTTAATATTCCGTCGGTAAGCGTTGTCGAGAGCAGGGCGTTCGAGAAGACAGCCGTTGAAAAAATGACGCTTTCAAGCAATACGAAGGCAATCGGCGACTACGCATTTAACGGCTGTGAGGCGTTGAAGAAGATTGACCTCGGCGGCAATGTCGAAAAGATAGGTCGCCTTGCGTTCAACGAGTGTTATTTGCTTGAGGATGTATACGGCTCGCAGAATATCAAGCGAGTGGGGGATTTCGCATTCTATGACGACAGCGAAATGACTGTTGACAGCAGTCTTGATAAGCTTTGCTACGTCGGTGATTATGCGTTTGCATATTGCAACACCGTTGTTATCAACGATATAGACCATATGGAGCATATCGGCGACGGCGCATTTATGATGTGCTACAACATCATAAGCGTTCATATAACATCGAACATCAAGAGCGTTTCGTATTCTGCGTTCAAGGGCGCAAGAATAAAGGAGCTTACCGTTGACTACGGCGTTGAGAGAATAGAGGATTACGCTTTTATGAGCACGATGATTACTACTCTGAAGCTACCCGATTCTGTGAAATATATCGGCGACTACGCATTTTATACAAGTAGGCTTACGTCTGTTTCGGGCGCAGAACATGCCGAAGAAATAGGAACGCTCGCATTTTATCCGAGCAAGCGGCTCGTGATGTATGTTCTTTATCCGTCGGCAATGCTCGATTACGCAAAGCAAAACAATATCGAATATGTCGCTCACGACGAGCGCGGCGCAATTGTTCTGCCCGACCTTGAATAACGAAAGGAGAAAAGCAATGAAAAAGGCATTGAAATATATAAATAAAGCAGTAAGCGTTTTGCTCTGCGTAATTCTCGTAACATCCTGTATTCCGATAACGACGCTTGCGTCTTCATTCCCGCACCAAACGGCAAATATATCCGCATCGGGCGAAAATGAAAACTGCGTTTGGAATTACGACAGCGAAACGAAAACACTCTATCTTGACGCAAAGACTATCAAGGGCTATAATTCGTCGAACGGTTCTCATCCGTATTTGCCGGCTTATACCGTTCAAAGCAGCGGCAGTATTCTTTATTGCTACACAGGGTTTGAGCATTTGGTTTTCGGCAAAAATGTTGAAGAGATTGTCGATATCGAGTGTACGAGAGGATATTACCCAAGCCTGAAAACCATTGAGTTTGAGGAAGGCTCGGCGCTGAAATTTGTCGGCGACTATACATTTTCGGAATCCTCGGTTGAAAGCGTTACGCTTCCGAGCGGCGTTGAGGAGATAGGCTATTCCGCCTTTGCAAGCACCGAAATCAGAGAGATTACAATACCTGCTTCGGTAAAGAAGCTCAACGATTTTGCGTTTAGCAGTCATAAACTTGAGAGCATCGTCTTTGAGCCGAGAGATACTATGATTGAGTATCACTATGCTCCGTTTGCCGAAACCGCAATTACCTCGTTCGATTTTAACGAGTGCTATTTTGACGGCGACACCGTTCCCGAGCAGTTCTTTACAGGCTGCGGAAATCTTACAAGCGTTACGCTTACGGACAAGATTACGAAGGTCGGTCCGTTTGCATTTAATAGCTGCTACTCGCTTGAGAGCTTCGATTTCGGTAATATCGTGTCTATCGGCATCAATGCATTTGAAAATACGGGACTTACGAGCGTTGAGGCAGAAAAGGTGACGGAGCTCGGCGATGGTGCATTTATGGATTGTACGCTTCTTTCGAGTGTTACTATTCCGAACTGTACATATATTTCATCTGACGCATTTTATAACTGTTCGTTGCTTGACGGCTTCGATTTCAGCAATGTTGAGTATGTCTGTGATTCTGCATTTGAAGACACTTCGATATCGCAGGTTAGTAGCGAAACAATTTTGGAGCTTGGCTGGGGCGCATTTCGAGGATGTACAAATCTCGTAAGCGTTGATGTGCCGAATTGTACATATATCGGCGATTATGCGTTTATAAGTTGTCATAGTCTTGAAAGCGTTAACATTCCTAAAATTACCGTTATAAATGACAATACATTTTCAAATACATATAAGCTGACCGAATTTGATTTCGGCAATATTACAAGTATCGGAAGATATGCATTCAAAAACGGTGGAATTGAGTCTTTTAATGCTCCTAATGTAACTTCGATAGGTTATCAGGCATTTTATAATGCAACATCGCTTAAAGAGGTTACTTTCGGAGATAAGCTGACAACTATTGGAACCGGAGCATTTATAAATTGTTCGGATACCGAGTTTTCCGCAATTCCCGACAGCGTAACGTCGGTGGGCGAATGGGCGTTCCAAAACAGCGGTATAAGACAAGTACATATGAAAGCCGGCACAAGCTACGGCAAAGGTGTGTTCAGTAACTGTACAAGGCTGACGAGTGCAACAATGGATGAACTCGTGACATTTATCCCCGACAATACATTTGACGGTTGCACCTCGCTTAAAGAGGTTATCGTTTATCCGTATGTTTCAACTGTCGGAGCGGAAGCGTTTGCAAACTGTACCTCGCTTGAAAGAGTTGTGTTTACAAAATTCTATTTCAGCGCAGGCGCAAGAATGTTCAAAAATTCAAATCCCGTTTTGTACGGTGCAAACGGCTCAACCGCCTATAAATATGCACGCAGTAACGACCTTGAGTTTAAGGCAAAGGGAAGCGGCGACTTGAGTGACGAGCTTGAAGCACTCATTCAGGAAGAGGACGAAAAGGGCACAAGCTCAGGTACATGGAAAAACGGCACATGGGAGTACAACTACGACAAGACCGTGCTTTATATCAACGGCACAGGCGAGCTTGTCAGCAGTAATGTTAAAAACAGCGACGGCACTTCGGCTACGAGCTTTGCCGTTGTCTTGGGCAAGAGCGACTCTCAAAAGGTCGACGTCGTTATCGGCGAGGGTATTACCTCGATTTCATCGTCGTCGAATATAGGCAATTCTAAGCAAATCGGAACTCTCTCACTTCCCGATTCGCTGACCTCGATAGGTCAAAACACATTTTATAACGCAAAGATTGACACGGTTGAATTTGGCTCAGGGCTTACAATGATTGACGAAAAGGCGTTTTACGGCTGTCAACTCAAGCAGGCTTATTTCCCCGGCGATTCGGCGCTTGAATATATCGGTGCATTCGCATTTTACGATAACAGATTTGAGGATTTCAATTTCCCGAAGAGTGTAACGCATTTCGGTGCTTCGTCGCTTTACGGTGCAAAGTATACTGAGATTGACCTTACAGGATTTTCACCCGATACATTTTTCGGCAGTCAGTTGTTTAGATATTGCCCGATAACAAAAGTTGATTTCGGCAATGTCAAAACGCTTGGCGCATATATGTTTGCAAATACGAACATTGAAAGCGTTGAGATACCGTCTACTGTTGAACGGCTTGAGGTTTGTGCGTTTGCTAATTGCAACAGTCTTAAAACAGTTGTTTTGCCGGATAGCATTAGTGCGATACCGGATAACTGTTTTTACGGTTGCAAGGTGCTTGATAGCATTAACCTTGATAATATTGTCGAGGTCGGCGTTAATGCGTTTGCATATTGCAGTGCGATTGTAAATGTCAGTCTGCCTAATATGATGAGAATGGGCAAAGGCGCATTTTTTAATTGTAATTATCTGCAATCTGCTTCAATGCCGAAAATGACATACTTATCTGAAAACGCATTTAGAGATTGTACAAGACTTGAGGGCGTTATTGTTCCGCTTGTTACAACGATTGGCAAATCGGCATTTGAAAGCTGTAATAAATACGACGGCTTGGAAAGAGATTTCAACATTGATCAAATAACCGCAATAGGTACAAATGCATTTAGATACACAGGTATAACAAGCGTTCATATGTACGACTACATAGAATACGGGGGTAGCTGCTTTGAACTGTGCAACAATCTTACTGAGGTTACGGTTGATAGCGGGGTTGAGGTAATACCTACGGAGATGTTTTATAATTGCGGAAATTTGAAGACGGTTAATATTGATAATGACGGTGCGCTGAGGGTAATTAAAACAGGTGCATTTTACAACTGTGACGACCTTGAATATTTTCTTGCACCGAAGAATTTGGAAACGATAGAGGAATATGCGTTCGGCGATTGCTACGGACTTAAAACAGTCGTTTTGGGCAACAAGGTAAGCTATATCGGAAGCTACGCCTTTGACGGCTGTCGCAACCTTAAATACGCCGTTATCGCAAAGCACAATGTTAACCTGACTGACGCTTTTGAAACGAATTTCAGCAACAAGGACTATCCTGTTCTTACGATTATCAGCGGCATTAATTCAACCGCCGACGAATATTGCAGAGAAAATGCGGCGCAGTTTGTTTGCGGCAACGGTGATGAATATATCGAGACTTACAGCGAGGACTTGGGCTACGTTGCGCAGTACAATACCGACGGCACATATAATATTGAGCAACAAAGTATAATGACCTACGGCACCTGGGAAAACGGTGTATGGGAGTATTCGGCAGATTTGCAAAATCTGTATTTCAGAGGAATAGGCACGCTTACCGATACGCTCGTAGCCGCAACAGGCGAAAGCATGCGCTTTGACGATATCATCGCAAAGGGCAACGGAAATATCAAGGTTTATATCGGCTACGGCATTACCGCAATAGACGACGGCTTTGCGCAGGATTGCGAAAATACCGACATTAATTCGTTAGTTCTTGAAGCAGGTGTTGAGAGTGTAGGGAACAACGCATTTGACGGTATTGAAATTTATGCGCTGACCTTGGACAGCGAGCTGGAAACGATAGGCGATTATGCGTTTAATTCCTGCAATATTGCGAATGTTTACAACAACTCGCAGATAATTACTTCAATCGGCGACTACGCCTTTGCAAACAACAGACTGAATAATTATATCTATTGCAACACGCTAAAAGAAATCGGCGCTCACGCATATGAAAACAACAAAATCAGCGCATTTACACAAATCGGAACGGACATCACTATCGGCGACTACGCCTTTGCAGGAAACAAAATTGAGAATGTTACACTCTCAACTGCAAACAAATTCGGCAATTATGTTTTTGCAAATTCAACTGCGATTAAGCTGACTGCCACCGTTGAGGACGGTATGGAGAAAATTCCGAACGGTGTTTTCTGCGGCTGTACCGGCTTAAAGGAAATTGTAATTCCGCAGAGTGTAAAAATAATCGGTGACGGCGCATTTTCGGGCACATCAATTCCGAGCGTTGCTTTCGGCGACAATATCGAGCAAATCGGCTCTAAGGCTTATTACGATTGCTACAAGCTCGAAAAGGTCGAGATAAGCGAAAATGTTAAGAGCATCGGCTCGGCGGCATTCGGAAAATGTATAAAGCTCGGTCAGGTTGTGTTCAATAACGAAACTGCTTCGATTTACGCAGATACTGTCGATAAGTCAAAGGCGGCTATCGGCTTTGACGAATACGGTACAATTAATCCGTATACCGTTATTTACGCAAAGGGCAACAGTACGGCGTTTGAATACGCAACGAGAATGGGCGTAAACTTCTCTGCGCTGGATATAGACAGTGAATTTTCGGGCTATATTGCTTCGAGCCTAAAGGATATTGAGCTCGGCAACTGTGTTACTTGGGTTTATTACGAAAATACGGATTCGTTGTTTATCTACGGCAAGACCTTGATGAAGGGCGACTTCTACGACAGAGATAAGGTGCTTATGTCCGCGCCACCTACGGCAAGCAAAATCGTTATCGCAAGCGGCGTTACGGGACTTTATACGTCTCTTGCTCCGATAGGTGCAAGCGAGGTTATTATTCCTGTTTCGGTCGGCGCTATCGAAAGAGCGTTTAAGAATTGCGACAGGCTTGAATATCTCAACATTCCCGATAGCGTAACCGAAATTACCTCGGAGGCATTTATGGGCTGTACCTCGCTTAAGTCACTTTCGATAGGCAAGGGCGTTAAGAAGATACCGAAGAGTATGGCTGACGGTTGCGTTAACCTTAAATTCCTTTATATCTACGGAGCAAAGACAATCGGCGAATTTGCTTTTCGCAACTGCTCGTCGCTTTCAACCATTTCTCTTCCCGACACAGTTGAGGAAATCAGACAAAATGCATTTGAAAAATGCCTCGGCGTGTTCAAGGTTCAGCTTGGCGCGAATGTCAGAAAGATAGGTTCGAGAGCGTTTGCGGATTTGCCGCTTCTTGACACCGTTGAATACAGCGGAAATATCGGCTTTACGGACGAAACGGCGTTTGATAATTCGTCAAGTGCAACAAGCGGTATGACCGTTATTCTCGGCGACGAAGTTCAGTCGGGAACGTTGGGCGGCTACAAAAACGCTTATTTGAAGCGCATTGAAATCGGCAGGAGCTTCGAGGGCTTCAGCTACCGCTTCGACGCCTTAAATCTTGAAGAATTTGTTGTCAGCGACTACAACGAGCACGGACTGAACACGTATGACGGTTGTCTGTATATCGGCTCAACGCTTTGCGCCGCACCGCAAAACAGAGACAGTATTGAAATTAAGCAGGGTACGACTGCAATCGGCGACGAAGCATTTTCGTCCTGCAAGGTCAATATCATAAAAATTACCGACAGCGTGGCAACTATCGGTAATTACTGCTTCTCAAATGCAAAACAGCTTAAAGCGGTCAGAATGTCAAACGGCATTGAAAGTATAGGCGAATACGCATTTTACGGCTGTGAAAAATTAAAGACAGTCAGCATTCCGACAACCTGCCGCAGTATCGGAAAGTGTGCGTTTAAGGCTTGCTCAAGACTTGCGAGCGTAAATATGAGCGAGGGACTTTTGACAATCGGCGAGGACTGCTTCAGCCAGACGGTTATTGACAGCGTTGTTGTTCCGAGAAGTGTTACCTATGTTGATTCGGGTGCGTTTGGATATAACGATAAGCTGACTGCGGTTTATATTTGGGACAGCGAGCTCGGATATAACGTATTCAACAACTCGTCGCCTACCGTATATACAATGGCTTCAAGTCCTGCTTATGCACAGGCAAGACAGTACGGCATTTCTTACAGCGCATATACCGACGAGGAATTGTTTACGCAGATTTGTCTTGAAGCAAGGGAAATAATTTCCGGTTATCTCGGCTACTGCGCAGACGGTCACGGCGATATTGAGTGGCTTACCGTTTACGAGGGCGACTGCGAGCACGACGGCTACGAAATCGGCGTTTGCGAATATTGCAGTGAAATTTTGGACGAACGCCATTATGACGCCGAGGGTCACCGCTACGTTCAGGTTGCGTATATCGAGGAGAGTGAAACGGACTACGGTATTCGTGTTTTGAAGTGCAACAAGTGCGCACAGATTTACACCGTTTATTATGAGCCACTTGGGGAATATGTACCGAGTGTCGGCGTTTACACGGTATCGGGTAAGATTGAAGCGGACAACGGCAGGTTCGTAAACTACGAGGATACGGCTATTGAGAATGCGGATATTTTCATTAACGGAGCACTCGTTGCAAGCACCGACGAAAACGGACATTTCAGATTTAAGATGAAGTCGGGTTCGTACATTATGGAAATAAGATATGCCTACGGCTTCACTCGTTATGTCGGACTTTCAATAACCGACCAAGATATTGTGCTTGACGATAAGCAGGCAATAAAGATGATTGCCTGTGATTTCAACAAGGACGGCAAAATCGACGCCGCAGACCAAAGTCTGTTTACGCTTGTCATATTCTCGAAAAAGGGCGACGCTTCGTATTTGAAGTTCGTTGATTTGAATAATGACGGATGTATCAACGCAAAGGATTATATAATAATCGAAAAGCTCATAGGAACGGACAGCCTGACGTACAGCTATCCGGAGCTTACAATAGCATAACAAAAACCAAAAACCAACAAAGGGGACGGTTCCCTTTGTTGGTTTTTGTGATTTATATGAAACTAAAAAATGCAGTATTTATGCGGCTTTGAGCCTTGTGAAACCACCAATAGGAACCGTCCCTTTTGGTGGTTTTTGCGTAAGGTCGAGGACGCAATCCCCTACGATATGTTGTTGCAACGATTTGTAGGGGTTGGCATCCCTGACAACCCGTTATGTAATTAATATTTTCTTTTCCTGCCGTCGAAGCGAGCCTTTGTGCAATTTGCACAAGGGTTTTTTGAAATAATCTGCGTTGACACAACAAATTAACAATTATTTGTCTTGCATATAGCATTTTTTTATAATATACTATAACTGAATAACATATTAATAATGTGATATCAACGGAGGTACGATATGCAAAACATAGACGAAATAAAAGCGCAGATATGTGATGTTTGTCATAAGACGTGGCAGCTCGGCTGGGTTGCGGCTAATGACGGAAATGTCAGCGTAAAATTAGAGGACGGCACAATTCTTGCAACTCCTACCGGAATGAGCAAGTCGTTTATCACACCCGACAAGCTCATTCGCATAGACAGCGAGGGTAATGTTCTTGAAGCCGCCGAGGGTTTAAGACCGTCAAGCGAGATAAAAATGCATCTTCGCTGCTACGAAAAAAGAGACGACGTGTTCAGCGTAATTCACGCTCACCCGCCCGGAGCAACCGGCTTTGCGGTAGCGCACAAGGCAATGGATATGTACAATATGATTGAGGACGTTGCTGTTATCGGAAGCGTTCCGCTTACCCCGTACGGCACTCCGTCAACTATTGAAGTTCCTAATGCTATTGAGCCGTATTTGGAGGAGCACGATGTAATGCTTCTTGAAAATCACGGCGCGCTCGCTGTCGGAAGCGACGTAATTACTGCTTTTTACAGAATGGAAAGCCTTGAGCTTTGGGCAAAGATTACGATTAACGCCGTTATTCTCGGCGGAAGCCACGATATCAGCCCAGAGAATATCCAAAAGCTCATCGACCTCAGAGGCTATTACAGAGTAACAGGTCGTCACCCCGGCTATAAGGTATTTAATCCCGACGACGAGGTGCTTCATAAAAAGGAGGAAGACTGATGCTTAAAGGAATACCCCCGATTTTGTCGCCCGAGCTTTTGTGCGCTCTCGACCAAATGGGACACGGCGACGAGCTTGTTATCGCAGACGGAAACTTTCCGTGTCACTCGGTAGGTAAAAACAGTATTGTCATTCGTGCCGACGGTCACGGAGTACCTGAAATTCTTGACGCAATTCTGACACTTATGCCGCTTGATACATACACCGAAAAACCTGTCGGACTTATGCAGGTTGTACCCGGTGATACCTGCCCCAGACCTGAAATTTGGGACACCTACGAGGAAATCCTTTCAAAGCACGAGCCGGAGCATCACGATATAGAATTTATCGAACGCTTCGATTTTTATGAAAGAGCAAAGGGCGCATATCTCATAATTGCAACCGGAGAGGGTGCTATTTACGCAAATGTGCTCCTGAAAAAGGGAGTGGTTAAGTGAAAACGGCAGTTGCATTTGACTTCGGTGCCTCGTCGGGCAGAGCGATAAAGGCGGTTTTTGAAAACGGCAAAATCAGCTACGAGGAAATTCACCGCTTCGACAATATCCCCATTGAGCGTGACGGTCATATTCAGCACAATGTTGATATGATTGTCGGCGAAATAAAAAAAGCGCTTGATAAGGCGGGTAAAATCGACTCCTTTGCGTTTGATACTTGGGGAGTTGATTACGGAATTATCGGCGAGGACGAAAAGCTCGTTGATATGCCGTATCATTACAGAGACAGCCGAACAAACGGTATGCTTGCAAATGCAAGAAAAATTATGAGTGAGCAGGAGCTGTATTTTGAAACAGGAAATCAGATTATGCAAATCAATACCCTGTTTCAGCTTATGAGTGAAAAATCTCTCGACAAGGCTCAAGGTATTTTGTTTATGCCCGACCTTTTCGCTTATCTTTTTACGGGCAACAAAAATTGCGAATATACAATTGCTTCAACCTCGCAAATGCTCAACCCTGTTACAAAGCAGTGGAGCAACGAGGTTACAAAGCGCTTCAAAATAGAAAAGTCGCTTTTTGCGCCGCTTTGCAAAACGGCAAGCGTTGTGGGTGAATACAACGGTGCAAAGGTTATTGCCGTTGCAGGTCACGATACACAGTGCGCCGTTGCGGCTATGCCTGTTCTTGACGGCGAAAATCCTGCGTTTTTGTCGTGCGGAACGTGGTCGCTTATCGGTTGTGAGCTTGACGAGCCGATATTGACGGCTGAAAGCAACGCTCTTGAATTATCAAACGAGCTTGGCGCAAACGGCAGGGTGAATTATCTTAAAAACATCAGCGGCTTGTGGCTCATTCAGGAGCTTCGCCGCAATCTCAACGCGCAGGGCAATGCGTATTCCTATAACGACCTTGAACAGGCGGCGAGAAAGAGTGAAGCGTTTAAGTGCTTCATCGACCCCGACGCACCGTCGCTTTCTTCACCCGGCGGATTGTGGGACAAGATCAAGTCTTATTGCGAAAAAACGCAGCAGCCGATACCCGAAACAGTCGGCGAAGTCGTAAGATGTATTTACGAAAGCCTTGCACTTAAATACAGATACGCAATTTCTCAAATCAGCCGTGTGACGGGTAAGGATTTTGATGTGCTTCATCTTTTGGGCGGCGGAACAAAGGATAATTTCCTTTGTGAAATGACGGCGAATTGCCTTAATATTCCTGTTTCGGCAGGACCTGTTGAAGCAACTGCGCTGGGCAATATCATTTTGCAGTTTATTGCACTCGGCGAGATTGAAAGCGTCGAGCAGGGCAGAAAAATAATTGCACAAAACGAAAAAATAACGAATTACGCTCCGTCGGGCAACGGTGCTTGGGACGAAGCGTACGAAAGATATGTAAATGTTATTGAAAATTATAAGGAGGAAAATTAATATGTTATATCCTAAAATCGGCATAAGACCTGTAATTGACGGCAGATGGGGCGGCGTTCGTGAAAGCCTTGAGGAGCAGACGATGAATATGGCAAAAGCTGCCGCGGCTCTTATCGAGGGAAGCCTTAAATACCCAGATGGTACACCTGTTCAATGCGTTATCAGCAATACAACCATAGGCGGCGGTGCAGAAGCGGCAAAGTGCGCCGAGCAGTTTGCAACCGAAAATGTTGTTGCAACGCTTTCCGTAACTCCGTGTTGGTGCTACGGCTCGGAAACCTTTGATATGGATCCGCAGACAATTAAAGCGGTTTGGGGCTTTAACGGAACAGAAAGACCGGGCGCAGTTTATCTTGCGGCTGTTATGGCGGCGTATGCGCAAAAGGGTATGCCTGCGTTTTCTATCTATGGTCATGATGTTCAGGATATGACCGATAAGGAAATTCCCGAGGATGTATCCGAAAAGATTTTGCGCTTTGCACAATGTGCGGTTGCAGTCGGCTGGATGAAGAATAAGTCATACGTTAATCTTGGCAGCATCGCAATGGGTATAGCAGGTAGCTTCTGCAATGCCGAAATGTTCCAAAAGTATCTCGGTATTCGTGCAGAGTGGGTTGATATGACAGAGATTGTCAGACGAATTAAGCTCGAAATTTACGACCACGACGAGTACGAAAGAGCAATCAAGTGGGTCAAAGAAAACTGTCCAGAGGGCTTCGACTGCAACGCAGGCAAGGATTTGCCGGAAATTATAAGAAAATCAAAGGTTGTTGACCCCGATAAGGATTGGGAATTTGTAACGAAAATGACTATGATTTTCCGTGACATTCTCTTCGGCAACAAGAAGCTTGACGAAATGGGCTGGCACGAGGAGGCACTCGGCAAAAATGCAGTTGCAGGCGGCTTCCAGGGTCAGAGAAACTGGACTGACTGGCTTCCTAACGCTGACTTCTCCGAGGCTATTATGGCAAGCTCGTTCGACTGGAACGGTCCGAAAATGCCGACAGCCTTTGCAACCGAAAACGATACTCTCAACGGCGTTGCCATGCTTTTAGGCAATCTTGTTTCAAATACTGCGCCGTGCTTCCACGATGTTCGTACATACTGGAGCCCCGAAGCTTGCGAGAGAGTTACCGGCGTTAAGCCGACAGGCAGAGCCGCAAACGGCTTTATTCACCTCATCAATTCGGGCGCAACCGCACTTGACGGTAGCGGCGCAAGCAAAAATGCAAACGGCGAGGGTTGTATGAAGCCGTTCTGGGAGATGACCGACGCTGACATTAAGGCTTGCCTTAATGCAACAGATTGGTGCCGTGCAAACTATGAGTATTTCAGAGGCGGCGGATTTTCAAGCCATTTCCGTTGCAGTGCAGAAATGCCTGTTACAATGCTTCGTGTGAATATGATTGACGGTATCGGTCCTGTTATCCAAATTGCAGAGGGCTACACCGTTGATTTGCCGGACGAAATTCACAACACAATTGATGTCCGTACTGACCGCACCTGGCCGACAACTTGGTTTGTTCCTAATCTTACGGGTGAAGGTGCTTTCAAGGATGTATACAGTGTTATGGCAAATTGGGGCGCAAATCACGGCGTAACCGTTTACGGTCACGTCGGCGCAGAGCTGATTACACTTGCTTCTATGCTTCGTATTCCTGTTAATATGCACAATGTTGACGGCGGCAGGGTATTCCGTCCGCATTGCTGGTCGGCATTCGGAACACAGGACGCACAGGCGGCAGATTATCAGGCCTGCAAGACCTACGGACCGCTTTACAAATAAGGCGTGTATGTAAATAATAGCGTATAATAACTATGTCGGCAGTACGGTTTTTTGTACTGCCGATCTTTATTTTTGAAAATATCGCACAAATACTTTGACTTTTGTTGACGTTAAAATCAACGCCTGCTAATATAAAAACCGTCCAACGACACCACCGAACAAAAATTTAATACGGCAAAGGAGTGGCAAAATCAGCCACTCTTTTTCTGTTAGAAAGGGAAAATATTATGGTAAGAAAAAATATTACGCTTGATGTCGGCAAGTCGGGCGTTCAAAGTACAATTTTTGTATCGCAGGGGGACACGAACTCACGCACGGTTGTTATCGGTCTTGTCAATAACGGCGCAGGTCTTGCGCTTGACGAATCTATGACCGCCTTTGCAATGGGCAGGATAGGCGAAAACGATTTCACAACCGCCTGTAAAATCGAAAATAACAGAGTTGTGTTTGAGCTTAAATCGGCGCATACGCAGACAGTCGGTGACTTTGAGGTCAATATTCGACTTCAGCAGGGTGATAAAATTCTTTATTCACCACGCATAAAAATCGTTGTTTCATCATCACTTAATAATGAGGGCATTGTGATTGACGAAAGCGAGTACACGGATTTTTCGCAGGCAATCGCAAAAATGCAGGAGTACCAAAAGCGCAATATCTCGTCTGTTGTCGTAAGCGAAGCTGTTGTAGACGGCAAGGCGGCACAAAGGGTTGAGATTTCTTTTGTCGGCGAGGATATCGAGCCTATTTCATTCACCGTTTGCAACGGTGCCGACGGCGAAAAGGGCGAGCAGGGCGTACAAGGCGAACGAGGCGTGCAGGGCTTAAAGGGCGACAAAGGCGACAAAGGTGAAAAAGGCGACCGTGGTGAGCAAGGAATACAGGGTATTCAGGGCTTGCCGGGTGAAAAAGGTGAACAGGGAATACAGGGCGTTCAAGGCGAAAAGGGCGAAAAAGGTGAGCCGGGAACAACCGACTATAATGAATTAGCAAATGTTCCGATTAAAAATATCAATTTTACGTTACAGAATTATACGTTTCTCGCTGATATTGAAGACGGAATGTATTTTGTTCAGTCAACAGGATATATCAAAACAACAGGCGGAAGAGTTGTTGCAATCGGTGTAGGTACGGAAATTATTGTCGTTACATACTCCGGGGTCAAGTCTATGACCTATCAAACAGGTAAAACTGTCTCTTTTCTTAATGACAGTATGACATCGGACGACAAGGTGTATTCGTGGCTTAATACTTCTCACAAGGACTTGTCAATTTCATCAGCCGCAACAGATGATACGCTCCCGACAAGCAAGGCTGTTTATGATTTTGTCAGCGCCCAAGTTTCGCAAAAGCAAAATGCCTTTACAGTAGGCGAAGGGTTGAAATTAGTAAACGGCGTACTGTCGCTTGATGTTTAATGCCGTTGAGGAGGTAGTAAATGAATGATACAGTAATTGTTGCCATTGTATCGCTTTTCGGCACATTGGCAGGAACCTTCGGCGGTATACTGACCTCAAGTAAGCTGACGAATTACCGCCTTGAACAGCTTGAAAAAAAGGTTGATAAGCACAATAATTTTGCCGAGCGTATACCTGTTATGGAACAGTCAATCAAGGTTGCAAACCATCGAATCGAAGACCTCGAACACGAATTTGAAAGGAAGTGATACTGTGGAAAAGGTAAAGAAGTATTCAAAGTATTTGCTCAACATTCTGACTATCGTAAACGCCTTGCTTGTCGGAATTTCTCCCATTTGGAATATCCCTGCCGACAGAGTGATTGAGACTATATCCGTTATTATGGCGGTGATTTCAACATATCTTTTAGGCAATAAGGCGTACAAATCAATGTGTGAAAGGGGAAACGGCAATGACGCTGAATGAATGGAAGGAATCGGTTAAAAACAACAAGGGTGTTGATTATGACGGATATTACGGCAAGCAATGTGTTGACCTTGTAAACGACTTTGCAAACAGGGTTTTGGGAATTAAGGACTGCTTTTACGGTTTGACATATGCTTATGAAATCTACACAAGGTATTCGAGTCTTTCAAAAATCAACTCGAATTTCAGCCGAATTTACGTTAACGAGCCCGGCGAATATCCAAAGGTTGGTGACGTTATTGTGTGGGGCAAGGAGAAAAACGGCTACGCAGGACATACGGCAGTTTGTATTGAAAACGGCTCAACGGACGGCTTTAAGGTTTTTGAACAGAACTATGACGGAAAGGGTGGTATCAGAGAATACACTTACATAGGCTATAAATATGTGTTGGGCTGGCTCCACCCCAACAATCAATCTAATCTTAAGCAAGCGACAAAGCCGTACGGTAACGCAAGAATGAAGTCGGCGCAAACGGTTTATGCCGACAGTGACCTTGAAATGAAGGTCGGCTCGGTATCAAAAAACGAGCGCGTATACTACGAGGGCGAGGGTGAAAGCCACCCGATTATCGTCTACCGTACTTCAAAAGGCTATAAATGCGGCTTCGTTGCTTCAAACTCCGTCGCTGTGGATTAAAAAATCCCACCTTGACCAAACGTCAGGGTGGGATAATTTTGTTTACAGTAGCTGTATCGGATTTATTAAATCATTACCTTTTAATCGGAGGAATAGCAAGCAATTCTTTTACTCTGTCATTGATATGATTTTCTATGGCGATTAATCTTTCCTCCGGTAAATTTATTGAAGGATGGCGTTTGAATTTGAAGCCTATCAACCTACGAAGCTGAGCCTTTTGCTTTACTCCCATAACCTCACTGCATATACTTTCAAATGTAACTCCGTAAGGATTTGAACGGGTTTTTGCATATCTTGATAAATCTTTAATATCATCGTCCATTGCATAGTTAAAAAGAGAAATACCGTTGTCAAATATCGGAGCAGGAGCAATGATTTCACCTGTGTGATTATTCCGCAATATACCGAAATTTCCAAAATGCCTGTCCTCGTTATATATAACCGAATCAAACACAAGCATACTTCTTATCTGCTCTGAAAATTCATTGCCAAGCTTATCATAATAGTCAATACAAGCCTTGATACCGCCTGATTTAACTATTCTGCCGATAGGGATATATGATGTGTTTATATCAGTAAACAGCTTGCATTTTGAAGCAAGAATATCCTTCCAATTTTCCAAATCATACGAAACGCAGTTAAGCCCCATTTTGTCTGCAATTTGGCAAGCGTAGTATTCACTGTACGGCTCGTTACCTGCATTTGCGGCACCCTCTGTACCGCCTTTATATAAATAAATTCCGTCATCTTCAATATATCTCCATGCCTTACGAAGCATACCGTTAGTAGTAAGCTCCGGAGATGTTGAAAATGCCTGTTCACTTGCACCTGCACCTGTATATGCAACCAACGATAAAGCCTCTGAAAATCGGTTTTCATACAGATTATAATCTTCATACTTGCCGTTAAAATCAGCAGGAACTACCCAATAACTGTCATTAAGTGACAAGCCCTTACAGACGTCTATAATGCCTTTTGTATTATTAACACTAAGTCCAAGTGTTTTTAGTATTTCATCAACAAACTGCCTGTTTTTTGGGATAACCCGGCGTTCGAGCCATTTCAAAATACCGTTTTCGGTTAATTCAAGGTCAAGCGGAAACAACTCGTTCATATCTGTATTGACATTTAGAATTGACACCTGCAAGCCTTCTAAGCCTTTTTCTTCAAGAGAAAATGTTATCAGCTCATCATCATAAAGCCTTAAGCTATATATATTCATTGGTACACTCCTTTCCTCCAAAAGCATACTTACATCTTTGCCAAGTGCTTTTGAAATTTTGATTAACATATCAAGAGAGAGATTTTGTGTGCCACTTTCAATTCGGCAAATATTAGACCTCTTTGTTCCGATTAACTCGGCAAGCTGTTCCTGTGACAATCCTTTTTCAAGCCTTGCCTGTGTAAGCTGAGAAATAATACTTTGTCTTGATTTCACTATTTCTTTATCTAATTCCAAAACTCTCACCTCATTTCTGACTTGTGAATATGTTATCATATATGATAACATATTGTCAATAGTATATTTTGCTTCTTGCTTTTTTCATAGTTTATATAATCAAAAACCGATTCCCTTATAGGACACACGGGGACGGTTCTCTTGTGTTGAAATCATCACAGTAGAACCGTCTCCGTGTGTCGTGTTATGAGATACAACTTGCTTTGCGAGTTGATGATATACACGCAAAAGCGTGATGATATGCCAAGCCTGTCGGCTTGAATAAAAAAATCTCGTTGCGAAGAACGAGATTTTTTGGTCGGAGTGACAAGACTTGAACTTGCGACCCCCAGACCCCCAGTCTGGTGCGCTACCACCTGCGCTACACCCCGAAACGAGATTTTGTTTTTCAAAAAAATTATTACGTCTTGCATAATAAAAAAGTGGTCGAGGTGACAGGACTTGAACCTGCGGCCTCTGCGTCCCGAACGCAGCGCTCTACCAAACTGAGCCACACCTCGATACAATTATTATTTAGAACGAGTAACATTATAGCACAAAAAATCTCGGTTGTATAGTCCTAAATTGAAAAAAATTAAAAAAATCTGCACAAAGCACGTGAGAGGCGCTCTGTGCAGGATATTTTTTATTGTTTAAGCAATTTAACAGTTACTTATTTTTTTTTGACTGTACCCAAGCGATTTCTTCAGCAAGCGTCATAATTTTGTAGCCGTTTGCGTCTGAATCAACTTTTTCTGTAAGGAGCTGTACTGTTTCAACAATAACCCAAATGCTTGTTGCAACCATGCCGAGTCCGAACAAAAGTGAGCCGAGAGTAGTCAACAAAATCTGTGCAACGGCTTTTGAATTGTTGCCGAGATAGAAATTATGTATACCGAAAATACCGAGTGCATACGCTAAAAGCACGGCAACATATCTTTTTTTCGGCTTGTAGTCGTCGGGATAATCGGTGCTTGCGCTCGGCATAATGACCGGTGCATAATACGGAATCTGCTGCTCGGTAGGAGCGTAATACTGATTATTCTGTTCCGGTGAATAATATGGTTGCCCGGGTTGGTTCATATATTGATTTTGATAAGGCTCGCTTTCAGCCTGCGGAGAGTGAGGCTCGATTACGTTTTCGCTTGGCTGATAATACGGCTGTTCGTTAGTCGGTGCTTGAACAGGCTCTTGAACAGGCTCTTGTGCGTTTTCCTGAACAGGTTCTTGTACAGCTTCCTGAATAGGCTCAACCGGCGCTTGTACAGGCTCAGTCGAAGCAGTACAGGTGCAAATCTCGCCCTCGTTTAATATTTTTCCGCAGTTAGGACAAATCATAATACTAACTTCCTTTCGTTTGTTGTTATAAATATTATACCACTATGCAAAATAATGTCAAATAAAATACGATGAAAATTGTTATTTTTTTATCAATTTTGGTAAATATTTATTAAATTTTTATTGTTAAAGCGGTTGAAATATCTAAAACGAGGGTATATAATAACTGTGATTACACAAAAATATATTACCGTTACCCTAAGTAAAGGAGGATTTTATGAATAGCTTTATGGACAGGGATTTTTTGCTTGATACGCAAAGCGCAAGGCATCTTTTTCATGACTTTGCCGAGAAAATGCCGATTTGCGACTATCATTGTCATTTAAGTCCTAAAGAGATTTACGAAAATAATCAGCCTGAGGATATTTCACAGCTTTGGCTCAGCGGCGACCATTACAAATGGCGTGCAATGAGAAGTGCGGGAGTTGAGGAAAAGTACTGCACAGGCGACGCAAGCGGCGAAGAAAAGTTCGTTAAATTCGGCGAAGCGCTTCAGTATTGCATAGGCAATCCGCTTTATCATTGGGCACATATCGAGCTTCAAAGGTATTTCGGAATTGACACTCCGCTTAATGCAAAGACTGCGGCTGATATATACAAAAGGGCAAACGAAGCTATAAAAAACGGTGATTTTCGTCCTCAAAGTCTCATAACAAGGAGCAATGTAAAGGTTGTTTGTACGACCGACGACCCTATCGACGACTTGAATTATCACAAGCTGCTTAAGGACGTTGACGGCTTTGACTGTAAGGTTTTGCCGAGCTTTCGTCCCGACAAGGCGTTGAATATCCATCTCGACGGCTTCGCAGAATATATCAAGGCTTTGGGCAAGGCGGCAGATATTGAAATTAATTCATATAAGGATGTGATTGCGGCACTCCTTAAAAGATGTGATTATTTCGACGAGGTTGGCTGTAAGGTCAGCGACCAGGCGTTTGATTATGTTCCGTTTGCAACGGCAAGTGATGACGAAATTGAAGCTGTATTCAAAAAAGCAATGAACGGAGAAGTGCCTACTCAAGCACAGGGCGACGTATACAGAACAGCCGTTTTGCTTGCGCTGGGAGAAAAGTACCATTCTCTCGGATGGGCTATGGAAATTCATATCGGCGCAATGCGCAATAATTCAACAAGAATGTTCAATAAGCTCGGTGCGGACACAGGCTTTGACAGTATCGGCGACTGCGAGATTGCACATACGCTTTCAAGATTTCTTGACGCACTTGATGTAAAATCGGCTTTGCCGAAGACGATATTGTTCAATCTTAACGACAAGGACAATGTTGTTTTGGCTACTATGCTGGGCAACTTCCAAAGCAGTGAGGCTGAAAGTAAAATTCAGTTTGGACCTGCGTGGTGGTTCCTTGATACAATGGACGGTATGACAAACCAGATGAAGACGCTCGGAAATTTGGGCGTGCTTGGAAAATTTGTCGGTATGGAAACGGACTCACGCTCCTTTACTTCCTACGGCAGACACGAATATTTCAGGAGAATTATGTGCCGTCTGCTCGGCAGGTGGGTTGAGGACGGCTGGTATGCAAATGATGATGAGGTATTAGAGGAAATCGTCAAGGGTATCAGTTTTGATAACGCAATGAAATATTTTGGATTTTAATTAATTATAGGAGAGGTAATTATGAACTTGAATTTAAGACCTAAAGAGGAATGTATGTTTGACGAGGTTTCACTCGGTGAAATTATGCTCAGACTTGATCCGGGCGAGGGCAGAATAAAAACTGCTCGCTCGTTCAGAGCCTGGGAAGGCGGCGGAGAATATAATGTTGCAAGAGGACTTCGCCGTTGCTTCGGTATGAAAACCTCGGTTATTACTGCCTTTGCGGAGAATGAAATCGGCTATCTTATGGAGGATTTGATTTTGCAGGGCGGTGTTGACACCTCGCTTATTAAGTGGGTACCATACGACGGTATCGGCAGAACTGTAAGAAACGGAATTAACTTTACGGAAAGAGGCTTCGGTATTCGCGGTGCCGTCGGTGCTTCGGACAGAGGCAATACCGCCGCTTCACAGCTGAAGCCTGAGGATATTGATTGGGATTACATTTTCGGAACTCTCGGCGTTAGATGGCTCCACACAGGCGGCATTTATGCGGCACTTTCCGAAACTGCGGCTCAAACTGTTATTCATGCAGTAAAGAAAGCGAAGCAGTACGGTACAATCGTTTCCTACGACCTTAACTACCGCCCGTCACTTTGGAAAGGTATCGGCGGTCAGGCAAAGGCGCAGGAGGTTAACCGCGAAATCGCAAAGTATGTTGACGTTATGATAGGCAATGAGGAGGATTTCACCGCTTCTCTCGGCTTTGAGGTTGAGGGCAACGACGCCGACCTTAAGGAGCTTAATATGGACGGCTACTACAAGATGATTGAAACCGTAACAAAGGCATATCCGAACTTCAAGGTTATTGCAACGACCTTGCGTACAGTAAAAACTGCAACAGTAAACGACTGGAAAGCAATCTGCTGGGCTGACGGAAAAATTTATAATTCTCTTGAATTTCCGGGTCTTGAAATACTCGACAGAGTCGGCGGCGGCGACAGCTTTGCTTCGGGACTTATCTATGGTCTTATGACATACGAGGACGCGCAAAAGGCTGTAAACTACGGCGTTGTTCACGGCGCACTCGCTATGACAACACCTGGCGACACATCCATGGCTTCGCTAAAAGAAGTTGAGGCAAAGGTGAACGGCGCCGGCGCACGTGTACAACGCTGATTATGGCGTCTTTTTCCGTTATGCTTCGTTACTGAATTAATTTAACTCGGTCACATACCAAATGTATGCTCCCGTCGATTAAATTAATTCAAAGCCTTGCCTAACGAAAAAACTCGCTCATAATCTCTAAAAAATCACATCTTAAATGGAGATAAATCAAAGGGAGATACTATTATGGCAAATAAAATTGAAACACTTGCAAAAATTCAGGAGGTCGGTATCGTTGCCGTTGTTCGTGCAACCTCTATTGAGCAAGCAGAAAAGATTACAGACGCTTGTATTGCAGGCGGCGTTGCGGCTATCGAGCTTACATTTACCGTACCGCACGCAGATAAGCTCATCGAAGCTATGAGAGCGAAGTACAATTCGGGCGAAATCATCATCGGCGCAGGAACGGTTATGGACGCCGCTACTGCAAGAATCGCTATTCTTGCAGGCGCAGAGTACATCGTTTCGCCGTATTTTGACCCTGAAACAGTTAAGTGTTGTAATCGTTACGGCGTACCGTCAATGCCGGGTATTTACACACCGACCGAGGCTGTTCACGCAATGGAATGTGGTGCAGACGTGCTAAAGGTATTTCCGGGCGATATTGCAGGTCCTGCTTTCATTAAGGATATTCACGGTCCTATCCCGAACGCAGTTATGATGCCGTCGGGCGGCGTTAATGTTGACAACGTAAAGGACTGGATTAAGGCAGGTGCGATTGCTTGCGGCGCCGGCTCGTCCTTAATCGCAGGTGCAAAGACAGGCGACTACGAAAAGATTACTGAAACAGGTAAGCTTTTCGTTCAGCGCATTAAGGAAGCAAGAGCCGAAATGAAAAAATAAAATATAAAAAAATACGAGTTAAGGGGGTATTCGGCACGATTTTTGTGCTGAATACCCCCTTAACTGTTGATTTTTATGCCTTATCTGTCATTTCCTTTATGTAGCGTTTGAAAAATTCAACTGCAACATCAAGCTGCTCAACAGGGCAACGCTCGTTTGTGCCGTGAGTTGTGAGCATAATGGATGCGTCGATTATAAACGGTGAAAAGCGGTACATATTGTCACAGATTTCCTCGTAGTGATACGAATCCGTACCGCCCATAACAAGAAACGGAGCGACAATATTTTTACTGTCGATTTGCATTGCGAGTTTTTCGATTGTCTTAAATGCTTTTGAGTCGGTTGAAGAAACCTTTGAGGCTTCCTTGCCTTTGAGAAATTCGATTTCGATATCCTTATTCCTTACAACCTTGCGGATATGTTCCTCGGTGTCCTTGAGAGTATCGCCGGGCAGCTCACGGAAATTGACCGTTACGCTCGCCGTTTGAGGCAAAACATTGGACGCAGGACTGCCCGAAAGCATTGTGCAGGCGGTAGTTGTTCTGATAAACGTTGCGGCAGGCGGAAATTTCTTCATTATTGCGAAAAACACCGGCTTCAAGAAACGCAGATTACACATTATCATTCTCGCAGGGAATGAGGTGTGAGCGCCGACTCCCTTGAATAAATTATAAACAGACGGCAACATTCTTGCCTTGAACTGATGCTTTTCAAGGTCACGCACAACGTCGCTGATTTGTCCTACTGCGGTGTGCTTCGGCGGTTGTGAGGAATGACCGCCCTTTGCCTTTACGCTGATTTTGTAGTCGGCATAGCCCTTTTCTGCGATTCCCACGCCTGCGAGATTGCCCTCAATTAAGCCCTTTACATTTGCCTTGATTATTGCACCGCCCTCGTCAAGCGTTGAATCGAGGTGAACTCCTCTCTCCTTGAGCGCAGTCATAATGGCGTTTGCGCCGTTGTTGCTTCCTGCAACAATTTCCTCGTTGTGACCGAAGCAAAGATAAACGGTGCGTTCGGGCGTATAGCCCTCTTCGAGAAGCTCCTCAACTGCCTCCATAACGCAGATGAGGTGGTTTTTCATATCAACTGCGCCTCTGCCCCAAATGAACTCGCCGTCATTGAAGCCTTCAAACGGGTCGTGCTTCCAGTCGCCGAGTGTACCGCTTGAAACCGGAACAACATCTTGGTGAGAGAGCAGGGCAATCGGGTCTAAATCGGGATTTGTACCCTGCCATGTATACAATAGTGAAGCCTGTGAAATATCCTCTTTTTTCAAATTTTTGAAAACAAGCGGAAATTCATCATCGAGGAATTTATGAAATCTGTCAAATTCCGACCAGTCAACCTTGCTGTCATCGGGATTTGAAATCGTCTTTATTTGAATTGCCTGTGAAAGGCGCTGTTGAACTCGCTTTGAGTTTACATTTTCCTTCGGCATTTCGGGAATTTCAATAGGCTTTGCCTTGTAAAGCGCCGCCTTAATTGCGGTTATGAGTATTAATGCAACGATTATTGTGAGTATAATAAGAAAAATTTTCATCAGTCAAGCCAGCCTTTCTTAAACATAATATGTGCGCCCAAAAGCGAAATAACAACGCCGATGGGAATGAGAACGCCTGTTCCCAATTTTCCGCTGAACAGTAAAACGACAACGAGCGACAGTATCGGCAAAATGGATATTTTCCAATGTTTTGCAAGATATGACGCACAAAGCGCGCCGAATAATGCAGGAGTTACCTGCTGAAAAGCCGGTGCAAAAACAGAGTCCTTATCGGTGATGTTGTGCAAAACAGGTCTAAACGCAAGCACGCATACGGCGATAATCACGGTTGTAACTATCGACGATACGGCTATTGAAATAGTCGATATAACCTCGCCCTTTTCCGTGTTCGGCTCAACCTCGGCACTCTCCATAGCGTTAAGCGCAACAGGCAATTTCAGGTTTGTGATGTTGCCGGTTACGAAGCCGAGATATGTTCCGCCCGTGCCTAAAAGCGGCGAATATGTCAGAACCTCAAGAACGGCTGTCGGATAAAAGACAACTGCAACCGTTGCAAGTCCCTTGAACACCATTTCTGCTTTCGGAAAAACATCAAGGTGGTAGCATATCAGCGCAGGTATGCACAAAAAGAGTGCCAGCGTTACGAATATCCACACTCTGCCGTAGGTGTGGGTTTTGTCTATGTATCTGCTGTTCATACTAACCCCTCCATTCCAAAAACGCAATTGATTCAGGCAGAAGCTGTGCAAGCAGCATAACGAGTGCCATTGCGCCTATCATTGAAAACGGCATTGCAAACGAGTCGAGCCATTTTAGATTTTTTGCGCTCGCGATTTTTTGAATTATCAGCATAAGCACTACCGAGAAAATCAGCGCCGCAACCGACAAAACGCCTGCACCGTCGCCGATTATATCGGGTTCGCCCTTGCCTGCGATAGCCCTTGCAACAAATGCGGCAATAAGTCCGATAAACGCCGCCGCACTCATAACCGACGACCATTTTGAGTTTTTCGATACGGTTTTGCCTATTTTCTTTTGAACGGTTTTGAGCAAAAACGGAATGAGAAGCAGGGGCATTATTGAGCCTAATGTCATTACCCACGCAACTGTGCCGAAAACCTCTTTGTCGGTTATGGCGTTTGCTATGCCGCCGCTTAGTCCGTACGCTTCGATAGCGTTCGTTGCCGCAGTTACCTCATACGAAATATTGCCGATAACCGTCAGCCTTATCCACGGCAATACATATCCCAAGCCTGCCGCAAGAGTAAGCACCGTTGCAACTATTCCGATAGCGGGAGCTACTGTAAATAATCCCGACGATACTATTGTGCTTTTTATTGTTGATTTTTCAATGCCGAGCTGTCTTGCTCTTTTTATTGCACGAACCAAAAAGAACATCGCCTGAACGATAACGAATGCAACTACAACAAGCGCCAAGGTCAGCATAAAGCCGTCTTCCTTGAAATCCACTTCATCACTTCCTAAATTTTTTCTAAATAAATACATCATACCATAAAACTAAATAAAAATAAACCCCTGCTTTTGACAGGGGCAAAAATCATTCGTTTTCATTATCCGACGGTGTTGCTTCGTTACAGCATGACGGGCAATCGCTGTCGCGTTCCGGAGGGAAGAATTGCTCAACAGGGAAGTCGATGCCTTGAAACGCAGTGCAGGGGTCTTGCGTTGAGCAGGTACATTCACGTTCAGGTATGCAAAAATCGTATGCGCCGACTGTCATCTGAACATCACGCTCCATTTGGACTATCGAAAACAGACCGAGCGTTACCAAAACCGCCTTGTCGTGATGTGGCGGCATTGACGGTTGAGTGATGTTCGTCAGCACTCCCTGCGGAAAGCTTGTGCAAAACGGCACTCGGCAATCGCAAGCCTTTACGACGTCGCACGAAAGTACTATCGGGTCAACCGCCTGTACCTTTGCCGTCGGGTTTGCGTACTGCGGTGCTTCGGGGCAGTCGCCCTTTTTGTCGCAAACGCTTGAGGTAAAGATTTTTACATTACCCTGCGAGCCGTAGAGTATGCAACGCTTTGTAAAGGTTGCAAAGCCGACCGCTGTTTGCGGCGGAGTGCACGGTGCGGTAAAGCAATCGAATTTCAGCATAAAATAATACTGCACGTCAACGCTGTAATATCCCTTGTTAAACGGTACCTCGTCGACGTCAATGCTGACCGCCTTAATCATACAGTCCCTGCATTTAACCGTGCTTGCTTCGTCAATGAGTGCTTGGCTTTCGCCGAAAAATGTAACTCTTAAATCCTCCAAGCAGTCCTTGCTTACACAACTGTCGTAAATTCTTTTTGTGTCAATGCAAACTGCTTCCTTAATTTTTGAACAACCGTTTTGAATAATAGGCTTATCGGGCATAAACAAAACTCCTTCATAAGTATAAAATCGGCTAAGAACCGTTACCCTATACTATGAAGGAGCTTATATTATGTTACTTATTCTGCAAAAAATCTAAATTCCGTTACTGTCTTGAACGGCTCGCCCGCCTTTACGAATTTAACCGGGAAGCAGTCTGCGTGGTGAAGTGAATCCGGATAGAACTGCGTTTCAAGAGCCGCGCCTCTGCGATATTTTACTGCGCCGTTTTCCTTGCCTGCGGTGTAGTCCTTCGAAAGCCAGCCGCCGCAGTAAAGCTGAATACCCGGCAGGTCGGTGTAAACCTCCATTTTTCGTCCGCTTTCCCTGTGCTCCAAAATTGCCGCCTGCTGTAAGGTGAAGTCCTTACTGCGAAGACAGTAGTTGTTATCGTAGCCGATACCGTCAATAATAGCTCTGAAGGGCTCGTCGATTTTGTCGCCGATTTTGTGAAGCGATGAGAAGTCCATCATTGTGCCCTTTAGTTCGCCGAGCTCACCCGTTGTAAGCTGGTCGTCGTCTGTTTCGGTAAAGTAATCTGCGTTAATTTGGAGATAATGTCCCTCAACTGTTTCGTCGGGATTGCCCGAAAGATTGAAATATGCGTGGTTAGTCGGGTTTGCAACCGTGTCCTCGTCAGAAAGCACGGTGTATTCTACTCTCAAAACATTATCGTCGGTAAGCGTATATTTTACCCACATAGTGAAATTTCCGCCGAAGCCGTCCTCACCGTCGGGGCTGAAACGCTTGAAGGTTACGAAATCGTCGCCCTCTTCGTCAACCTCCCAAGCGGTAAAGCTGAAGCGACCGCCTGAATGAAGCGTCCATTGTCCCTGATTCATAGGGGTAGTGTACTGCTTGCCGTTAAAGGTGAATTTTGCGTCACGAATACGGTTTGCCCATCTGCCGACAACCAAGCCCTGATAGCCGAGGTCGGGATTTGTATAGTCCTGCGGATTGTCAAAGCCGAGAACAACGTCGGATAATTTGCCGTTTCTGTCGGGCATATAGAGTGACTGAATACCTGCGCCGAGCGTTTGCAGAGTAACGTAAGCACCGTTTTTGTTGGTTATTTTATAAAGGTCAATTTTTGTTCCGTCGGCAAGTGTGCCGAATATTGATTTTTCTGCCATAACAGTCTCCTTTTGATATTATTTATGTATATATTATAGAATAAATGTAAACTAATTTCAAGTGACTTGACAATTATGCCCAAAATAATTAAACTGAATATGGAATAGTTTATAGTGTTATGTGTTAAATAATGAAAGGAACACGGCTATGGAATATATTATAAGTATTATGAGATTTGTCGCACCTGCGGCGGCGTTGATAATTTTGGCGACTTGCGTGATTTCACTGTTTCGCAACAGACCGAGAGTTCATAAGCTCGCAAAATTAGTTGACGAGACTGACGGCACGATAATCGACATCACTCATTGGGAAACCTCAATAGGAAAAAGTAAGGCAAACGATATTGTTTTGCCGCTTCCTACCGTTGCCCGTTTTCACGCCGTTATTGCAAAAAAACGCAAGGAATGGGTTGTTACCGACACCTCGGCAAGAACGATAGGCATTCTTGTAAACGGTCAAAAGGTGCAGGGAAGCGCGGTTATCGAAAACGAGGATATTATCACAATAGGTAATGTTCCGCTTAAATTCATATGTGAGGAAGCGCTTTCCTCAAACAGTAAGCAGGAAATAAGAAATCAGGTCAAGTCGGATAATATTGCTTACGGCGTGCTTGTTGATATTAAGACGAAGCGACCTGTTTACCTGAAAAAAACGGATGTTCTTATCGGCAGGGGTGATGACGCGGATATACAGATTATGTCGCAGACGGTAAGCTGGCATCACGCAAGAATACATCAAACCTCACGTGGCTGGGCGTTGTCGGATTTAGACAGTCATAACGGCACGAAGCTAAACGGCAGATTTATTAATCAGCCCCAGCTCATATTTGACGAGGATATGATAACCTTTGGCGACAAGGTGTTTATTTTCTACGAAAGGTAGGTGACGGCAATGGGTAAAAAATTGAAAAAGCAGCCGAAAATTAAGCCGATAAATAACTTTTTGCTTATGGCGTTTTTGTCGGTGTTTCAGCTCGTAACAGGCTTTATCGGTGCGACGGTTGACGGCGAATTTGAAATCAAGGTGTTGCTTTCGTCGGTGATATTCCTTGTTGTTGAGTGGATATATCTTTTTGTATTTTACTACGGCTTTCACCGCAGAAATTTTGAGCTTGAAATAATTGCGTTCTTTTTGACGGGCGTAGGTCTTGTTGCAGTAGGAAGCCAAAATTCTTCGCAGGGCTTTAAGCAATGCTTAATGGCTATCGGCGGTCTTTGCGTTTTCATATTTATGGTATTCTTGCTCGGACACGTCGACTTTTGTATGAAAATGCGAATTGTAGTCGCAGTCGGTGCGCTTGCGCTTTTGCTTGTAAATTTGGTTATTGCAAAAACATATATGGGCGCAAGAAACTGGATTGAAATCGGCGGAATAACCGTTCAGCCGTCGGAGTTCGTCAAGATTGCGTTTATTTTCGTGGGCTCGGCAACGCTTGAAAAAATACAGACATCAAAAAATATTATTGCTTTTATCGGATTCTCGCTTGCGGTTGTAGGCTCGCTGATTATCATCAAGGATTTCGGAACGGCGCTGATATTCTTTGTTACCTTTTTGATTATCGCATTTATGAATTCGGGCGATATAAAAACAATCGGACTTGCTCTTGCCTCGGCGGTTATGGGCGGCGGTATCGTGCTTAAATACAAAAGCTATGTTGCACGCCGTTTTGCCGTTTACCGTCATATTTGGGAGGGAGACAACTACAATAATTCGGGCTATCAGCAGTCGAGAGTGCTTGTCGGTATGGCAAGCGGCGGTCTGCTCGGCTTGGGCATCGGCAACGGAAAAATCAGATATATCGGCGAAAGCACGAACGACCTTATTTTCGGTGTAATATGCGAGGAATGGGGATATCTTTTCGGTATACTCGTTGTGCTCAGCTTTGTTTGTATAGCTGTCAGCGCACTTGTTAACAGTATTGCTTCACGCTCAACCTTTTATTCGATAGCGTCTGTTGCGGGAGCAGGTATGCTTCTTTTCCAGACTGCGCTTAATATTTTCGGAATTACGGATATTCTTCCGCTTACGGGTGTTACCTTGCCGTTTATCAGTCAGGGCGGCTCAAGTATGATTTCGTGCTGGGCGGTGCTTGCGTTTATTAAGGCGTCGGATGTTCGTACCTACAATTATCTGGGAGGTACAAGGAAGAAATGAAAATGATTACCAAACGAGGAATTTTCCTCTGGATACTTTCGGGATTGTTTATTGTGGGTCTTGTGTTTATGACCGTATCTCTCGTTGTAAACTGTGACGACTGGGTTATGAAACGCTTTAATTCCCACGTTTACAGCGACGGCGAGCTTATCGGAGCAGGTACGATTTATGACCGTGACGGCGAGATTTTGGTAAAAACCGAGGATGGCGACAGAGTTTACGCAGATACCGCCGTAACGAGAAAATCAACTCTTCACGTTGTCGGCGACCCTAAAAACTTTATTTCAACAGGCGTTCAGTCGGTTTACAGCGCAAAGCTGACGGGCTACGATTTGCTTTTCGGCGTTTATAACATTCAGCGTTACGGCAGAGGAAATGACCTCACTCTGACAATCGACAGGGATATTTGCGATATAGCTTATGAAGCGCTTGACGGCAGAAAGGGCACTATCGGAGTTGTGAATTACAAAACAGGCGAGATTATTTGCAGCGTTTCCTCGCCGAGCTATGACGTTGAAAATGTGCCCGACTCACTTGATACTAACCCGAAATACGAGGGTGTTTATATCAATCGTCTTCTTGACGCACATTATGTTCCCGGCTCAACCTTTAAGCTCGTTACTGCAATTTGTGCAATTCAAAATATTCCCGATATAGACAGTAGAACGTGGGAGTGTAACGGTGAGTATCAGCCTGAGAAGGGCGTTGCAATTGAGTGTAACGCAAACCACGGAAGTTCAATTAATTTTAAGGACGCACTTGCAAAATCGTGTAACGCCGCCTTTGCGCAAATAGCTATTGAGCTCGGTCAGGAAAAACTGAGCAAAACCGCAAAGGAGCTCGGCATAGGTACGCCGATTTCCGTCAGCGGCACGATAAATTCTTATGAGGGCGTTTTCGATTTTGAGGAAAATGTCACAATGAGCACCGACCTTTTGGGCTGGACAGGTATAGGTCAGGGCGACACGAGAATTGCGCCGATTACTATGCTTCGTATCGTATCGTCAATAGCAAACGGCGGTAATGCCGTTTCGTTCAATATCGTAAATTCGCTTGCAAATCAGGCAGGTAAGGCACTCAATTTGAGCCTGCCGTTTAACCAAACAACGCTTATGGACGAGGCGGTTGCAAACAAAATGAAGGAAATGATGCGCTATAACGTTACCGAATGGTACGGCGAAAACAAATACAAGGGACTGAATCTTTGTGCAAAGTCGGGTACGGCGCAGATTGACGAGGTCGACAGCCACAATATTGCGTGGTTTACAGGCTTTATGGATGATGACGAACATCCTTACGCCTTTGTTGTTGTTATAGAAAACGGAAATTCAGGCTCGCAGACTGCCGGACCTGTTGCAAAAAAGGTGCTTAATGCGATTGTTGAACAGGAGCAGTAATATTCGTTAAAAGGTGTGCATATATTTTATCGGTGATAAAATGCGAATGTTTACTTTTAAGCTCAAGCCGAAGCAGATTTTCGGCGGAATATTACTGCTGACGGGAATTGTTGTAATTCTCATAACCTTTTTGAGCAATCATCCTGCGAGTCCGACATCGGCAAAAACAGTCGTTAATTGCGAAACATATGAGCAACGCTTGGAATATCTTGCGTCTCTCGGATGGGAAACGGACGGTGAGGAGGGCTCAAAGGAGATACTTATTCCGTCACAATTTAACGACGTATATAACAAGTATAACGAAATTCAAAAGCAGCAGTCCTTTGATTTGTCCGAATATAAGGGTACGACTGCCGTTATGTATACCTATAATATTACTAACTACGAAAATAATGAAAATGTAATTGCAAATTTGATTGTCCAAAACGGTGTTCTCATAGGCGCAGACCTTTGCGACACCTCGGCGGACAGCGGATTTTTGGTAGCGCTTAATGACAAGAATTGACAAAATTTTAGCCCGTGAGCTGAATATTTCACGCACACAGGCAAAGCAGATAATTAAACAGGGCAGGGTTACGGCTGATTCTCAAACGGTAAAAACAGCCGATTTCAAATGCTCCGACGACGCTCAAATTTTTGTTGACGGTGAGAAAATCGGCAACAGCGAGTTCGTTTATATTATGCTCAATAAACCAAAGGGCGTTATATCCGCGTCCGACGGCAAGGGCGAAAAAACTGTTGTTGACCTCGTACCGGACGGTATGAAACGAAAAGGGCTTTTTCCGGCAGGCCGTCTTGATAAGGATACGACGGGCTTCGTTTTGCTGACAGATGACGGCGAGCTTGCTCATAATATTCTGTCGCCGTCGCATCATATCGACAAGACTTATATTGCCGTGCTTGATAAACCGTTTGACGATAACGTAGTTCAGGATTTTGAAAACGGAATGAGCCTTGACGACGAAAAGCTATTGAACGCCGAAATTACACCCCTGAATGACGAAAAAACCGTTGCGCAGGTTGTACTCAGACAGGGGCTTTATCATCAGGTGAAGCGTATGTTCAAAAAGCACGGCATTACCGTTGTTGAGCTCAAGCGAACGAAAATGGGCGGACTTTGTCTTGACCTGTCCCTCGGTGAGGGCGAATGTCGGTATCTTACGAACGACGAAATTGAAATGCTTTTTTGTGTTGACTGAATATTTAATGCACAATATCTTGTGGTATTTTTAACGCTTATGCAATTAGCACAAAAAATATAAAAAAATTTTGTAAAAAGGTTGCAAAATTGTCAAATTGATTGTATAATATATACAATGAGTTTGACATTTTTTTGTGCAACTTTATTTTCTGTATTGTAATTTCTACAATTTAGGGAGGAGCATTTATGCCTAACAGATTGTTTCAGGGTATAATTAATCAAATGCGCGAGGCTACCGACAGAATTATCGGCGTTGTCGACGAAAGCGGAGCCGTTATTTCGTGCAGCGAGCTTGGCTTAATCGGAGAAATACGCAAGGGTATTATTGCGGCAGGTGTTTTCAGCGGAGCACAGGTCTGCGTTGATACCTGCACCTACAAGGCTTTCGGCGACAGTATTCATCCGGAGTATGCTGTTTTTGTTGACGGTACGGACGAAACGAGCCGCAGATATGTTTCGATTATCGCTATTGCGCTTGACCAAATAAAAAAGAATAATGACGAAAAATTTGACCGTTCAAATTTCATCAAAAATGTAATACTCGACAATATTCTCCCCGGTGATATCTATATTAAATCCCGTGAGCTTCGCTTTAATAACGACGCTTCGAGAGTTGTGTTTATTATCCGTGTTGACGAGGCTGCCGATATTTCCTCGTTTGATGTTATTCAAAACTTCTTCCCCGATAAGACGAAGGACTTTGTTATCAACATTAACGAAACGGATATTGCCCTTGTAAAAGAGGTTCGTCCTAATGTTGAGTCGAAGGATTTGGAGAAGCTTGCACAGTCGATTTGCGACACACTTTCAACCGAGTTTTACTGTCACGCCGTTGTCGGAATAGGCACGTGCGTAACGGGAATTAAGGAGCTTCCTAAAAGCTTTAAGGAGGCGCAGGTTGCTTTGGAGGTCGGCAAGGTATTCGACAATGAGCGCCCGATTATTAATTACGATAATTTGGGTATCGCAAGACTTATCTATCAGCTTCCTACCACTCTTTGCGAAATGTTTTTGCGTGAGGTTTTCAAGCGTGGAAGCATCGAAAGTCTCGACCAGGAAACGCTTTTCACTATTCAAAAGTTTTTTGAAAATAACCTTAATGTTTCCGAAACGTCACGTAAGCTCTTTGTTCATCGTAACACGCTTGTTTACCGTCTTGAAAAAATTAAAAAGCTCACAGGTCTTGACCTGAGAGAATTTGACGACGCTATTGTATTCAAAGTAGCGCTTATGGTTAACAAGTATCTTGAAAGCACACCTATCAAATACTAAAAATGAAGAACATTCGTTGATTTTTTCAATGAATGTTCTTTTTGTTTACAATGCAGATTATTTGTGGTATACTATTGCTATATTTTTGAGGAGGTATGGTTTTATGAATATTGTATGCTTGGATATGGAGGGTGTTCTCGTTCCTGAAATTTGGATTGCTTTTGCCGAGGAAACAGGTATTCCGGAGTTGAAGCTTACAACTCGCGACGAGCCCGACTACGATAAGCTGATGAATTACAGAATTAAGATTTTGAAGGAGCACAATCTCGGCTTGAAGGAAATTCAAGAGGTTATCTCGAAGATTGACCTTATGCCCGGCGCAAAGGAATTTTTGGACGAGCTTAGGACTATCACACAGGTTATCATTCTTTCCGATACCTTTGAGCAGTTTGCCGCTCCGCTTATGAAAAAGCTTGATTGGCCGACTATTTTCTGCAACAGTCTTGAGGTTGCAGAGAACGGCGAAATCACAGGCTTCAAAATGCGTTGCCCTAAGTCGAAGCTCACAACAGTTAAGGCGTTGCAGTCCTGCGGCTTTGAGACTATCGCAAGCGGCGATAGCTTTAATGACCTTGGTATGATTCAGGCGAGCAAGGCAGGCTTTTTGTTCAAGTCCACCGAGGCTATCAAAAGGGATTATCCCGATATTCCCGCTTTTGAGGAATATGACGAGCTTTTGGACGCTATCAAAAAGGCACTTTAATACTATGCTGAATTGTTTGCTTGTAGGTCTTGGCGGCTTCATCGGTGCAGTTATGAGGTATCTTATTGGACTGCTGCCGCTGAAAAATCCCGACGGCTTTCCGCTTGCAACATTTATCGTGAATGTTGTCGGAGCACTCGCAATCGGTTGTATTGCCCTCACCGTTTCAAAATACGCAAATCTTGACCAAAGGCTGATTTTGTTTTTGAAAGTCGGAATTTGTGGCGGCTTTACTACATTTTCAACCTTTTCACTCGAAACGGCACAGCTCATCAAAAACGGCTCGATAGGCGTCGCCGTTTTGTATGTCGCATTGAGCATTCTCCTCGGCGTCACCGCCGCAATGCTCCCCGAAATTTTGGCAAAATAATAAAAAACAAGACGGTCTTGCGAAATGCAGGACCGTCTGTGTTTTATGAATTATTCTGTTTTTGCTTGTTCGTACTTTGCGGCTTCTTCTTCCTCTAACTGGCGGTAAGCGACCTTGCCGACGAGGGTTTTCGGAAGAGCGTCACGGAATTCGATTTCCTTTGGAACGCCGTATTTTGAAATATTCTTCTTACAATTTTCGATAATTTCTTCTTTAATTTTATCGCTTGGCTCAACGCCCTGACGAAGAACAACGAACGCCTTTACAACGTGCATTTTGTACGGGTCGGGAATGCCGATTGCACAAGAGAGAAGTACATCCGGATGAGCGTCGATACAGTTTTCAACCTGCGACGGATAAACATTGATACCCGATACAATGATTAATCTCTTCATTCTCTGCTTGTAGTAGACGAAGCCGTCCTCGTCCATTACACCGAGGTCGCCTGTATGTAACCAAAGATTGCCGTCCTTGTGACGTCTTAAAGTAGAAGCGGTTTCCTCTGCGTTGTTGAGATAGCCTTTCATAACTGTCGGACCACAGATACAGATTTCACCCTCTTCACCGTATGGAAGCTCGGTGTCGTTATGCGGATTTACGATAGCGTAATATGTATCCGAAAGCGGAATACCGATACTGCCCTCGCGGTATGTATCAAACGGAGTAAGGCACGAAGCGGTTACACATTCGGTAGTGCCGTAGCCCTCGCGCACCTGAATTGTTGCGTTGTGCTCTTTAAGAAATGTATCAACCTTTTTCTTAAGCTCAACCGAAAGCGAGTCGCCGCCGCAGAACATACCTCTGAGGAATGACAAATCGAAATCAAAGCCCTCGCTTCTGAGAAGCGCCTCAAACAATGTAGGCACGCCTACGATTACGTTCGGCTTGTATTTCTTAACATCCTGTGCGTAAGTCTTTATTGTAAATTGCGGAATGATGATACACGTACCGCTTGCCATAAGGCTGGTATGTATGCCGACGCCCAAGCCGAAGCCGTGGAAAAGCGGCATAACCGAGAACATACGAAGTCCCTCCATAGTAAAGCCGGCATTTGTGGCAACCTGCGCTGCAAGTGCGTTCATATTGAGGTTTGTAAGCTCGATACCCTTTGAGGTACCGGTTGTACCGCCCGAAAACAGGATAACTGCCGTATCCTCTTTCTTCGGTAATGTAGCGGGAAGCTCCTTGATTTTTCTGCCACCTGCGATAAAGTCTGCCCAGTCGATAACGTCCTTATTATCTTTTGGAAGCGGAGCGGGCTTCTTTTTCAAAGTCAGAGGATAGAGCATATTAAGCGGGAAAGGAAGCTCGTCCTTGATGTGAGCAACGATAACTTTAACAGGATAATCAACCTGCTCAAGTGCTTCTAACACCTTTTCGTAGAATAAATCAACAACCAAAACAGCCTTACTGCTCGAAGCCTTTACGTAAAAAGCAATTTCGCCGACTGCCGAAAGCGGATGAATCATAGCCGGAATAGCACCGATTCTGTTAAGCGCATAAAAAGTGTCAACGCCCTGCGGAGTGTTTGGCATACAAACGGTAACGCAGTCGCCCTTTTCAATTCCGATACTCATATATGCCTTTCCAAGAACGTCAATCTTGTTGAAAAAGGTTTTATAATTAGTTTTCTTGCCCTTAAATTCGTAGGCAACGCTGTTCATCTTTTTCTTTTCCTCGGCACTTTTTCTGACTGCCTCGTACATTGAACCCTGAGGATAGTCGAGGTGCTCCGGAATATCGCCGAAATACTTTAACCACGGAGCGTTCGGTGTGTTACTCATAAGAGACTATCTCCTTATTATAATATTACAGATTATTATACAAAATTATTTCGTATAAGTCCACTTTTTCACTGCGAAGTTAATAAAACGTTAATAAAACGTTATCGGATTTGTCTTATGTTTGCCGGTTTTTGGAAATGCGACGTTATTATTACTTGAAAAAAAGTAATAATGTGATATACTGAAAATATATTATTTATACAGATTTATATGACAGAGGGGATAAATATGTCCAAACTATTGATAAATATTCTCAAGAAGCGAGGCAATTCGCGCGAAAGCTACGGCGTGTTAAGCGGAATAGTGGGAATTGTGTGCAATCTCGTTTTGTGCGTTTTTAAGTTTGTTGTCGGAACGATGTCAAGCTCGATTTCGATTACTGCCGACGCTATTAACAATCTTTCAGATATGGCTTCAAGCACCGTTACGATTGCAGGAGCAAAGTTGTCTGCAAAGCCGGTTGACAAGGAGCACCCGTTCGGTCACGGCAGACTTGAATATATTTCGGCGCTTGCCGTTTCGGGACTTATTTTGCTTATGGGCTTTGAGCTTGCAAAAAGCTCGTTAGAAAAGATTATCAATCCCGAACCGCTGAAATTCAGCATTGTATATATTGTAGTGCTTTCGGCTTCGATTTTGGTTAAGCTGTGGATGGCATATTTCAACGGCAGGCTATACAGGGAAACGAAAAATATTAATTTGAAAACGGTTCGTCAGGATAGCTTAAACGACTGCATTGCTACGCTTGCGACCATTGTTTCGCTTGTTGTTTCGCACTTTTTCGGTCTTGAGTGGATTGACGGCGCAATCGGTCTCGGAGTAAGCGTTGTTATTCTTATCGGCGGTATCGGAATAGTTAAGGATATTATCGGTCCGCTTTTGGGTCAGGCACCCGACAAGCAGTTTGTCGAGGATTTGGAAAAGACTATTATGGAGCCCGAAATGATTGTCGGCGTTCACGATTTGATTGTTCACGATTACGGTCCGGGCAGAGTTATTGCTTCGGCTCACGCAGAGGTGCCCAGCGACGTGGACATTATGGAAATTCACGACGTTATCGACAATGTTGAAAAGGAGATAATGAAGCGGTTTAATACGATTATCTGCATACATATGGATCCTATTGTTGTTGATGACGAAGAGGTTGAGCGTTACAGACAAATGGTGACGCAGGTTCTTAACGAATACAACAGCGAGTATTCGTTCCACGATTTCAGAATGGTTAAGGGACCGACTCATACTAATTTGATTTTTGATTTGATAGTGCCGTTTTCCGACACGGAATTCAAAAAAATCAGCGAGGAAATTAAGTCGTTGTTCAAGAAGCAGGACGATACAATTGAGCTTGTTATGACGCTTGAGCATCCGTTTGTGTAAAATATTATATTTAGAGAGGGAATAATATGAGTTCAAATGAAAAAAAGCGCTTCGGCGCAGGGAAAATTATACTTTGCGTGTTGGCAGGAATTTTACTAATTTTTATATTAAGCAAGGTCGTTTTTGTAAATTGGCATTCAAGTCCGAATAATATCGAAGTGTTTGAAACGGACAACAAATACATAAATAATTCCTCAACACCGTATGTCAGCGCTCACAGAAGCGGCGGCGGAATTGAGCCTGAGGAATCAATGATTGCATTTGAAAACTGTATTGAAAATCCGGATTTCAATGTTGATGTTTTTGAATTTGATTTGCATATTACAAAGGACGACGTTCTTGTTTTGCTTCATGACGATACGCTTGAACGAACAACCGACTGTGAGAGTGTTTTGGGAGTTGCCGACGCCGCACCCGAAAACTATACATATGACGAGCTTCGACAGCTTAATATCGGCGCAAAGTTTGAAAACGAAAACGGCGAAACGCCTTATGCCGACATTACAGGCTCTCAATTACCAGACGAGCTGAAAATTTTGAGAGTTGAGGATATCCTCGATTATCTTATGGCACACGGCGATTTTGACTATATTATCGAAATCAAAAACAGCGGCGAGCTCGGTTGCAGGGGAGTAGATATTCTTTACGGAATTTTGCAGGAGAGAAATCTGCTTGATGATGTGATTTTCGGAACATTCCACGAGGAGGTTTCGCTTTATGTGGACGAGAACTATCCCGATTTGAAGCGAAGCGCAACGATAAAAGAGGTTTTGAGCTTCTTTACTGCGGCTATCAAAAATGATGAGGATTTTCAAGCAAATTATATCGCACTTCAAGTCCCGTACAATATGCCGTGGAGAATAGCCGCTAATCTCGGCACGGCACGAATGATTAACTATGCACACGAGCATAATATCGCCGTTCAGTATTGGACAATAAACGACGAAAAACAGCTTGAATACCTCGCTTCAATCGGCGCAGATTGTATTATGAGCGACTACCCCGACAAGTTATATGAAATAATACACGAAAATAATGAATAGTAAGATAAAAACAGCTTCTCGTTTTTCAGGAAGCTGTTTTTATTATTTGGCAATATTAAAAATTTTTAATATTTTTTTATAACAATGACTTTTTTCGACAAAAAATATGGTCTATATATGATACAATCATTGTGAAAGGAGGAATATTGTGAAATATCAAGAATTGCTAAAAAAGATTGCAGAAAATGAAGGTGCTTCTCTTGAAAATGTAGATGCAGAAATAAAAAAAGCCATAAAGGCAACAGGAATAACTGTTGAGCCTATGGAGTTTATTACACTTGTTCTTGCTCAAGTTATTATGGAAAATGAAAACAACAAAATGCCTCACTAATAGTCTATTTATAGACTATTAGTGTCATATATAGCCTGCTTTTTGATTATGCTTTATTTAGAATATAAATAAAGCATATATTAGGAGCAAGGCTATGGATATGTACACTGCGGTAAAAGAAAGATTGCTAATGTTGTGTGAGCAGAGAAAAATGTCGATACACAGACTTTCTATCGAATCTGCTGTTCCTGCCTCAACAATAAAGAATATTCTATATGGCAAAAGTAAAAATCCCGGCGTGGTAACGATAAAAATGCTTTGCGACGGTCTTGGAGTGTCAGTTACGGAATTTTTTGATACACCGGTATTTAAGGAATTAGAGCAGGAGATAAGATAAAAACAGCTTCTCGTTTTTCGGGAAGCTGTTAAATTTTTCAAATAATATTACAAACCGCTCGCAATGCATAGTGCAGCTCGTCGTGGGAACAAAAAAGCACCCCGTATGGAGTGCTTTGATTGTAAAGAAATTATCTCTTGCTGAACTGTGGAGCACGACGAGCTGCCTTGAGACCGAACTTCTTTCTTTCCTTCATACGTGGGTCACGAGTGAGGAAGCCTGCCTTCTTGAGAACAGGGCGAAGATTCTCGTCATACTGAAGAAGTGCTCTGGAAAGACCGTGACGGATAGCACCTGCCTGACCTGAAACACCGCCGCCGTTTACGCGGCAGATGATGTCGAACTTCTCGGTTGTTTCTGTAAGAGTAAGAGGCTGACGAACGATGAGCTTGAGAGTGTCAAGACCGAAATAATCGTCGATGTCTCTGCCGTTGATGATGATTTTACCTGTACCTGCATAAACACGTACACGAGCAACAGACTCCTTGCGTCTGCCGGTTCCGTAGAAATAAGGATTTGATTCGTACATTCTGTATTACCTCCCTTATGCTTCGTAAGCAACCGGCTTTTGAGCCTCGTGCTTGTGATCGGCGTTCTTATAAATCTTGCATCTTGTGAGCTGCTTTCTGCCGAGGGTTGTATCAGGAATCATACCCTTAACAGCGAGCTGCATAGCGAAGTCGCTCTTTTCCTTCATAAGAGTGCCGTACTTAACTTCCTTGAGATTACCGATGTAGCCTGTGTGGTGCTGATAAAGCTTCTTGTTGAGCTTATCGCCTGTAAGAACAGCCTTGTCGGTGTTGATGATGATTACGAAATCGCCGCAATCTACGTTTGGCATAAAGATTGGCTTGTGCTTGCCTCTGAGAAGAACAGCAGCCTCTGCTGCAACTCTACCAAGCGGCTTGTCGGCAGCATCAATGATATACCATGTGCGCTGGATTTCGTCAGCTTTTGGCATAAATGTTGACATAGTCTTTTCCTCCGAATTTATATAATCTTTTTGATTGCCTGCATATGATATCATAATAGCTAAAAATAGTCAACACCTAATTTCAAATAATTCTTGATATCTCTTTATTTCTCTTGTTTTCTCGCTTTTTCATAGCAAAATCTAATTTATTATTTACAAAAATATTTAGCAAAAGCAGGACGAAAATAAATTTTTTGAATAATTCTATAAAACCTATTGACATACTGGGTATTATGTGGTAATATGTAGCCATAACAAATATGAAAGAAGGCATTTATATGGCACTTTATGAATCTGTCGCACAGACAGTCGGCAATACGCCGTTAGTAAGAATTAAGAATTTTGAAAAGGAAAATGAGCTTGAGGCAAGGGTTTATGCAAAGCTCGAATACTTCAATCCGGCAGGCTCGGTTAAGGACAGGATAGCAAAGGCGATAATCGACGACGCTGTTGCAACCGGAAGAATTAAGGACGGCTCAACAATTATCGAGCCTACATCGGGCAACACGGGTATAGGTATTGCTTCATATGCGGCGGCAAAGGGCTTTAAGGTAATTATCACAATGCCCGAATCGATGAGCGTCGAGCGTAGAAATCTTATGAAGGCTTATGGTGCGGAGCTTGTTTTGACCGACGCAAGCCTCGGTATGAAGGGCGCAATAGCAAAGGCTCAGGAGCTTCAAAAGGAAATTCCCGATTCAATTATCGCAGGTCAGTTTGAAAATCCCGTTAACCCGAAGGCACATTACGAAACTACGGGACCGGAGATTTGGAACGACCTTGACGGACAGGTTGACATATTTATTGCGGGTGTAGGTACAGGCGGAACCGTTTCGGGCGTCGGTAAATACTTAAAGGAAAAGAATCCTAATGTAAAGGTAATTGCGCTTGAGCCCGAAACATCTCCTGTTTTGACAACAGGTAAGGGCGGAGCGCACAAAATTCAGGGTATCGGCGCAGGCTTTGTTCCGGCAACGCTTGATACAACTGTTTACGACGAGGTTTTGACAGTGCCGAACGAAGCGGCATTTGAGTTCGGCGCAAAATTCCCAAGTCAGGAGGGCGCTCTTGTAGGCATCAGCTCGGGCGCGGCTTTGTATGCGGCAAGCGTTGTTGCAAAGCGAGAGGAAAGCAAGGGCAAAAACATTGTTGTTATCCTCCCCGACAGCGGCGACAGATACCTTTCGACCCCGATGTTGAGTAAATAAAACAAAATAATAAATGTATTCAGGCTGTCTTATCGTAACAGGTAGGACAGTCTGTTTTTTTGCAGGAAAATAAAAGTTGTTGAAATAATATGAAATTCGTTATATAATACATAAATATTGCGGATTATATTATTGAAAATAAAAAACGAAGGACAGGGTATTGTGGCGAAAAATATGATCATCGGGCAGTCGGGCGGACCTACTGCCGTAATAAATGCAAGTCTTGCAGGTGCGCTTGAATATGCGTTTGGGTGTGATGAAATAGATACCGTGTACGGTATGGTGCACGGAATACAGGGCTTGCTTGAAGACAATGTTATTAATCTTACCGAGCATTTTGCTCATAAACCGTCGAGGCTTAACCGTTTGAGCCTTACGCCTGCGATGTTTCTCGGCTCGTGCCGCTTTAAGCTTTCGCAAAAAGAGGACGAGTATGAGCAGATTATCAAAGAACTGAAAAAGTATGACATTTCGTATTTCTTTTATATCGGCGGTAACGACTCGATGGACACCGTTGAAAAGCTGTCGCAATATGTTGCGCAGAATAATATTGATATCAAGGTTGTCGGAATACCGAAAACTATCGACAACGATTTAATGGGGATTGACCATTCTCCCGGATTTGCTTCGGCGGCGAAATATGTTGCGCTTGCTGTCAGAAATGTCGCATATGATACTGCGATTTACAACATTAAATCCGTTCATATCATCGAAGCTATGGGCAGGGACGCCGGCTGGCTTGCGGCGGCAAGCGTGCTTGCAAGAGACAGCGAAAACGAATCACCTCATCTTATCTATCTTCCCGAAGTGCCGTTTAGTATTGAAAAATTTATAAGCGATATTCAGCGTAAATTAAAGGAATACAACTCCGTTATTGTTGTTGTCAGCGAGGGTATACGTGATGAAAACGGCGAATATATTTCGGCACGAAGCGACAATGTTGACAAATTCGGACACAAAAGATTAAGCGGCGTCGGTGCATATCTTCAAGGTGTTGTTGAGGAAAAAATCGGCTGCAAGGTACGTTCGCTTGAGCTTTCCGTTTTGCAGAGAAGCGCAGGGCATACCGCCTCACTTACCGATATTACCGAAGCGCAAAATCTGGGAATGATTGCCGTAAAGGCGGCGCTGAACGGCGAAAGCGGCGTGTTTTCTACCTTGAGAAGAACGTCGAACTCTCCGTATTCGGTTGAATACTATACCGAGAGAGTGGGCGTTGTTGCAAATGCCGAGAAGACAGTTCCACGTCATTGGATAAATGCCGACGGAAATGACGTTACAAAAGAAATGCTTGAATATCTAAAACCGCTTGTCAGAGGCGTTGCACAAATTCCTTACCGTGACGGCTTGCCGGATTACGTGAATATTTCGCATCTTGATAACCGCAACCAAAGATATACGGAAGACGAAAAAATTTGAAAGGCTAAAACATATGGCGTACAAACTAAGAAAAGACCCGATTAACGAAATACCCAAGGCACAGTTCATTTTTTGGATAATAGTGCGTGTCAGTATGCTTATTTGCGCAGGATATAGTTTTATAAAAGGCGACGTTGTAATGGGCTTTGAAAGCGTTTTTTGCTTTATCTTTGCACATCTTTGGGATATGTTCCAGGTTTTCGGACACACGAGCTTTATTATCGAGGTGCCGCCTCTCAGTCAGACGATGCTTAACTTGATTATCTTTATCGGAATTGTTATCGGCTCATATTTTGGTTTGTTCGACAGCGTAAGCTGGTTTGATAATTTTATGCATATTATGTCGGGTATTGTTTGCGCTGTTTTCGGATATGATTTTGCCGTGATTATTCAGCGAAAAAAAGGACAATGTGCGGCAACTCTTGCGGCACTTTTCAGCATTATGTTTGCGCTTTCGATTGCCGTGGGCTGGGAATTTTATGAGTTTTTGATGGATACGCTTCACTCAACAAATTTGCAGCTTGCAAAGTACGGACAGGAAACCGCAATGATTGATATTTCAAAATACCGTGGAGAGTACGGTTATCTGGGTCTTGTCGATACAATGACGGATATGATGATGAACGCCTGCGGCGGTCTGTGCGGTATGGTGTTTATGATAGTTTTGAGAAACAGGAAAAAGAAACACAATGAAAACAAACAAAAAGTGTGAAAAATTAATACAAAATATCAAAGGCTATGGCGCTGTTGCCGTAGCCTTTTCGGGCGGTGTTGACAGTACGTTGCTTCTCGATTTGTGCATTGAAGCACTCGGAAAAGAAAATGTGCTCGCCGTCACGGTGACAAATGAGTCGTTTCCTAAGAGAGAAATATCCGAAGCAGTTGAGCTTTGCAAAAAATTCGGCGTAAAGCAGGAAATTATTGAGTTCAGCCAGCTTGAAATCGACGGCTTTGCCGAAAATACAAGGGACAGGTGCTATATCTGCAAAAAGAAAATGTTTTCACTCATCAATGCCGAGGCTCAAAAAAGCGGAATTAATACTGTTTTGGAGGGTAGCAATCTTGACGATACGAACGATTATCGACCGGGTATGAGAGCTGTGAGTGAGCTTGGAGTAAAAAGTCCGTTTATTGAATTTGAGCTTACAAAGGACGAAATAAAACGCCTTTCGGCTGACAGAAGACTGCCTACGAGTAGTAAGCCGTCCTTTGCCTGCCTGTCCACGAGAATACCCTACGGCGAAAAAATCACGCCGCAAAAGCTGCGCACTATTGACCTTGCAGAACAAAAATTATTTGATTTGGGCTTCTCTCAAGTCAGAGTTCGTTGCCACGGCAATATGGCAAGAATTGAACTTGAAAAATCCGAAATGCTCCGTGCCGTCGAATTGAAGGATATTATTTGTCAAAGCCTCGAAGTATGCGGCTTCGACTACATTTCCCTCGACCTCGCCGGCTACAAAACAGGCAGTATGAACAAATAGAAAATTTTACCTTTTTTGTTGACAAAATGCGCAATATGTGGTATCATATTTTTGCTTGTTAATGCGTTAGCGTATTAAAGTGTCTGTCTAAAACAAACTATGGGGGAAAACGGCAGTGCGGCTGTCGTTTTTTTCTTTGTATGGTATTTGTAGGGACGGTGTTATTTCTTTTTGTTGCATTATTTTAGGATATGTGATAGAATGACTCTATATTTATATCAGGAGGAGAATTTATGACTCAGGCACAAATCTGTATTATGATTTCGATAGTGGCATATTTGGCTGTTGTGCTGTTAATCGGTATCGGATTTTCAAAAAAGACGAAGAATGTCGGCGACTTTTATTTAGGCGGCAGAAAGTTAGGACCGCTTGTTACGGCAATGAGCGCAGAGGCTTCGGATATGAGCAGCTGGCTTCTTATGGGACTTCCGGGTCTTGCATTGCTTACAGGTGTTGCAGACGTAAGCTGGACTGTTATCGGTCTTGCTGTCGGAACATATCTTAACTGGCTGATAGTTGCGAAAAGGCTTCGTAACTATTCCGCAAAAATCGGAGCAATTACAATACCCGATTATTTCTCTCTTCGCTATAAGGACGAAAAGAGAATTTTGATGGCAGTATCGGCGCTTATAATTATTATTTTCTTCGTGCCGTATACCGCATCCGGCTTTTCGGCTTGCGGAAAGTTATTCTCAACGCTTTTCGGAGTTGATTATCATCTCGCTATGATTGTTTCGGCTATTGTTATCGTGGGCTATACGACGCTCGGCGGCTTTAATGCGGCTTCGACTACAGACTTTATTCAATCGATAATTATGACGATTGCATTGTTTATCGTTGTCGGCTTCGGCGTGTCGAAGGCAGGCGGTATGGAAGCCGTTATTGAGAATGCAAGAAGACTTGACGGATATTTCGAGCTGTTCAGCTCGTATTCGAGAGCAGCGGTGACAGACGTCGGAGCACGCTCGCCTTACGGATTCTTGACTATTGTTTCGACTCTTGCTTGGGGTCTCGGATATTTCGGTATGCCGCATATTCTTCTTCGATTTATGGCTATTGAAGACCCGAACAAGATTAAGACTTCACGCAGAGTAGCAACTGTTTGGGTTGTTATTTCAATGGCTGTTGCAATTCTTATCGGCGTTGTCGGAAATGCTCTTATGGCAAACGGTACTCTTTCAACTCTCACTCAGTCGGGTGACGCAGTTGACAAAGAAACTATTATTATTCAAATTGCGAATTTCCTTGCTTCTCACGGAATTTTGCCTGCATTAACTGCCGGTGTAATCCTTGCAGGTATTCTTGCTTCAACTATGTCGACATCGGACAGTCAGCTCCTTGCGGCGTCGTCGTCGGCAAGTGAAAATATTTTAGGCGGACTGTTTAGAGTTAACCTCAGCGAAACCGCAAAAATGATTGTCGCAAGAGTTACGCTTATTACTATTGCGGTTATCGGTGTGGTTGTTGCGTGGGATGAAAACAGCTCGGTATTTAAGATTGTATCCTTTGCTTGGGCAGGCTTCGGTGCGGCATTCGGACCGGTTATGCTTTTGTCGCTGTTTTGGAGAAGAAGCAACAAGTACGGTGCGCTTGCAGGAATTATCGTAGGCGGCGCTATGGTATTTGTTTGGAAATTCTGTATTGCGAAGCTTTCACCGGTGCTTAACATTTATGAGCTTTTGCCGGCATTCCTTATCGGATTGGCAGTAAATATTATTGTATCTCTTTGTACCTCAAAGCCGTCAAAGGAAATTACAGACAGCTTTGACGAAGTCAAGATGATGAAATAACAGAGGTTTTTCTTATGCAGGAATCGGGAGAAATGTATATTGAAACGATATACATTCTTTGTAAAGAACAAAGCAATGTAAGGTCGATTGATGTCGCTGAAAAAATGGGATTTTCAAAGCCGAGCGTTAGCCGAGGCGTGAGCATTTTGAAGCGTGACGGATATTTGACAATGGACGAGAACGGCTTTTTGAAGCTGACAAAAAGCGGACTTGAGCTTGCAGAAAAGATTTATGAGCGCCATACGATTTTGACCGAGGCGTTGACAAAATTGGGCGTAAGCAGTGATGTTGCACAACAGGACGCCTGCAAAATGGAGCATATCATCAGCGATGAAACCTTTGAAGCGTTCAAAAAGCATATGGCAAAATAAAGTGTACAACAAATGAAAAATCGGGATTCACGAAAAAGTGAACCCCGATTTTTTTGTATAAAACCTTTTTAATGATTATTGTTCTTTTATCCCCTCAGTCACTGTGTGACAGCTCCCCTTGATTTTCAAAACAAGGGGAGCCTTAATCACTTAAAACGGCGTTTCGTCTTGAACAATAAGGCTCCACTTATTGTAAGGGGAGCTGTCACGCAGTGACTGAGGGGATAAGATATTGTATGCGGATTTAACTAACAACGTGTTATTCTCTGGATTTTTCGAGCTTGGAGCGTAGCTTTTCAAGCTCGGATTTTGACAGCTTATAGCCGAAGAAAAGCAAAACGAACAGCGCAATCAAAATTATTGACGGCACGAGAGTTGATATTCCGTACAGTTTTTCGACAACCTGCGCCGGTTGCTCGGCGAGTGTGCCGTCATAACCGATTATTCCGAGTACGGCAGGAACGCCCGCACCTGCAATAGTCTGACCGAGCTTTCGTGCAAAGGAATAAACAGAATACGCCGTGCCTTCCTCACGCCTGCCCGACAAAAGCTCGTGGTAGTCGATAACGTCCATAACCATTGCCCAAATTTCAAGTACAAGAAATGTTTGACCTGCGCCCGAAAGGAATGTCATAGCCAAAAACAGATACGGATTTTTTGATAGCGCAGTAAAGCCTATCAGGTACATTGCGATATTTATTGTTGCGGCAAAAGCGATACCGACAGTGCAGATTTCTTTTTTGCCGTATTTTGCTACGAGCTTGCCCATAACCGGTATGAACATCGCCATAGGAAGATAGGTGCAAACCGTGACAATACTGTAAAGTCCCGGCTGTTCAAAATAGTTCTTGAACAGATAGTTGTATACCGTTTGAGTGTACATCTGGAAGCATATCAAAAGCATCGAAACGCCGCAGAGAGCCAAAAACGGCTTGTTCTTTATGAGAAGTCCCATACTGCGAAGCGGATTATAGGAGCTTTGAGATTGATTTTTTGTTACTCCCACTCTTTCCTTTGTCAGCTTGAAGTGGACAAAAAATGTGATTATAGTGAGAATTGAAAGACAGCCAACGGCAATGCTTAGTTTTTTACCGTCAAGCACCTTGATACTGCCGCTTGCGGTTGTAACTGTTGAATAAACGACAAGCGGAAGCAGTATTTGAGCAGGAAGTCCGCCTACACCGGCACCGACCGAACGCCACATTGACAGCGAGGAACGCTCGATATTGTCGTCTGTAATAACGCTTGCAAGCGAGCCGTAGGGAATGTTAACGCCGGTATACATCATACCGTAAATAATGTAGGTTATGTAAGCGTAAACGAGATACTGACCCTGTGTAAGATTCGGCACCTTAAAGAACATAAAAAACGCAGAAACGGCAAGCGGCACGGAGCAGGCGAGAATGTAAGGTCTGAATCTGCCGTGCTTTGTCGGTTTTCGGGAGTCGATAAATGCTCCCCACATCGGGTCGTTTACAGCGTCCCATATTCTTGCAACGAGCATAAGAACCACAATTGAAGCGTTTGCTATGCCGAGAATATCGGTATAAAACATTGTCAAAAACGAATTGACGAGCGAAAAGGTCAGTATTCCGCCCATATCACCTAAAGCGTAGCCGAAACGGTCAACCGCCCTTATTGAACCTGTATTTTTGTTACTCATAGTTTACTCCTTGTTTTCAATGATGAGCCGTCTTTTGTCCGCCTTGCAAAGACGTATATTCGGACAAAACGGCATATTTCCCGAATTGTGATAAGTTACATTTACTGTTTGACTGTCGCATTTAACGCTGAATTTCAGCATTACGCAGTCGCCGTTTCGGTAGTTGAAGGTCACCCCGTCGTCTGTGAAAAAGCTGTCCTCAAACTCGCCGTTTTCAACGGGATAAACCGTGAACACCGTTTCGTCCTCCTGAATGGGTAAAACGCTTCCTGCCTTGACAAAATACGGCATAGGTCTGTCGGTCGGGATTTTAAGCACAATCCATTGACCGCCGTTATAATACCTGTCGGCAAGATACCAATTGTCGGCCTTCGGAAGATATACGCTTGTGCTTTGCTTATCCTCGTCGAATATGAATGAAACGAGAATATTCCTACCGACGAGCATACAGTCGTTTTGGGCATAAAGCTCCTCGTCGTCATAGTACAAAATGAGAGGTGCGTTAATCGGTATTTCGTTTTCTACCGAATTGTAGGCGCAATTATAAAGATATGGAATGAGCTGACGTCTTTGCTCAAATAACGCCTTTACGCTCGGCATAATGTCCTCGTAGCTCCACGGCATTGTTGCAGAGCCGTCCTCGTTCCAGCTGTGAATAGTGAAGCGAGGCTCAAAAATTCCGTGCTCAAGCCAGCGTAAAAGAAGCTGTCTTGACGGCATTTTTCCGTGAAAGCCGCCTAAATCGTGACCGTAAAAGCCGAAGCCCGAAAGCGACATTGTAAGTCCGATATTGTGGCAATATCTCAAATCCTCAAAGCTCGTTTTATTGTCGCCCGACCACGTTTGAGACAAACGGCGAACGGCAATATTTCCGCTTCTTGTCGAAAGAAACGGACGGTTGTTCGGGCTTTGCTTTTTCTGTGCAAGGTATGAGGCTGCAACCATAAGATAGGTCAGGGTACTTCGTATTCTGCTTGCCTTGACCTCTCCGCTTGAAAAGCCGGAGCAAAGCGCCTCGGTGTCCTTGATATCAAATTCGTTGTTGTCGTTCCAAGTAGAAGTAATACCTAAATCAAGCAGGGAGGACGTCACCTTTTCGCTCCAATAATCAAAAGCGTCCCTGTTTGTAAAATCAAGATAGCTTCCGAGACCGTCCCAAAACTCGGTAACAAACGGCGTGCCGTCCGGATTTTTTACGAAATATCCCTTTTCTTTAAGCTCGCCGTAAAGAGGGTGAGAGTTTAGAAAAGCGGGCTTGATATTCGGGATAATGTTTATTTTGCGTTGTGAAAACCTTTCTACAAATTCTTTCGGATTTGGAAATTTGTCGTAATTCCAGTTGAAGACATACCGCCTTTCGCCGATTGAGGTGTAGCCCGATGAAAGATAGAAGCCCTGACACGGCAAATCGTATTTTTCGAGCTTATCCAAAAAGGCATACATCTGCTTTTCGGAATCCGGCGCGTCCGTGTATGCCATGGTGCTTGCGCAGTAATCAAAAGACCATTTCGGCGGAAATGCCTGCTTGCCGCACAGCCTGCAAAATTGCTGCAAAACGGACAGCTTACTGCCGAAAAATACGTAATAAACGAGGCAGTCGTCATCGGTTTTGAAGTATTTATAGGCAGGGTAGTAGTTGTTTATTTCCTTGCCGAAATCGAAGTACGAGGTGTCGGTTGTGTCATAAAAAATACCGTAGCAAAGCGCCTCGTTTTCGCAGATATAAAACGGCAGATGCTTGTATAACGGGTCGCTGTTCTTTGCGCTGTAGCCCATACAGTCAACCGTTTCGATACGAAACGACCTGCCGGATTTATCAAGTGCACCGCCCTTGTCGCCCAAGCCGTAAATATGCTCGTTCTCACTTCGTGTTATGTAGTGATACAAGCCGTCGCCGAACTCCTTTTGAAAATTATAGGCAAGCGGCTTTCTGTCGGCAAAAACAGCTTTTCCGGCGTATGCATAGCTTAAAAGAAAATTCCTTTTGTCAAGCGTAATATCAACTCCGCAGGGAAGAGAGAAGAAATCCTCACTTTCCCGATTTTCGGCTTTTATCCTGCATAAATCAAAGCCGTCGGTGCTCAATCTCTCCCTGCCGTCAAGCAAAAGCTTGTTTGTCGGATTGATGCAAAAGGTCGGCAAAAGCTCGGCGTTCTTTTTGTATATCGCAACTCGAATACTGCTTTGACTTATGAAATCAATTTGTGCAATATTGTCGTCACATTCGTAAATTCTACTGCTTTCGTCTGCGGCAGTAAGTGTGAAGCAATGGTTGAATTTCGGCATTATACTGTTTTTCCTTTACCTGTAAATGTGTATTTTATGTTGTCCCATGTGTGCCAGCTGTCACATTCTGTTTTTTCGCAAAACGACATCGGCTTTTTGTAGTTAATTTCCCAAGTCGGTATTGACTTGCAATTCGGGTTTTGCGTTTTTGCAAATTGTGCAATAGCGTCGCTTAACTGTTCGGATATTTTGTAGTCAACCTCTTCAAACGGTCGCCAGTTGAAATCGAGAGTTGAAAAGGCATAGAGCAAATCGGCAGAATGCCACGCTCCCATATCGTCGCCGGGTAGGAAACGGTTGAAGTTGTAAAGCCAGCATTTTCCGTTTTTGCTTTGAATATGGCGAGCATATTTTTTCGTTACCGCTTCGAGCACAATCGGAATCATATCCGTACAGGTTGAGCCGATAATGCAGGGAATATCCGGTAGGGATTTTAAGGTGAAATCGTTTTTGCAGATGATTTTTTCATCGTAGACGGGGAAGGTGTAGGGCATACTGAATTTGCTTTCCTTACACGCCTTGAGCCAAGCGTAATAAAGCTTTTTTGCATCGACGTTCTTCAGCTCGTTAATAGATTTAACACCTGCGTTTTCGATGATTTTGTCCCAAAACGGTGTGATTTTTTCAATACTCAACGGTTTTAGAAGACATCTTTGAAGTCCTGCGCCGCTTTGCATAATCGCACCCTTGATTTTGTTTTTAAGCAGGGGATTGCTCAGGTGAATATCAACGCTCATTGCGCCTGCGCTTTGTCCCATAAGAGTAATATTTTCGGGATTTCCGCCGAATGACGAGATGTTTTTGATTACCCATTTTATAGCGGCTGTTTGGTCATACAGTCCGAAGTTTGCAAGAATTTCGCCGTCCTTTTTCAAATCCTTGTGAGCGCAAAAGCCGTAGGGACCGAGACGGTAGTTCATTGCAACGGTGATAATTCCTTTTTCGGCAAGGCGTTCGCCCTTTATATGACCCTCGTCGGTGCTTCCGCCCGTGAAGCTTCCGCCGTGAATGAATATCAAAACAGGGCAGTTTTCGGCATTCTTCGGAGCCCAGATATTCAGAAAATGGCAGTCCTCGCTGTATGTAAAATGAAGCCCTTTTCTAAATTCGATATGATAAAACGGATTGACCTTTGCATCGTCATCAAAGGCTCTGTGCTGATAACAGCACGCCTTGTATTCGGTTGCGTCGTACACGCCGTCCCATTTTTTCTGTTCAACAGGCATTTCGTATCTTTCGGCTCTTGCGTAACGCACGCCTCGAAATTCGTAACATTTTTCGCCGTTTATTCCTTTGATTTCGCCGCAGGGCGTTGATTTTGTAATATATCCCATAGTAAAACCTACCTTTTCAGATTTATTTTACCAAATTTTTTCAGTAATATCAATGTTGTATGAAAAAATAAAATACTGCAAGCCGTGACAGCTTGCAGCAGAAAACGATTATTATTGCTTTTGCGAAAAGCATTTTTTGAAATTTCTTCGGTAAACAAGTGCGCTGACTGCGGCGGTCAAAAGCTCCGTTACGGGAAAAGCAACGAACACGCCGTTTGCTCCGATTATTCTGCCGAACAAAAACGCAAGCGGAATTATTACGGCGGTGTAGCGCATAAACGAAATTATGAGAGACTGCACTCCTTTTCCGAGAGCCTCCAACACTCCGCAGCAGGTGACGGATACTGCCGAAAAAATGAAGCCTATGCAGATTACTCTCAATGCAGCTGCACCGATATTGACTGTTTCGGGACTTGATGTGAAAATTCCCATAAGCTGCTTCGGTATGACGAGTGAAAGCAGAACACCGAGCGCCATTACCGATGATATAAGAATAACGGTTGTTTTGAAAATCTGCTTTACTCTCTCGCGCTCGCGTGCGCCGTAATTGAAGCTGACAAGAGGTCTAACACCCTGAATAATGCCGTTTGCCGAAAGATAAATAAATGTTTGAAGCTTGTAGTATGCGCCGAGAACGAGAACATATTTATCGCCGAAAACTGCTAAAATTCCGTTGAGTGAGGATATCAAAAGCGACGGCAGAGCCATATTGAGCGTTGCCGGAATACCGACGGAATAAAGACTTTTGAGCATATTTTTGTCAAATGAAATATGCTTGATTTTGAGCTTTATGGGAATGGGGGACATGAATAGACAAATTATGTAAACCAGAAGCGTTACGCTTTGTCCGATACCCGTTGCCCAAGCCGCGCCCGACATTCCCATTTCGGGGAAAAAGCCTATTCCGAATATCATCAGCGGGTCGAGAATGATGTTTGTTACAAATCCGCAAATCATACTTATCATTGAGATATTCATTTTTCCGACAGACTGAAATATTTTTTCAAGGGAAATGCCGAGCATAATTACAACGCTGAACAAAAATGCCCTGTTTGAGTATTCGAGCCCCATATTGATTATACTCTCGCTTTCGGTGTACATCATCAAAAAACGCTTCATACCCAAAAGGCATACGACCATAAGTATGATCCCGTGAACGGCGCTTAACAAAAGACCTGTCACAGCCGCAGAATTTGCGCCCTTTTGCTTGTTTGCGCCGAGGCAATATGCAATTCTTGCGTTCATTCCCACTCCGAAGCCGACGGCGAGCGCGGTCATAAGATTTTGAACGGGATAAACGAGCGAAAGCGCCGTCATTGCGTCCTCGCTGATTTTTGCAACAAAGTAGCTGTCTACGATATTATAAAGCGAATTTACCGCCATCGAAATCACCATCGGCAGCGACATAGAAACAACAAGCGGAAAAATTTTCTTTTCTTTCATAAAATTCCTGTCCATATTCCACCTCAACAAAAAACGCCGCACAGCTTATTACTGTGCGGCGAAAAAAGATTACTCTTCAAAAATCCACTCCCAAAAGGGTTTTGCTATGAGCAATATATCATATTCTTCATAGTTAGTCAATATGAAATTCACATTATAGAAATGATAAGGTTGACAAATATGGTTTTTGTGGTATAATAAAAGCAGATAAGGAGCTTGCCGATAGACGGTTAGCCCCTGATTGGATTATTTAGAAATAATCGCTAACTTTCTCAGGGTCAGGCGATTATTTCTTTTTGTTATCGGTTGCCTTTATGTAACCTGTGGCTACAATAATAAAAATTATCGCCAATATCAAGTATTCCATAGCAACACCCCCTTAAACCTATAAAGGCTTGGGGCAAGATTTAACCGCCTACCGTTATGGTAGTTTTCCTTATCCTACAAAATTATACATAATTCGATTAATGTTGTCAATGTTTTACAGCATTAACCGGTAAAAATTGTAAATGAAATAATCATCGTTATTTGAATCACGGTTGATTATTTCTTTTTTATTTCCTCTTTGTAAATTTGATAATCAAATCTTGTATTTTGGTCGGATATAATATATAATAAAATAGACTATAATATTTAAGAAACGGTGAAGCTTTGAAATTTTTGGCTATCGGCGATGTTGTATCGTCGCAGGGGTGCGAATATCTGCGTGATGTTCTGCCGAAATTAAAAAGAGAATACGGTGCCGATTTCGTTATTGTCAACGGCGAAAACAGCGCAGTCGGAAACGGCGTTACTCCCAAGAGCGCTCAGCATATTTTCAACAGCGGCGCAGACGTGATTACTCTGGGCAATCATGCACTCAAGCGTCCTGAAATTTATGATTATCTCGACAGTAACGAGTTTATTATTCGTCCGTGTAATTTTCATTCCTCGGCTCCGGGAAACGGCTCGGTTATTCTTGACAAGGGCGCAAGCCGAATTGCAATAATCAATTTGCAGGGTACGGTTTATCTCGACAATAACCGCAATGCGTTTGATGCTGTTGACGAGGAAATCGAAAAGGTGAAACGCGAGGGTGCAAATATAATCATTGTTGATTTTCACGCAGAGGCAACGAGCGAAAAGCGGGCAATGGGATTTTATCTTGACGGCAGAGTATCGGCGGTTTTCGGAACTCATACTCATACTCAAACCTCGGATGAACAGATTTTGCCGCTCGGTACGGGATATATTACCGACCTCGGAATGACGGGACCGTATTATTCGGTGCTCGGAATTGAGCCGAAAATTGCAATACAAAAGCTGAAAACGAATATGCCTGTCAGGTTTTCGAATCCCGACGGACCGTGCACCTTGGAGGGAATATTCTTCGAGGTCGACAACAAAAGCGCAAAAACCGTTCACATAGAAAGGTTTAGAAAATGACGAAAAGAATAATCGCCGTGCTTTGCTCGCTTGTTATTATTGCCGCAACTATGTGCGCCTGCAGTAAGGAAAACGTGCAAAGTCAACGCCCGATAATAAATGAGCAGTCGGCTCAAATCGTCACCGATACAACCGGCTTTAAGCTGAGCTATACTCAATCCGACTCGCTTTCGCCGTATGAGTCCGACTCGCTGAACAATCATATTGTGCAGGATTTAGTGTTTGAATCACTGTTTAGAATAGACGAGGAGCTTGATGTTCAACCCGAAATAGCAACCTCCTATTCGTATTCCGACCCTACTACGTTGAATGTAACGATAATAAGCGGTCTGAAATTTTCAGACGACAGCGTTCTTGATGCCGACAGCGTTGTTGAAGCGTTCAATCTCGCCAAGGAGTCGCCGTATTGGCAAAGCTCGCTGGAAGCAATACGAAATGCAAGAGTGTTGAGTGCAACCGAAATTGCCTTCGATTTGAACTATCCCGATAAATATGCCCACAGATTGCTGACATTTTATATCGCAAGGTCAACTCAGGGCGACAGTAAGTTCCCGATAGGAAGCGGAAGATATGCTTTTACAGAGGGTGACGGAAAGCTGTATGTTGAGGTTAATCCTCTTTACCGTGAGGAATTTACTCCGAGATTTACAAAAATTCAGCTCGTGAACGTTCCTGCAACCGACTCGATAAATAACGCACTTAATATCGGAAATATCAGCTATGCCTACCGTGATGCGGCAACCGACGAGATTTCAAGGCTCAAATGCAGCAAAAAAAAGGTAAGTCAAAACAATCTTGTTTATCTCGGCGTTAACTCAAAAAGCGGCATAACCGCAAACGCAGATATACGCCGTGCAATATCGCTTGCACTGGACAGAGCAACTATCGTAAAAAGCGCATATCAGGGATATGCAAAGGCGGCGACATCAATTTATCACCCGAACTCAAGCCTCGGCAGACAAACGCAGATGTTTTCGTCTGCTTCGGATACGGCAGCGGCAAAGCAGGCAATATCTCAAAGCGAAGTGTCGGGCAGGTCAATCAGCATACTTGTTAACGAAAACACAAACAGAAAATCAGCCGCAACGCTTATTAAGCAACAGCTTGAGGCGGTCGGATTTTATGTCGACATAAAATCGCTGTCCAACGACGCTTATGTTCAGGCACTTGAAAGCGAGAGCTTCGACCTTTATATAGGCGAAACGAAGCTGCCGTTTGATATGCGCCTTACGGGCTTTTTCACCGAGGGCGCAAGCACAAGCTACGGTATTGACCAAGAGTGCAACGCTGCATTGGAATACAATAGTTTTTTGGGCGGCGGTGCCGAAATAGGAAAATTCACTCTCGCTTTTTCGGTTGATATGCCGTTTATTCCGATACTCTACCGTGACGCCGTAATATGCTATTCTAAGGCAATGCGCGGAGATATGCAGGGTTATTTCGGAAATTATTTTTCAAATATTCAAGATTGGTATTATAATTAATTCGCTCAATAGGAGGTAATGTATGATTAAATATGAAAACCAAAACGGTTATATTGAAATAACTAACAGCTATTTTGCAAAATTAGTGGGCAATGCCGCACAAAGCTGCTTTGGCGTAACGAGAATGGTAAATTCAAATCCGGTGCAGAGCATCAAGTCGGCTATTATTAACCGCGTTGAAAGAGCTTCCGAGCTTGACAACTCAAATCAGGGCGTTGTTATAAAAAGTGTAAACGGCGCGCTTGTTGTCGACCTCTCAATTGCCGTTTCTTACGGTGTAAATATCAATGCGATTGCCGACAGTATTGTCAATAAGGTGCGCTATACAATCGAAAGCGCAACCGACCTTAAGGTGTCGGAGGTAAATGTGCACATAGAGGGAATTGACAGTATTAACTAACCGGAGGAATTGGAAATATTATGATTACAGGAAAAATGTTTCGTGACGGTGTTATCTCCGGTGCGAACAATATTGCAAACAGCAGACAGGCGGTTGACGCGTTAAATATTTTCCCGGTGCCCGACGGCGATACGGGAACAAATATGTCTATGACAATTGCTTCTGCGGCAGAGGATATAAAGAATTTAAGCGATGACGTAACGATAGGCGAGGTGTCGAAAAAGGTTGCTTCGGGACTTTTAAGAGGCGCAAGAGGAAATTCGGGCGTTATTCTTTCGCTTATTTTCCGTGGCTTTTCAAAGGTGTTTAAGGGCTTGGATGTCGCAGGCGGCAAGGATATTGCAAGGGCTTTTCGTGCAGGAAGCGACGCGGCTTATAAGGCAGTTATGAAGCCTACCGAGGGTACGATTCTTACTGTTGTAAGATGTGCGGCGGAGGCGGCGGAGCAGATGGCAGAGATTAACGACGAGCCTATCGAGGTTTGCGTTGCCGCACTTGAAGCGGCAAAGGAAGCGCTTGCCTCTACTCCCGATTTACTTCCCGTGCTGAAAAAGGCAGGCGTTGTCGATGCAGGCGGTCAGGGCTTTTTGCTCATACTCAAGGGTATGGAAAGCGTTCTCGGAAACGACGTTATTATCCGCCCGATAGGTGACGAAGCACTTGCTGACGAAACCGACGGCAAGGCACAGTCTTCACAGGAAAATCTAAAATATAACTATGCCGTTGAGTTTGTTATTCATAAGAAAAACGGCGCAAAGGAAAGCAGCATTGAAAAGCTTCTCGCATATTTAGAGGCGCTCGGTGACGGTGTAAAGGTCAGCGAGGACAACGGTGTTATTTGCGTTAAGGTGAATACCGACGCACCGGGTACAGTTTTGACAACAGGTGCAAAATACGGCGAAATGTACGACCTTTCGATTGTTAATATGAAAGCCCCTGAAAAGCAGGAAGCTGTTGAAAAAGAGGAAAGTGTACCTGTCGAGCCCGAAAAGGATTACGGCTTTGTATGTGTTTGCGCAGGTGACGGACTGACGGAGCTTTTCTCCGATTTGGGTGCGGATGTCGTTGTAAGCGGCGGACAGACTATGAATCCGTCAACCGATGATATTTCAAGAGCTGTTTTGAGCGTAGGCGCAAAAACCGTTTTCGTTCTTCCTAACAACAAAAATATTATTATGGCGGCGCAAATGGCTCGTGATGAAATTAAGGACAGAGAGGTTGTAGTGCTCGAAACGAAGACAATTCCGCAGGGTATTGCGGCTATGCTGACCTTTGACGAATCCGAGGAAGCTCAGGCGAATGCCGAGAATATGATGCAGGTCGCACTCAAAACTCAAACGGCAAGTGTAACCTTTGCCGCACGTGACAGCGAGTTCGACGGAAAGCCGATACAAAAGGGACAGATTATGGGACTTTGTAACGGCGCAATTAAATTCATCGGTGAGGATAAGGAGCAAATTGCTCTTGACTCCTGTTGTGAAATGTTCAATCCCGACGAAAACAGTCTTATTACCGTTATATACGGCGAGGGTATGACCGAGGACGACGCTTCGAGACTTGAAGCAATGCTGGGTGAAAAGCTTGGCGACTCGGCTGAAATCAGCGTTGTTAACGGCGGTCAGCCTGTATATTACTATATTATTTCGGTGGAGTAAATGAAGCTAAACGAATATGATATTCAGTTCGTAAAAGGTGTTGGAGAAAAGAAAGCCCGGCTTTTTAATAAGCTGGGCGTTTACTCATTGGAAAATCTTGTTCATTACTATCCGAGAAAGTATCTTGACCAAAGCAGTACCGTAAGCGTTGTTGACGCACCGACCGACCAAGCGGTTTCGATTCGTGCAACGATGATTACGCCTGTTCGAGAAAACAGAATACGAAAGGGCTTAACGCTTTACAAATGCAACTTCTCCGACGGCGAAACCGTTATTCATGTTACGATTTTTAATAACGAATATCTTGCAAAAGCGCTTCGTACCTATGACGAATACATACTTTACGGCAAGGTTGAAAAGCGTTTTACCGACGCTGTTATGTCCTCGCCGCAAATCGAGAGTATAAAAACGGGAATGGCAATTCACCCGATTTATCCTGCTACTCAAAATCTAAATTCAAAGGCTATTGCAAAGGCGGTGCGTGGCGCATTTGATAAAATCGGCGTTTTTGAGGATACGTTAAGTGATGAGATACGCAAAAAATATGACCTTTGCACGCTTGATTTTGCACTTAAGGAAATTCATTTTCCGTCTTGCGGGGAAAATATAGAAATTGCAAGAAAGCGCTTGATTTTTGAAGAGCTTCTAACCTTGCAATTAGGTCTTATGCTGCTTAAAGGCAAAAGAAGTGAACGCAACAATCATTTGATAAAAGCGGACTATACCGACGAATTTTATTCGCTTTTGCCGTTTGAACCCACGCACGCACAGAAAAGGTGCATAAATGATTGCATTTGCGATATGCGTTCGTCCCATACAATGAACAGGCTTATTCAGGGCGATGTCGGTTCGGGTAAAACAGCCGTTGCCGGTGCTGTTATCCATACCGTAATTAAAAACGGCTATCAGGCGGCTATGATGGCGCCGACGGAAATACTCGCCACACAGCATTATGAGAGCTTCAAAAGGCTTTTCTACGGCACGCCGATAAATCTTGCCTTGCTGACCGGCTCAACAAAGGCGAGCGAAAAAAAGAAAATCAAGTCACAGCTTATTGACGGTGAAATTGACTTTGTTATAGGAACTCACGCGCTTATTCAAAATGATGTCGAATTTGCAAATTTAGGCTTGGTTTGTACCGACGAACAGCACCGCTTCGGCGTTGAACAACGTGCCGATTTGGCAATGAAGGGTAATCATCCTCACCTGCTTGTTATGTCGGCAACGCCGATACCGAGGACGCTCGGACTTATAATATACGGCGAGCTTGATATAAGCGTGCTTGACGAGCTTCCGCCAAACAGACAGGAAATTCGCACCGATTATGTAAATTCGTCATATCACGAGCGAATATACAGATTTATCAAAAAAGCGCTTGATAACGGTAGGCAGGCGTATATCGTTTGCTCACTTATCGACGAGGGTGAAGGCGAGCTTTTAGCAGCAGAGGAATACGCAAAAACGCTTTGTGAAAACGAGTTTTGCGATTATACGCTCGGACTTCTTCACGGCAAAATGAAGCCGAAGCAAAAGGACGAGATTATGCACCGTTTTGCAAGCGGCGAAATTCAAATTCTTGTTTCGACAACCGTTATCGAGGTTGGCGTTGACGTGCCTAATGCCACAATAATGCTTATTGAAAATGCCGACCGCTTCGGACTTTCACAGCTTCACCAGCTTCGTGGACGAGTAGGTAGGGGAAAAGAAAAAAGCTATTGTATATTAGTCAGCGATAATCAAAGTGAGCAGACTAAGGAACGTCTCGGTGTTATGAAATCAACCTCAAACGGCTTTAAGATTGCCGAATACGATTTGAAAACAAGAGGACCCGGTGACTTTTTCGGCAAAAAACAGCACGGTCTTCCGAATCTTAAGATTGCCGATATGGTTGAGGATATTCAAACGCTCAATTTATGCAGGAAATGTGCAGAGGAAATGCTCAAGACTGACAGACGGCTTGACAATTATCCGCTTTTGTGCGACAAAATAAACGATATGTTCAAAAGGACCGATTATTGATGGAATATAAATATGAAATGCATACACATACCGGACCTGTGTCGCAATGCGGCAGAGTGTCGCCGAGGGATATACTTAAAAGCTATCTTGAACAGGGCTTTTCGGGAATTGTGCTTACCGACCATTACAGTCCGCTTACGTGGTATAATCATAATTTGATTGCGCCGCAGAAGAAAATTGATTTTTATCTTCAGTCTTACAGGGAAATGAAAAGGCTTGCGCCGTCTGATTTTACCGTTATGCTCGGCATAGAGCTTCGTCATTACGGCACGGCAAACGATTATCTCATTTACGGCGTTGAGGAGGATTGGCTCAAAAAGCAGGGCAATCTTATGGCAATATGGGAGGAAAAGGTTTACCGTCTTATGCATTCCGAGGGCTATCTCGTTTATCAGGCGCATCCGTTTCGTACAGGAATACGCCGCTGCAATCCCGATTTTATCGACGGTGTTGAAATCTACAACGGAAAAACGAGCAGGGAATGTAACGAAAAGGCGGAGGCTTGGGCAAAGGAAAATAATAAGCTGATGGTTTCGGGCTCGGATTTTCATGTTCCTCGCCAGCTTGCAAGGGGCGGTATTATAACAAAAAAGCCTATTAGCAATAACGCCGACCTTCTCGATATGCTAAAATCAATGGATTTTGAAATGATTAAAACGTATTGATGTGCTTATCTGTATCTTAAAATAATGAACAATAAGGTAAAAAAGATTTGCCTTGCGGGATTAATGGCGGCATTGATTACCGTGTGCACCGCAATTTCTGTAATCAACAAAAACAGCTTCCCAACGAGAAGCTGTTTTTTGTAAATATTGACAAAAAAGTGATAATTCTGTATACTTTTATCAGATAAGGAAAACTACCATAACGGTAGGCGGTTAAATCTTTCCCCGACCTTGTAAAAGGTGTAAGGGGGGTGTTGTTATGGATTACTTGATTGTCGCAATAATATTTATTGTTGTAGCTACGGGATACATAAAAGCAACAGAAAACAAAAAGAGATAATCGCCTCATAACCACACGAAAGATTATCTCTTTTTAATCATAGTGGGGCTAACCGTCTATCGGCAAGCTCCTTATCTATTTTTATTATACAACATTTTTGAGATTTGTCAAGTGTGCAAAAACAGCTTCCCAAAACGAGAAGCTGTTTTTGTAACAATGAGAGGGCGATTTTCATATTATGTCACTGAAAGGTAACGGGCTGTTTTAGGGTTTTCGGTGGTGTTATGCCCGCAGAATAGCCGTCAATCCTTGCCTGATGACATAATTGAGTTTAGTTTGACAGTCTCTCGTATTCGTCTATTGCCTTTGTCAGCGCTATGTAGCAATATTGAAGCGAGTTGTTCATTATCTCCTTTGCGGTGCTGATATGACGTGAAACAGTTGGCTGGGACAGCTGTAATATTTCGGCAATCTCAGCCTGATTTTTGTTGTTTATGTACTTATATCTCAGGCAAACGCTTTGCTTTTGAGTAAGCTCGTTATTCATAATAAGCGGAACAACAGCCTGAAATGCTTTTTGCTTCGCCTTTTCTCTGTCGTAGCCGTCAAGCTGTGAATAATCCGTGCAGTAAAAGCTTTCCATAAAATCAATCATACATCGAATCCTCCTTGTAGTATCCAAAAAGCAGTGATGCGGTTCTTTTGCATTCACAAGCCATATCGTAGTATATTTTCATTTTTCTTCTTAGCAAAACAAGGTCGTTTCCTCTGTAAATGCAAAGAAGCGGCTTCATAGCATCTAACTTTGCGTTGAGGATATTGTATTGCTGCTCATATTCGTGAGCCAATTCATTAATTGTCATCTTCTGCCTCCTTTTGAAAATTCGATTAACTTGAGTGGTTCGCTAATCTATAATAGATATTAATCGAACATTTGTATTATGTCAATAGATTCGACAAAAATAGTCCAATTTTTTTCTCTGTCAAAATTCGACAAAATTATTAAACGGCAAGAAAAACCGATTTGTGAAATTTGCAAAAAAATATTCAACTTTAACCTTGACATATTGTAAAATATATACTATAATGAATACATAACCAAGACGGAGCCGCAACCGTCTTGGTTAACCTGTCCTCCTATAGTTTGTTATAGACAGAGAGGGAAAAGGATGAGTGTTACGCTCATCCTTTTTTCTTGTGCGAACCTTTTGATTGTGCGTGTTTTTAAGAAAAATTCCGAAATGAGAATTTTTTTCGAAAATTCGCAGAAAAATTCTCAAATGAATAAAAAATTTGGATAATTCAGATAGAATAAAAAGAAGCATAATCTTTCTTTTTGAAATGATTATGCTTCCTACAGTTGATATATTAGGTTGTTAGCCGACGTTCTTTTCCCTGCGAGCTGTCAGGAGAATTGTACCCAAACCTAACGTAATTGCAAAAATCGGAATTGCAAGGCTGTCGCTGTGAGTGTCGGGCGACTTCGTTTGATTTTTTGCGCTGAGCGAAGTATCGACTTCGGCATAGCTTTTTATACTGTCTGTGCCGCAGTCGAGAACGCTGACAATTTTTTGCTCGTTGTCGGTTCCCAAAAACTGATTATATCCGAATTCCTTTTTAACATTCTTGACGCTCAAGGTTTCGTCGGTAGTAATCAAGTCTGCCAAGAACTTATTTGCCTCGGTGTCGTACCAAAAGTTCATATGCTGAACGCCTTTTACAAACCAAGTGTTGTCGGGAAGTACGCAGGTGGACGCGTCGATTATTTTGTCTTCGGAAACGTATTTGCCTGTTGAATTGAGCTTTGTGCCGTAGTCGGCAACCGTTGCTCCTGCCGAAGCGTATTTTGTATCAATAAGTATATCGGTTTGGTTCTTGTAGCCCGATGTTATGGGAATACCCGGAGTGCCGTAGTTTGCAATAATAGCTATTTGAACACCCTTGTTTTTGAGTTCTTTAAGATTGCTTTCGACTCTGCCCTGAACGCCGTGATATCTTACGATTTTATCATAAAGTCCGCTGCTTTTGTCCAAAAATCCGATTTCGCTCATTTTGTTCACAGCGCTGTAAAAGCTGTCGTACGGTATAAATTCCCATAAAACAGGAATATTGCCAAGCGGCTTCAAGACGTCGTTATATACGCTTGTCAGCATAGCTTCGTCATCTATAACGTCGTTGAGATAATTGCACAAACTATCTACAACGCCGGGCAGTAATCCGATGAGCAACGAAAGAAATCCTGTATTGATATCGGAGCCGCTGTATGTTTGACAAAATTCGTCAACATAGCTCATAAGCACGTCCTTATCTATGTAAAGGTCTTGCTTAAATGCGTTTGCAACTCCGACGCCGCAGAATGCGCCGTCAATCAAAACGAGCTTTTCAAGGTCATTTTTGTTTTTGTATTTGTCAATGTATGCGCTTGCAACGACTGTACCCTCGGAGCCGCCGACAAGAGTAACCTTGCTTTTTCCGGTTTTCGATTTTACCAAATCAATAAAGTCGTTGAGCCTGTCGGCATTTTCGCACGCGTCAAGTCGCCAGTCGTAGTTAAAGGCGTAGACGTTGTCGGCGCCGACCTTGTCGCATACCTGACGGTAAATCGCAGGCTCGTTGGCGTCATAACCTTCAAGCCAATCTCTGTGATTGGCAAGGCTGTCCTCCCAATAGCTTGCAATACCGATATTGTCAATGGAATTTCCGTTGTCGTCACAGGCAATATCGGCATACGGACTCATAAAGTATTTCAGCGAATTAATAATTTCCTGCGCGTCAACATCATTTCCGATTGCTACTCTGAGAAGCTGTCGCAGCAGTCCGCTGTCGCCTAAAAGCGACGCAATGTCGAAGTCGGCAAGCTTTTGTTCGGAAGGTGTATTCGGATTTTTGTACAGAGCGAAGGCTCCCATTCCGTGCACCATAACAACCGGCGTGACATTAGTTGCTGCGAATACAGTCGAAGTATGACTGAATGTCATAATAATAGTAAGAGCAATGCACAAAATTGAAGTTAATCTCTTTTTCATATTAGCATCATAGCCTTTCAGTAGTATGCATTCATTATAACATAGTGAATAACGAAAAACAATAGCATACTTTTACCTGTGCAGGTAATGAAAAACAGCCCTCGCATATTTGCGAAGGCTGTCTGTTATCAGTCAAGCGTAATCGTTATATGCTCACCGTTGGTTGAATATCCTCTCAACTGTCGGTTGATTTCGGCTATTTCAGTGATTTTATAAATCTAATCTGTTCTTTTTCGTTATCAAAGCCTAATTTTCTGTAAAATTCGTGGGCTTCTTTTCTTGATGAACCTGAATTAAGCCGTATCATTTTGACACCGTTATCCTTTGCCCAACGCTCAACACGATTAATAAGTGCCGTTGCAACACCCTGTCTGCGATAATCCTTCGCAACCGCCAAGCCGAGCAGATTTACAAGCTCCTTCAAAACATCCATATCTGTCAACTCGCTTTGATTATATAGGAAAGCAAAATTCCTTACACAGAATTTTCTGTTTGAAATATTCTTTATCCTTTAAGCTGATTTTATCATAAAAAATGATTTTGTACAATCTTTTGAAACATATTATAACGGATTGTCGAGGGTGCGAGTGTCCGGTGGACACCTTTGCATTTTAATGCAGAAGCACCGACCGAGCCGGCAGGCGAGAATTGGGACCGTAAGCGGTGGAGGGATTCCACATCGGAACACCTCGGACGGTGTTCCCTACGAAACGATGAAATAACACACCGTAGGGAACGCCATCCTTGGCGTTCAAAGTTCACTTCGTTCGCAGTGAAGAGAGAAGTGAGAAAAGATAAGAGAATCGGTTTTTTGATTATATTTTCTTACGGGTTGTCGGGGACGCCAACCCCTACGATTGCGTTATTGTAACGGACTTGTAGGGAACGCCGTCCTCGGCGTTCCAAAAACTACAATCAAACAAACCTCAACACGTCGCAAGACGTATATCACTTTGCGATTATAATCGCAAAATATCACATTCTCGTAGGGAATATATCACACGGCGTAAGCCGTATATCATTGAACACAGGGCATTGTCCTGTGTTCTTTTGTACAATGATTTGAGAACACGACATTTTATATTTGATATAGCGGGCATAATATGTTATAATATATAGGATTTGTATTTACGGAGGGACAATATGAAGGATATTCAATCAAAGGCATATGCCGAGGTGAGTGTTGAGGTCGGCGAGGACAATACTGCCGTTGCGGTAGGAAGCGGCTCGCTTGAGGTGTTCGGCACGCCGTGTATGATTGCGCTTATGGAAAAGGCGACTGTTAATGCCGTTGCTCCTTTTTTGGAGAATGACGAAACGACTGTCGGAACGCAGATTAACGTCAATCATTGCAAGGCGAGTGCCGTCGGTGCCTCGATAACGGCAAGGGCAGAGCTAAGCGAAGTACAGGGCAGGAAGCTCGTTTTTGATGTCAGCGCCGTTGACGACAAGGGCGATGTTATAGGCGAGGGCAGAATTGAACGCTTTGTTGTTTTTGCCGAGAGGTTTATGAGTAAGCTTTCCTAAAAGGGGTGGTACTAATGAAAAAAGCAGTAATATTCGACTTTGACGGAACGTTGTGCGACACGGGCGTCGGTGTAAAAAAGAGTGCAAAATATGCGCTTGACGCCTTCAACATTTCTGCGCCCGAATGGGAGGAGCTTGACTTTTTTATCGGTCCGCCGCTTCTTGTAACATTTCAGGAAAGGTTTGAGCAAAGCGCCGCAGACGCCGAGAAGCTCGTGAAAAAATACCGTGAAAGATATACAAATATCGGACTTTATGAAAGTGAGTTCTACGACGGCATTGCACAGCTTCTTCAAAGGCTGAAGAATGACGGAATACTGCTCGGCATTGCTTCGTCAAAGCCGATTAACTACGTTGAAGAGCTGCTTATTAAGGCTGATTTGAGGGATATGTTCGACTGCGTGAGCGCCGTGAGCTTTAATGCCGACTGCGAATCAAAGCAGAATATTATCGACCGTTGCCTCGGCGAGCTTGGCGTTGAGCCGAGCGAGGCGCTTATGGTGGGCGACAGGTTTTATGATATCGACGGAGCGAGAGAGTGCGGCGTTGACAGCGTCGGCGTGCTTTGGGGCTTCGGCACGAAGTTTGAGCTTATCGAAAGCGGTGCAAAATATATTATTGACAAGATTGACGATGTTGAAAATATTGCACTCGGACTTTACGAGGCAACGGAAAATGTTCAGGGTATTTTCAGCGGTAAGGTCATTACCGTGCATTTGGACGATATCACTCTTTGCAACGATTTACCGGCTCAAAGGGAGTGCGTTGACCACCCCGGCGGAGTAGGCGTTATCTGCGTTAATGAGGATGACGAGGTCGTTTTGGTACGTCAGTTCAGATATCCGTACAAGGAAACGATTTATGAAATTCCGGCGGGCAAACTTGAAAAGGACGAGGATCCGCTTGACGCCGCAATGAGAGAGCTTCGTGAGGAATGCGGCGCAGTGTGCGACGAGCTAAAGCCGCTGGGAGAGATTTATCCGTCACCCGGTTATACAAACGAGATTATTCGTCTTTATGCCTGTGTAAATCCGACCTTTGTTGAGCAGGAGCTTGACGTGGACGAGTTTTTGCAGGTTTGCAAAATGAAGCTTTCAACCTTGCTGGCGAAGATTATGTCGGGTGAAATCAAGGACGCAAAAACCATCGTTGCGGCAATGAAATTAAAGGAATTAAGAAATAAGTAATGAGTGTTTATTTAGATAACAGTGCAACGACAAAGCCGACAAAGGAGGTTGCCGACAAGGTTTACGAAATGCTTGTTGATAAGTTCGGCAATCCGTCCTCGTTTCACAAGGAGGGCTTGGCGGCTAATGATGAAATGCGCATGGCAAGACAGGCTGTTGCAAGGGCGATTTCCTGTCAAGAGGAGGAAATATATTTTACTTCGGGTGCGACGGAGGCGAATAATCTTGCAATTTTCGGTGCGGCTTATGCCAACAGACGAAAGGGCAGGAGAATAGTCACAACCGCTATTGAACACGAAAGCGTGCTTGAAGCAACGGCACAGCTTGAAAAAGAGGGCTTTGAGGTTGTTCGTCTTATGCCCGATAAACAGGGAAATATAACAGCCGAGCAAATATTTGACGCGGTAAACAGCGACACAATATTAGTCACTATGATGTATATCAACAACGAGGTCGGCTCGGTTTTGCCCGTTAAGACAATAAAAAAAGCGGTTGAAAAAGCGAAAGCACCTGCGCTTATTCATATCGACTGCGTTCAGGCGTTCGGCAAGGTTGAGGTTAAACCTGCGAAGTTGGGTGCGGATATGATAAGCGTTACGGCACATAAAATCCACGGTCCCAAGGGCGTGGGCGCATTGTATTTGAAAAAGGGTGCAAGGATTATTCCACGTACATTCGGCGGCGAGCAGGAAAAGAAAATTCGTCCCGGCACGCAGTCAAGTCCGCTTATCGCAGGCTTCGGAGTTGCGGTGGGTCAAATTCCCGATTTTAACGAAAGCAGCGAAAAAATAAGCGAGCTTAATGCTTACGCAAGGCAGGAGCTTTCAAAAATTGACGGCTTGAGCTTCAATAATTCAACGGATTCCTCCGACTATATCTTGAATGTTTATGTGCCTACCTTTATGACGAGCCAGACTATTGTTCAGCATTTGTCGTCGCAGTACGGCGTTTACGTCAGCAACGGTTCTGCTTGTGCAAAGGGCAAAAAAAGTCACGTGCTTACGGCTATGAAATTGAGTGATAAAGTGATAGAAAAGTCAATTCGCATAAGTTTTTGCAGATTTACAACAAAGGAAGAAATTGACGCTTTGGTTGATGCACTCAAAGAAACAGTAAAAAATTATCCTATATAAAGGAGCATTATGAAAGAAATTATACTTGTAAAAAACGGCGAGCTTGTTCTTAAGGGACTGAACAGAAACACCTTTGAGGACATACTTATTAAGAATATGAGAAAGGCTCTCAAGCAGATAGGGGAGTTTAGCTTTACAAAAAGTCAGTCAACCATTATGATTGAGCCTGTTGAAGAAAATGTTGATATGGACGAGTGCACCGAGATTTTGAGCAAGGTGTTCGGAATTGCGGCGTTGTCACGCGCGGTAGTTGCCGAAAAGGATTTTGAGGATATAAAGGAAAAGACTCTTGAATATCTCGGCGAAAGACTCGGCGAGGTTGAAACCTTTAAGGTTAACGCAAAGAGAAGCGACAAGAAATTTCCTATGAAGTCGCCTGAAATTTGCCGTGAAATCGGCGGCTTAATTCTTTCAAAATTCAACAGCTTAAAGGTTGACGTTCATAATCCCGAGCTTACGGTGACGGTTGAAATAAGAGACAGATATGCCTTTATTCACGGCGACAGTATTAAGGGCGCAGGCGGTATGCCCGTCAGTACAAGCGGCAGGGGAGCCGTGCTGATAAGCGGCGGTATTGATTCTCCGGTTGCGGCGTATATGATGGCGAAGCGAGGTATTGAGCTTGTCAGCGTTCACTTCGCATCTCCGCCGTTTACAACCGAGCTTGCAGAACAAAAGGTTATGGATTTGCTTCACAGAGTTGCAAAGTACAGCGGACCTATTACTACTTATGTTGTTCACTTTACGGAGATTCAGGAGGAAATCCGCAAGCGTTGTCCCGAACAGTATTTTACGATAATTATGCGCAGATATATGATGAGAATTGCCGAGGCACTTGCGAAAAAGCAAAGATGCTCTGCACTCATTACAGGCGAAAGCGTAGGTCAGGTTGCAAGCCAGACTATTTATGCTCTCGGTTGCACGGACGCGGCTACAACTCTTCCTGTTTTCCGCCCGTGCATCGGTATGGACAAGGAGGAAATTATTCGTATTTCAAGGAAGATTGACACCTTTGAAACGTCGATTTTGCCGTATGAGGATTGTTGTACCGTGTTCACTCCGAAGCACCCTAAAACAAGACCTAATCTCGAAGAAATAATTGAGGCGGAAAAAGCGCTTGACAGCGAAGCGCTTGTCTTACGCGCAATAAAAAATGTTAGAAAGACGGTTGTTCACTAATGAAGGAATTTGACGATAAGCTCGATAAGGCGCTCAAGGACGCCGAGCTTGACGATATTTTGGATTCAATCAAAAATGAAAATGCAAAAAAGACTCAAAACGTTTCTTATATTGATGAAATTGAGCCTGCAAAAAAATCGGAGCCTTGCGAAGATAAAACAGAAAAGACGTTGACGAAAAAGAAAAAACCGCCGATAAAGGCGATTGTAATAGTCTGCGTTGCGGTGCTTGCTGTTATCGGCATTGTCTTCGGTGTTATTCAATACACCTCGACCGCGTACCTAAAGCCGTATAAGGAAAAGTACGGAATTGATTTTCCAAAGGGCATAGCCGAGGATTTTTGCGATGCCTACGGAGAAAACCAAAGAGTTGTCGGAAAGCTCGAAATACCGGATTCAAACGCAGAATTTTTTGTTTCTTCAGAAAAAGATTCGCTCAGTCCACATTTTGAAAACGGAAGTAGAGCGAATGAAACGCCTCAGTTTCGTTCAATCACGATTTATTCAAAAAATGCCGATATTGAAAGCGTATATTCAACTGCCGAAAAATACAATAACGCAAAGCAAGAGGTTACGTTTACCGACATTTACGGAAATTCGGTTAAGTATCAGGTTGTCTGCGCTTATTATGTAAACACAAATCCGAATGACGACAACGGCTACGCTTTTCCGTATAATTTAAGCGGAACGCTGACAGAGGACAGCTTCGACGATTTTGAAGACAGAGTGCTTACGAGAAGTCTTTTTGATGCGGTGGAAAATCTTTCGTATACCTCGCAGTATCTCACGATAAGCGCCGACAGCGATTTTATGGAGCAGTTCAGATTTGTCATTCTCTGCGAAAGAGTTGACGGCAAAATAGCACCGATTACCGACGCCGTACCTAACGAGAAGGTTCATTATCCGCAGATTTGGTACGACGAAAACAACGAGCATAATCCGTATTGGCTCTCGTCGAAATGGCAACCGACATACGAATAGTTAAAAAAGGAACTGTTTTTTCAGTTCCTTTTTTAAGTGATATACGGCTACGCCGTGTGATATATTTCCAATGGAAATGTGATATTTTGCAACTGATATCGCAAAGTGAAATACGCCTTACGGCGTGTTGAGATTAGGAATATAAGCTAATTAAAGCTTTACAAGAATTGTCAAATATGGTACTATATCGTTGAGCTTCGGCTCCGAGGAGTTACCATAACGGTAGGTGGTTTGCCCTTCTTTTTTGAGAGGGCGTATGTTTCTGCCCTCTTAGTTTTGTAACAAAGGAGGGCGATATGATGTACATAACTGTAACAGAACTATTTTTGTTTACAAGTTTAATTGTATCAATCATCTCTCTTATTGTGTCTTTATACAACAGTAAGTAGTTGAAAAAGAAACAACCACCCATATTGCACTTAGGGTGGTTGTTTTCTACCATCATTAGGGCAAACCGTCTATCGGTAGCTCCTTTGTATTATCATTATACACTCATAATCTTTATTTGTCAATATTAATTCAATGCAGTGATATACGCTAAAGTGTGTTGTGGTTTGGGCGATTATATTTTTTTGCAAAATGTACAACCGGGGGACTGTCCCTGGTTGTACATTTTTGTAATATTTTTTGAATAAAATGGCGAAATATTATACTAAAAGTTATATCTAATCACCAATGTCAAATATATTAGTAAATACCCTGCTCCATCATTGCCTGTGCAACTTTTTCAAAGCCTGCGATGTTTGCTCCTGCAACAAGATTATAGCCGAGATTGTATTTTTCAGCCGCCTCAACAGAGTGCTTATGTATATCAATCATAGCCTGATGAAGTCGCTTGTCAACCTCCTCGGCAGTCCATGAAAGTCTCTGACTGTTCTGGCTCATTTCAAGACCCGAAACACAAACGCCGCCTGCGTTTACTGCCTTTGACGGTGCAACGATAACGCCCTCGGTATCAATGAAGAGATTGAGCGCGTCCTCGGTTGTCGGCATATTTGCAACCTCAATATAGTATTTCGTACCGTTTGCAATAATTTTCTTTGCTTGCTCAAGGTCAACCTCGTTTTGAGTTGCGCAAGGCATAGCGATATCAACCTTTACGCCCCACGGCTTTTCGCCCTTGAAGAACGGAACACCGAATTTATCGGCATAATCCTCGCATCTGTCTCTGCCCGAAGCACGCATTTCCAAAAGATAATTGATTTTTTCTTCGGTAATAATGCCATCCTCGTCGTAAACATAACCGTCCGGACCTGAAATCGTAACAGGCTTTGCGCCTAATTCGGCGAGCTTTTTGCAAGCACCCCAAGCAACGTTGCCGAAGCCTGAAATTGCAACTGTTTTGCCCTCAATAGTGTCGTTTTCGTGCTTCAAAACCTCTTGAGTATAGTAAACGGCACCATAGCCTGTTGCCTCTGCACGAATAAGCGAGCCGCCGTATGACAGTCCCTTTCCGGTAATAACGCCGTTTTCAAAGGTGTCGCAAATGCGCTTGTACTGACCGAAGAGATAGCCTATCTCACGACCGCCAACGCCGATGTCACCTGCCGGAACGTCGATATTATGACCGATATGGCGGTAAAGCTCTGTCATAAACGCCTGGCAAAATCTCATAATTTCGCCCTTGCTTCTACCTCTTGGGTCGAAGTCCGAGCCGCCCTTTGCACCGCCCATAGGAAGACCTGTAAGCGAGTTCTTAAATGTTTGTTCAAAGCCTAAAAAGTACATAATTGAGCCGTTTACACTCGGGTGGAAGCGCAAGCCACCCTTGTAAGGACCGATAGCCGAGTTGAACTGAACACGGTAGCCGCGGTTGATTTGAGTCTTTCCCTCGTCGTCAACCCAAGCAACACGGAAGGTAATCAGTCTGTCAGGCTCCGCCATTCTTGAAAGCAGGTCGTCTTCAACATATTCGGGATGCTCCTCAATAACAGCCTCCAGCGATCTGTAAACCTCTTTTACGCACTGGATAAATTCGGGCTTTGCATTGTCTCTGCGTTCAACAGTCGCAATAACCCTTTCAATATATTCGTTCATATTTTTCCCTCTCTTTTTGCCTAATCCTCGGACATTCTCTTTTATAAAGCCCCCTCTTTGTTTATTATCCGAACATTCGGCTGTTTTTATTATTAAGCAATCAAGCCGTTTTAGGCTATGCAAGCATAAGCCGAAGCTTTTTGTTTTGTGATACGATTATATCGTTTGACTCGGTTAGAATAATATAGTCGATAATTTCAATGTTCAGCTCTCGAAGCGCATATTTTATATCGCATAAAAAGTCAACGTCTTCGCTTATTGCAGAATTTTCATCAGGCGTGAAGTGGATTAAGTAAACGCAAGACGCATTATTTTGGACGGCGGCACTTGTAATTTGTGAAATGGTAGTCTTGCTTTTTAATGAAAAATCGGTCATAACCTGTGCGTCCTTTGCCGAAAGTGCACCTGTCATAAAAACTGCCGCGAGCGCCTCGTGTTTATTATCTTCAAAAAGCGAGCGTGCATATATCAGCCTTTTTATAGGCTTGTCGAGCTTGTTATCATTTTTTTCGCTTCTGTTTATTAATTCGTTAAGGGTGAGAATTGACATAGCTGTTGCGTTTTGCATATCCTTTACGCTCATAAGCTCGTCATAAGACGCATTGAAAAGCTCGTTTAAGGTAGGAAATCTGTTCATCACGGCATAAAGAAGCTCCTTAACATCCTTTCTCGGTACGGTTAGCGAAAGGAAAAGCTCAAGCATTGTTCTTGTGCTCATTTCTTCAGAGCCGCTGTCGTAATACTGCTGCCTAAGGCGTGCTCTGTGACCTTCTCTTCCGACTGTCGCCATTTGCTTCCCCTCCAAAAAATACTATCCTAACTTAATTATAACATTAATAATCCTATTGTCAATGTTGTATTAAAATCAAAGCGAATTCATTGCAATTGCAAAAATATTCCATTTTGTTTTAGGTATATAAAATGACGCATTGAGCAAAATATTACAGTAAAGTTCAACAAAAATTTCAAGGAGTATGGATATGAAAGCAACAGGAATTGTTAGAAGAATTGACGATTTGGGAAGAATAGTTATCCCAAAGGAGATACGCCGTTCGTTTAGAATTAAGGAGGGCGACCCGCTGGAGATTTATACCGATAGCGAGGGCGAGGTTATTTTCAAAAAATATTCGCCGATAGGGGAGCTGTCAAATTTTGCGCTTCAGTATGCGGACGTGCTGGGAAAGGACGCAGGACTGCCTGTTGCGATTATGGACAACGACCACGTAATCGCCGCGTCGGGAGTAAATAAACGAGAGGTGCTTGAACGCAGGGTGAGCAAAAATTTAGAGGACCTTATGCAAAACAGAAAAATCCATATTAAAACAGATAAGGTTCCGTCGATAAACGCGGTTGAGGGCTACGATATGCCGGCTCAGGTAGTCTACCCGATAATCTACGGCGGAGATGTAAGCGGAGCAGTCGTGCTTTTTGACGACGGAAAGCAAAACCTACCGAGTGAATCGGACATTAAGCTCGTTCAGGTTGCGGCTTCATTCCTCGGAAAACAAATGGAATAACTTGTGCAAGTTGCACAAAAAAGTTTTAACATTTTTGTGTAAACTATCCACAAGCGAAAATATGCAAAAAACCTCTTGATTTTTTTGTCGTCAAGTATATAATGGGTTGCAAGAGAGAGGAAAAAAGCAACTGATTGCGGAAAATGAGGCAATAAAATGAAGAGTTTTGAGAAAGAAGCATACGGATATATCAAAGATATGTTTGTTCAGCACAATATGATAAAGCGTGTTGTAATGACAGTTATATCAATTGTTGTGATGGGCTTTGGTATTTCTCTCTTTTCGGTTTCAGGCTTTGGTGTTGACCCCTTTACATCAATGAATATGAACGTTGCCGGCGCATTGGGAATTGGGTACGGAACTTACCAACTGATTGTCAACGCAATTATCATCGTGTTTGTAGTGATTGTGGCACACAGAGGACTAATCGGAGTCGGAACGGTGATAAATATGGTTGGAGTCGGATATTCGTGCGAGCTGTTTACGGGAATTACTACTTCCATCCTTAAATCTGCTTCTGAAAATATCGCAGTTCGCATTGCACTTCTTGCGGCAGGTATAATAGTTCTGTGCTTTTCCTGCTCTCTTTTCTTCGTTTCAAACATCGGCGTAGGTCCTTACGACAGTCTCGGCTTTATGATAAGCAGAGGCACGAAAATTCCGTATAAATGGGTAAGGGTTTTCACCGATATAACAGTTATATTAATCGGCTTGATTGTCAGCGGTGGACTTAAATATGTTTTCCAAGGCGACCTTTCTCATATTAATAATATCGGAATAGGTACAATTATAACGGCGTTTATGATGGGACCGCTTGTAAACTTCTTTTCAAAGAATGTTACGTCAAAAATTCTTGATGTTGACTATGCTCGAATCAGTAAGGACGTTGCTTTCTTTATGATAAGCGGCGCAATGGTAAAAAACCGTGTGCCCAAGGATTACAATCCTGCCGAGCTTAATACAAGCTCCGATCCATTTGTAGTGCTCAATAAATTGAATTGAGCAAAAATTCAGGCTTTTGCAAGCCGGGTTGGCGGAAATTTTCCTCAACCTTTTATATATAGCCTTTTTAGATTTTATATAAATTTACTCCTCGTGTCATTGTCGGTTACGGCAGGGCACAATAAAAACGACCTGAAAGCTCAGGCCGTTTTTATTTTTATCAAGCGTAGTGCCAAGAATATTGTTTTTTGAATTATTGCAAGGAAATGCGGTATGCCTTTACGCCGTGAGGCTTTATTTCAGCACGAATACTGTCCTTATGGAACACCTCGTCGGTCCACAAATCCTTGATTTGTGCGCTGTTTGTACGGGTGAGATTGAGATACTTGTCCTCCTTCAAGTCGTTGAGCTCGTATTCAACGGTCTTGGGAGACTTGCTCTTGTTAAAGAAGCAAATTGCAACGTCGCCGTTTTCAAGCGGTCTTGCCATAATATCAACACTGCCGCGCTTTGCGATAATCTTTGCCGGCTTAACGAGAGAGTCTTGGTCGATTGCGATAAGCTCGCTGTTTGTTACGATATTGAGAATAACCTGACTCTTTTTTGAACCGTCTGTCAGAGTGCGAATATCATTTCCCAAAACAAGCGGAGCCGCCATCATACACCATAAAGTAAAGTGAGATTTATTCTCGTCAACGCTCAAATTACCGTTGCCGACCTCAAGCATATCGGGGTCGTTGATATGACCGGGAGAAGCGTATTTATAAAGAGCGATTGTCTTCTTGTAGATATACAGAATACTAAACCATTTCGGCATAATATCGTGGGTTGTTCGCCACATATTGCCTGCCTTTGCGCCCCATTTCCAAGGTGCGCCCGTGCCCCATTCACAAATTGAATATGTTATCGGCTTAACAGGTGTGTTGTTGTAAACTGCCCAAAGATTTGCACCGTTTTCGAGCGCCTTGCCCATTCTGCGGTACTGGATATATTCGGAGTCAGCCTTTGTTACAACAGGGTTTTGAAGAGTGATGTTGTTTTCTCCCGCAAGCAGTCTGACAGTCAGCTGAACTCTTGCGTCAGCGGTAAAGGCTACTGACGGTGGGAAGAAAACCTCGTATATTTCGCCGTTTACATCAAGCTGCATATACTGTTTTTTCTTGCTTGAAAGCTTCTTGAAGTGGATGGTGAAAACGTATTCGCCCGATTGCTCAAGGTTAACAACAAACGAAGCCTTGCCGGCGTTGTGATTGAGAAAGGCAATGCCCTTTTTTGTAGGCAAGTCCTTAACGGTAACTGCCATTGCTCTGCCTGTGTACTTCGCCTTATCGGGAGTCAGTCGCAGACATTCACGCTCGCCCTTTGAGCTTATGGAAATGTATTCGATAATCGGCGTTTTGCCGATGATGTTCTCGTGGTGGCAAAAATCGTATTTGAAAAATTCAACGCCCCAAGAAGCAAAGGTCTTTGCATCGAGCACTTCGTTGCCGAGAGACGCAGGCAAATCCTCGCAGGTCAGCGTGCCGTTTGACGAATAAATTCCGAGCTTCAAGCCCATTGAGTTAACGACATTTGTGAGTGCCGGAATACCGCTTGGAAATGTTTCCAAATCGCCCTGTAACATTCCGTTTTCATCACGCATTGAGCTTTGCCAGCAGTCGTCAAGATTGACATATTTATAGCCTGCATCGGCAAGTCCCGTGCTGACCATAGCCCTCGCAACGTCAACAATTGTGTCTTCGTCGATATGATTGCGCATAGTGTTCCAGCTTGACCAACCCATAATAGGCGTTTTGCTTCCGCCGATATAGTCCTCGTCGTGCTCATAATCAATAGTAGTCTGTCTTAGCTTAATTGCCTTTAATGCACAAAGCGGACAGTTGCCGTCTGCCTTTGTCGAGAAAAACCATGTCAAAAATCCGACAACGGCAAGTCCGATTATGACAAGCAGAATAATCAAAAAAATCATAATAGTCCAATCTCCTTAAAATATTGCAGCTCGTCCTCTGCCTGCCGTAGCGTTTCGCCGTCGGAAAGGGAAGAGGTCGCCTGTGCAACAAATGATTTTCTGTATCTTAAATTATAATATATTCTGTATATCCAACCAAGTACGAGCAGATACGGTCTGCCCTGAATAAAGCGCATATACGGAATATCCTTTATTTTTTTGTATGACGGAAAGAGTAGGGAAAGCTTTGCCGAAAAACCGCTTTTTTTGCCCTCCTCAAGCGCTTTTCGTCGGACAACTGCCGCCTTGTTGCGCCCTGCGTTTCCGAATGCGCCGTAGCTTAAAAGAAATTCCTCGGTTTGCGAAACATCCGATTTATAATCCTTGCCGACGCCGTACCATTTATGACATAGAGTTAAAAGTACTCTTGCAAAATCATCAAGTCCAAGCTCGTCAAGATATGCGAATACCTTTGAATAATCAAGGCTTTTGCTCCTTTGAAAAACCGCTAAATCGAGTATCATTTTCACGCCTGCGCCGTAAAACCAAAAATGGTGCGCAATGTGTGTCAGCAGATAGCAAAAATGGTATTCGTCCTCTAAATCACCGCAGTATTCGTCAAATTTCGCATATTCAATCGCATTTTCAAAATACTCCTCGGCGTTAACGCCTCCGACCTTGCCGCTTACGATTTTTGTGTGAACCTCAATGAGTGTGCCGTCCTTTTTGTAATCGTATACGGGACCGTTCGAGTTTATAAGCTCAAAGCCGTTAGTCATAAGCAGAGCCTTAACCCTGTCTCTGTCGCTTGCACCGATAAGTACATCAATGTCGCCCATACTGCGAAGCTCCGGCACAGGGTAATATTCCTTTATTACAGAGCCCTTAAAAAAGACGTGGCGTATTTTTTCACTCTCCAAGAGAGAACGTATTTCGTTTATTATTGCCGACTGAAAATCGTATCTCGTAATGCTGTCGAAAAAGCAATCCTCAAACATTTTGTATGCCTTGCTTTGCCTTGACGCTTCGTCATCCTTAATGACCGAGAAAACGATGCCGGCAAGATTTTGAGCCTTTGAGATTTCGTAAAGCCCGTCGATGCTTACATCAGACGGCACGACTGCTTTTTCGCCGTTGAAATACGCCCTTGTGCATTTTAGTAAAAATTTCTGTTCGTTTGTCATATCAGTACATTGCAACGTTAAATACGGCGCTTGCAATTGAAATAATCAAGCCTGCAATAAACACGCCGATACAGATTACGCCGAAGCTCTTTTTGCGGTCGAGATGCAGCAGTGCCGCAAGCAGCGACCCTGTCCACGCTCCTGTTCCCGGAAGCGGAATAGCAACGAACAAAAGCAAGCCCCAAATTCCGTACTTGTCGATTTTGTCACGCTTTTTGAGCGTCTTTTCCTCAAGCCAGTAAATCGGCTTGTTGATTACCGGTATCTTTTTGAGCCATTCAAAGATTTGATTAATCAAAAGTAATATGAACGGTATTGGAATTATGTTACCCAAAAAGCTGATTGCAAAGCCCAAAAACGGGTTCATATTCAAAAGGCTGATTGCCGTGAACATACCGAGTCTGCATTCGAGTATCGGGCAAAGGGATATGATAAATACAACGAGCCAGTCGGGTATTCCGTGGGTCGTGAGAAATTCCTGAATAGTTCTGCAAACCTCTTGCATAATCATTCTCCTATATTAATAGTTTATATTATATTATTTTCATTAAGGAAATTATATGCGCTTTCCAAAATGTTTTTGTCATTTTCAAATTTCAACAAATTCATAGCCTTATCATACGTCAGCCAAATGAAATCCTCAATTTCCTCACGCTGAATAACCGTCGAGGTGTCCGAGGTTGTGCCGACAAAAATAGTAACCATTTTGTCAATCTTATCTCTGATTTTGTATTTTGAAACACAGTTGAAGCCGTCGATGATATTAATGTGAAGTCCTGTTTCCTCAAGTACTTCACGCAAGGCTGTTTGCTCAAGCGTTTCGCCCTGTTCAATATGACCCTTCGGAAAGCCCCAATGAGCCGAGCGTCTGTTTTTTATAAGCAGGTATTTTACCTCGCCCTTGATGTCTCTGAAAACAACAGCGCCGCAACTGCTCTCGTAAAGACATTCCAAACGGTAAGAGGGGAAATCCCTCTCAACATTAATGTATTGCTTGATATCGTTGATTATGAAGCGTGTGCTTTTTGGGGCAACTATCCAAATAAAGTGATTGTTCTTTCGGTCGCTTAATATGGCGATAACTCTGCCGTCGAAGTTCTTCACAGGATGATGTATGCCCATAATAAAGGCGTCCTGATTTTCTTCGTTATATACGCTTCCGAAATTCAATGGATAGGTGAAGCCCGCTTCGTCAGTCGAGCCGATAGGTTTTTCTATTCGGACTCTAACATATTTTCCGAGCATTATTTCACCACCGAGTAAAAGAGTATATATGAAAATATTATACTATTTTTTATTATAATATACAATACCAAAAAGCAATATTTTCTCATTTATAATAAAAGAAAAATCCTCTTCCTCAGGAAGCCCCAAGGAAGAGGATTTGTTATTTGTTTAAGACTTCTTAACAAATTGTAGGTTATTAGCCTGCAAGAGTTTGAAGAAGGTCAACCAAGTTTGCGATTACTGTATCGGCGTCGCCCTGAAGCATACCGAGTACCTGGTCAACAACACCGCTTACAGTGTCGTTTGCACCACCGAGTAAGCCGCCTACGAGACCAACGATTGCGTTGTAGTTGTCTTTGTAATTGATTGTGTTAATCAAGAAACGAAGAACTGCAATCAAGGTTTCGTCCTGATCGGATTGAACCATAATTCTTTCGCCGTTGATAGCAGCCTGTGATGTTGTGCGAATTACAGTACCGTGGCTTGCAAGAGTGAACCAGTCAATTTCCGGAAGAACAATTCCGAGTGACTTGCCGCCAATCTTGATTGTGCTGAGGATACCGTTAAGGAGAGATACAACATTGTCAGCCGAAATCAGCGGTGCAAGTGTTGCCTTAAGATTGTAAATGTCGAGATTTACATTTGTCTTAATGCCAATCTTTGCAAGAAGTGAGTTCAGGTTAAAGCCGAGAACCTTCAATACGCTGTTAACATTTACTATCGGCTTTAAAGCGTCGAGTAATGCGGAAACAGGAGTGAGAAGATTGTCGATAATCTGAAGCAAACCGTCGTTTGCAAAGAAGAGTGAAAGGTTCGGAAGAATGTCTGCAAGCATCTGGACAGGTGCGTAGAGAACGTCTTCTACCTTGTCAAGAATAGGATTGAGAATATCAATGAGAATAGCGTCGTATTCCTTGCTCATATCCATTCTGTAATCGTACTGCGTCTTGATGTTGTAGCAACCGAATGCTTCAAGAAGCGGAACGATGAATGATGTGTAGCCGTCGGAGCCCTGAACCTTAACAACGTTGAAGAGGTTGAGTCTTGAGTTGTTGAGGATTACGTCAAGTACGCCGTAAAGCGGACGGAGAGCAGCAGCGATAGCGTGAACGAATGAATCTCTGTCTGTTACGCCCCAAGACAAGCTTGACTTGTTTACCTTCTTCCAGCTGCCTGCGCTCTTAATCTTGCTTGCAACTGAAGAATACTGCTTACCGTAAGACTTGTCTGTAAGGAGATTTGCAACATTTGTTGTGCTGAAATCAATACCGGTCTTTGCAAGAAGGCTTGAAAGCGAGCCCATATCACCGAGGCTTACGCCCTCGATTGCGCCGTAAAGACCAACTGCGATTGTGCTTACGATTTCATCGGTATAAACCATACCGCCGAGAAGACCGTTTAATCCGCCCTTGTCAACAAGAAGACCGTTTACAAGACCGTCAAGCATCGGAGCGAGCTTTCTGCAGAAGTCTTCGTCCATTTCGCCGAAGGAGAAGTCATTTTCCTTTGTCTTGAAGTTTGAATAGTCGAAGAATGAGTCTTCGGCAACGTTAACCGAGCCTGTCTGTGCAAGGAGATAGAATACTGCACGTACGATATCGTCCTTTGATGCGGCTCTGATTGATGAGAATACACAGTCAAGAATGTTCTTAATTGTTGCGTTCTTCTTGATAGCGTCGATTCCCTGAAGAGCGTTATTAATGTATGATGCGTTTCTGATAAGAACGTCTGCAACGTATCTCAATACTGCAACGAGAACCTCGCCCTTGTTTGCAACAACTCTCTTTGTTGTGTACTGACCGTTTGAATTCTTTGCCTTGCTTGCTACGGTTTCGATTGTACCGTGAGAAGCAATCTCTGCAAATGTGAAATCAGGAATCTTGATGTCAATATTCTTCGAAGCAAGAATTGACTTAACAAGCGGAAGAATGATGTCCTGAATATTGCAGGTCGAAAGATCCGAAAGGTTCATTGTGAGCTTAACATTGATGCCCATAGCGTCGGTGATGATGTCGCCGAGAGGCTTGCCTGCAAGTGTTACGATAAGCTCGTCAATGTTGATACCAACGCTGTTGAGCTTGCCGACGATACCGTCCTGTGAAGTAATCGGAGCAAGAAGATTGCCGATTGCCTGAGCCAAACCGTTGCTGTCAATGAAGTATGCAATGTTCGGAAGAACTGATGTAAGTGTTGTAGCAGGTGCTTCGATAATATCGTTTACAAGATTGAATACAGGAGTAAGTACGTTGATGAGAAGGTTATCGGAAGCCTTCTTGTAGTCAGCAACATATTCATTATATGTCTTGATACCGTCGCACATAAATGCTTCGAGAATCGGAATGATTGCACTCTCGTAGCCGTTTGTTCCCATCTCGAAAAGATGTGAGCCGTCGAAGATTGCACCGAGGTCGATTGAGATGTTTGTATCCTCGCCTGCCTGTGTAAGAACAAGGTTGAATACGCCGCCGCTCATACCGATTGCGATGCTTCTCTGAGTATCCTCTTCGTAGAATACAGGAAGTGAGAAATCAAGACTGTTGATAATCTTGAGTACAGGAGCCTTGTCGTATGTATCTGCGCCTACAAGGAACATTGAAAGAATGTCGTTGATAGGACGTAATACAGCGGCAATTGCACTGATGAAGCCCTGCTGAGCTTTAGCCGAGCCATCCTTGAAGCCCCAGTTAAGAGTAGTAACGTTATTCCAGCTTGATACACTCTTGAGTGTGCTTGCAGCAGATGAATATGTAGCGCCGTAGCGTGAATCCATAAGGTATGAAGCAATGCCCTTTGTGGAAAGGTCAAGGTCGGAATCAGCCAAAATACCTGCAAGGTCAACGCCTTCAATTCCGTTGAATGCGTCTTCGATTGCACCGTAAAGACCCTTTGCAATGGTTGTTACCATAGCGTTTGTGTAAAGGTTGTCGTTTACGAGCTGCTCAAGACTGTCAACCTTAAGTACGCCGAAGCTCTTGAGAAGTGGGAAGAGATTTAGAACAAGCTCGTCGAGGTTGCTAACTGCTGTTTCAGCCTCGCTTGCTGTGATGTTGTTCGGATATTTGAAGGAATTTGTAATCTTGTTTGAATATTCCTTGAAGTTCCAGAACACCTCGGTTGTGCCCGACAATGAGCCGCCGATGCCGTTTACAACAGCCAAAATGCCGTCAACCCAGTTGCCGATTAATGCGCTGAGATACTGATATACCTTTGCAGGTGCTTCGTTCGGATTAACCTTGCTTGTATCTGCGCAGTCCTTGATGTTTTGGATATCTCTGTTAACCTGATGTGTATAATCGCGTGTAGAATCGCCGTCCTTGAACGTTCTTGTTTCGTCGAAGAACTTGCCTGCCGGAACAGCCGTCCAGTCGGAGGTGATATTGTACTTCTTTGCGAATGACTTGAAGATAGAATCTACAAGATAAGGAAGAGATACGGAAAGGTTGTTGAGTCCTCTCTGAACGGTTTCAACTTCGCTGTCCGGATTTTCTCTTGCATATCTCGGGTCGTCCTTATGCTGTGCAAGATAATCGTCAACTGCGTCGCCTGCGAAATCAACAACATTGTAGATAACCTCGCTTATCATTGCAGCAACTTCAGGACTTAAAGCATTTACTTCGTTGCCTTTTTCATCTTTCTTTTTGATGTTTGCAATTGCGTCTGCAATGTTAAGACCGCAAAGTGCCTTGTCGGCAACATAAATACCTGTTATTTTGAGAACTTTTGCAAAGCCTTCGTCTTCAACTGTATACTTGTCAGCTTCGGTAGTCTGTGCTGCATTGTAGCTGTCGATATATTCCTGATATGTAGGAACGATAGCGTGAGCTGCTTCGTATCCGCCGTCCTTTGAAAGGATTGTAAGGAGTGCAGGAAGAAGTGTGTTCAGGTCGAAGCTGAGTGTTGAAATACCTACATCGGTGTTTCCGTTCTTAAGTGCCAATGCACCCAAAAGTGTGTCGGGACTGCTGATGAGGAAGTTAAGTGACTCGTATTTTGCATCGCCCTCTTGGTTGAGAAGCATCGGAAGCAATACTTCGTCAACAAGCGCTACCAAAACAGGAACTAACTTGAGAACTGTTTCAATAGGAGCGTTGTAGAGATTGAGCCAAAGGTCATTGAGAACGCCCGAACCGTCAAGTGCATAAAGCGTTACCTTTGTCTCAAGAAGACCTTCGATAATCGGGTTAACGATACCGCCGATTTCACCTTCTTCGTCGAACAACATTCCTACTGTGTCGTTGAGAAGATTGTTAACAACGATAACTGCGTATTCGTCAGGAATAGCATATTCGCTGTATGCATAGCTGTAATCAGCAGTTGCAGGAGCAATAGCGTTGTTGAACTTATTTACTTCCATCAAATCGAAACGAGGTGATGAAACGATAGATGCACTTGGAATGGTATAGCCTGAATTGATTTCTGATTTAGCAATGATACCTGAAATAATACTGTTAATGAAATCAATTAACGGCATATTTGTACCGTTATTTCTTGCGCAGGCAAGATCATGGAAGAATGTGCTCTTGTATTGCTTTGCTTCGTTTGTTCCTGTTGCGATTTCGTTACAGAAAATTGAAAAGTCGCTTCTTTCTGCATCGTACAGGTAGCTTAACAACGAAACAACATAAGGGCTCAATGTACATTCATCGGAATTAATATAGTTATACATTAAATCTGCATTACCGTACCAATTGCCTTCTTTTGCAGCTTTATGCAATGTATCAATGTCGGTATTGCTGATCTTTGCATCATTGATTGCCTGTGTAGCTTCGTTTATGTCTGCATATGTGCCGTTTGTTACAAGGACTGCCTTGTTGATTGCTTCATATGAATTTGAACAAAAAGCGTCCAATGTCATACCGTTGAAGTTAACCTCAACACCATCAAACAAGCTTTCATAAACCTTTTCTGCAACGATACCGGGAACAAGCTCATTGCTTGAATTAATTGCACCGAGAACAGTTGCATAGTTGTCGAGAGTAAGAGCGGTACCGTTATACTTTAACGGAGTGCCGCCGTCGTTAGCAAGCTTGATGTACTGAAGCGCCTGAACGAATGAAAGACCGTTAGTGTATTCGTCAACACCGTTGTTGTTGTAAAGATAGCTTGTTGTGCTGATGAAATAGTAGAAAGCGGCCTCTGCAGCGTTAGTTGCTCTGAGGTTTACGCCCAAATTTTTGAGAGCGTCGTTACAAATATCTACGCCGTAGCCGTACGCAGTCTTGTTTCCGCTTGCGTCAGTTAACGGAAGATCCTTGAGTTTACCGTAAGAACCCTCAAGCTCGCCTGCCTGTGAAGCGGTAAGGTAGAGTGAATCGTCGCCTCTTGTGCTTGCTGCATATGCAAAAAGCTCACCGATGTATTCACTTGAGTCCTTGAATGAGGCTTCATCGTAAACAATATTGTTTTCGTATTCGTTGTTTGCAGCATTAACACGAGTATCATATGCTTTCTCGGCAGCAGAGCAAATGTTCAGAAGAACATTAAGCTTTTCGAGAGTGGTTTTGCAATACTCTGCAAATTCGGGATTTTCTGTGTCGTTTTTGTTGTTCTCGCACAATGTATACAGAGCATAGAATGAAAGACCGTCTTTCTCTGTGTTGTCAAGATAAGAGTAGTAATTGTAGTACTTATCTTTCCAAGTGTCTTCGGTTATGCCTGTGATTGATGAGTGACTTGTGAGGAAAGACTGTGCGTCTGTTCCGCCGGAGGCAAGTAAATCCATAAGTATCGGAGTTACCGCTGCGATAACATCCTTGATTTTAGCAGTCTTTACTTTTTCGGCGTCCATTCCGATCAAGTCGCCGAGAGTCTGCTTTGAGATAACTTCTCCGGTTACTTCATCAACCGTTTCTTTTACAGTAATTCCGAGCAAAGACGGAATTACGAAGTTGAGAATACTTTCAACTTTTTTGTAAGCTTCGGCATTCTCTTGGCTGCTATACGTACTCGCTGAACCGCCGTCTGCTGCAAATGCGGTAAAGCCGACAGAGCACGAAGTAACAACCATTACTACAGCTAAGAAGAAGCTGAGTAATTTCTTGCTTGTTCTTTTCATAATCATCTCTCTCCTTTTCTTAATGATTTACGGTTAAGGGGGTAGTTTTTGCCCCGCCGTATTTGCAATAGGGCAAAGTATGCCCTTTGCAATAAGAACAATGTCCAAGTTAATTTATATCAAAAATACTTTATAATGTCAACATTTTTTACTAATTTTATCAATTTTTTTGTATAAAATATAAACATTATAACCGAAAACACGCTCGCTGCGGTTAAAATCCGACGAAAAAACCGCAGTATTTTCGATACAAAATAAGTCGTAATTCGGCGAAAAAGAGCTTGCACAACAGTGAAAATATGCTTACAAAATCGGTGAATTGTAACACGATATTTTTTTACTGAAATGTAAAAACTTTTTTAACAAATTATGAACTTTCATTGCTATGATACAACATTTGTTAATAAAAATCAATACCTTTTTCAAAAAATCACCTAAAATTCTGCCTGCTTTTTCGGGTGGATTTGACAGACCTGTTTCGGTTAGGTTAACTGTTTGTTAAATATGTATTAATACTTAAAAGATTTGTTCATTATTTCTTGACATATTATAACAATTGTGGTTAAATAGTACTGCGTGGAGTGTCCCGTTGAAAAAAGTATTCATTATTTTGTCGGGTATTTCTACCCCTCTTTCTGCTGCGAAATATTGCAGTGAGGTCAGAGAAGGCGACAGACGGATAATCCTCGGAGCACTATCGTAAAAATTTATGGAGGAAATTTAAGAAAGTGAAAAAATCTAAAATCTTTGCACGCAAGATAATTTCTGTCATCCTTGCAGCTTTGATGGCGGCTTCGACCTTCACAGGCGTTCTTACAGCCTATGCAAAGTCGACAGACGACAATCATGACTCCAAGCTGGCAGCAAACTTTATGGCATGGGCAGAGACGACCGATAACCAGACAGCCGAAGCTCTTCTTGACTGGCTTGACGATACGCTTCAAAAAGCAGGTATCGCTCCTATCAAGTTCTACGGCAACTACGTTGTAGTTAAAATCGACCTTAATATCTACATCGACAGCGTTGATGGTTTATTGGACGCTGTAAGACAGATTAACGGCTTGCTTGACTCATACGGCGGACTTCTCGGCGGTGATATAAAGTACATCAACCTCAGTCCTGTCGCGAGTCTTAACTCAATTACAGCCGGCGACGGTATCGTTTCTCAGTGTAACAGGTCATATCGTGCAGTAAATGACGCAAAGGACATCATAATGGCCCTTGCAAAAGCTATTTATTGGAACTCAAACGACAACACGGCAAGTGGACATACAAACAATAACATTATCGGCCAGTTCCTCAAGGGCAAGCTTGATCTTGGCCCGATTTTGAGTGGTATTTTTGATGTATACGGCTTGATCGGTAATATGCTCGGTATGTGGTCCGGCTATCAGTCAAACCTTGTTTACAACCTTGTTGCAAACATCATTTTGACAATGACAGGCTGGTACACAGACGCTGAAATTGCTGATTATCAAAGCTATCTTCAGGGCAAAGGCGGTTCAACATGGAACTTCGACCAGCAGCTCTTCGAGAAGCTTTGCGACGCATTCCTTAACAAGATTGCACTTAACATCACATATTCACATAAGAGAGTAGTCGACCCCGATACGGGCAAGGTTACTTACGAGACGACAGACTCTTCGGAGGCTCGCTTTACCGAAATTAAGGCTTGGCTTGAAAGTCACAGCTTGGATATAACCGACGACAATGTTGCAACGGCATCTACAGCTCTCGGCTATGATCCTAACCTCAGATATGAGCCGACAACCGGTAAGATCTATCTCTTCAGATACGGTAACGAAAAGCTCACTCTTTCAACCGATACAAAGGTTTATGACGCAGTTAAAGAAGCGTTGAGACTTGTTTGGAATTCCGCATTGGTACCGACCATCAGCATCTTGCGTGTTAACAACAATATGGATTGGTATGACGGTCACGGCGGAAACTTCGATAATCAGTTCTACTATTGGTTACAGTCCGAGGGCTTAATCAATGAAAGCGACTGGACAGCAGCATACACTATGGAAAATCTTGATGCATACTGCCAAGCAAAGTACGTTGAGTACGGCTACAGCTATGCCGAGGACTTCAAGGCTGCTATCAGAAAGACATTCGATTACGACAGAAATATTGTTGACGAGCCTACATATACTTGGGCAGACGTTGCAGAAAACAACAATGTTGTTACTGCCGAGGGCAGAACAGAAAGCATACTTTTCGGAAAGCTTAGATACAGCCCGATTGCTGACAAGATCTTCGATATGCAGACAGGTCCTATCAACCTCTACTTTATGCAGACAGGCTTTGATAACCTTGAAGCATTTATGGATAAGTTCTTCACCACAAACAGCTACACCAACCTTATCGCTGCAGTAAACGATCTTTTGGTTGCCGCTGTTTATGACTTCTTCCCGAATTCAGATAATATCGGTTTGGGCGACGGCAAGAACACTGTTACAACAGACATTTCCCGTCCTGTTCTTACAACAACCTCAACAACAAATAACCTTACAATTGCACAGACTATTTCCGGCAACCTTATGAAGATGCTTGAGTATGTCGCAAATGTTACAGACGAAAACATTTTGAGTGCTTTCTATCATTCAAACGGTATTTCGGACAAAACACAAAGCAATAACCTCAATGAAGTAAATATTGAGGGCGCAGTTGTTCCTCTCATTGTTGCTTGCATTCAGCTCATCGCTGATACAAAGTCAATCCATCAGCTTGACTGGTCTTATGCAAAGGATGCAGAGGGTGTTGCATTCGTAGCACTCAGAGAGTATCTCTCATACTCGCTTCCTAAAAAGGATTACGATCAGCTTGTTTCAACAGCTAACGGTTACTATGAGGCTGTTAAGGATGTTGACGGCGACGGTAAGTATAACCTCTATCTTGACGTTATTCTTCCGATGTGCCGTGACGCTGTAGGATATCTTCTTAACTCGGTTGTTCCTTGCCGTGACAAGAACGGTAACATCTGGAACGTATACGAGTCCAATCCTGCAACAGACAAGACAACAATCTTCGATATTCTCAACTCCGTAATTTGCTACTATGCTTCTATGGATGAGTTCGCAGAGCCATCATGGAACACAACAGCAAGCAAGACATACGGTAAGGGCGTTGCTTCACTTCTCGGTGTTGTTTCAGAGTCAACAGGCAAATGCTCTGTTACTATCAACAACACAATTTGGGAAAATATCGACAATATCGCTAACAGCGTATGGCCGTTACTCGGTACTATCCAGTACGGCAAGAACGCAAAGGCAGGTCAGTTCAATTCTTACGAATTCCTTTATGAGGGTGTTATCCTTCCGCTTCTTGAAATCAGCGGCAACCGTACATCATTGACAGACGGTAAGACACAGATTAAGGGTATCACAAAGGTTCTTGAGCAGCTTCTCATTATGTTTACAACAGAGCCTGTTATGACAAAGGGTATTGACTGCCTTATATACGACGAGGTTGTTGCTTCGTTCGTAAACGGTGTATTCGGCAAGCGCCAGAGTTCACAAACATATTATAAGATACTTCCGACATCATCGGATATGAATACTTCTACTCCGTTTGACTCAATGCTTAACGCTCCTGTATTTGCATACAGCAAGGGCTACATTGATGCAACAACTCAAGGCTCGAAGGACAACGGTGTTCTCGGAAACCTTATAAGCAACATTTACGGTGCACTCGGCGGTAACGCAGAGGAAACATATACTGAGATGGGCAAGGGCTCATGGCAGGGCTTGATGTTCATAGTAAAGGCAGTAAGCTACTTTGTTCCGGGCTTCCTTCCTCAGTTAAAGGATCACCAGTTCAACGCTGCTACGGTATCTGTAAACGAGCCGTCACGTGCTAACATTACAGCCGGCGCAAACATCGGTGAAACAACTATTACAATTTCAAACAACGCAACAGGTCTTAACAGATTCTACAAGGATAAGAGCGGCAATATCGTTGCCGACGACAGATACTTTATCGTAGCAAAGAGCTTGCAATATAGCGCTTCTCCGAGCATGAATGTTACATTCGACAGCCCGAACGGTAAGGTTATCGCTCCTGAAGAGAGCATTAAGATCAGTGCATCTGCTAACGGTCCGTCATCAAGCACACTTATTACATTTATCCTTACTTATGACGTATACCTTGGCACAGCTGCTAATCCGACAAAGCAGAAGCTTTACAGCGATCAGCAGGCTACCTGCTACCTCAACCTTTCTGTTGATAAGGACTGGGCAGGTAAGACATTGACAGGATATGACACCAACACTAAGGCAAAGTATCCTACAAAGACAACCGACTATACTGTTAAGCAGTACAAGAAGGGTAAGAATGTTAATGTATATAATAACCTTGTTATTAACAATGCAAATCCTGCACAGGTAGACGATTTCGGTATTACCGAAAATGCACTTACAGGCTTATATGCAGTTGATGAAAACGGAAATGCTTATGCAACATTTGATTCCGAAACAGGTGATGTTATTGACATTAACAGATACGACTACAATGTTGATGATACCGGTTGGAAAAGAGGTACAGCAGTTACCGTAAACGGCTTGACCGCTTATAAGGGCTACACATATGACGAGCTTCAAGCTCTTCTTGAGCCTTATGTAAAGACTAAGGACAGCGAAGGTAATGTTACAGAGTATACAGTACCTATCAAGACCAGAACTCATATCGGTCTTATGAAGATTGAAGACCCGACAAATGCTGTAATCAAGACTGCTGAAACAAATTCATCAGGTAAGTACACATCGGTAAGAGTAGATCCTGCATTGGTAATTAACACCTGTGTTACTGCTTCTACTCCTACAACAGGTATTTCGTTTGTTACATTGCCGACTACAACAGTTGCTTCGAATGTTAAGTGGCTCAAGTATGACGGTACAACATCCGTTAAGCCTGAAAACTACACAATGAAGCTTTACGGATATGTTGGCAAAACAACATATCAGCTTGGTACGACCGCAGTTACAATCGCTAATACCGACGGTGCTGAGGGACTCCAGAGAAAATATAACAGCTATCTTCAGGAAATGGCTCCATATCAGCCTCTTGACTATACTGATTATAATGCTGAATACGCTTCATCAACAACAAACGATAACCTTCAAAAGGCATTCAAGGAGGTTGTAAAGCAGATTGCTGCTCCTATCACTCTTGAAAACGCATCGCAGCTTGTTTCTACAACTGTTCTTGATTCACAGAAGATTTCAACATTAAGCACAACCGGTGATGTTGCATTCAAGCCTGCTACTGCAAGCGCAGCAACAGACAAGATGTCCGAAAAATTCTTCGTAAAGAACGGTTACTACTACTATGACGAAGAGTTTAAGTTCCCTGTTTACTCTAACGAGTATCTCACAGACGCTGATGTAGTAAACAACAAGGACAAGGTTGGCACATCGGTAGTAAAGAATGGCGATTTGTATTATATCGCTAACACCGAGGCATATGAGGACGGTTGGGACGCAACAACCTATGCATATCCTTACTATGGCAAGACCAATACTCTTGCTACAACAGAAACAGGCGCTCAGTTGTATGAGCAGGTACAGTTCCAGTATTATACAACAGAGGGCAAGAGAGTTAACTCCAATGACGCGTGGACATATAAGTTCGCACTCACACACGAGATTATTAAACCAAACGACGGTACAAACGATTACCGTGGCTTCTATACAAAGTTAGAGGATAACCTCACATACAATGTACAGCAAGCAAAGAAGAACGTTGATACCTCACTTATGACATTGATTACTGAAGATATCATTGCCGCTCGTGCAGGTATGGACAGTGTAAACTATGATGTTGCAACCTACGAGAAGATGGTTCAGATTGCAAGAAACGGCGAAAAGCTTGTTTGGGTAGCTGACGTTGACGCTCAGGGCAACAACATTTACACAACCGACGCTTCTTCAGTAGAAATCAAGGAAGCAAACCGCTTGTTCAAGAAGTATGAAGACCTTGTTATCTCCCGTGGATACGAGGGAACAAAGCTTGAAAAGGAAATTGCTCACCTTACAGGTACAACCAAGAATAACATTTCCGCTACTTATAATGAATTAACAGGAGTTGCTACTGTTAGCTTCACAGGAAGCGCTACACCTGAATACGGTGCAGTTGTAGACGGTAAGCTTGAAAACGCAGGCGAAACTGTTTACTCCGATGCAACATGGAACAACTACATTGTTGCTCTTGCAAAGGCAGTTATCGCTGCACAGAACGAAAGCACTACTCTTGTTAACGACGCTTATGTAGCAAAGAAGAATGTTGTTATGGCTGAAAACGCACTCGACATTCCTGCTGCTGCAACATCTTACACAGTAAGCGGTGTTGTTACAGAGGCTATCGACAATGTTGGTACAGCAGGTACTTATGCACTTGAGAACGTATCAATCTTTGTTAACGGCGAGAGAGTTGCAAGAACTGCTGCCGACGGTAGCTTCTCAATCGAAGTTCCGCTTGGCGTAACAGATGTTAAGTTTGTAGCTGACAAGGGCATTGACAGAACAGTTAAATTCGACGGCGCAACCTCAGTTGAGGGTGCACAGGTTGGTGTAATCGCTCTTGATTTCAACAACGACGGTAAGATTAACGCTACCGACGCCGCTTTGGCATCAAAGAATGAGCGTTCAAAGCTTACAGGCGTAAACTTCAAGTCAATTATCAGAAACGGCGTTCAGTACAACGCAACAATCGACTAATTGACTATAAATAGTAATTAATGTATTAATTACATAATATACATTAATTATGACATTCTGAATTTTCTGCTAAATTTTACGATTTAGTGTGTCCATCGGCGGTGCGGTAATTCGCTTATCGCACCTGCCGAACAAAAAAGAACTTTGGGGGTTTCAATATGAAACACAAAATTAAAAGCTTCTTAACTACCCCATTCGTTTGTTTAATTTTAATAATCTCTATGTTTGCGCTTCCTGTAAGCGCCAATGCCGAGGCTGGTACCCTCGGCAGAGAAACACCTGAAATTTCCTGTATCTTTACAGATTCAACAGGAAAGAATGTTGACGGTAACAGACTCGTTAAGGGTAAGTATACTGTTGACATCGTATTGACAGGTATGAAAGCAGTTTCAGTAGTTGAGTTGACAGCAACCTATGATCAAAGTGTAATTTCGGCAATCAGCATAAAGAGCACATATGCCGATACACACGACGATATGAAAAAGGGCGGTCAAAAATACGAAGGCAATAAACTTTCTGTTTTTCAGCTTTCTGAAAATGATGATGCATCTTTGATCGATACTAACGGGACTGTAATGGTCTCACTTTCTGTTACAGTCGCTTCCTCTTGCGATTTTACAGATGTATTTACATTTTCTACCGATCCGGATGAATGTTTTATCGAGGCTTCATATTTAGACGGACTTGACGATTGTTATGTTCTTGATACAACAGTATCAACCTCATACAAGACTTATCCGATGACAGCCGACGCATCACCTTACTATCGTGTAACTGAATTCGATGTAAACGGTACGGTAACAGTTGCCGCAGACCTTCAAGGTACTGCAAGCGTTGTTCCGGTTGCCGGTGTTACAGTTGCTATCGAGGAAACAGGAGTTTCCACAGTTACAGCTACGGACGGTTCATTCGTATTCGCTGATCTTGCCGAGGGCGAGTACACCTTGAAAATCAGTGGTCCTACCACTATTGACAGAACAGTTAAGCTTGTAGTTGCGCTTGAGAAAGCCGACTACGACCAGATTACAGTTGACAGCATCGGTGTTTGTGTTGTAGACTACAATAAGGATACAAAGATAAATGCAACAGATGTTGCTCTATTCTCAAAGGAAAGGACAGACCTCAACGGAGACGGTACATTTGATGACCATGATGTTGCGGTATTCAAGACTTTCCTTAGAAAGACTGTAAGCTATACTCAACTTACTTTATAAAATTGGAGGAAACTATTAAATGAAAAAGTCATTTAAAAAATCAATAGCGGTCCTCTTAGCAGTATTAATGGTTGTTTGTGCTTTTCCGTTGACAGCTTTTGCAGCTGAAAAGCCAAACGTAAATCTTCAATTCGGCGTATTGTCCGTAAGTAAAACCGACAAGCGAACATACTCAACAAACCGTGGCGCTTCCAATAATGCGTCAACGATTTCCGGATTGATGTCTGCTAAATTGGATTATAATAAGTCGGCAGGTACTATTACCGATACAGCCGACAGCTATACTTATGCAGTAGGTGATTATTTCACTGCAACTGTGCTCCTTGAAAATGTATCACAGCTTGCTGCTACACAGGTTGCTATTAATTATTCAAGCAACATTATTCCTGCCGGTATTTGTAACGGCGATAGGAATTTGTATGGCGCAGGTGATGAAACAGGTACAGTTTCAACAACATACACAGCAGGCGAACCGATTCTTGCACAGAGCGGTGATGCTATTCATAACACAAATTCAACAGTAGAAGAATTTTCATATATTGATATGGATACAAATACAATCTATGCATCCTTCGCTGCACAGGACGGTAGTGATTATGTAAGCACTGCTTCAACTTCATTCGGAGCAAATACATTCTCAAATACTGCTGTTATTGCTACATTCGCATTCAAGATTACAGCAGAAGGCCCTATCAGCTTCTCACTTGCAAACACAACTGATGTTGACGATGCTTATTATCTCGGTACAATTGAAAACGGCGGTAATGTTTCTGAATACATCACCTACGCTCCTACCGAGAACGCAGGTTCAACAGGTCTTAACTTTATGGGCGGCAACGAATATGTTGCAACTACAAAGTACACAGTAACCTTTAAGAACGCAGAAGGCTCTGTTATTTCTTCAGCAGAATATGACGAGGGCGCAGCAGTAACAGTTCCTGAACTTCCTGCAACTACAAAGGACGATACAAACCATTATACATATAGCTGGGATGTTGAGCCTTCATTGACAGCTGTTGCTAATGCAACATATCAGGTTGTTAAGACAGGCGCAGCTCATACTTGGGACGCAGGCGTAGTTACTAAGGAGCCAACTGCAACAGTAGAAGGCGAAAAGACATACACATGTACTTTCGACGGTTGCGGCGCAACAAAGACAGAGGCTATCCCTGCAACAGGCGAAACTCATACTCATAGATACACTTGGGTATACAACGGCGACGCTGTTTATAATACAAAGACAGATTACACCGACGGTACTATTACAGGTACTTGCGAATGCGGCGACACAAAGACCGAAACAGTTGACGGTACTGCATTATTGAGATGTAATAGTTACTCACTTATCCTTGATAACTCCTTGACAATCAACTTTAAGATTACCAAGGCAAATGTAGCAAACTTCAGCAATCTTGTAGTAAAGGCTGATACTCAGTTCGATGCTCAAAAGGTATATAACGCTCCTGTCAAGGAAGATTCTACAACCTATCAGTATCCTGTTGGTATGCCTCCTCAGTATGTAAAGGATGACATTAATGTTGTTGTTTACAGTGCAATAGAGAAGGACGGTCAGACTGTTGAGGTTTGGGGACCGACCTACACAAGATCAGTATTGCTTTATGCAACAACAATACTGAACAATGCGGCTTATGCATCAGATTCTGCAACTGAAAAGAATAAGGCGTTCAGAACAATGCTTGTAGACATTCTTAACTACGGTTCAGCAGCTCAGGTTAAGGCTAACTATTGTGTAGATGAACTTGCTAATGCAGGCTTGACAGAAACTCAAAAGAGTTGGGCAAGCGCTGATATTCAGACATGGAACACAGTTAAGAATTATCACGCAGTAGTAATTGAGAATCCGACAGCAAGATTTAATGCCGGCGGTTTGAAGCTTGACGACGCTGTTGTTCCGAGAATGACATTTAGCTTGAAGGACGGTCAGGCTGACATTAATGACATTGTTATGGAAGTTAAGGTTGGCAGTGATACATTTTCTTACAACATTGCCGATAATCCGGATAATTTCGTATACATTTCAACCGGTACAACATCTACATACGGTAAAGAAAATAAGTATTACTTCTACTTTACTAACATCCTTGCTAACCAGATGTATGATACAATTGAGTTTACTATTAAGAAGAACGGTGTTGCAATTAGCGATACTGCAACTTATAGCGTAGAATCATTTGTACAGCAAGCATATAGCCTTGGTTCAACCGCACAGGTTGATAAAGACCTTTATATGGCTATGATGAAGTACGGTAAGGCAGCTGTTACATACGGAAGGCTGTAAAAAAAGTACTTTACAAATCATTTTATTTGATGTATAATAATTTTATATTATTAGCATAACAAACTACGTTAACGGAGGTGAAAATAATGAAGTACACAAAGCCAGTATCAGAGCTTGAGAAGTTCGAGGCAGCAGAGGTTATCACAACATCTGTTATCGAGACTCCAGACCTTGAGTGATTTGACTTAAAAAGAGAGAGGCAGGGAAACCTGCCTCTTTTTTGTTGCATAAGTATTTTCATAATGGTATAATATAAAAAACGATGAAAGCGTGTTGTTATGAATAATATATATATTTTTGCAAAAGGCAAACCCATTTTAGAAAAGTTTGTGGTTAAGGTAAAATATTTACAAATACTTTTCCATAAAAACAAGGAAGAAAGACTTTTCAAAAGCATAAATAATTGTGTACCAAAGGAAAAGCAGAAGGATAAAAAGTATATAAAAAATCTGACGTTGGATTTGATAAAATGCAAGTTTATTTACGGATTTAATTATGAGGAATACTTCGCTTTTGAACTTGAAAACAAAACGAATAAGCAACGCTTAGAATATGTTGGTACATTAGAGAGATATGAATTATTGAAAGAACTGTCAACCCCCGAATTTCAAAAAATATTTGACGATAAGTATCTATGCTACGAAACATTTAATCCTTACTACAAGAGAGAAGTAGTACATATTGATAACAGAAACTATGAAGCGTTTTGCGACTTTGTCGAAAGACAAAGAATCTTTATTGTAAAACCTCTTGCATACTCGCTCGGACAAGGTATTTATATCGTTGATGTAGATGAAGAAAACAGAAGTATGAGCGAATTGTTTAATGATATTGTGTCTGACGGAGAATGTGTATTAGAAGAAATAATTACTCAAAATGCAAATATGGCTTTTTTGCATCCGTCGTCTGTTAACACGATTCGATTTGTAACGTATTTTGACGGTGAAAGAAATCATAATCTTTATGCTTTGCTTCGAATGGGAATAGGTGGCTCCTGTGTTGATAACGCGTTTACAGGCGGACTTATTGCAAGTGTAAATCTTGAGACGGGAATAGTAGAAACACCGGGATACAGAAATATCAAAAACATAGCGCAACAGTATGATTGTCACCCTGAAACAAGGGCAAAAATAAAAGGCAGTCAAATTCCAAAATGGAACGAACTGCTTGAGGTTATCGAGGAACTTGTCAGAATTGTACCTGAACAAAAAATTGTTGGTTGGGATATGGCGCTTACCGATAACGGTTGGGTTATGGTAGAGGGAAACAGTCGACCGATATTCAAATCAATTCAGTTATGTACGGGAAAAGGCTTTAGACAAACATTTGAAAAAATAAAAAATAATAGCTTTTGAAAAAAGCACGCACAGAATATGCTTACTCTGTGCGTGCTGTATTTTATTTATTTGTCGGGTCGTATGTCCATGTTGAATATCTAAACGGATAGTAGGAATATGCGATAGGTCCTTTTTTGAACAGTATTTCCTGCTTATGCATTGTCCAGCCCGGCTTTCCTTTTATATGCTTTGCCATATAATTATCAACGTAGCAAATTACTCTGACAGGGTGGGTAATTTCCGATTCTAATTTATCAAGGAATTTCAGATACATTTCCTCAAGAAACGGTCTGCACAGCATAATTACTGTATATTCATCATAATTCAGCTTGAATGCGTCGCCGGAATAAATCGTGATATTATCATACTTGTCCGCCCAGCTCTTTGCATAATCGGCAACAATCGGATTTAGTTCAATTCCGTAAAGCTGACCGGGGAAATGCTTTCTTTCAAGATGAGCGAGAATCCTGCCCTTGCCGCAGCCGACGTCAATCAGCTTATCTTCGGGTGAAAACTCCATATCGCCGAAAACCCTGTCGAGCGCCCAGTATCTTGCCGATTCGCTGCCTGTTGCCTGCAAAACCTCTCTGTCAACTGACGGCACATATTTGCCAAGTGACTTTCCGCAGGTTTTTTTGTCCAAAACAAAATCATAAGCAGTCGCAATTCTGCCGCAGAAAACCCTGTATCTTTCGCCTATTTTGGTCGTCATATACCAAGATTTTTTATAGTCGGTTTGTTTTTTCATACCATACTTTCTCCATTATGTATTATTTAACCGTTAAGGATTGCGAAGTTTTCCTTGTTGCATTTGTAGAGGTTTTTGAATACCTTGAAGTTGCGGTCGTATACTGCCTTGTTTGCAGGGTTTGGATGATATACTTTCTTTGCAGGAATGAGCTTTTTAACCTCTGTCATTGAGCGTATCATACCCGTGCCGACTGCAATACAAGCCGCCGCACCGACTGCGCCGATGTTTTGAGGCGAGTCAACAACCTCGACATCTCTTTGAAGAATATCGGCGAGAATCTGACAAGTGCTTGCACCGAGTGCACCGCCTCCGCAGAAGCGAACTGAATTTGTAGTCTTATACTTTGCGATCTTCTGCTCCTGCCTTTCGAGCATCCATCTCATATGGAAGCAAACGCCCTCAACAACAGCTCGGATAAGCTCCGTTTTTCCTGTTTCGAGCGATATGTTGAAGAACATACCTGCCGCATTCGGATCCTCAAACGGACATCTGTTGCCGTGAAGCCACGGAGTAAAGATAACGCCGTCTGAGCCGGGATTTGCTCTGTCGATTACTTCTTCAAGATAGTCGTAAAGATTGAAACTTATCTCTTCTAAATCGTCGTGCTTATGTCCGTATTTTTTGAGGAAAAGACCGATTTCGTCGAGTGCAAGGTGATCCTTAACCCAGCCGACGCATTTGTTCGAGGTTTCAAGCTCTGCAAAATAGTTGTAATTTTCGGGGTTTGCGCCGACAATAGCCGCCATCATTGCGCCTGCGTCAACAAGCTGCTCCGGAACAACCGTGCCTACCCAACCCGACGTGCCTGAATAAATATGAGTGTCGCCGATTTCCGTTGCGCCTGCGCCTACGCCGATAAGCGAAGCGTCGCCGCCGCCGCCGTAAACTGCCGTGCCCGGTGCGAGTCCAAGCTCCTTTGCGGCTTTCTCGGTAACCTCGCCGACCTTTTCGGTGCTTGCCATAATCTTCGGCATATGCTCAATATTTACGCCGACCATATCGCATATAGGCTTGCACCAGCCCTCGTGACCCTTGCGTGTGTCATAAAGCAGAGTGCCGAAAGCCGAGTCGTTTGTCATAACAAACTCGCCGGAGCAACGCAGAATCATATATTCCTTAACGTCGAGCCACTTGTAAATCCTCTTGAAGTTTTCAGGCTCGTGTGCCTCAACCCACTTGTACTTCCAAATCGGGTCCTTAACCGAAGACGAAACAGCTCCTGTATATTTCAGATATTTAAGCAGCTTTGTAACCTCTGCGCCTGCAATCTGGAAGCCGTGGGCAATACCCTTTTTGATTTCCTCTCTTGCACGCTGATCCATATATGTCATCGGACGGCGAATACAGTTGCCCTCTCTGTCAACGAGAACAAGTCCCTGCATTGCCGAGCAAAAGCTGATACCCTCGATTTGCTCTTTCTTAACCTTCTTATTCTTCTTGAACACCTCTTTAGTGGTTTTGCACATAGCCGCCCACCATTCGTCGGCGTCCTGCTCGCTTCCGCCTTTAACTCCGGTTTCGTCGTCAACATAAAGACCGTAGCCCTCGGTAGCCGAGCTTAAAATCTTAATTTCCCTATCAATTTCGATAAGGCAGGTTTTAATGCCCGTAGTTCCGATGTCATAGGTGATTACATACTTGCTCATTTACATATCCTCCATAGTTTGTTGTGCTGTGTTATTTCTCAAAAGTGAACGCCGATTCGATAAATTTCAAAAGCTGGCGTACAATCTGTTCCTCGCTCATTTCCTCAACGTCGACGCCTGTGTAAATCCTAAATCTGTTTCTGTAATAATCGCAGACATAGGAAAATTGCAGGGAAGTCAGCAAATTGTCAAGGAAAAATGCAAAAAGCCGCGGATCCATATCCTGACGAACGTCGCCGTTTGCGAGCGCGTCGGTAATACATTTAACATATTTTTTGCTCGAAACACCCTCGATGGCCTGTGCCAAAATTTCAGCTCTGATGCTGTCGTGCTCCGAGGTGATTTCGTTATACAGCTTGATGTAGTTTGCGTTTTGACGACTTTGACGGCAGGTGGCTCTGATGAGCTTTTCCGCTTTTACAAGCAGCTTATCATCGCTTTTGAAGATTTCGTCAATCGTGCTCGAAAGAATGAGCATACCCTGTTCGATACAGGTTACAAACAAATCCTCTTTTGTGCTGAAATACTTATACATAAGCCCGATGCTTATGCCTGCATTTTTCGCTATTAAATTTATATTCGCATTTTCATATCCCTTTGAGGCAAATTCTTCTATGCCTACTTCGAGAATTTTTTGCTTTCTTTCGTCGGACGCGCGTTCAAACGCTTCCTTGTATCTTTTTTCAATCATACTAAAAAACCTAATTTTTGTAGCATTGCACAAATTCGGCGGTGCCAACTTGGTAAAATATCCCAAATCTTTGTCGGTGAGCATATATTCACTACGCACATTTTAACATTAATCTAATCATTTTGCAACAAAAATAACCAAAAAAATTCCTCTAAAAAGTTGACAAATCGGTAAAATGTGATATACTGAATATGGAAATACTGTGAGCAGACGCTCACTAACCGTAAAGTGAGCAATGGCTCACCGAAATTTCAGATAATATTTTTAAGGAGGAAAAATATGGATACAAGATTTGCTATTACAGAGTATCCTAATGCTGCCGCTTTAACAGCACAGCTTGATGCACTCATCAAAAAACCGATTTACTCAATCAACAGAGAAGCTCTCAAAGAGTACGAAAAAGAATACTTTGAGAAAAAGTGCTCAAAGTCAAAGGAAATGATTACCGAGGCAAAGAATGTTATCCCCGGCGGTGTACAGCACAATCTTGCATTCAACTATCCTTTCCCAATCGTTATGACTAAGGCAAAGGGCAACCGCCTTTACGACATCGACGGCAACGAATATTTCGACTTCCTCCAGGCAGGCGGTCCGACAATTATCGGCTCAAACGACGATGTAGTTAAGGAAAAGGTTAAGGAGCTTTTGGACGACTGCGGTCCTTCAACAGGTCTTTTCCACCCTTACGAATATAAGCTCGCAAAGAAAATCAGCGAGTGTGTTCCGTCAGTAGAGATGTTCCGTATGCTCGGCTCAGGTACAGAGGCTTGTATGTGCGCTGTTCGTGTTGCTCGTCTTGCTACCGGTCACAAGAATATTATTAAAATGGGCGGTGCTTACCACGGCTGGTCGGATCAGCTTGCTTGGGGTATGCGTGTTCCCGGTACTCTTAATCTTCAGTCACACGGCGTTCCTATGTTCGTATTTAAGCACACACAGGAATTTTTCCCGAACGACTTGAAGGATTTGGAGAAGAAGCTTATACTTAACAAATTCCGCGGCGGTACTGCTGCTGTATTTATCGAGCCTTGCGGACCTGAATCTGCAACTCGTCCCGTTGATAAGGACTTCCCGAAGGGTGTACAGGCACTCTGCCGCAAGTACGGTGCTCTTCTTGTTTGCGATGAGGTTGTAACAGGCTTCCGTATCGGTGTTTCCGGTGCACAGGGATACTACGGTATCGACCCTGATATTACAATCTTCGGTAAGATTATCGCAGGCGGCTATCCGGGTGCAGGCGGTATCGGCGGTCACAGAGAGGTTATGAAGTATCTCGGCGCAGGTCTTGACAAGGCTGAGGGCAAGAAGATTCATAAGGCTATGTGCGGCGGTACAATGGCTGCAACACCTATCTCTTGCTGCGCAGGCTACACAGTAATCTGCGAAATCGAAAAGAGAAACGCTTGTCAGGTTGCAGGTCAGATGGCTGACAGACTTGTTAAGGGTCTTAACGAATCAATCAAGAAGTACGACCTTCCGTTCGTATGCTACAATGTTGGTTCTATCTGTCAGCTTCATACAGTTGCTACAATGCATTTCAGAATTAATTGGAAGAAGCCTTGGACAATTCCAAGCGTATTAAAGGAAACAAGTATTCGTCAGACAGAAATGCAATATATGGGCGCCGCTTATATGGCTGAAGGTCTTGTTACACTTGCAGGCTCTCGTTTGTACACTTCAAGTGCATACACCGAAGAGGATATCGACGAGTGCATCAGAAGATTTGACAAGGTGCTTTCAAAGTGCGAAAAAATTGATTACTAATTTGGTGCCAAATATAGTCCAAACATAATAGGTTTATATTATCTAATTTCCGTTTATACTGCGTTAATTTTTAATCGAATACGCAAGTATGCGATTAAAAATATGCCTTGTCTAAACAAAAATTAGATTAATATAAACTGCACAGCACCTAAAAAGGCTATTATATTTGGGCAAATTTGGCACAAGACAACATAGGGCGGTGCTGATACACCGTCCGTTTGTCTATTTATTACTGAAAGGAAAAAATTATGGCTTACGAAATTCAAGAGGCTAAAAGATTAGTCGTTCAGGCAGGTAAAAGACTTGTTGAGTCGGGCTTGATTGCTCGTACATGGGGCAACGTTTCGGCTCGTATCAGCGACACACAGTTTGTTATTACTCCGTCGGGCAGAGCATACGAGGACTTGACAGAGGATGAGATAGTTGTTGTAAATATCGAGGACTGCTCGCACGAGGGCGACATCAAGCCGTCGTCTGAAAAGGGCGTTCACGCTGCGGCTTACCGTCATCATCCTACCGTTGACTTCGTTATACATACTCACCAAAAGGCGGCTACAATCGTTTCTATCACAGGTATGGAAATCAGAAATGTCTACAAGGAATTTGCAGACGTTCTCGGTGAAAAAGTACCTTGCGCAGAATATGCAATGTCAACAACCGAGTCACTTCGCAAAAAGGTTGAAAAGTGTATTATGATGAATCCGTCCTGCCGTGCAATCAATCTTATGCACCACGGCACACTTGTAATGGGCGACGATTACGACCACGCTTTCGCTATTGCAGAAAATCTCGAAAAATGCTGTGAAAAGGTTATTAAGGACAACTTCCTTCGTCACTCCTGGGCAAAGGAATATTCCGACGAGGCAAGAAGAAATTACTTCCTTAAAAAGCATAACGCAGGCGTAATGCCTGAGGAAATCTGTGACCTCGGCTCATCGGTAAGAAACGGTAATATCTTTACTCTTACAGTCGGCGGTAAGAGCGTAGATGTTGATGTTACAACAGGCGTCGGTATTAACGGCATTGCACCGAAGGTTGAGAAGATTCACAGAGCAATTTATAATGCCGAGGATTGCACAATGATTAAGCATATCAGCGCACCGGATGTTGTTGCTTATTCTACTCTCGGCGATACAATGATTCCGATGATTGACGACTTTGCACAGATTGCAGGTATTGATGTAAAATGCTGTCCTTGGATTAACGGCGACACCGACGAGTGTGCAAAGGAAATCGGCAAGGCTATTGAAAACAGAAACGCTGTTCTTGTTCAGGGAATGGGTGCTATGATTACGGGAAATAACGATGGCGACTTGCAGGCACTTGACATTATTATGGACAAGGGCTGTGCCGCTGCCGTTGACTGCGACATCTTCAACCGTCAGCACTATGTTCCGAAGTTTGAATGTTTCCTTATGCGTACCGTTTACCTTGCAAAATACAGTAAGCAAATTAATAAGTAATTAATATAAAAATTGCTCTCGGAATTTTCCGAGGGCAATTTTTTAACTCAAAAGGCACTCGGCAACTTGCCGAGTGCCTTTTTGTTTAGTCGGGGTAACCGTTTGGATTTTGACTTTGCCATCTCCAAGAGTCCTCGCACATTTCCTCAAGTCCTCTTTCAGCCTTCCAGCCGAGCTCGTTAAGAGCCTTTGACGGGTCGGAATAGCAGGTTGCGATGTCGCCGCTTCTGCGTGGCTTGATTGAATACGGAATTTTAACTCCGCTTGCTTTTTCAAAAGCCTTAACGACGTCGAGAACGCTGTAGCCTGTTCCCGTGCCGAGATTGTAGATGAAAAGTCCTGTATCGTTTTGTACCTTTTCAACAGCCTTAACGTGACCTAATGCAAGGTCAACAACGTGAATGTAGTCTCTTACGCCTGTACCGTCGTGAGTGTCGTAGTCGTCACCGAATACGCCGAGCTCCTCACGTTTGCCGATAGCAACTTGAGTGATATAAGGCATAAGGTTGTTCGGAATACCGTTCGGGTCTTCGCCCATTGTACCGCTTTTGTGAGCACCGATTGGGTTGAAGTAACGAAGAAGACAGATGCTCCATTCGTTGTCGCTTGCGTAAAGGTCCTGAAGCATACATTCGATAATATACTTCGTTCTGCCGTATGGATTTGTTACACCGCCTACCTGCATATCCTCGGTGAGAGGAGAAATGTTGTTCATACCGTAAACGGTTGCCGATGATGAAAATACAATTTTCTTGCAGCCGTTTTTACGCATTGCGTCAAGCAAAACGAGTGTGCCTGTAATGTTGTTGTCGAAATATTCAAGCGGCTTTTGACAGCTTTCGCCTACTGCCTTCAAGCCTGCAAAGTGAATAACGCTGTCGATTTTCTCTGCCTTGAAGATTTTGTCGAGTCCGTCAAAATCTCTGATGTCGCACTCATAAAACGGAAAATCTTTGCCGACGAGTGCTTTAATTCTGTCGTAAGAGGATTTCTTGCAGTTGTAAAGGTTATCCAAAACAACAACATCAACTCCCGAATTCATAAGCTCAACACAGGTGTGAGAACCGATGTATCCAAGTCCTCCTGTTACTAATACTGACATAAAAACGCTTCCTTTCAATATGTTTTTTGTATTGTGTTGCGGGATGTCGAGGACGCCGTCCCCTACATATTAAATAATGAGAGAGTAAAAGTGAAATTAGCCCCGTTTATCGTTATTAATAGGCCTTTCCCCAGTATACCATATGCTTTGCGGGCTTTCCGCAGCATACGCATTTGTCGTCCAAATGCTCTTGTTCAAGCGGAATACAGCGTGAGCCTACTCCTGTTAATTCCTTAACCTTGTCTTCGCACGCTTCGTCGCCGCACCACATTGCTTTAACAAAGCCGTCGCCGTTTTCTTCAAGAGCCTTGTTGATTTCGTCAATGTTGTGAGCAATGTAGGTTCTGCGTTCTCTGTTTTCGAGCGCCTTTTGGTAAATTCCCTGACGCACTTCTTCTAACTTTTGAAGTACAACCTCTTCAACCTTATCAAGAGGTACAACAGTCTTTTCACGGTTGTGGCGCGTAACGATAACGCAGTTGCCTGCTTCGATATCTCTCGGACCGAGCTCAATTCTTACAGGCACGCCTTTCATCTCGTATTCTGCAAACTTCCAGCCCGGTGAATTGCTTGAGTCGTCAATCTTTGCTCTGCAAACCTTCTTTAATCTTTCGCAAAGCTCGTTTGCCGCCTCAAGAACGCCCTCCTTGTGCTGTGCAACAGGAATAACAATTGCCTGAATAGGTGCAACGGCAGGCGGAAGCACTAAACCGTTATCGTCGCCGTGCGTCATAATGATAGCTCCGATAAGACGTGTTGTCATACCCCAAGATGTTTGATGAGGGTATTGAAGCTTGTTGTTTTTGTCGCTGAACTGAATTTCAAAAGCCTTTGCAAAGCCGTCGCCGAAATAGTGGCTTGTACCTGCCTGAAGCGCCTTGCCGTCGTGCATAAGTGCTTCGATACAGTATGTTCTTTCTGCGCCTGCAAACTTGTCGCTTTCTGTTTTTTGACCTTGAATTACAGGCATTGCAAGCTCTTCCTGACAGAACTTTGTGTACACGCCGAGCATCTTTTCGGTTTCTTCAATAGCCTCCTCGGCAGTTGCGTGGAGCGTGTGTCCCTCCTGCCATAAGAACTCTCTTGAACGCAGGAACGGTCTTGTTGTCTTTTCCCATCTTACAACGCTTACCCATTGATTGTATAATTTCGGCAAATCTCTGTGAGAATGAACTATATTCTTGAAATGCTCGCAGAAAAGCGTTTCGCTCGTAGGTCTTACGCAAAGTCTTTCCTCAAGTTTCTCGCTTCCGCCGTAGGTAACCCACGCACATTCGGGAGCGAAGCCCTCAACGTGGTCAGCCTCCTTTTGGAGAAGTGACTCGGGAATAAACATCGGCATACAAACATTTTCGTGTCCCGTTTCCTTGAACATACCGTCCAAAATACGCTGAATATTTTCCCAGATTGCGTAGCCGTAGGGACGAATTACCATACAGCCCTTAACGCTTGTGTATTCTACAAGCTCCGCCTTTTTGCAAACGTCGGTATACCACTTCGCAAAATCCTCGTCCATTGATGTAATATCATCAACCATTTTTTGATTATTAGCCATAATGACCTCCTTGGTCTTTTTTGCAGTAATATTATATATTATAAAATTGAAATTGTAAACCCTTTTTAGTGCGACTTTTTTCGCTGACTAAAAAATATAACAACATTGACAAAATAATATCAATCAAGCCGATTTTTTTAACATTTCATAAATAATATCGAAAACCTTTGGTGATTGTATACTAAAAAATATTCGTTTTTTTGTTATAAATGTAACAATTTAATCTTGAAAAAACTACGCCTCGTGTTATAATGAAATTAACATATCCGAGCAAAAAGAGGATATGACTATTATAAAATATATAAGAAACGGAGGAATTGCGATGACATTGGCTCCGCTTACGGCAGGGATTAATCTTCAAGAGGAATTGCAGGAGCAGTTGAATATTGAAGAAATATTCGGCTTTGACATCGGCTCGGTTCATATAGGCTTTGACGAAAGCACGGTTGTATCGTGGATAATAATGCTTGTGCTGACGGTTTTGGCGGTTATGCTGACGAGAAATCTAAAGGTTGACGGCAATATCTCGAAGCGTCAAATGCTGCTTGAAATGGCTTACGAAAAGGGCACTGCTTTTTTCAAAACAATGCTCGGTCCAAAGGTTGAAAAGTATACCGAGTGGCTTATGAGCCTTGCAATATTTATCGGCGTGTCGAATATGATAGGTCTTTTCGGAATGAAACCGCCTACAAAGAGTATGCAGGTTACGGCCGCAATGGCGCTGACGTCGATAGTTTTGGTTGAATATGTTGCGTTCAAGAACTACGGTGTGAAGAAGCGACTGAAAAAATTCACAAAGCCGGTTGCCATAGTTACGCCGATTAACGTGCTTGAAGTGTTCACAAAGCCGCTTTCGCTTTGTATGCGACTGTTCGGCAACATCATAGCGGCGTTTACGATTATGGAGCTTGTAAAGGCTGTTCCGTTTTTGAAAATCGGCGTGCCGGCAGTTTTAAGCCTGTATTTCGACTTGTTTGACGGATTGCTTCAGGCGTATATTTTCTGCTTCTTAACGGCAATTTATCTTGAGGAATCGGTTGAAGAATTTGACGATAAGCCGAAAAAGAAGAAGCGCAAATCGAAAAAGAATAAAGAAATTGAGCAGACGCAGGCACCTGCCGAGGCTGCTTAAAAATATTAAGTATTGAATGGTAAGGAGATAAAATTATGACAGGTTCAATTATTGCAATAGGCGCAGGTATAGCATTGCTTTGCGGCTTCGGCGCAGGTATCGGTATCGGAATTGCAACAGGTAAGGCAGTAGAGGCACAGGCTCGTCAGCCTGAAATCGCAGGTAAAATCCAGACTACTCTTATTTTAGGCGCGGCACTTTCGGAGGCAACTGCTATTTACGGACTTATCGGTGCGCTGTTTATAATTCTTATGCTGAAATAGCCGAGATAAACCGACAATTTATCAAAGTTATCGAAAGGAAAATAGCAAATGTTAAAATTTGACTTTAATTTGCTTTGGACAGTAATTAATTTAGTTATATTCTTTCTTTTAATGCGACTGTTCCTGTTTAAGCCAATAAAGAAAACGCTTGCCGCACGTGAGGAAATGCTCAAGAATAAATTTCAGCAGGCTGACGATACGGTGAACGAGGCTAATCAAAAGCTCGCCGAGTATGAGGAGCATATTGCGAACGTCGACGAGGAAGCAAAGCAAATCGTTATTGACGCAAAGAATAAGGCAAAGAGCGAATACGACAAGATTATTCAAAAAGCAAACGACGATGTTTCCAAGATGAAGGAAACGGCAAAGAAGCAAATTGCCGCCGAGAACGAGCACGCTTTGCATAATTCAAAGGAAGAGATTGCAAGGCTTGCAATGGAGGTTGCTCAAAAGGTAATCGAGGATAAGGCGGGCGAGGAGCTTGACAGCGAAATCTATAACAAATTTTTGAACGAAAGCAGTGAAAGCGATGATAAATAAGGATGATTGCATTGAAGAGCTGCTTGAACCGCTCAACGACGATACAGTAAGAGCAGTTGTTCATTGTACAACTCCGCCCAATGAGCGTCAGCTTGAGGGCATAAAGGATTTTGTGTGCGTTCAAACAGGCGCAAAAAATGCACAGGTAATTATAGTAGAGGACAAATCTCTTGTCGGCGGCTTTGTTATTCATACCGACGGCAAGGAATATGATTTCAGTCTGAAAAAGAAGCTTGACTCCATTGAGGAGCAGGTTTTGAAAACTGTGCGCGAAAGCCTCGGAAATCAAGAGCAGGTTTTGACCGCACTTCATAAAAATGTTGAAGAGTTTAAGCTCATTACCCATGTCGAAGAGGTCGGCAGAGTAATAAGAGTCGGCGACAGTATTGCAACAGTTGTCGGAATAAACAACGCAATGTACGGCGAAATCGTTGTGTTTGAGGACGGCACAAAGGGTATGGTGCAAAATATCAACCGTGATTCAATCGGCTGTATTTTGTTCGGTGACGACGACGATATTCAACAGGGCTCAAAGGTAAAAAGAACAAAGAAAAAAGCAGGCGTTCCCGTTGGTGAGGACTTTATCGGCAGAGTTGTAAACGCTTTAGGCGAGCCTATTGACGGTTTGGGAGAAATCAAGGCGAGTGATTACCGCCTTTTGGAGCAACCGGCACCGTCGATTGTTGACAGAAAATCCGTAAAGGAGCCGATGGAAACGGGCATTTTGGCAATAGACAGTATGTTCCCGATAGGCAGGGGACAGCGTGAGCTTATTATCGGCGACCGTCAAACGGGTAAAACCGCTATTGCCGTTGATACGATTATTAACCAAAAGGGTAAGGATTGTATCTGTATATATAACGCAATCGGTCAAAAGGCTTCGACCGTTGCAAAGCTCGTAAATACATTAAAAAAGCACGGCGCAATGGAATATACGATAGTAGTTTTTGCAAGCTCGTCCGACAGCGCCTCGCTTCAATATATTTCGCCTTATTCGGCGACCGCAATTGCGGAATACTTTATGTATCAGGGCAAGGACTGCCTTATCGTATATGACGATTTGAGCAAGCACGCCGTTGCATACAGAGAAATTTCACTCTTGCTTGAAAGACCGCCCGGACGAGAAGCATATCCCGGTGATGTTTTCTATCTCCATTCGAGACTTTTGGAGCGTTCAAGCAGATTGAGTGATGAACTCGGCGGCGGCTCGATTACCGCTTTGCCGATTATCGAAACTCAGGCAGGTGACGTTTCGGCATACATCCCGACAAATGTTATCTCGATTACCGACGGACAGATTTATCTTGAAAGTGATTTGTTCTTCAGCGGTCAGCGTCCTGCGGTAAATGTCGGACTTTCCGTATCCCGTGTCGGCGGTGCGGCGCAGACAAAGGCAATGAAAAAGGCGGCAGGCTCGCTTCGTGTTGACCTTGCACAGTTTAGAGAAATGGAAGTGTTTACGCAGTTTTCGTCCGATTTGGATGAGGAAACGAAGCGTGAGCTTCGCTACGGAAGCGGTCTTATGGAGCTTCTCAAGCAACCTATGACAAAACCTCTTTCGATGCCGGAGCAGGTTATAACGCTTGTCGGCGCAATAGGTAAGAAATTTGTCGACGTGCCAAAGGAAAAAATCAAGAGCTATCAAACTTCTGTGCTTGAATATTTCCATACTCATCATAATAATATCGTCGACCTTATCGCAACTCAAAAGGAGCTTGACGACGAGCTGAGATATGCAATTTTAGAGGTCTTCGACGAGTTTGAGGGTGTGAATAATGGCTAATGCAAGAGAACTGCAAAGCCGTATGAAGTCGATTAAGGACACTATGAAAATCACAAATGCGATGTATATGGTGTCCTCCTCGAAGCTTCAAAGGGCACGCAGAGAGCTGAAAAACACAGAGCCGTTTTTCTATATGATTCAGGACAGCCTTGCAAAGATTAAAGCGGCTGTTCCCGACGCAGGCTCGGCATATTTCGACAAACGCCCGAAAAAGCAGGGCGACGACAGAATTATCGGCTATCTCGTTGTTACTGCCGATAAGGGACTTGCCGGCGCATATAACCATAATATTATTAAACTTGCCGAAAAGAATGTAATTACCGACGGTGCGAATAATATGCTTTTTGTTATCGGTCAGCTCGGTCGTCATTATTTTGAAAAAAGGTCGATACCTATTGATATAAACTTCAATTATACCGCGCAGAATCCGACTGTAAACCGTGCAAGACATATAAGCGAAAAGCTCATTGAAATGTTCCTTGAGCGCAAGATTGACGAAGTGCGTGTAATCTACACAAGAGTTGTCAATTCAATGACTGTTGAAGCGGTGTGCAACAAGGTTTTGCCGCTTGCCGAGGACGATATTCAAATTCAGGATAACGAGCTTGTTGACGAGTATGACGACGCAGTATTTATGCCGGATGCCAAAACCGCGTTTGATACGATAGTACCGAGCTATGTTGCCGGCTTTGTTTACGGAGCCTTGGTAGAAAGCTATTGCAGTGAGCATAATTCGAGAATGATTGCAATGCAACAGGCGAGCGAAAGCGCAAGCGATATGATTAAGGAGCTTTCCGTTCAGTATAACCGAGCAAGACAGGCGGCAATTACGCAGGAAATCAGCGAGGTTTGCGGAAGCGCAAAGCATTTGAATAAATAAAAAAGGTAGTATTTGGATATGAATTACGGCAAAATAACACAGGTTATGGGACCCGTTGTTGATGTAGAATTTGAGGGCAGATTGCCCAAAATAAAGGAAGCCCTTTGGGTAGAAAACGAGGGTAAGCGTGTCGTTATGGAGGTGTCGCAGCACCTCGGCGAAAACACCGTGCGCTGCATTATGCTTGCTTCCTCCGAGGGCTTGTATAAGGATATGCAGGTTTTGGCAACAGGCGAGGCTATCAGCGTGCCTGTCGGTGAAAAAACTCTCGGCAGACTGTTCAACGTAGTCGGCGATACTATCGACGGACTTGAAAGCCTTGAAAACGAGGAGCATTGGTCTATTCACAGAAAGGCTCCCGGCTTTGACGAACAGGCACAGGAAACAGAAATTCTTGAGACCGGAATTAAGGTTATCGACCTGCTTACACCTTACCAAAAAGGCGGAAAAATCGGCTTGTTCGGCGGCGCCGGAGTTGGAAAAACCGTGCTTATTCAGGAGCTTATTACAAACGTTGCAACACGTCACGGCGGCTATTCGATTTTTACCGGCGTAGGTGAGCGTTCAAGAGAGGGCAACGACCTTTGGAACGAAATGAAGGAGTCGGGCGTTATCGAAAAAACTGCGCTCGTGTTCGGTCAAATGAACGAGCCTCCCGGAGCAAGAATGAGAGTCGCCGAAACGGGACTTACAATGGCGGAGTATTTCCGTGACAGAGAGAACAAGGACGTACTTTTGTTTATCGACAATATTTTCAGATTTATTCAGGCAGGCAGCGAGGTGTCCGCTTTGCTCGGCAGAATGCCGTCGGCGGTTGGTTATCAGCCAACTCTTGCAACCGATGTCGGTGAATTACAGGAGCGTATTACTTCGACCAAAAACGGCTCAATTACTTCCGTTCAGGCTGTTTATGTTCCTGCCGACGACCTTACCGACCCTGCCCCGGCAACAACCTTTGCTCACCTTGACGCAACAACCGTTTTGTCGAGAAAGATTGTTGAAAAGGGAATTTATCCCGCTGTTGACCCGCTTGAGAGCAGCTCCAGAATTTTGGAGGCTGACGTTGTCGGCGAGGAGCATTACAGGGTTGCACGCAAGGTTCAGGAGTATCTCCAAAAATATAAGGAATTGCAGGATATTATTTCTATTTTGGGTATGGAGGAGCTTTCCGACGAGGATAAGCTGTACGTTTACCGTGCAAGACGACTTGAAAAGTTTTTGTCACAGCCGTTCCACGTTGCAGAAAACTATACCGGACTTAAAGGCGTTTATGTTCCTGTTAAGGATACGGTTCGTTCCTTTGCCGCAATAGTTGACGGAGAGGTTGACGATTTGCCTGAGCAGGCGTTCTTTAACGTCGGCACTATTGACGAAGCAAGAGAAAAAGCAAAGGCTATGCAGTAGGTGGGGAAAGTATGGGTACTTTTTATCTGAAAATCGCCGCTTCAAACAAAATATTTTTTGAGGGCGAATGTAAAAGTCTTACCGTTCCCGTTGCAAACGACGGACTTTGCGGATTTTTGGCAAACCACGAAAATACGGTTGCGCCGATTGATTTCGGCGAAATGAAAATAATCGACGAAAACGATAATGTTATCGAAGCGTTCGTAAGCTCCGGATTTTTGGAGTTCTTCGATAATACGGCAAACCTCGTTTGTATTTCGGCAGAGCTGCCGGAGGAAATTGATAAACGCAGAGCCGAGGAGGCAAAGCTTCGTGCCGAGGAAGAATTGCGACAGGAGCGCTCCATTCGCGAATATTATCAGTCAAAGGCAAACCTCTCAAGAGCAATGGAACGAATCAAGATTAAAAACAGACACGAAATATAGAAAAAGGCACACCGCAATCGGCGTGCCTTTTTGAGTGAAGAATGAAAAGCGAAGATTGAAGAGAAGAGGTTTGGTTAATTGTAGTTGAATCTCTCCACCGCAAGCGGTCCCCCTCTCTTTGACAAGAGAGGCTTTTATATTAACATCAAGGCTCCTTTGTTAAAGGGAGCTGTCACGAAGTGACTGAGGGGATAAAAGAAAGTATAATCAAAAACCGATTCTCTGATCTTTTCTCACTTATCTTTTTCTGCGAACGAAGTGAGCTTTGTTTTTTATGAATTGTTAATATGTATTATTTTTTATAGACATTTTTTATGCGTTGTGATAGTATAAAAATATAGACGAATATGAGGTGGTTTTATGAAAAAGACAAAGCGTATTGCAGTTGCATTAATTGCTTTAATTATCATTGTCGGCGGTATTGTCGGATTTTCCGCTTGTTCAAAGTCGGATAAAAAGCCGATTGAAGAAAGCTCTGCTATGCAAACGACTGATTCGGATATTCAAACAACCGTTGATGACGTAACGGATATTCAAGCACAGTCGCTTGACGTCAGCACCGACACCTCTTATTACAACGTCAGCGAGGAGGTTGGCGGATTTTTCGGCGTTATTATTGATATTAATTTGCCCAAGGGCGTCGACGGATATGAATTAATGAGCGTTTGGAACGTTAACACAAAAACCTTGATTACCCAACCCTTGACGGTGAATGATACAAGGCTTTATTACGGCACACAGGCAGGTCCTCGCGAAATATTAATCAGAGCTTATGACGATAATAACGGCGAGCGTGTTTACGGAGAATGGTATACGGCGGTTGATGCAACAACGCCGGCTGAAAAAGATATAGACGTTAAGACCTGGGATGAATTAACGCAGGGCAGAGTATTGCTTGAGCCGTCTTATTGGGATAATTAACGGAGGAAGCCTTAGGGAAATGAAAAGATTTTTTTGTTCAATACTATCGGTTGCTATTGTTTTGGCATCATTTTCACATATTGCAAACGTACAGGCGGCGGTTGAACGCATAATGCCTGACGTCGAATATACTGTGAGCGTTGCTTCAAAACTATATCCCGAATCCGCTCATAATTACTCGAATTACGCAAAGGAAAACTATACCTTTGAATATCCCGGCGCCGTTTCGTTGACAGTCAAATTCAGTGAAAAATGTCAAACCGAGCAGGACTACGATTTTGTTTATCTATATGACGGCTCAAATAGGGTTATCGGCGAATATTCGGGAAGCGAGCTTGCGGGTAAAACGGTGAAAATCGACGGCAGCGTCTTTAGAATAAGGCTTTGGACCGACCGTTCAAAAACATTTTACGGCTTTTCGATTGATGAAATAGTTGCTCAAGTCGGTGCAAATTCATATTCAAACGGCGGCATGCGTGAGGAAATCAAAGACTCTGCCTTGTATCCCGATACCGTTCATAATTATACAAATAATACCGACGAAACATATAAGTACATAAATGCGTGTGCTTCCTCGCTTTCGCTTAATTTTTCAAAAAGCACCAAAACCGAGCAAGGCTTTGATTTTATATATGTTTACGATTATTACGGCAACGAGCTTGGCAGATATTCGGGAAGCGAGCTTGCAGGGAAAACCGTGAACATCGACGCTCCCGGTTGCGCAATCAGACTTGTGACCGATCATTCGCAGACCTTTTTTGGATATGCGCTTAATTCAATCATTTCACATATTGATGACAACGACGGCAATAACGGTGCGTACCCGAAAAGCCCTCACCCATATGTAACAAATGCTAATGAGGAATATATCTACAAAAGCCCGACACCTGCAAATTCGCTGAATGTCACTTTTTCGGAAAAAACAATGACCGAAGAAGACTATGATTTTATTTCGATTTATGACGGAAAGGGTGCTCTTGTCGGCAAATACTCGGGAAACGAGCTTGCGGGAAGAACGCTGAACATCAAAGGCGACAGCTTTTCAATAAGGCTTACCTCCGATTTGTCCAACTCGCTTTACGGCTTTGAAATAACGGATATTGAAGCTGTTGTCGATTTTTCCTACGAGAGTGAGCACAGCTACGGCAATAATGTTCACTCCGAATATGTGTATACAAGTCCCGAAAAATCAGCCGTAGGTCTTAATATAAAGTTTTCATCAATGTGCAAAACGGAAAAGGATTACGACATTGTACGTATTTTCAACGCAGACGGCGTGATTGTCGGTGAGTATTCGGGTGACGAGCTTGCAAACAAAACGGTTTATGTCGATACTCCGTCATTCAAACTGACCTTTGATACCGACCGCTCAAAAACTTTTTACGGTTACAAGATTGTTGACATTTCAAGCGTTGACTCAAAGGAAAATACGGCTCAAAAAATGGCTTATCCGCAGTCAAATCATCCTTACGAAAACAAGGCAGAGCAGGAATATGTCTACGCCTGTCCATATGAAAACGCAACCTCGTTAAAGGTGAAATTCAGCGAAGAAACGCTTACCGAAAAGAATTATGATTTTATTTCGATTTATGACGAAAGCGGTGAGCTTGTCGGCAAATATTCGGGAGATGAGCTTGCGGGAAGAACGCTGAACATCAAAGGCTCAAAATTCAAAATTCGCTTTGATACCGACCGCTCAAAATCGTTTTACGGCTTTTCGATTGACAGTATAACGGCAGTATTTGATAACGGCTTTTCGGAAGAATCGGAAACCGAGCATAATTATATTTTGACAAGAGAAATAAGCGCAACCGTATTCAGAAACGGCACTAAGGCTTATTTATGTGACAAATGCGCAGATACTTATTGCGAAAATGAAAACGCATATACGAGCATTGAGGATTACAGCGTTTGGCTCGAAAAATCAAGCTTTGTTTATGATAAAAGAGAGCATTATCCGACAGTCAGCGTGAAGTCAAAAAGCGGTGAAGAGCTTGCCTTGGGCGAGGACTTTGAGGTTGAATATCCTAAAGCTTCAACCGATATCGGACTGTATTATGTAACGGTTGTGCTGAAAGGCGAGTATCCGTCAAGCAAGGTTTTGTATTACAGCATTACTCCCGAAAACGCAAGCAATCTTAAATTATCACCGCTGCTCGACGGTTTGACGGTAGAGTGGGAAAGCTCCCGAAGCGCTGACGGATATGAAATTCAGTATTCGCAAAGCAGCAGCTTTTCGTCTGCAAAAACTATTAATATCACAGATAGAAACGCCACCTATCAAAAGATATATTCGCTTGCGCGCGACAGAGATTATTATGTCAGAATACGCTCGTATTCAAAATCAAAAAGCGGCGTTAGGATATACAGTGATTACTCATCAGCAAAGACTGTTACGACCGGCTTCTGTCTTGAACTGAACGAAAAAGCGGCAAAGCTTGCTTATGAAGATCCGAATGTAAGGCGGGAAATTTTCGGCTATTCGTATCAGGGCAGACCGCTTGAAGCGTATATCATAACACCGAGCAACGGTAAGTATACAAAAACATACTACCTTAATTTTGCTATGCACGGCTTTGAGGGTGAGTCGTACCGTGACGGAAAATACCTCACCGCACAGGCAAACAGAATCGTCGAATATTATGCAAATAATATCGACTCTTTTAGCGGTACAAGGCTTATAGTAATTCCGTGTCTTAATCCCGACGGCGTTATCGCAGGCGAAAATGAGCTTTACTACGGCTTTAACGCCTTTGGCAGATGTACGGCGGACGCAGTTGATATCAACAGAGATTTCGGAAGCTTCAAAAGTCGTGAGGCTCGTGCTTTGCGAGATTTGATGAAAAAATACAAACCTTATGCGCTGTGCGATTTCCACGGTTGGCTTGATACATCTCTCGGTAATCCCACGCTTGTTAATATTTTTTCGGACACCTTAAAGTTGAGTAAAAAGCAATATAATGCGTTCGGATCCAGCAAGGGCTACCTTATCGGTTATGTTGCGCGTACTTATGACGCTTATGCCGTTTTGGTTGAGTATAAAAACTCGAACATAAATCATTATCTCACTCTTGACGCAATAAATAAAATGCTTAATAGGTTATAAAGTAAAAGCAACCCAAAGCAATCATATGGCTTGGGTTGCTTTATTTACAAAATAATGTTGAAATAAATATTGATTGATAGTATAATCAGTATGTATAAGTAAAATTTTGATATGGAGTAATAAATATGAAAAAACTGTACAACACAAGAGGCACCTGTTCAAGACAGATTCTTGTTGATGTAAACGACAGCGACAAAACGATTAATAATGTTGAGTTTTACGGCGGATGTAACGGCAATCTCAAGGGCATTGCTTCGCTTGTTAAGGGCAAAAATATCGACGAGGTAATTTCTTCTCTTAAAGGAATTGACTGTAATTTCAAAGGAACGTCCTGCCCCGACCAGCTTGCAAGAGCGCTTGAGGAAATCAAAAATGAAATGTAAGGATATAAATCCATATAAATTATAAAGGATAAATGTTATGTTTAGATTAGAAAGCAACCGACTTAAACGAGAATTCAAAATTACAGACGGCAAGCTTTACGCTTCGCAGATTGTCAACAAATATTCCGGTATGAGCTTTGTACCCGACGGTAACGGAAGTGAATTTGTTGTTCATTTCGCAGACGGCGAGGCGTTTAGCTCAAAAAGTCTTACCGTTGCAAACGCAGGCTTTGACGGCGACAGGCTTGTATTTTCGTTTGAGGAATATGCAGGGCTTCAAATTTCGCTTGAATACTGGGTTCATAAGGACAAAAACACCGTTTGCAAGCAGATTATAATTAACCAAAGCGACGACAGAGTGGTTGATTGTATTCAGCTTGAAAGCGTTGGTATTATTAATTCAAAAACCAATTTCGGCGTTGAGAGTGTTGAGGGAAGTGAAATTCCTCCGTTTCAAGCGGCGCTCGGTCAGCCTGTTTATGTTGACAGTCTTTTCTTCGGCTGTGAATTTCCTGCAACCGAAAACAGAATTATTCACGCAAGAGCGTGCGTAAGATATTATATCGGTCACAGCCTGGGCAAAAATTTTGCCTGTCCGGTAACCGTTATGGGCGGTGGCAGAGACAATACTCTTGTCGGAATGAAAAAGGCGTTTTTTGAATATATCGAAAGCATCAGCGTACCAACCGATTTGCGTTTTCAGTACAATAGCTGGTACGACCATATGCGTGATATCGACGAGGAAAAAATACTTTATTCCTTTAAGGCTGTTCACGATAAGTTAGAGGAATACGGCGCACCGAAACTTGAAAGCTATGTTGTTGACGACGGCTGGGTTGATATGAAGGCTCCGTTTTGGGACTACAACAAGAAGTTCAAGGACGGAATGGGCAGAGTTGTCAGCGAGTGTGAGCGTTTAGGCTCCGGCTTCGGAATGTGGCTCGGTCCGAGAGGCGGCTACAACGGCGAATACCATTATGCAAAGCACCTTCAAAAGCACGGCAACGGCTATGTCAATAAGCAGGGCAGGGAAATTTGTGTTGCTTCGAGCGATTATATTAATAAATTGCAGGCGTTCTTTATTGAACAGACAAAGACCTATAATCTGAATTACTGGAAGCTGGATGGCTTTGCAACAAAACCGTGCCAAAACAAGAAGCACGACCATATGACGGGCGGTAAGGAGGATATGTACTTCGTTACCGACCTGTGGCAAAAGTGGATTGCGCTTTATGAAAATCTGCGTAAGGTTAAGCCGGATTTATGGATTAATATGACCTGCTACGTCAACGTTTCGCCTTGGTGGCTTCAATGGGTAAATTCTCTCTGGCTTCAAAACAGTACGGATATAGGCTTTGCCGATAATCAAGAAAAGCAGGCGCAGGTTGATGCAGAAATGACCTTCCGTGACGGCAGATATTACGACTGCGTATGCCGCCGTGCGCTTCAAATTCCGCTTAAGTATCTTTATAACCACGAGCCGATTTACGGCAACACAGCAAAGGTTAAGTACACCGATGAGGAATTTGAAAAATATATTTATTGGTGTATGGTAAGAGGTCAGGCGCTTAACGAGCTTCATCTTTCTCCCGATATGATGAGCGCGCAAAAATGGCTTTCTCTTTCAAATGCAATGAATTGTCAAAAGGACAATTATTATATTCTTCAAAATGCTTCGTTCATCGGCGGCGACCCGCTTGATAACAACATTTACGGTTACATAAGCTGGGCTGAAAACGGCGACGGTATTATTGCACTTCGTAATCCGAATAACGAGGAAACGTCGCTTACGCTGACTCTCAATAAACTTATGGGCACGCCTGAATGTCTGAAAGATGCAAAGCGGTATAATATTTACTGCAAGACACTTCGCGAAACGGACGAAACATACGACTACAACTCAAAGATGGATTTAACGATGCGTCCTTATGAGGTTATGATATTTAAGATTGGAAGGAATAAATAATGAACAAAGAGGTAAAACAGGCTGATAACGAGCAGGAAGAAAAGAAAAGCTCGCCGTTAAGAGAGATTCTTGATTTTCTTGCGCCGATAATAATTGCGCTTGTTATAGCAATGATACTCAAATATGTTGTATTTGCAAATGCGATTATTCCGACAGGCTCAATGCTTAATACTATTCACGAAAACGATAGGGTTATTGCAAGCCGACTTTCGTATAAATTCAACGAGCCCGAAAGATACGACATAGCAATTTTCAAGTATCCCGATAACGAGGAGCAACTTTTTGTTAAGCGTATTATCGGACTTCCCGGTGAAACGGTAAGTATTCAGGACGGTACTGTATATATTACCGGTGAAGACGGAAAAACAACTCAGCTTGAGGATAGCTTTGTTTCGCCTGAGAATAAGGATCATTACAACGGAACATTCGTTGTTCCGGAGGATTGCTATTTTGTTATGGGCGATAACCGTGACAACTCGGTTGATTCGAGATATTGGATAACGACGAATTATGTTTCAAAGGATAAGCTCGTGGGCAAGGTATTGTTTAGGTACTATCCGTTCGACAACTTCGGAAAATTAGAATAACATTAGACAACAAAAGTACGGACAGGTTTTTGTCTGTGCTTTTTTGTATAATATATACATATAATAAGTTAAAATTTTGTTAGGTATTATTTTATTGTATTTGTTGAAATGGCTTTTTTTGTATGATAAAATAAAGTGATATTGTATGGTGAAAGCCATAAGTTTAATAACAAGAAGGAGATTTTTATGGAAAAGCTAAAGGTTGGAATTATCGGAGCAGGCAGAATCGGACAGGTTCACGCTAAGTCTATTACATATCATATTCCGCAGGCTGAAATCGTTGCTATTTCGGATATTTATTTTGAGGGTGCAAAGAATGTTGCCGCACAGCTCGGTATTCCGAATGCTGTTGAGGATTATCACGAAATTCTCAACAATCCCGAAATTGACGCAGTTTTAATCTGTTCTTCAACCGATACTCACGCTGATATCGCAGTTGAGGCTGCCGAGGCAGGCAAGCACATTTTCTGCGAAAAGCCCGTTGATTTGACGGTTGCGAAGATCAAGAAAGTTATTGCCGCAGTAGAAAAGGCAGGCGTTAAACTTCAAATCGGTTTTAACAGAAGATATGACCACAACTTTGCCGAGATTAAGCGCCTTGCAAATGAGGGTAAGCTCGGTAAACTTCAAACAATTAAGATTACCTCCCGTGACCCTGAGCCTCCTTGTATTGATTATGTAAAGGTATCTGGCGGTATCTTCCTTGATATGACAGTTCATGATTTTGATATGGCTCGTTTTATCGGCGGCGAGGTTGAAGAGGTTTATGCAAACGCAACCGTTATGGTTGACCCTGCAATCGGCGAGGCAGGCGACGTTGATACTGCGCTTGTTGCCCTTAAATTCAAGAGCGGTGCAATCGGCGTTATCGACAACTGCCGTAAGGCTTGCTACGGCTATGACCAGAGACTTGAGGTATTCGGCTCGGGCGGTCAGGCTTCTGCCGCTAACGATACTCCTACAAATGTTGCTTATATCAACGAAAACGGCAATGTTACCAATAAGCCTCTATACTTCTTCCTTGAGAGATATATGCAGTCGTTTACCGACGAAATGACAGAATTCATTAACGCTGTTCAAAACGACGTTCCTACAAAGACGACCGTAAACGACGGCTTGGAGGCACTTCGTCTCGGCTTGGCTGCAAAACTTTCCGTTGCAGAACACAGACCTGTAAAGCTCAGCGAAATCGAGTGCTGATAGCATAATAATATTGTTGGAGAGATAAATATGAAACGAGAAAGACTTACAATGGCTCAGGCTCTCGTTAAGTTTTTGGATAATCAGTACATCGAATGTGACGGAGTAGAAACGAAGTTCGTAAGTGGAATTTTCGGAATCTTCGGTCACGGATGTGTTGTAGGCGTCGGTCAGGCTTTGGAGCAGGGCGGACATAATCTGAAATTCTATCAGGGCAAAAATGAGCAGAATATGGCGCTTGCCGCAGTTGCTTATGCAAAGCAGATGGACAGAAAGGCTATCATTCCCTGCGTTTCTTCTATCGGACCGGGCGCAACAAATATGGTTACGGCTTGCGGCTGTGCAACGGCGAACAGAATACCGCTTCTTGTTCTTCCGGGCGACACCTTTGCGTGCCGTCAGCCCGACCCTGTTTTGCAGCAGGCTGAATTTTTCGACGGATACGGCAGAACGGTAAATGACGCATTCAAGGGCGTTTGCCATTATTTTGACAGAATTGTACGCCCCGAACAGCTTATGACGGCTTGCCTTAATGCAATGAGAGTGCTTACCGACCCTGCCGATACAGGTGCAGTTTGTCTTGCAATGCCGCAGGATGTTGAGGGCGAGGCTTATGACTATCCGGAGCATTTCCTTGCAAAGAGAGTTTGGCATATGGATCGCCGTCCTATCTCTGCTTCCCAGCTTGAACGTGCAACCGAAATGATAAAGAAGGCTAAAAAGCCGATTATCGTTTGCGGCGGCGGCGTTAGATATTCGGGCGCAGAAAAGGAGCTTTTGGAGCTTGCCGAAAAGTGTAATATCCCGATTGCCGAAACACAGGCAGGTAAGGGACTTGTTTCGTGGAATCATCCGCTTAATGTCGGCGGTATCGGTGTTACCGGCGGTAAGGCGGCTAATGTAATCGGCAGAGACGCCGACCTCGTTATCGGCGTTGGAACAAGATTTACTGACTTTACAACTTCATCAAAGTGGCTGTTTAAGGAAGACAGAAAGGTTCTCGGAATAAATATCTGTCCGTTTGATGCGTACAAGATGGACGCAGAGGCTATTGTTGCCGACGCAAGAGAAACTGTAAAGGCTTTGATAGGCGCACTCGATGGCTACAAAACAGAATATACTGATGAAATTAAAAACGCAAAGGCAGATTGGGATGCTATCGTTGATGATTACTACACGAAGGAGCTTGACGGTGGGCTTAACCAAACTCTTGCACTCGGTATAATCAACGAATTTATGGGTGAGGACGATATTGCAGTCGGCTCGGCAGGCTCGCTTCCCGGCGATATGCAACGACTTTTCAGACCAAAAAACCGCGGAACATACCATATGGAATACGGCTATTCAAATATGGGCTATGAGGTAAACGGTGCGCTCGGTGCAAAGCTTGCAAACCCCGATGTTGAGGTCTACACCTTCTGCGGCGACGGCTCGTTCCTTATGGGACATAGCGAGCTTTATACCGCACTTCAGGAGGGCTTAAAGATAAACATCTGTCTGTTTGATAACCTCGGCTGGGGATGTATCGAAAACTTACAGAATAATCAGGGTACCGATACATTCGGAACCGTGTTCAGAGCGAGAAATCCGAAAACAGGTATGCTTGACGGTGCGGATATGACGGTTGATTTTGCAAAGATAGCCGAGGGCTACGGCGCAAAGGCATATTCAATTCATAATTCCGACGAGCTTCGTGCGGCACTTGAGGATGCAAAGAAGCAGGATAAATCCGTATTGTTCGATATCAAGGTATTGCCGAAAACTATGACTCCGGGCTTCGAATCGTGGTGGAGAGTCGGCGTTGCCGAGGTATCAAAGAGCGAAACCGTTGCAAAGGCTTACGAGGATATGCAATCTCACATTAAGGAAACATTTGATTACTAATATAATAAAGAAAGGCAGAAACTATGCTTAATAAAGATAAAGTAAAATTGGCTATTGCACCTATCGGCTGGACAAATGACGATATGCCTGATTTAGGTGCGGAGAATACGTTTGAACAGTGCATAAGTGAAATGGCACTTGCAGGCTTTAAGGGAAGTGAAATAGGAAACAAATATCCTGCTGACCCAGATGTTTTGAAGCCTTATCTCGATATCAGAGGCTTGCAGATTTGCAACGCTTGGTTCAGCTCGTATCTTACCTCGAAGCCTTATGAGGAAACTATTGAAGCGTTTAAGGCTCATTGTGATAAATTACATAAGCTTGGCGCAAAGGTTATCGGCGCTTCCGAGCAGGGCAACTCCATTCAGGGCGATTTGACAAAATCAATTCTTGAAGAGAAGCCGTATTATACCGACGAAGAGTGGGAAATTGTTGCAAAGGGCTTTAATGAAATGGGCGCTTACGCAAAAAGCAAGGGTATGTACTTTACAGTTCATCATCATATGGGAACAGGCGTACAGACAGTAGAGGAAATTGACAAGCTGATGGAAATTACAGACCCCGAGCTTGTTTATCTCCTTTTCGACAGCGGTCATCTCACCTTTGCGGGTATCGACCCCGTTCCTATTTTGAAGAAGTATATCAACCGTATCAAGCACGTTCACTTAAAGGATGTAAGACTTGATGTTTACAATAATCAGGTTGTGCCGAATAAGATGTCATTCCTTGACGCTGTAAGAGCAGGTGTGTTCACGGTACCAGGTGACGGTGATGTTGACTTCAAGCCGATTTTCGATATTCTTGCAGAAAATGATTACGAGGGCTGGGTTGTAGTTGAAGCAGAGCAAGACCCTGCAAAGGCTAATCCGTTTGAGTACGCAGTTAAGGCAAGAAAGTATATCGCAGAAAACACAGGACTTTAATCAAAATTTGAGGAATATTTATGGAACAGAATAATCAGCAATTTGATAATCAGTATTATCAGCCAAATCAACCACAACAACCACAACCGCAGTATCAACCTCCGCAGCCGCAGTATCAGCCGCCTGTGTATCAACAGCCGGTTTATGACCCGACAAGAGAGGTAATGAGCGTCGGCTCGTACGTTTTGATGTTCATTCTATTATCAATTCCGGTTGTAAACGTTATCTGCTGGATTGTGTGGCTTGTAAGCCCCGATACAAATAAGAATAAGAAAAACTATGTTATTGCTAATATTATAATTTACGCAATCAGCGTAGGAGTTTTAATTCTCGCAGGTATCGTTATGGCGGCTTTGGGTATTAGCCTTGCCGAAATCGGCGGTGCTGCATTGTACTAAAAATCAAAATAATAACAAAAACTGCAAGCACATCCACCCTTCGGACTGCTTGCAGTTTTTAATTTTTGTATTGCTCAAAATTATTTCTTGACAAATGGGATTTTATGTGTTATATTATTTGCACAACGAAGCAGAGCGTTTGTTCTCCCCTTAAGCGAGTGAGTAAAAAGGGCAATATTTCTTTTGATTTATTGGAGCACGGGCGTTTTGCGTTTGTGCTTATTTATTTTTATAAAGAGGTGTTTTTTATCAGCAAAGATGCTCCACAGCTCAACGGTGAGATTAGAGACAAGGAATTACGTGTAATTTCCGACACAGGCGAGCAGCTCGGTATTATGAGTGCAAAGGAGGCTCAGGCGCTTGCAGATGCAAGAGGCGTTGACCTTGTAAAGATTGCTCCTATGGCGAAGCCGCCCGTTTGCAAGATTATGGATTATTCCAAGTATCGCTACGAGCAGACAAAGCGCGAAAAGGAAAATCGCAAGAAGCAAAAGACTGTCGAAACAAAGGAAATCAGACTTTCTCTTAATATCGACATCGGCGATTTCAACACAAAGGTAAATCAAGCAAGAAAGTTTCTTGCAAAGGGTGACAAGATTAAGGTTTCTATCCGTCTTCGCGGAAGAGAAATGGCTCACCCCGAGCTTGGCGAAACAAATATGCAGAGGTTTGCCGACGAGCTTTCAGAGGAAGCAACTATTGATAAAAAGCCGAAATTAGAGGGACGTCAAATTTTGATGTTTATGTCCCCGAAGACAAAGTAATTCAATTTTACGGAGGAATAAATTATGCCAAAAATTAAGACACATAGCGGCGCAAAAAAGCGTTTCAAGACCACAAAGAGCGGTAAGGTTAAGAGAGCACACGCTTACACTTCTCACATCCTTACAAAGAAATCAACAAAGCGTAAGAGAAATCTTCGCAAGACTGCAGTTGCCGATGTTACAAACCAGAAGCAATGCAAGAGACTTGTTCCTTATAAATAAGAAGAATTCATAACACTTACGGAGGTATTTAACAATGGCAAGAATTAAAGGCGCTATGGCGACTCGCAAAAGAAGAAAAAAGGTATTAAAGGCAGCTAAAGGATATTACGGCTCAAAGCACGCTTTGTTCAGAACAGCTAAACAGGCTGTAATGAAGAGCGGTCAGTATGCATATATCGGCAGAAAGCAGAAGAAGAGAGACTTCAGAAGAATTTGGATTACTCGTATTTCCGCAGCAGCAAAGATGAACGGTATGAACTATTCAACATTTATGAACGGTCTCAAGAAAGCCGGCATCGAGCTTAACAGAAAGATGCTTTCCGAGATTGCAATCGCAGATCCGGCAGGCTTCACAGCACTTGTTGAGGCTGCAAAGAAGGCATTATAATAATTCAATATTTTGCACACTAAAGTCTCCTGTTTTCAGGAGACTTTTAATGTTGCGTTGGAGTAGGAAATATATTATAATAACGTTATGGAATACAGATATGAAAGATTGTCGGACAACATAAAAATTGCTGTGAGTTCGGAGCATACTTTCGGAACAGACGCGGTGCTCCTGTCGTATTTCGCAAAGCCGAAATACAAGGACAAGGCGCTTGATATGGGAACGGGTTGCGGAATAATTCCGCTTTTGTGGCTTCGTGACGAAAAGCAAAACGGCATACATTGTCTTGACATACAGGAAAACGCTTTTGAACAGGTAAAGGCATCAATCGAAATAAACTCCTTGGGCGACAGACTTACACCGCACCTTTGCGATTTGAGGGAAATTGAAAAGGAATTTCCTGCCGAGTGCTTTACGTTGGTTACAATGAATCCGCCGTACAAGCCGGTCAATACAGGCATAGAAAGCCTCGGTGAAAGCGCAAAAATTGCACGTCACGAGGTTTGCTGTAATATCGAAAATGCTGTAAAAGCGGCGAGCTATTTGCTTACATACACGGGAAGATTTTGTATGTGCCACCGTCCCGAAAGACTTGCAGACGTTATATCGTCAATGCGGCAGTACAAAATTGAGCCGAAGCGTTTGAGATTTGTGTCGGACAGACAGGGAGAAAAGCCGTTCTTGTTTTTGATTGAGGGACGAAAGGGCTCAAAGCCGTTTTTGTCGGTTGAGCCGGAGCTTGTTATAAAAAACAGCGAGAGCAAATTTACACCTGAAATGATAGAAATTTACGGCTCATATGCCGATGGATACGAGGATAAGATTAGATAATGAGTGGAAAATTATTTGTAGTCGGAACGCCTATCGGAAATTTGGGCGACCTTTCGCCGAGGGCTGTCGAGGTGCTTGAAAATGTTGACTTTATCGCCGCAGAGGATACAAGGGTAACTCTTAAGCTGCTCAATCATTTCGGTATAAAAAAGGAAATGATAAGCTATTTTGAGCATAACAAAAGCAGTCACGGCGAGATAATCATATCCCGACTTTTGAACGGCGAAAGCTGTGCGATATGCACCGACGCAGGTATGCCGGCAATATCCGACCCCGGTGAGGATTTAGTCAGAGAATGTCACGAAAAGGGTATTGACGTTGAGAGCGTGCCGGGTCCTACAGCGTTTGCAACTGCGCTTGCAATATCGGGTATGAACACACGCCGATTTACCTTTGAGGGCTTTTTGTCGGCGAACAAAAAGGAACGCAGAGCACTGCTTGACGAATTAAAAACAGAAAAACGAACAATGGTTTTTTATGAAGCACCGCATAAGCTCAAAGCAACACTCGCAGATATGCAGGAGTCTTTCGGCGACAGGGAGATTGCGCTTGTTCGTGAGATAACAAAAATTCACGAGCAGGTTATTCGTACAACACTTTTCAAGGCTTGTGAAATGTACGAAAACGAAAATCCAAAGGGCGAATTTGTAATAATCGTATCGGGAGCCGCTGAGCAGGAAAAGGAAATAACCTTTGAGCAGGCAGTAAAAATTGCACGTGAAATGGTGGAGGACGGAATGAGCGTGAATAACGCAAGCAAGGAAGCGGCAAAAATGACACCGTTCAAAAAGAACGATATTTATAAGGCGTTATTATGATCTGTAATCAATGTCCGAGAAGGTGTAATGTTGAGCGTTCAAAAGCAGTTGGACGTTGCGGCGTAGGTGAAAATTTTAAGCTGGCAAGGGCTTCGCTTCATTTTTGGGAGGAACCGTGTATAAGCGGTGAAAACGGAAGCGGTACGGTGTTTTTCAGCGGTTGTAATCTTGGTTGCGTTTTTTGTCAGAATTATGAGATAAGCCACAGGAAAATCGGCAGAGAAGTCAGCGCCGACGAGCTTATAAAAATTTTTGAGTCGCTTATAGAAAAGGGAGCAAATAATATCAATCTTGTAAACCCTACTCATTATGCGTTACAGCTTGCCGACGTGCTTTCAAAATGGAAATCTCCCGTACCGATTGTCTATAATTCGTCGGGGTACGAAAGCGTTGAAACGCTCAAAATGCTTGACGGTCTTGTTGATATTTATTTGCCCGATTTCAAATACATATCAAGCGAAAAAGCAAGAAAATACAGCTTTGCCGAGGATTATCCCGATGTCGCAATGCTTGCATTACAGGAAATGAAACGGCAGGTCGGTGCAGATGTGTTTGACGAAAGCGGACTTATGAAAAAGGGTATGATTATTCGACATCTTGTTTTGCCGTCTAATACAAATGCGAGCATAAAGGCGCTTGATTATCTTGCCGAAAATTATGCAGATACCTATATTTCCGTTATGGCTCAGTATACGCCCTGCGGCAATTTGACGGGATATGACGAAATAAACCGAAAGCTGACAAAAAGAGAATACAACAAGATTGTCGATTATATTCTGTCGCTCGGACTTGATAAAATTTTTATTCAGGATTTGTCGTCGTCGGGTGACCGGTTTATACCCGAATTTAGTGAAAATTTCAAATATTGATTTTAGTACGGTAATGTGCTATTATATTAGTAGATAGTTAAGTGTGAAAAAGGAGAAGTAAAATGAAAAAGTTTTTAGAAGAATTTAGAGCATTTATTGCAAAGGGAAATGTTCTTGATTTGGCTGTCGGCGTTATCATCGGCGGTGCGTTCGGTTCGGTTGTCAGCGGTCTTACCGACAACATCATTCAGCCGCTTCTTAATTGTATCGGCGGCGCAAATGTTCAGGGTAAAATTCAGCTTTTCGGTACTGAAAATTATCTTGATTACGGCGCATTTATTTCGGCTATTATTAATTTTTTGATTATGGCGTTCGTTGTATTCCTGATTGTTAAATCAGTGAATAAGCTCAGCGAAACCGCTTCAAAGCTCGGAAAGAAAAAGGAAAAAGAGGAAACACCGGCAGAGCCTACAACAAAGGTTTGTCCTTATTGCAAGAGCGAAATTGCTATTGATGCAACAAAGTGCCCTCATTGTACAAGCGACTTATCTGCCGAATAAATAAATACATAATTACATAATTATAAAGGGCACCCTAATGGGTGTCCGATTTTATAAAAAAGGGGTTTTAGAAATGATTAAAAAGGAATACACATACAAAAGTGCTTCGGGTATTTGCGACATTAAGGCTTGGCAATGGGCGCCCGAGGGTGAGGTTAAGGCTGTTATTCAAATGCACCACGGAATGGCGGAGCATTGCACAAGATACGAAAGCTGGATAAATGATTTTGTCGGCAGGGGATATGCAATCTTTATGAACGATATGCTCGGTCACGGCGAATCAAATGAGGACAAAGAACTGCTCGGATATTTCGGTGATAACGACGGATACAAAAATATTCTTGCTGACGCAAAGACGCTTACCGATATTGCAAAATCCGAATATCCCGACAAGAAGTTTATGATAGCCGGTCATTCTATGGGCTCGCTTGCTATGAGATGCTATATTAACGAATACGGCTGTGATTTCGACGGCGCAATTTTTATTGGCACCGCAGGACCGACACCGCTTGCAAAGGCAGGTATTCCGATTATGAAGCTTGTAGGTGCGATCAAGGGCAAAAAGCATCACAGTCAGTTTTTGAACAATATTTCACTCGGTGCGTATGACAAGCCGTTTGAGCACAGAACACATTATGACTGGGGTATGCGTGATACCGAAGAGGTTGACAAATATGTTGCAGACGACCTTTGCGGCTTTTTGTTCACCGTTGCAGGCTATATGGATTTGTCGAAGCTTGTTGTAAAATGCAATGAGGACGAGTGGTACAGGAATGTTTCTGTCGATGTCCCAATATTGTTGACATCGGGCGATATGGACCCTGTCGGAAATTACGGTAAGGGCGTTCGTCAGGTTTATCAAAAACTGCTCGAAACCGGCCATAATAAGGTTACCTTAAAGCTGTATCACGAAGCTCGCCACGAAATCCTTAACGAGCTTAATAAGGCTGAGGTTTACGACGATATTAACAAATGGATTGAGGAAAATGTATTATAATGGCGTATAATATTTTTGATACACATTCTCATTACGACGACGATAAATTCGATAAGGACAGGGCAAGCCTGCTTAATTCCTTGCCCGACAAGGGCGTATGCCGTGTTGTAAGCTGCGGCTGTGATATAAACAGCAGTAAATTCAACAGGCTTTTGAGTGAAAAATATGACTATTTCTATTTCGCCGCAGGCTTTCATCCCGAAAATTTGGAGGGCTTTTCGCTTGACGATTTAGACATTATAGAGGAAATCGCAAAGCATAAAAAGTGCCTTGCTATCGGCGAAATCGGTCTTGACTATCATTGGATGTCAAGCAGTAAGCAGGTACAAAAGGAGTTTTTTGAAGCACAAATTGAGCTTGCAAAAAAGCTCGATATGCCTGTAATAGTTCACGACAGAGAAGCTCACGGCGACACTCTCGATATATTAAAGGCGACAAAGCCAAAGGGAGTTTTGCATTGCTTTTCAGGCTCAAGGGAAATGGCGAGGGAAATAATAAAGCTCGGAATGTATATCGGTCTTAACGGAGTTGTCACCTTTAAGAACGCACGAAAAAGCCTTGAGGTAGTAAAGGATATTCCGCTCGACAGGCTCGTACTTGAAACGGATTGCCCGTATCTTGCGCCTGAGCCTCACCGAGGAAAGCGCAACGATTCGTCATATATTCCGTTTATTGCCGAAAAAATCGGCGAGGTTCTCTCAATCCCTGCGCAGGAAGTTCTTGATAAAACCTATCAAAACGCCTGCCATTTGTACAAATTAGCGAAATAAATGCTTGACATATTTACTGTTTACTGTTATAATAACGAGGCTTGCAAAATATCTTGTTGCAGGCGAAATATCCTTGTGCGAGGAGAAATCGCACCAAAAGTCCAAAAGGAGGTGCTGAAGAATGGCATTAAAAGACTACGAAATCGTAATGGTTTACTCTCTTTCAAAGGGTGAAGAGGCTGTTGCTGCTTTGCAAAAGAAGTTTACAGACCTTATCGCTAAGAATGGCACTCTCGGCGAAGTAGAAGAATGGGGCAAGAAGAAGCTTGCATATCCTATCAACTATGAAACCGACGGTTACTATGTTCTTATCAATTTCTCATCAGAAGAGAAGTTCCCGGCTGAGCTTGACCGTGTAATCAACATTACCGACGGCGTGCTTCGTTCACTTATCGTTGCAAAAGGCGAATAATTAAGGAGGCTCACATCTATGTTGAATATGGTTGCATTGATGGGAAGACTTACCTTCGAGCCGGAGCTTCGTAAAACTCCGAGCGATGTTTCCGTTATCCGCTTTCAAATTGCGTGCGACAGAACGTATCAGCGTGCAGGTGCCGAAAGACAGACGGATTTCATCGACTGCGTTGCATGGAGACAGACTGCTGAATTTATTTCACGCTATTTTCATAAGGGCTCTATGATTGCAGTTGAAGGTACTATCCAAACAAGTAGCTACACCGATAAGAACGGAAATCAAAGAAAGCAGGTAGAGGTACTTGCAAATAACGTTTCATTCTGCGGTTCAAAGAATGAAGCAGGCTCTGTATCCAACAATGGTTACAATCAGGCTGCTCCGAGCTATGCAAGCGCAGACAACAGCGACTTTGAAGAAATCGTTGATGATGACGACGATTTGCCGTTCTAATTACAAAAATTACCCTAATTTATAAGGAGGAAAACCAAAATGGCATATAATGCAAAGGGCCCAAGAAAGAGCCGCAGAAAGGTTTGTCAATTTTGTGTAGAAAAAGCTGAAAGCATTGACTATAAAGATACAACAAAGCTCAAGAAGTTTGTTTCCGAGCGTTCAAAGATTTTGCCTCGCCGTGTAACCGGCACTTGCGCAAAGCACCAGAGAATGCTTACAACAGCTATCAAGAGAGCTCGTCATCTTGCTCTTTTACCTTACACATCAGACTGATAAAAAATTTGCTCTCGGTATTTAGCCGAGAGCCTTTTTTGAGTGAAGAGTGAAGAATGATGAGAAGAGGTTTTTTGATTATAGTTTGCGGGTCGTCGAGACGCCGACCCCTACGATTGACCAACAAGGGGGGACGGTTCCTCTTGTTGGTTTTTAATATGTGGTTTTTGGTGTGTTGATTTGGCGAAAAATATGGTTGAACGGTATTGACAAAGTTGGTCTATTGTTGTAGACTATATGTAGGGTCTATTGTTATAGACCGATTTTGAGAGGTGCGTTATGGAATTGAGATTATGCGAAAGTGATTTCAGATTTATGTGCGTTGTGTGGGAAAACGAGCCCGTTTCGTCCCACGATTTAGTTTTGAAATGTAATGAGCAGCTGGGCTGGAAAAAGTCAACAACCTATACTGTGCTGAAAAAAATGAGCGAAAAGGGCTTTGCGAAAAACGAAGGCTCCGTTATAACCTCTCTTGTTGCGAAAAATGATGTGCAAAAATATGAAAGCAACAGAGTGGTAAATACTTCGTTTGACGGCTCATTGCCGAGCTTTTTGGCTTCGTTTTTCGGCGGTAAAAAAATCAGCGAGGACGAAGCGCAGGAACTGAAAAGGCTGATTGATAACTATAGGGAGTAGGGTATGGGCGTTTATTTTGATATTCTTTTGAATATGAGTATAACAGGCTCGGTCGTTATTCTCGTTGTAATTTTAATGAGATTTCTTTTGGCAAGAGCGCCTAAAAAATACTCATATCTTCTGTGGTCGATAGTCGGATTTAGGCTTTTGTGTCCGTTCAGTTTTAATTCGATAATCAGTATTTTCAACATCAATCCATTTCAAAAGCCGAGTGATATAGTTACTAAAAGCGGTAGGATGAACTATCTTGATGCGCCGATTTATTTCAATAATGCTAATACGGGCACGGCAACAATCGGCGGAGCAGACGCACCGGAGAATATAACCGTTGCGCCGACCTTGACAAAAGGCTTTACGCTTGATGATTTTCTTATTTGCGCATGGCTTGTCGGTATGTGCGTTCTTTTTGCTTTCGGTATAGCAGGGTATATAAAAACAAGAAATCAGGTGCGCTTTGCAACAAAGCTGCAGGATAATATTTTCCAAAGCGAGAATATTTCAACGCCGTTCATTCTCGGAATTATCAAGCCGAAAATATATATTCCTTATAATACCGACGAGGATTATTTGGAATATGTCATTTCACACGAAAAGCACCATTTGAAGCGTGGGGATAATTTCGCAAAACTTGTTGCATATTTGCTTTTGTGCGTTTATTGGTTCAATCCTCTTTGCTGGGTTGCGTTTTATTTGATGAATAAGGATATGGAAATGAGCTGTGATGAGTATGTCCTTGCTCATTATGAAAACATAAAAAAGAAGTATTCGACAGCGCTTTTGTCATTTTCAACAGACAAAAAAATCACCTCTCCGAGTATGCTGTGCTTCGGCGAAGGCTCAATAAAAGGCAGAATAAAGAATGTACTCAAATTCAAAAAGCCGACTGTTGCAGTCAGTGTGGTTGCGATAATTTTATGTGCAACTATTGCGGCGGTTTGCGTTGCAAATCCAAAGGATAATGAGGGCGAATTGTTACAGGAAAATGAAAATATCGGAATTATAATAAATAATGAGCAGATAAATAACAAGGAAATATATTCTGTCGGTGAGCCGATGTATCTTGATTTGAAATCAAGCATTAATCCAAGCGCCGTTAAGTCGTTGGAAATTTTGGATAATAAGGTTAATGTTTTAAGCAATAACAACCCCACTTTTTACGGCGTAATAACACATACCGAAGCTATTACAGGTGAGGAGTTTTTCAAGCATTGGAATGATTACGGTTTGGTTGATGTCAATCCTTTTGACGCAAGCAGATATAGTAATGTTGAAATAAATTATGTCTGTGAGGATACAAACAGCTTTGACGCAAAATATTCATTATACTATTTTGATGATGAATTAATGCTATTGGGATTTGTATACCAAGATGAAAATAATAATGATATTGTAAACTGCATAAGCGAAATAAAAAACGGTGGGAATAAACAAAAAATCATCAGTAATTCTCAAGCAATAAAAATTGCCTACGAAAAGCAAGTGTCTTTATATCCCGATATGAATATCAGCTTTAACGGCGCAGAATTAAAAAATGAAAGCAAACAATACTTTGCTTTCAATACAGTTTATAATCCAAACGAAAGCGGACATTCATATTACGGCGTTTCGTATTTTGATAATGATACCATATGCGATTTTTATTATTATTGTATTGACGCCGTTACAGGAGAGCTGATATATAATTCAATGATGGGAGATTAAGAAACGGGATTCGAAAATCGAATCCCGTTTTTTTGTTATTTAGTTATTATTGCTTTGCGCCGTTAATCCACATTTCGAGAGTCTTGACTGTTGCGGCATAGCAATTTGCAAGTCCCTCGGCGTTCATATTGTCGTATGTATCGCGGCGTGTATGGTAGTAATCCTCAAGATTATGGTTAAGTCCTGTAATACCTGCGGCACGGAAGCCTGCCTGTGCAAAAGCAGCCGAGTCGGTTGCACCGCCGAGAGGAGGTACCCAACCCTTTTTGCAAGGTACGTCAACAGCCTGTGCGGCTTCAAGGAACAAATCGGAATAATCCTTGTCAGCCTTTACGGTACCGTTAAGGTCACGGTAGTTTACCATAAGGAATTTCGGGTCGTGAATTGTATCGTATGAAATAATCATAGTCGGGCAATCCTGAAATTCGCCTGCGTGAGCCTCGCACCAAGCCTTTGAGCCGCGAAGACCTGCTTCCTCGGAGCCTGTCATAATACAACCGATTTCCGTATCCTCAAGGTCGATGCCCTCGTCCTTGAGCATCTTCATAACGGCGATACCCATATAACAGCCGGAAAGGTTGTCGTTTGCGCCGTCAACAACTCTGCGATAGTTTACCATCCAATAAAGACCAACAAGCGGAATGAGGAAAATCAAGCCGATTAATGCAGCCTTCATAATAGGCTCTGTTACGGCAACTGTTCCGAAAACGCCGTATTTTACGCACTTAATAACCGAAAGAACAATATAATATACTGCACCCAAGCCGCAGGCGATAGCGTGACCCTCAAAGCCGACGCCGCCGAACTTGTAGTTCATAGGCCATTCCCATGCTGCGTCCGGATGACCGTTAAAGAGAATTCTTCTTTTCGGAGTACCGTTTGTGCACTTCTTAATTGCGGTTACATTGTGTCCTGTCTTTTCGGGGAAAAACTTATCAACAAGCTTTTTATAAAAGCCGAATTCTGCAAGTACGATTATCAAGCCTAAAACGATAAGAATAATGCTTACGATAGGTGCAACGAAGAAAAGTGCAATACCTGCCAAAACAAATGTGATTGTGAAATAAATCCAACCGTAGAATGCTCCGGGATTTTCCTTGAAGCTTTCAACCTCGGCGGTCTCACAGCCGCAGTCCTTTTTGAGTACATCTGCCATATACTCGCAAGCCTGCTTCTCACCCTTTGAGCCGGGGTCTCTCTTTTCAAAGGTCTTGATGATATGAGTGATTTCGTCAATCATATACTGTGCGGCTTCATCTTTTTTGCTAATGATTTTTGATAAATCCATAAAAGCTCCTCCAAACTTTAGTTAATATTAAATTTATATTAATACATTTTTTAGGCATTTTCAACCTTTTACGCCTATTTTTGCCACGCAGGAGAAAAAATTATTTATTTATAAGCACAATCCAGTAATAAATCGGCAAAATTAAAAACAGTATCCAAGCGTATTTCCATATGCCGAAAGCAAAGCCGAGTATTAAAAATAATGTAACGACGATTTCCGGTATCGGAAGCAACAGCATAAATACCTTTTTGTTACCGCCCTTGCAGGCAAGTGCAAATTGATAGTAAATCGGCAAAGCAAGGAACATTATCCACAAAGGATGCCACAGCTTTGTCACAAAGCACAAAACGACATACAGTACAGTGACAACAAGAAAGAACGGGAATTTTGCAAGATTTCTTGCAAGCTCGGGATATATTCCGAAATCGTTAGCTTTTGAAATAAGAGATTTCAGCTTTCCTTTTATATCCTTTTTAGTATTGTTTTAGGTTTTAATTACAACTCTGTCGCCGTCGGTATTGAGCATTTCGTCAACCGTAATGCCGTATAGCCTTGCAAGGTCGAGCAAATTGTCAACACTCGGCGAGCTTTCAGCTCGTTCCCATTTTGAAACTGCCTGTCTGCTGATACCCAATTTTTCAGCCAATACATCCTGACTGTAGCCGTTTGCCTTTCTTAATTGCTGTAATCTGTTTGCTGTCATTAAATCCATATCTATTTCCTTTCCGTAATGGGCTCATACCCACTCTTTAATAATTTGAGGATTTCTGAAAATTGTGTTTAACTTATTAATAAAAGGGGCGATATCTCCCATATCAAGCGCACGGTGGTCAAACGCTATGGTAAGCGGTAGCCTTCGTCCCGACGTAATGCTGTCGTCATCATTTACAACGGCTACCCTTTGAATGGCGCCAATGCCTATTGCACATACCTGGGGAGGTATTATTTCAAGCATAGTACAGTCTCCGTCCCAATCTCGGCATATTGAACCTAAATTTGAAACAGTAATTGTGCCTTGCTCAATATCATGTTTTGTAAGCCTTTTTTCTTCCGGAATTGAATAATAATCCCTTTTAGCCTTTCCCTTGAGCGTCTTAACCTTATGCTTTCCCGTCTTTGAACCGACAAGCCTGTTGAGTGCTTGAATGATTTTGCCTTGCTTCAAGCCCTTTAAGGTATTATCTAATGATACCTCAAACATAACCTCGTTCATATCTGAGGCGTTTGCACGTCTTGATGCCTCAAATATAGCGTCTCTCATTTGACTCATTGATTTTTTATGCATATCGTGCATATTGATAGTCATCATTTCGCCGGTGTTGAGTATCATTGGCATAGATATGTTAATTTCCTCTATTGTTTTAATATTACCTCTAACCAATCTCCTGTTAAATTCTATATGCGAATTCATAACCGGACAAGCCTTTAATCCCTCAACAATAATTCGCAGCATAACGGTGTTAATGCTTATTTTTGTTTCTTTTGAAGAATTTGCGTTTATTTCTTCAAGAACCTTTAGAAGACCCGTCACCTCCGGATTGTATGTCACAACTGCGTGAGGAATTGTCTCCCAGCTTTCGCTCGTCATATTTGATACTATCTTGCGTGCTATTCCAAAATGCTCTTGATTTTTAACTGTTATTGTTTGTTTCATCTTTTATGTCCCTTTCAGTATAATATAATTTGTCATAATTTTCAAGCCTTTGGCTTTGCAATAAAGAGTAATGCTATGTGTGGTTTGCTCTTTATTGCCTGCAAATACAAATTACACCAAGGAGTACAAAAATGCTACAAACTATTGTTTACATTCGGTTTTTTTCGCCGCAACCATCGGTTGCGAAGCAAAAATTATGCTGAAAAAATATTATTTGTCGGCTTATATTGTATACTTTATCATTATTTTAGTCAACTGTTTAACCAAGCATTTTAATTCCTATTGACAAAGTGGGTATTGGAATATATAATATTTATTTGAAAATAACATAAAGCATTATAGAAATTTTATGTAGGAGTAAGAATATGAAAATCAGCGAGATTTTGAATAATAATAAAGTAACCGTTTCCTTCGAGGTTTTTCCTCCGAAGCAATGGGACAAGATTGAAAGCACAAAGCAAACTGTAATTGAAATGTGCAAATCTGCCCCGTCGTTTATGTCGGTAACATACGGTGCGGCAGGTACAACCTCAGGCTTTACAACCGAAATTGCAACTCAAATTAAGCAATGCAATATCGAACCGCTTTCACATCTCACCTGCCTTACCTCTACAAGGGACAAAATTCATCAGGTTGTATCGGAGCTGACGGAAAACGGAGTAGAGAATATTTTGGCGCTTCGAGGCGATATTCCGCAGGGCTTTGAATTTCCCGACGAGCAGTATTTTACAAACGCATATCAGCTTGTAAACGAGATAAAAAGCATTAATCCCAATATCTGCGTCGGCGGCGCATGCTATCCCGAAATTCACCCCGAAAGCAAAAACAGAGTTGAGGATATCGAATACCTGAAGCAAAAGGTTGACTGCGGCGTTGAGTTTTTGACCTCGCAGATGTTCTTCGATAATGACAAATTTTTGAACTTCGTTGAGATGTGCAGAATTAAAGGAATTAACGTTCCGATTATCGCAGGCATTATGCCGATAACAAACGCAAACCAAATTAAGCGTTCCATCGAGCTATCAAATTGCAGCGTTCCCGATAAGTTTTTCAGAATTATGGATCGCTTCGGCGACGACCCCGACAAGATGAAGCAGGCAGGCATAATTTATGCAACCGAGCAGATAATAGATTTGATGGCAAACGGAATAAACAACATTCACATTTATACTATGAACAAGCCCGACGTTGCCTGTGCAATAATGAACGGACTTTCGCAGATTATCAATGAGTAAGCAGGATATTCTTCGCTATATGCGAACATCGTCTAAAACCGACAACGAGCAAATATTGGCACTTGTCGACAGGGCGATTGATATAATCGAACAAAAAGCACAGCCGAAAAGCCTATACCGTATTTTCGACTGCACGGTTACACAAAATTCGACCGTAGTTAACGGCGTTGAGTTTGAAAGCGAGCGTCTTGCACAAAATCTAAAGGACTGCAAGCGTCTCGTTATGTTCGGCGCAACGCTCGGAGCACAGGTTGACCGAGAAATAAGAATTGCGTCGGCAACGGACGTTGCACTTGCTATGGCGTTGCAGGCTGCCGGGGCTGACAAAATCGAGCAGGTTTGCGACGAGCTTGAGGAAACGATAAAAAAAGAACACGGCGTAACGCTTCGACAGAGGTATTCGCCGGGTTATTTTGACTTGGATATCACACAGCAAAAAAAGTTCTTTTCGCTTTTAGAGCTTGAAAAACGAATCGGCTTAACGCTGACGGATGCTTGCTTAATGGCTCCGTCAAAAAGCGTTACGGCATTTATAGGAATAGATTGAGGACAGGAAATGATTACTTATTTTGACGGCGGAATGGGAAGTATGCTTAATTTGAAAGCAGGCGAGCTTCCCGAACTGCTCAATATCAGCGACCCCGAAAGAGTGTATGTTATTCACGATGCATATGCAAAGGCAGGGGCGGACATAATATCCGCAAATACCTTCGGCGCAAACAGATTAAAATACGACAATGTTGACGAGTTAGTCAAGACGGGCGTAAAAAACGCAAAAAGAACAGGCAAGAGAGTTGCGCTTGATATAGGACCTACCGGCAAATTATTAAAGCCGATGGGCGACCTTGATTTTGAGGAATGTGTCGACATTTTTGCCGAGGTTGTTAAGGCAGGAAATGAAGCGGGTGCAGATTTGGTTATCTGCGAAACCTTCGGCGACCTTTACGAATTAAAGGCGGCTATGCTTGCAGTAAGAGAAAACTGCGATTTGCCGCTTATTGTTTCGATGATTTTCGACGAAAAAGGACGACTGCTCACAGGCGCCGATGTTCAAACTGCGTGTACGGTGGTTGAGGGCTTGGGCGCCGACGCAATAGGCTTCAACTGCGGCTTAGGTCCGAAGCAGATGATACCGCTTGTTGAGGAGCTTCATAAATATTGCTCAACGCCGATTATCGTTATGCCCAACGCAGGTCTTCCCGAAAGCATAAACGGAAAAACGGTATACAACGTTGAGCCTGATGAATTTGCAGAATATATGCGAGAAATTGCTCAAATCGGCGTATCATATTTAGGCGGTTGCTGCGGTACAACACCGGAGCATATCAAGGCTATGATTGAAGCGACAAAGGATATTGATGCGAAAATTCCCGAATTTAAGCACGACACGCTTGTTTCGTCGTATTCTCAAACGGTTGACATTTCAAGCGGCGTTGTTATCGGTGAAAGAATAAATCCGACAGGCAAAAAGCTGCTTAAGGAAGCCTTGAGGAATAACGACATTGACTATATTATCCGTGAGGGCATAAACCAAAAGGATGCAGGAGCGCATATTCTTGACGTAAATATGGGCTTGCCGGAAATTGATGAAGCCGAAATGCTGTGCAAATCTGTTTTCGAGCTTCAAAGTGTGCTTCCTACGCCGTTACAGCTTGACAGCAGTAATACCGAGGCTATGGAAAAAGCGCTTCGTATTTACAACGGAAAGGCTATGATTAATTCCGTCAACGGCAAGGAAAAATCTATGAGCGAGATTTTCCCTCTTGCTAAAAAATACGGCGGTGTTGTAGTTTGTCTTTGTCTTGACGAAGGCGGAATACCGACGAGTGCCGAGGGCAGAATTGCCATTGCCGAAAAAATAGTCAATCGTGCAAAAGAATACGGAATAGACAAAAAGAACCTCGTTATCGACGCACTTACTATGACGATTTCAACTGACAAAAGCAATGCCGTTGAAACTCTGAAAGCCGTTGATTATATTCGCAATACAATGGGAATAAATACGGTTTTGGGCGTATCAAATATTAGCTTTGGTTTGCCCAACAGGGAGGCTATCAACACGGCGTTTTACACGCTTGCAATGAACAGCGGACTGTCGGCAGGTATTATCAATCCTAATTCAAAGCCGATGATGAATGCGTTTTACAGCTACAAGGCTCTTGCCGGACTTGACGAAAACTGTCAGGAGTATATCAACAGTGCCGTCAGCGTTGAGGTAGTTGACAGGCAAGCCGAGCTTGATTTGAAAACGGCTATCATAAAGGGAATGAAGGATGAGAGCGCAAAATGCGCAAAGCAGTTTCTTAAAACGCTTGACTCACTCGATATAATAAACGAGTATATTATTCCTGCGCTTGATGTTGTAGGCGACGGCTTTGAGAATAACAAAATCTTTTTGCCCCAGCTTTTGATGAGCGCAGACAGCGCAAAGGCGGCGTTTGACGAAATTAAGGCTCATATTGTTTTGCAGGGCGTGCCGCAGGTCAAGGGCGAAAAAATAATTATCGCAACCGTTGAGGGCGATATTCACGATATCGGCAAAAATATCGTTAAGGTACTGCTTCAAAACTACGGCTTTGACGTTATTGATTTGGGCAAGGACGTAAAGTGCGAAAGGGTGCTTGAAGAAGCAATAAAGCAAAATGTAAAATTGGTTGGACTTTCGGCGCTGATGACAACGACTGTTCCGAATATGGAAAAAACGATTACGCTTCTTCACGAAAATACCGATGCAAAGGTCTTTGTAGGCGGTGCGGTGCTCACCCGTGATTATGCAAAAATGATAAACGCAGATTACTATGCAAAGGACGCAATGGAGAGCGTTCGTATTGCACAGGAATTTTTTGACAGCAAGGATTAAAAGCTATGATGATTTCGACAAAGGGGCGTTATGCCCTAAGCATTATGCTGGATTTAGCCGCCCACGACGACGGCTCGTACATATCGCTCAAGGATATTTCCGACAGACAGGAAATAAGTATGAAGTATCTTGAGGCGATTATTGCCAAGCTTTCAAAGGGCGGCTTGGTTGACAGCGCAAGAGGCAAAAGCGGCGGCTACCGTCTTAATCGTAAGGTTGATGAATACTCCGTCGGTGAAATTCTTATATTGACCGAAAAAACGCTTGCACCTGTTGCCTGCGTCGAATGTGAGCATTTGTGTGAAAAGCACGGCTCGTGCCTTACAAGACCTATGTGGAACGAGCTTAATGAAGTCATTATGAATTTCCTTAATTCTAAAACGCTTGCCGACCTGCTGTAATTTATATATAATGAAAATAATAAAAACGCCGCTTCGAAAGAAACGGCGTTTACCTATTTTTCTATTTTTTCGTCAGCGCAAAACGGCGAAGCCGAGGTCGATTACGCCGGCAAGCAGTCTTGAAGTTTTGTTCATTCCCAATGTTTCCGTTACCCACAAAATCATAAGCGCAACAAAAATTGCAATAATAAGTGCTTCCTTGCTCATAATTTACCTCCTAATCATTCTAAACATATTATAACCAATGACCGTCAATAAATCAATACCAAATTTTTTGCACAAATTAATCTTGCAAAATGTGTAAAAATAATATAAATAATTGTTGAAAAAAGAAACGGTTTGCTTTATAATAGCATTACTCTGAATTATAATGGAGGAATATTGGTATATGGAGATTTATTCATTGGCAACATCTGTTGTGCCCGATACCGGAGGAGAATTTACGGCGACTGTAATTATTGCCGGTTTGGGTATAGTTTTGGCAACTCTTGCACTTCTTATTGTTGTTTTCAAGCTGTTCGGCAATATTATGGAAAAGTCACAGCAAAGCAAAAAGAAAAAGCAGGCTCAAAAGCAGCTCAAACAAATGGAACAGGAGGCTCAGGCGGCTTCAAGCGTAAGCGCAAGCGCACCGATAGTTGAAAAGAGTGCAGTGCAGGAGGGAATCAGCGGCGAGATTATTGCGGCAATCAGCGCGGCTGTTTATGCTATTGAGGGACCTAATGCGGTCGTTCGAAGCGTAACGAGAAAGAAAAGTCCTGTCATCTCACGCAATCCGTGGGCTCAGGCGGCAATTAACGACAATACAAGACCGTTTTGACGGTTGCTCGGTTTTTGCGATTTGTCGCAGAATATAACCTGAAAGGTACGGTGAAAAAATAATGGAAGTTTTAACCGGTGTATGGGAAGTTATAAAAAGTATTGCGCAAAACAGCGGTTATGCCTATTTCTTTACGGCAGACGGCGGAATACTTAATTTGATTATGATCGGCCTATCGTTCTTTTTCCTTTATCTCGGAATAAAAAGAGGATATGAGCCGCTTCTTATGATACCGATTGCGTTCGGTATGCTGCTTGCAAATTTGCCGGGTGCAAATTTGGCGGTACAGTATCACGATTTGCAGGGCTTTATCGACCTGCTTGCGGGAAGAATGGTGGACGACGCAGGGAAGACGCTGACTCCGGGTCTTATGGACTTTTTGTACTTTGGAGTTAAGGCGGGAATTTATCCTCCGCTTATTTTCCTCGGTATCGGCTCAATGACGGATTTCAGCTCGCTTATTGCAAATCCGACCTCGTTTATCTTAGGTGCGGCGGCACAGCTCGGAATTTTCGTTGCATATGTTATTGCTATCGTGCTCGGCTTTAATCCGCAGCAGGCAGGCTCTATTGCCATTATCGGCGGTGCAGACGGTCCTACGGCAATATTCGTAACGTCGAAGTTAGCCCCTGAAATGCTCGGTACTATCGCTGTTGCGGCGTATAGCTATATGGCGCTCGTTCCTGTTATTCAGCCCCCGATTATGAGAGCACTGACAACAAAAAAAGAGCGAAGCGTAGTAATGGGAAATCTTCGTACTGTATCGAAGACTGAAAAGATTTTGTTCCCGATTATGGTAACTGTTATCGTGTCGCTTTTGCTTCCCGACGCAGGCGTTTTGGTAGGTATGCTTATGCTCGGCAATCTGCTTAAAGAAAGCGGACAAACGGAAAGAATTGCAAAGGCGGCTCAAAATGAGCTTATGAATATCGTTACGATTTTGCTCGGACTTTCCGTCGGTGCAACAACCTCGGCACAGTCGTTCTTAAATTGGAACACAATAAAAATTGTGGTTCTCGGACTTTTGGCATTTGGTTTTGGTACGGCAGGCGGAATACTGTTCGGTAAGCTTTTGTATGTTCTTACAAAGGGCAAGATTAATCCGCTTATCGGCTCGGCGGGTGTGTCGGCAGTACCTATGGCGGCAAGAGTATCTCAAAAGGTCGGACAGAAGGAAAATCCGTCGAACTTCCTTTTAATGCACGCTATGGGACCGAATGTATCGGGCGTTATCGGCTCGGCAGTTGCGGCAGGTATTCTTCTTACTCTGCTTGGATAAGGTAAAATATCATTCGATAATTATAAATGCACTTGGGAGTATACCCGAGTGCATTTCTTGACTTAATTATTGTGAGGGAAATGTATGAATAAGGACGCAGTAAAGCCTAACAGGGAGCAACAGCAGGTTATTGACGCAGTTGACGGACCTGTGCTCGTTGTTGCAGGAGCAGGAACGGGAAAAACGGCGACGGTTGTAAAAAGAATAGAGCATATTATCAGCGACGGCTATGCAATGCCGTGGCAGGTGCTTGCAATTACCTTTACGAACAAGGCGGCAGGCGAGCTTAAGGAAAGACTTGAAAATGCAATAGGCGTTGAGGCGAATGATATTTGGGCGCAAACCTTTCATAGTATGTGCGCGCGTATGCTTCGCCGTTATGCCGACAGGCTCGGTTATTCACAGCACTTTACGATTTACGACACCGACGACCAAAAGCGAGTTATGAAAAGGGTACAAAAGAATCTCGGAATCGAGGACAAGTATCTAAATCATAAGTCGATTTTGAGTGAGATTAGCAGGGCAAAGGATTCGCTTATTGATTACAGAGCTTATAAGGCTGAAAATTCGGGCGATTTCAGAAAGTCGAAAATTGCCGAGTGCTACCGTGAGTATCAGGCGGAGCTTTTGAGAAGCGACGCAATGGATTTTGATGATATGATTTTTAACACCGTCAGACTTCTTAAAGAGAATGACGATGTTTTGGAAAAGTATCAGCATCAGTTTAAGTACATAATTGTTGACGAGTATCAGGACACATCTTATGCGCAGTATGTACTGACATATCTTCTTGCAGGAGAGTATCACAATATCTGCGTTGTCGGTGATGACGACCAGAGTATTTACCGTTTTAGAGGTGCAACTATTGAGAATATTATGCGCTTTAAGGAACGCTATGAGGACGAGGGCTTGAGGGTAATTCAGCTTGAGCTTGCCGAAAACTACCGTTCAAAGCAGAATATTCTTGACGCCGCAAATTCGGTTATATCCAATAATCAGTCACGCCTTGCCGACAAAAGACTTCGTTCATATTCGGGTGAAAACGGCGACAGGGTTGTCGTTTATACCGCGTCAAACGAGATGGACGAGGCGCAGTTTATCGTTGACGAAATAAACGAAAATGTTAAAAACGGCAGAGCGTACAAGGATCACGCCGTGCTTTACAGAATGAATGCACAGAGCCGTAACATAGAAATTATGCTTGCAAAGTCGGGCGTTTCGTATAAAATTATCGGCGGTAACCGTTTCTTCGACCGCAAGGAAATAAAGGATATTGTATCTTATTTTGCAGTTATCAACAATCCGTCCGACAGCGTAAGGCTTCAAAGAATTATTAATACGCCGAAGCGCGGAATAGGCGACACTATGTTTGCGAATATTCTTGAAATCGCAGGCGCAAATAAGATGTCGGCATTTGAGGTTTGCGAGCAGGCGGACGAATTTGCAAAAACTCAAAGAAGCGCAGGTAAGCTAAAGGCGTTTTGCGAAATGATAAACGGCTTTCGTGTGTGTCTTGACGAGGGAATGAGCGTAAACGATTTGCTTCAGGAAATACTTGAAAAAACCGCTTATTTTGAGTATCTTGAAGAGGATGACCCGCTTAAGGCGCAGGACAGGAAGGCGAATGTTCAGGAGCTTTCCTCAATGTTTGTAAAATACGAGGAGGAGGACGAGGACTTCACCTTACAAAAATTTCTTGAAGACGTTGCACTTGTGTCCGATATCGACAGCTACAACGAGGACGACGATTGCGTAGTTCTTATGACGCTTCACTCGGCAAAGGGACTTGAATTTCCCGTTGTGTTTATCCCCGGTATGGAGGAGGGAATTTTCCCCGGCTCGCAAAGCCTTTACAGCGAGGAGGATATGGAGGAGGAACGCCGCCTTGCCTATGTCGGAATTACGAGGGCAAAGGAAAAGCTTTATCTTATCAACGCCCGTCAGCGTATGCTTTACGGTACGACTAACAGAAATATGCAAAGCCGCTTCGTAGGTGAAATTCCGAGCTATGTCATAGAGGACAAAACAGTCAGCGTAAGCAGGGGATATACCTCGTCGAGCGAATATTTGAGCCATTTCGGAACTCCGGCGAAGCCTGCAAAATACAGTCGCTCAACGCCTATTCCGCAGGGAGAAGCGAGAAAAACTTCAAGCGCTTCACATTCCTTCGGTCAGGTCAATTCTCAAAAAAATACGCAGGGTGCTTCCTATAATATCGGCGACACCGTTCGTCATTCGGCGTTCGGAACAGGTCTTATCATTTCCGCACAGCCAATGGGCAACGATACGCTTTTGGAAATTGCCTTTGATAAGGTCGGAACAAAAAAGCTTATGGCAAATTTTGCAAAATTAGAAAAATTATAAATAAGATTAAAGCGTGTAGAATTTTCGTTTTCTACACGCTCTTTTTATGCGGATAAATCGTTTTTTGTATCGTTTTGGGCATCCAAAACGGCAGTCTGATAAACGGACGAGGCAAGCGTTACGGGATTAAAAAGCGCAATGCTGTCCGAAACCGTGACAATGCCGTCGTCTATACAAAGCTCGCCTGAAATGCTTTCTGTTGTAAAAATCAGCGTATCAATACCGCTTTGGCGAAGAAGCGAGAGACGGTGGTTGATTATTTCCAAATCTGCGTTGTTGCTGATGATTGCAATTAAGAGAATGTCGCCGAGTGCGTTGAGCGAGCTGTCTGCCTGACAAAGCTCAAGTGAAAATGCACGCTTTGAGCAGATTTTTCGCAGAGCCGACGCAACCTCGTTGGCAACTCCCTCGTCGGCGCCGTAGCCGCATACAACAATGCCCGAATAACGGTTAATGACTTCAATTGCTCCGGACAGCTCGTGCTTGCTTCTGTTTGATAAAACCGTGCTCCCCGATAGCATTTGAGCAATTTTTGATGTAACGCTGACTGTTAAACGGGGGAGGTTTTTTGTTCTGTATCCGATATAGATACCGAATAGTGCAAGTATAAGATATTCCTTACAGAAACGGCAAATGCTGTCACAGCAATCTGCAATAATTTTATTTTTGCAAAGCTGTGCAAGCTCGCTTTCGGCGTTTTGAGTAACGGCAACGGCAAGTGCGTCCTGTTGTTTTACACGTAAAGCAACGGTGTTTGCTATCGGGCTTTCACCGTTTTGTGAAAGAATTATCACCATAACGGATGAATTAAGCACAACTCTTGTACTGCATAGCTCGGACAAATTCAGCGCAAAGCAGTTTATTCCTGTCAACAGCTCAAGGTTGAATGCCGCCGATTTTGATGTATTATATTCGTCTGCCTGTCCTGCGATAATTATTGTTTTTATTTTTTTGAGCCGTCTTTTTTTCAGGTGAAGAGTGCCGAAGTAAGGCATATCGTTTTTTAAGAAGGCATCAAGCGTTTGCTTCAAGACTTCGGGTATTCGGTCAATTTCGTCTTTGTACTGCTGTGTGATGTATTCGTCCATTAGTTTTTCTCCAATCTTGCATAAATTACGCTCATATCGTCGCGCTTTTTGTTTTTCGTTTCTTCAAGTGCGCGGCTTAAAATATAATCGGCACATTCCTGCGGCTGATACGGTAACGAGACAAAAATTTCGTTCAGCCATTCGTCGCCCAAATCCGTTATGCCGTCGCTCATTAAAATTATGCTGTCCGACGGACTGAGTATTGCCGTACGTTTTGCAAATTCAATTCCACGCAGAATACCTGCCGGCATTGATGATAGCTCGCATTTTGTCGCAACCGAGTTTTTGATAATATATCCCGAAGGCGCTCCTGCTTTGAATATTTCGCATTTGCCGGTAAACAAATCTATGCTTGCTATGTCAAGAGTTGCGAGGCTTTCTTCGTTTGATTTGAGCAGTAGGGCGGAGTTTACGATTTTTAGTGCGCTGTCAAAGCCGAAGCCGGCGTTGATAAGCCTTGATATCAATCCTGCGCCCATAGCGCCGTCAAGCGCCGCAGAGCTGCCCTTTCCCATTCCGTCGCTGATGATAAGCACGCTGTGACCCTTGCCGTCGTTGATTATTTTTACCGTGTCGCCGCACAGCTCACCCTCTGCACTGTACTGTGCAAAGCCGACGCTTATGATGTAATTCGGCTTTTGAGTAAAGGAGAGCATACATTCCTTTGAAAACTTCGTTATCCTGCCGACGTCAAAATACCTGTCGCAGATTTTTCCGATTTCGTATTGCAAATGCTTGTCCGATAGTCTTGAAGACGGCGACGAGGTAAGAATTTCGACTCTCATTCTGCCGTACTTGTCTGTGATTGCCGATACGCTTTTAGCATATATTCCGTATTCTGAGAGAAGCTGACGTATTTTGTCCTGTGCCTGCGAATCAAACGCCTCTGCCTGTGCAAATTCCGTTGCAAGGTCATTTAGCATTTCGGCTATGCTCAAAAATTGATCGGTTGCAACCATTCTCACTTGATTTGTGCGTTGGGATATAACCTCCTTGCTGATGTACTGCTCCTTTGAAAGCGTTTGCTTTAGGCGTTGCGAGCGCTTTTGCGCTACCTCATCGAAGCGTTCGCTTACCTGTTCAACGCTGTCGGATATCGTTTTCATAGCGTTTGAAGCGAAACGAAGCTTGAGCACAAGGTTTTGCCGTAACGCACCGTCGACTCCCGATTTATTATAGAGGAAAAAGCGCTGCTCGATTTTGTCGCATATTTTACTCGGCATAAGCAGGAATATTGCAACCGATAAAGCGCTATTTAGGAATATTGTAAGCCCGTATTCACCGCCGAGCGTTATTGCAAAAAACGAGCAAACGGCGAGGTACGACAGCCCTACTCCCAGTATCGACATTTCTGCGAACAATGCACTCACCGTTGCCGCCAAGCCCATTGCGCCGCACAACGCCGCACCGTTTTCACTCGGTATTCCGAGCACGAAGCCGAATGACAGCGCACATATAACGCCCCATTTTTCGTTTGCGTATCTGACGGCGAACAAAACTATCACTCCTGCCGCAGTAAGAAACGGCATAATTGAGCCTACTTTCAGCTGACCGAAGCCTAAAAACAAGGTCGATACGGAGATTGTTATACACGCTATGTCGCTTGTCGGAAGCGCTTTGAAGCGAAGCTGTGTAAAATTTGCGTTTATGCTTTTGAAGTAAAAATATGTTACGCCGAGGGTCAGTATTGACTCTGCAAGAGTAATCAGATATTGCGTTATATTCGCTTCGAGCTTTATGTTCATAAAGGCTCCGCTTATTAAGCAGGTGGAAAATGTGCTGATAAGCGGTATTGCGATTATGTGCGAAAGTGAGAGCGTTTGTACTAAAAACGCAATAGCACCGACTATTATCACGGCACAAAAATATCTTGCCGAGCTTTCGTTGAAGCCGAGTGCCAAATAGCCCAGACAAGCACCAATTGTTGAAAATATACAGCCCTGCTTTTTTGATACCGCAACAAAGGACAACGCAAGCGGCTTTAGCTCGCTTGTAATTCCTGCGAGGCTCAATATAAATCCGCCTACGAGATAAAGAGCATAAACGGCTGTATTTTTTATCGGCTGCTTTAATGATTGTGCGTCAAAGTGCCTTTTTAGTTTTGCTTTTACATTACTTTTTTTCATTATAAATACCCGAAAATTATTACTTATTCAATTTCTCTTTATTGCCTATTATATTTCAGGTATTATGAAAAATATGTCACATTTTGATTGAACAAAAAATACTGTTGAAATTATATCGGCGTTGTGATAAAATACATTGAATTACATTAACGACTATGATTGAGGTGTCAGTATGATATCAGCAAACAATATCTCCGTTCAGTTTGGAGGACGCTCACTTTTTGAGCGAGTAAATGTTGCGTTTACACCGGGCAACTGCTACGGTATTATCGGTGCAAACGGCGCAGGAAAGTCAACATTCTTAAAGGTATTAAGCGGCGACTTGGAACCGTCAAAGGGCGAAATCCATATTACTCCGGGTGAGAGACTTTCTGTTTTGAAGCAGGATCACTTTGCATATGACGAATACGAGGTTGTTCGTACCGTTCTTATGGGCAACCCACGTCTTATTGAGATTATGGAGGAAAAGGACGCTCTTTATTCAAAGGAGGACTTTTCCGAGGAGGACGGCATAAAGGCAGGCGAGCTTGAAGCGGAATTTGCCGATATGGACGGCTGGAACGCAGAAAGTGACGCTGAATTTATGCTCAATAAATTAGGCGTACCTGACGAATATCACTATATGAAAATGGCTGAGCTTCCGTCCGACTTAAAGGTTAAGGTGCTTTTGGCACAGGCTCTGTACGGCAATCCCGATATTCTTCTTCTTGACGAGCCTACTAACCACCTTGACTTAACGGCTATAAGCTGGCTTGAAAACTTTCTTCTTGATTTTGAAAATACGGTTATCGTTGTATCACACGACCGTCATTTCCTCAATAAGGTTTGTACTCATATATGTGATGTTGACTACGGCAAGATTACTCTTTATACCGGTAACTACGATTTCTGGTATGAATATACCCAGATGCGTCAGCGTCAGGCGAGAGACCAAAACAAGAAGAACGAGCAGAAGATTAAGGAACTTCAGGATTTCATCAACCGTTTCTCTGCAAACGCCGCAAAATCGAAGCAGGCAACCTCACGTAAAAAACAGCTTGACGCTCTTGAAATGATTGAAATGCCTGTTTCCTCACGCCGTTTTCCGTATGTTGACTTTAAGCCCGACAGAGAATGCGGAAACGATCTTCTTCGTGTTGACCACCTTACAAAGACTATCGGCGACAGAAAGGTGCTTGACGATATCAGCTTTGTTATTCACCCGAGAGAAAAGGTTGCTTTTGTAGGAAGTGATGTTGTTGCAAAGACAACTTTGTTTAAGATTATTATGGGCGAGCTTGAGCCCGACGAGGGAAGCTATAAGTGGGGCGTTACAACGTCTCAAAGCTATTTCCCGTCGGATAACAGCAAGTATTTTGACGGCGTAAATCTCAGTCTTGTTGACTGGCTTCGTCAGTACAGCAAGGAACAGCTTGAAGCCGATATTCGTTCGTGGCTCGGCAGGATGTTGTTCTCCGGCGACGAAGCGCTCAAAATGGCGAATGTTCTTTCGGGCGGCGAGCGTGTAAGATGTATGCTTTGCAAAATGATGCTCAGCGGTGCGAATGTTCTCATTTTTGATGAGCCGACTAACCACCTTGATTTGGAATCAATTGCGGCACTTAATAACGGACTTATCCGCTATCCCGAAACAGTTTTGTTCACTTCTCACGACCATCAGTTTGTTGAAACCGTTGCCGACAGAATTATTGAAATTTCGGGCGACAAATTCATCGACCGTAAGGGAAGCTACGACGAATTCCTTTCAACCTTCGACGAGGAACAGCTTAAAAGATATTAATTAATAAAGACACAGGCAAAAAACGAAGCCTGTGTCTTTAATGGTGTTATTTATGGATTTATTTTTGTTTGTGATTATTGCCCTGATTGTACTTTTATTTCTTGCAATAAGGCTTTTTAGGAAAAAACGTGAACAGCGTGAAATAAAGTCGGCAGGGAACAAGGGTGAAGCGTATTTTAATAATATGCTCAAAAGTATTCTGCGTAATGACGATGTGTTAATCAGAAATGTCTGCTTGCAGGTTAACGGCAAGGAAGCGGAAATCGACAGCCTGATTATCAACAATAACGGCATATTTATTGTTGAGGTTAAGAACTACAACGGCAGGCTTTACGGTGATATTGACGATTTTGAATGGACGAAGGAAAAGATTTCGCCCGGCGGTAATGTTTTTTATAAGCAGGTCAAAAACCCGATAAAGCAAATTAAACGACAAACATATATTCTCTCTCAATTCTTAAAGGAAAATAATATAAGAATATGGATTAGCGGCTATGCTTATTTCATAAACGGCAACAGCCCTGTTGACGACGAGAGCGTAATAGATGATATTGATGAGCTTGATAGAATTATTCACACGACCTCAGGCAAGCAGTATGACGAAAGGCTGATAAATAAGGCAATTGAAGCTTTAACAGACTAAACAGGTGGAGAGACAGCTGTCACGAAGTGACTGAGGGGATAATAGTCTATTAATTTTTAATATCGGATTTGCCGATTAGAAAATAAAAACAGGGCTGTTTTTATACAGCCCTATTATAATTGTATTACTTTATCTATGTTCTTTATGAATTCAATCTGTTTTGGAGCAGAGGCACGGAAGCCTTTATGCTTTGAAGCTCGCCTCTTGAGGTTACGTCCATTTTTGCAAGCGTAAACTGATTGCTTACATCAATAGCCTGTACCTTTTCTGTTTTGTATTGATTTGCTTTTTCGCTTCCGGCATTGAGCAGCTTGTTTTGAAGCTCACGGGAAACGCCCTCGTTATAGGTGTAGATGTAGCCGTAAAATCTTTGACCGTAGTGGTTGTAGACATTTGAATAAGTTACGGTGTTAAAGTATCTTCCTCCCCAATGGGATTCGGAAAATGTTACACTGCCGTCGGAATTTATTTTTTCAACAACAGCAACGTGGTTGCTCCAACACGCAACTGCGCCGAGCTTCGGCTGATTGCCGTATTCATAGTAGCCGCCGTTTTTGTTAATGAAAAACCAATCACTTGCATCGCCGTGAGTGATAAGCGGCTTTTCACCGTTCATTTCGTACACTCTGCCGTAGACATAAGCAACGCAGTTCGGCATACCGGTTCCTGTTTGAAAATAATAATTCAGTTGTCTGCTGTAATACGGAATGCTTGAGCTTGGTGAGGTTAGCCTCGGAACATATCCGCTGTCGTCTGCGCTTGCGCTGACAGGCGCAGCAATTAACATTACAAACGCCATTATAAGTATTGCTGGAACCATAAGCAGGGTTTTCTTCTTAGCCATAAAATACCTTCCTTTTTCTTTGGGTGGTACGATACCCCTTTGTACCACTTTTGGATGATTACGAAATCTTTAATGTTTTCGATTGAACTCGCTTATTCAGTTTTTGTGAGGGGTTTACTCACAACGTGCAACATTATAACAGAAAACGCCCATTGTAATCTATATGGAAAATGCCCAAATGTTTTGTAACCTTTTTGTAATATTTGTTGGTGTTTTACAAAAATTTGAATATCACTTGACAAAAATCGTTAAAAAATTGCATAAAACACGGTATTGTATTAACAGTCACGTTGTGCTATAATGTAAAAATCGCATAAGAAAGGCGAGTGAATTTTATGAGTGAGCACAATCACGAAGGTCATAATCATACACATAATCATAATTACGAAAACTGCTGCGAAAACCATACTCCCGATAATCACGGCTGCGGCTGCTGCGGTGACGATCATTTTAAGGAACACAAAAAGGAAGTACTGACACGCATTATTATCAGCATTGTTTTCTTCGTTGCAGGCTATATTATCGGCGAATTTACGCAGATATCGGAATATGTTTATTTAATTTGCTATATAGTTGCATATCTGACGGTTGGCTTTAATGTCGTTAAAAACGCTGTTGAGAGCGTTGTTCACGGCAGGATATTTGACGAAAATTTCCTTATGAGCGTTGCGTCAATAGGAGCGTTTGTTATCGGTGAATATACCGAGGGCGTTGCCGTTATGCTTTTGTTTACTGTCGGCGAATTTGTTCAGGGCGCCGCTGTGTCAAGAAGCCGCAGGGAAATCGACAGAATATTCGACGAAAAGCACGAAAGCTATACGCTCCCTCGTCACTATGATAATGAGGAAAGTAAAACCGAGCAAATGATAACAAAATTTGCGAGAATATACACGCCTGTTATTTGTATTATTTCAGTTTTGATAGCCGTAATACCGCCGCTTCTTATGGGCGGTGAGTGGAGCGAGTGGCTTCACAGAGGACTTGCGGCAATCGTTGTCGGTTGTCCGTGTGCAATAGTTATTTCGGTTCCGCTTTGCTTCAGCGCAGGAATCGGAGCGTGCTCGGCTGACGGCGTTTTTGTTAAGAATACTCAAACTCTTGACGAGATTAACGATTGCGATACTGTTATTACCTATAAGGACGATAAGAGTGTTGACGATGTTAAGGTGCTTCAAAATAACGGCCATAGGGTAATATATTTAGGCAAGGGCATAAACGATATACCAATGCTTGAGGCGGCTGATGTTTCTGCGGCAGTCGGGGAGGATTGCACGGCGCAGAGCGTCGAGGCGGCCGATATGGTTATTCTTAAAGAAAACGACGGTGCCGTTGACGTTGTTAAGAAAACTGCAAAAAAGGTGCATAACATAGCGCTTGAAAATATCTATTTTTCAATATTGATTAAGGCGGTAATACTTGTGCTTGATGTTGTGCTGGCAAGGGAAATACCGATGTGGTTTGCGATTTTCGGCGACATCGGTGTGTGCCTTATCGCAGTTGCAAATTCCGCAAGGGCAATCGCACTTGGAAAAAAGAAATAACAAAAAGGGTTGCTTTTCGAGCAACCCTTCAGCGTGTCGAAAAAGACAAATAATAAATTTCGACACGCTGGTAGGCTGTTGAGAAATGGGCTGAATTTCGTTTTCTTGCGAGGGAAGATGTACATCGGTACCTCGACCGAACAAAAAACGAAAAACACAAAAATGGCTTGGATTCGATGTCCAAGCCATTTTTCCAATCCTACCGTCAGCACATAAGCGCTGTTACCTCTCTTTACACAAAGTAGGCAGAAATCGTTTATGTTTTTATAATATGTGTGGTTCAGCCCACTTTATCGACAGTCTGAAGGGTTGCTTTTCGAGCAACCCTTTTATTTCATTTACAGTATTAAATTCTTGCAACGCCGTCTTTGCGAGCTGCGTCGGAAACTGCCTTTGCAACCGTGTCCTTTATACGCTCATCAAAGGCGTAGGGGAGAATGTAGTCGCAGCTTAGCTTGTCCTCGTCAACGAGAGAAGCTATCGCATAAGCGGCGGCAATTTTCATATTCTCGGTTATTGCGCTTGCCCTGACATCGAGAGTGCCTCGGAAAATACCGGGGAATGCAACGACGTTGTTGATTTGATTCGGAAAGTCCGAACGGCCTGTACCGACGATTTTTGCTCCTGCCGCCTTTGCTTCGTCGGGCATAATTTCGGGAGTCGGATTAGCCATAGCAAGAACTATCGGATCCTTGTGCATAGTCTTAATCATTTCCTGCGTGAGAACACCGGGTGCAGAAACGCCGATAAAAATGTCGGTACCGACAATAGCCTGCTTAAGTCCGCCCTTTGTCATACCGCGGTTTGTGAGCCTTGCAATTTCCTGCTTTGCATCGTTGAGCTTTTCTCTGCCCTCGTAGATTGCGCCTGTTCTGTCGCATAGGATAACGTCCTTTAAGCCCAAGGTCATCAAAAGCTTTGCGATAGCCGTTCCTGCCGCGCCTGCGCCGTTAATTACCGCCTTGCATTGCGACAAATCCTTGCCGATAATCTTTGTTGCATTGATGAGTGCGGCACTTACAACAACTGCCGTTCCGTGCTGGTCGTCGTGAAAAATCGGAATATCGCACTTTTCAATCAGCTTTCGTTCAATTTCAAAGCATCTCGGCGCCGAAATGTCCTCAAGATTAATTCCACCGAACGAGCCTGAAATGTTGTAGACCGTTTCAACAAATTCGTCAACATCCTTTGTTTTTACGCAAAGCGGAAAGGCGTCAACGTCCCCGAATTCCTTGAACAAAACGCATTTGCCCTCCATAACCGGCATACCTGCTTCGGGTCCTATGTCGCCCAAGCCTAAAACTGCGCTTCCGTCCGTGATTACGGCAACTAAATTGTTTCTCCTTGTCAGCTCATAGGATTTGTTAATATCCTTCTGAATTTCAAGGCATGGCTCGGCAACTCCGGGAGTATATGCAAGCGACAGAGCCTTGCTGTCGTTTACCTTTGCCTTTGCAACGACTTCGATTTTTCCGTTCCATTCGTAATGCTTTTGAAGCGATTCCTCTCTGATATTCATATTGTGTTCCTTTCCGGTATAATAACAATACCGCATTAATTGTGAATTAAATAACAAAAATATAAAAGCTTGCCCTCGGACAGTTGCCCAAGGGCAAGCTGCCCTGAAAAATTTTTCGTTTGTATTATTTTCTCTCGATGTGAGAAGTAATCTTTTCGTCCTTTTCGTAAGGCACATAATTATCTTCCCAAGGGAATGTGTAGCTAAGACCGAGCTTGTCCCTAACCTCGTTAATTTCCTTTTGAACAGCCTCGTTGATAGGAACGCCGGAATTTTCTCTTTCTTTCCATACGAGGTATTCCTTTTCGCCGGCGGTGTAAATTCTCTCCTGTCCGGGAGCCTTTTTAGAAGCTCTTACCTCGCGGAGAATTTCGCCTGTCTTCTTTCTTGTTTCCTCTTCGCCTACAAATTTCGAGGTGTCGATTGCGAGGAAGAAATGACCGAGATGATAAGGAACGAGGTTTCCGTTTTCGTCCTTGCCGTTGAGCGCCTTACCGTAGTTTCCGTCTTGCAAAACTGCCGAAAGAAGCTCGATAATCATAGCGTAGCCATAGCCTTTATAGCCGCCGAGCTCTTCGCCGATACCGCCCAGGGCAGTAAGTGCGGCAGTACCCTGACGAATACGCTTTAGTGCTTCGCCTGCGTCGCCCTCAACGCTTTCGCCGTCAAGACCGATTACAGTGCCCGGATGAATGCTTTCGCCGATTCTTTCGTAATATTCAATCTTTCCGTTTTGTGTGATAGATGTTGCACAGTCGAGAACGAAATCAAACGCTTCGTCCGACGGAATACCCATAGTCAGCGGGTTTGTTCCGAACATACCCTCAACGCCGAAGGTCGGCGCAACTGACGGTCTTGCATTTGTACCGGTAAAGCCGATACAGCCCTGCTCGGTAGCCTGTGTTGCATAGTAGCCTGCAATACCGTAGTGACAAGAATTGCGAACTGCAACCATACCCAAGCCGTATTGCTTTGCTTTGTCGATTGCCATTTGCATTGCCTTGTAGCCGATTACCTGACCCATTCCGTCGTGACCGTCAACAACTGCGGTGCAGGGAGTCTCTTTAACTATTTCAAAATTTGTAACAGGGTTTTGAATACCTGCGACAATTCTGTCGATATAAATCGGCTTGAATCTGTTACAGCCGTGGCTTTCGATTCCTCTTTTATCGGATTCCAAAAGCACGTCGGTGCAAATTTCAGCGTCTTTTCTCGGAACTCCGTAGCCGACAAATGCATCTGTGATGAAGTCGGTAATCAGATTCCAAGGACATACAACCTTTCCCATATTATATATCTCCTTTATTGTTTATTCTTGTATCTTTATTATACCACTAAATGCGGTTTATTCAACATAATTTCAAAAATATATGTTTATGTTATATTATTATCTTTCCCAGTTTCTGCTTCGTTCAACTGCACGCTTCCAGTCAGCGTATTTTTTGTTCCTAACATCAATCGGCATTGACGGAACAAAGATTTTGTCGACCTCACGGTTAGCCTCAATTTCAGCCGTATCCTTCCAAACGCCTGTTGCAAGTCCTGCAAGATATGCCGCACCGAGTGCCGTTGCCTCTCTGTTCTTCGGTCTGTTAACATTGCAGCCTGTCATATCTGCCTGAATTTGCATCATAATATCCGAAATGCTTGCACCGCCGTCAACTCTCAAATCCTTAAGTTTAATTGAGCTGTCGTTCATCATAGCTTCAAGCAGGTCGGTCATTTGGTATGTAATACATTCCAAAACCGCACGGCAGATATGCTTTTTGTTGATAGAACGGGTGAGACCTACCATAATTCCTCTTGCATACATATCCCAATACGGTGCGCCGAGACCTGTGAAGGCAGGAACGAGATACAGTCCGTTGCTGTCCTCAACCTGCATTGCAAGCTCGTCACATTCAGCCGCAGTGCTGATAAGCTCCAAATCGTCACGAAGCCATTTTATTACTGAGCCTGCATTAAAAGCGGAGCCCTCAAGGTCGTAAATAATCTTTCCGTCAAGTCCCCACGCAATACCTGTAAGCAGGTTTGAACGGCTGTTGATACGCTTTTCGCCGGTGTTCATAAGCAGGAAGCAGCCTGTGCCGTAGGTGTTCTTTGCCTGACCTACCTCAAAGCAGCCTTGTCCGAATAATGCGCCCGGTTGGTCACCGATTGCGCCTGCAATAGGCACGCCCTCGATTTCCTCAAGACCTGTAATTTTTGCTAAATTTCCGTAAACACAGCTTGACGGCTTAACCTCAGGCAGTATCGACATCGGAATATTGAGCTTTTCGCACAGGTATTCGTCCCAGCACAATTTGTCAATATCAAAAAGCATTGTACGGCAGGCGTTGGAATAGTCTGTTACGTGAGCCTTGCCGCCTGTTAAGCTCCATATGAGCCACGTGTCGACGGTTCCGAAGAGAACCTCACCACGCTCTGCCTTTTCTCTTGCACCCTCTACGTTGTCGAGTATCCATTTAATTTTTGTTGCGCTGAAATATGCGTCGATTAAAAGACCTGTTGTGTCTTTGATGTAATCGCCCAAGCCCTGCGCCTTGAGCTCCTCGCAGTATTCGGCAGTCCGTCTGCATTGCCAAACTATTGCATTATAAAGCGGCTTTCCCGTTTCCTTATCCCAGAGAATTGTGGTTTCTCTCTGATTTGTAATTCCGATACCTGCAATATCCTTTGGATTAATGTTAGACGAACGAAGCGCAGTAATCATAGAGCTTACAACGGTGAACAATATTTCGTTTGGGTCGTGCTCAACCCATCCGTTTTGCGGATAATATTGGTTGAACTCCTGTTGTCCCTTTGAAATGATTTTACCTTTTTTGTTAAAAATAACGGCGCGGGAGCTTGTCGTTCCCTGATCAAGTGCCATAACATATTTTTCGCTCATATTTATCCCCTTTATCATTAGCGTATTATATATTACTATATTACTATATTACTATATATCTGTTCCCCGTGTCAACAAACTAAACTAACGAAAATAACTCTTGTATTTTGGTGATTTTAACAACAAAAAGGGAAGCCGAATACAAAATGGCTTCCCAAAAGATTTCAGTATTGTTAATAACGGCTTCAGTCGGTAATATTTGACTCTATAAAGCCAACAATATCCTCAACTGTTTTCATACTTTCGATAACGCTGTCGGGAACCTCAATGCCGTATTGGTCTTCAAGGCTCATAACAATATCAATAGCGTCAAGCGAATCTGCACCGAGGTCGCTTGCCAAATTAGAGGTAAGCTCTATTGTTTCCGGATCCAAATCAAGCTGCTGTGCCAAAATATCCTTAATCTCTTCAAAAATCATATTCCTATGCTCCTTAAAAAATGTTGTTAATTTTGATGATATGTGTTATTATCATATTAGTAACTTTTTATGCATTTGTCAATAATTTTATTGAATAAAATGCTCATCAAATTTCAGAGGTGAAAAAATGCAGTTAAAAGAAACAAAAAGATTTGTATACGGACTTTGCGGATATCCTCTCGGTCACTCTATGAGTCCGGTCATTCACAGGGAGCTGTTCAAAATAAGCGGCTTTGACGCTTCCTATGCTCTTTACGAAACGCCGAGCGAAGCTCTCGGTGAGGAGTTTAAGGAAACATTGAGCGCTCTTCGGGGCTTTAATGTTACTATTCCGCACAAAATTAATATTATCGAATATTTGGACGAGCTGTCACCGAGGGCTGAGCTTTTCGGTGCCGTGAATACGGTTGACGTCAGAGAGGATAAGATTGTCGGCTATAATACGGATTGTACGGGCTTTTTAAGTGCGCTGAAAATGGCTGATATTGAGCTTGGCGGAAATGTCCTCTTGCTCGGCTGCGGCGGTGTTGCAAGAATGATTGCGTTTGAAAGCCTGCTTGCAAACGCCCGTCTCACCGTTGCGGTAAGAAAGGAAGATATCAACGCCGCCGAGGAGCTCAAAAAAGAAATATTTGCAAAGCTGAATAAATCCTGCGATATTATTCTTCTTGACGAGGCAGGGGAGGGCTACGATTTGGTTATCAACGCAACACCTGTCGGAATGTATCCGAAGGTTGACGCCTGTCCTGTTGAAGAAAGGGTTGTTGCAAGCGCAGGTGCGGCGTTTGACGTTATCTATAATCCTGAGGAAACAGTGTTCATTAAGTATGCAAAAAATGCAGGAATAAAGTATTCAGGTGGTCTTTCTATGCTCGTATGGCAAGCGGCGGTTGCCCAGGAGATATGGAACGGCGTGAAGTTTACAAACGACGACATTGAGCGCGTAATCGAGATAACTCAAAAGGAGCTTGAAAAGAATGGATAATATTGTACTTTGCGGCTTTATGGGAAGCGGAAAAACAGTAGTAGGCAGGGAGCTTGCGAAAATTCTCGGAGTGAAATTTGTCGATACAGACGAGCTTATAGAAAAGGAGCAGGGCGTTGCGATAAAGGCGATTTTTGCAACTCACGGCGAGGATTATTTCAGAGATTTGGAATATGAAATGTGCAAAAAGGTTGCCGAGATGAACGGCGTTGTTGTTTCGACAGGCGGCGGCGCAATGACCTTTGAACGCAATGTTGAGGCAATCAAGAACGGCTCAAGGGTTGTATTTTTAGACGCCTCGTTTGACGTGATATGCCACAGAATCGGAAACAGCACGAGTCGTCCGCTTTTTAATGACAGGGAAAAGGCGAGAGCGCTGTATGACGAGCGCAAGGATAAGTATTTGAAAGCGGCTGACATTGTTATCGACGGCGATATGAGCGCACGCAAAACTGCGCTTGAAATTGCCGGAATGTTCAGATAAATCGTAAAATTTCGACAGATTAATAAATATTAAAAGGGTTACAAAATAGTAACCCTTTTACGAAATTGTTGAAATATTGTATTTCTTGTGATATAATGGCACAGACTTGAGTAGGCAAAATTTGCGTGCCTAAAAGTTACAATATCAAACCGAGGTGGTTTCTTTATGAGTAAGGACTCGGCAAAAAAGTTAATTGACCACGATGTCGAAATGTTCAAAAAATATAAGGATTTACTTATGGAGCTTACACGAAAGAATGTTAAGCTCAAGTATCGAAGCTCGTGGTTGGGAATATTTTGGAGCTTTTTGCAGCCTTTGCTTAATATGATAGTGCTGTCCGTTGTTTTCGGCGCATTGTTCGGTAAAAGCAACAAGGAGGTCATTTGCTTTCCTGTTTATCTTTTTACAGGTAGGTTGATTTATGATTTCTTTAACACAGCTACAAAGCAGTCTATGATTTCGTTTAGGCGAAATGCGGCGATAATTAAAAAGGTTTATGTTCCAAAATATATGTATCCGCTTTCGTCGATTTTCTCAACCTTTGTAACCTTCGCAATAAGCATTGTATGTTACATTTGCGTGTGGATTTTCTTTAAGCTTACGGGATTTTCAGGCGGTGCAAATCTGACGGTAACGTGGCGAATATTCCTCGTTTTCATTCCTATGCTTTATGTGCTGATTTTCTCGGTAGGCGTAGGATTGATACTGTCGGTTGTGTGCGTATTTTTCCGTGACGTGGAATATATTTGGGACGTGTTTACAAGATTGTTGCTTTATATGGTTCCTGTTCTTTATCCGCTTTCAAGGATAACGACGCCGTGGATTGTTATGGTAATAAAGCTCAATCCGCTTTATACAATGATAGAATTGTTCAGGCAATGCGTTCTGTACGGCGACCTTGTGACGGCTCCCGTTCTTAGCTGGAAGCTCCTGCTTTATGCTTTTGCGTGCGCCGTAGGTACATTGATAGTCGGCATTTGGGTGTTCAACAAATATTCCGACAAAATTGTATATCATCTGTAATATAAATAGAAGCGAGGCTCGGATTTTTCCGAGCCTCGTATGTTTTTTAGAATAATACATTAAGATATTTGAGCGTGTCAACGAGCTTTTCACGCTGCTTTTTTCTTTCCTCACGCCTTACCTTATCCGTATTTTTAATAAGAATTTCCGGCGCACCTGCAAAGATTTTCAAAAATCCTTTTTGCGTTTCCCTGTCAAGTGAACGCCAAGCCTCGGCACCGCCTTTAAGGGCAGGAATCGTATTGTTTTTGAAATCGAGAAGACCCTCCTGCTTCGTCTCAACAAGCAGCTTTTCAAGAACGGTGTTTAACGTTTCCTGCTCCTCTTCGTTGAGCGAGGATACCAAATCCTGCAAAACAGCGTCGTTGAGCTTTCCCAGTCCTGTTAGGTCATCAACCCTTTTTAGCTTTCTTCCGTCGAACTGCCAGGATATAAGGTCGTGCTGTAAAGGACCTAAAATGCGGTCGCTTTTGATTACCTCGTAATCGTTGTCGTGCGACAGCATCATTCCGATAAATGAGGACTGCGGTACAAAATGCCTGTATTTCGGGAGCATTTCGGTATAGACCTCGCTTTCAAGATACGAATAATCCCAAAAGCCGGGGCCGTCGTTGTTGTATACGCACTCAATCCTGTCTCTGACCTCTTTTGAACAATACAGTGCGGCGTACTGTGCAATGAAGCCACCCTTTGAATGACCGCAGATTATGATATTGCCGTCGAATTTTTCTGCAACCTTTTCGAGATATTCGATAGAAAGCCTGTTTGACGGAATACCCTTTTGAGTAAGAATGTCAAAATCCTCTTTCCAGCCTATGAGAGTATCGTCCGTTCCCTTGAATAAAACTACGATTTTTCCGTCGGGCAAAAGGAAGGTTGCCGCTTCAAACTGAACTGCCGGTTTTTCGCTGTATACTCTCGTGCAGGCAACGACCTTCATTTCCTGAAAACGCTTGTATTTGGACATTTCGACCATCTGCTCGCTTATGTTTTTGAGCAGAATAAGACCGACAGGCTCGTGCTTTCTTCCTCTCATTTCAAAAATATCGTCGCACGCCTTTTGAAAATTGACAGGTTCGTCGTCGAAGCTGTCCGAAACAGCCTTTTCAAACGGCATATAGTACATACCGCACATTGCGACGTTGTCTGCTTCTCCGAACGGCATATCGCAAAATGACCTGTCGCCGTATTCTTTTATGTAATCCATCACATTAGCCATAGCTTTTACCTCTTATAAGGTTTTTTTAATCAAATAACGGAGTTGAAAAATATCTTTCGGCAGTATCGGGCAATACCGTAACAACAATTTTTCCCTTGCCTAATTTTTTTGCCAATTTTTTAGCGGCGGCAACATTAGTACCGCTGCTTATTCCGCACATCAAGCCCTCCAAACGAGCTAAATCCTTTGAAGTCTGTATAGCTTCCTCATCGGTTATAATACAAATATCCTCGTATATGCTTTGGTTGAGCACCTTTGGAATAACGCCGTCGCCGATACCCATTTGGTTATGCGTTCCGATTGTGCCGCCTGCTAAAATTGCGGCGTTTTCAGGCTCAACCGCCCAAATTGTTATATCGGGATTTTGAGCCTTGAGCACCTCGCCGATGCCCGTTATCGTTCCGCCTGTTCCGATACCGGAGCAAAAGCCGTCGATTTTGTTTGCAACCTGCTCCAATATTTCAAGTCCCGTATGATGACGGTGTACCATAGGGTTTGCCGGATTTTCAAATTGCTGAGGAATAAACACTCTCGGATTTTCTTCTTTCATTCTTATTGCCGTTTGTGTACATTCCTCTATGCAGTCGCCGATATTTCCTGCGTCGTGAATGAGAATAACCTTTGCACCGTAATGCTCAACAAGCAGTCTGCGCTCCTGCGATACGGAGTCGGGCATAATTATTACGGTTTCGTATCCTTTTACTGCACCCACAAGTGCAAGACCTATACCTTGATTGCCCGAAGTAGGCTCAACGATTATCGTATCCTTGTTGATTAGTCCCTTTGCCTCGGCGTCGCAAAGCATATTGTACGCCGTTCTTGTTTTTATTGAGCCGCCTACGTTAAGACCCTCGAATTTTACATAAATATCGGCGCTGTCCTCGTCAACCATTCTGTTGAGCTTTACCATAGGAGTGTGACCGATGCACTCTAATATATTATTATATACCATTATATAATGACCTCTCTGCTTTAATATATTTGATTATACCAAATATTAACACCTAATTCAACCAAATATTTGTTGAATTAAAATGATATGTCAGATATAATATAGGTGAACAAAATAATTGCAAAGGTTGTGATTAAAATTAACGAAATCAGATGCCCTAAATGCGGCGAGGCTTTTACAATAGACGAAAATTCTTATGCAAGCATTGCAAAGCAGGTACGCGACGAGGAATTCAGTAAAGAGCTTTCAAGTCGTGAAAGACTTTTTGAAGCTCAAAAGAAAGCCGCTCTCGATACAGAAAAAGCAAGACTGAATCAGGAGCGTGAGCAAACTGTTTTTGCTTTGAAGCAGGAGATTGAAAGACTGAAATCTCAAATTTCGAGCTCACAAAAGGATACCGAGCTTACAGTTAGTCGTGCCGTTGCTCAAAAGGACAGGGAGCTTGCCGACAAAAATGCCGAAATAATCAGGCTTCAGGGCGAGGTTCAGTCGGCAAAAAAGGATGTTGAACTAAAAGAAAGCACACTGAAGGCAGAATATACCGCACAGCTCAAGGCAAAGGACGAGGCTATTGAGTTTTATAAGGATTTGAAAACGAGAATGTCCACTAAAATGGTCGGCGAAACTCTTGAGCAGCATTGCGAAACGGAATTTAACCGCTTGCGTTCAACGGGTTTTCAAAACGCATATTTTGAAAAGGATAACGACGCTCGCACAGGCTCAAAGGGCGACTACATTTTCCGTGAGTGCACCGAGGACGGTGTTGAATTTATCTCGATTATGTTTGAGATGAAAAACGAGATGGACACCACCGCAACGAAGCATAAAAACGAGGACTTTTTCAGGGAGCTTGATAAGGACAGAAACGAAAAGGGATGTGAGTACGCCGTGCTTGTTTCTCTGCTTGAGAGTGAAAGCGAGCTTTACAACAGCGGAATTGTTGACGTTTCTCACAAATATCCGAAAATGTATGTTATCCGTCCGCAGTTTTTCATTCCGATGATAACGCTTTTGCGCAATGCCGCAATGAATAGTATTGAATACAGAACACAGCTTGCTGAAATGAGAAATCAAAATATTGACATTTCCCGTTTTGAGGACGAGATGAATGATTTTAAGGAAAAATTTGCAAAGAACTACGACCTCGCAAGCAGAAAATTTAAGGCTGCAATTGAAGAAATCGACAAGACGATAACCCATCTTCAAAAAACGAAGGACGCACTTTTGTCGAGCGAAAACAATCTTCGCCTTGCAAACAATAAAGCGGAGGATTTGAGCATTAAGAAACTGACTCGTAACAACCCGACTATGGCTCAAAAATTCGCTGAGCTAAAGAAATAGTATTTTATACATATTATATATAGTAAAAAGACTGTTGAGAAATGGAGCTGAATTTCGCATTTTGGGAGGGAAGATGTACGAGGGTACCTCGACCGAGCAAAAGGCGAAAAACGCCAAAAGTGGCTTAGATTCGATGTCTAAGCCACTTTTACAATCTATCCGTCAGCACAATACGCTGCTACCTCCATTTACACAAAGGAGGCTCAATTCGGTTTGTTTAATTTATATGGCGTGTTTCAGCCCACTTTATCGACAGTCTAAAAGGCTGTCTGTTTGACAGCCTTTTATTGTGCGATATTGTGCGTTAAATTAATCCTTCTTAGGACGAATACGCTTTTTCTCTTCCTTATGCTTTTCCTGAGCGTTTCTTGCTTCCTCTGCAAGTTTTGCAGGTGAGCCGCAGCACTTCTTGTACTTCAAGCCGGAGCCGCATGGACATGGGTCGTTAGGACCGATTTTCTTATCCTTGCGAACTGTAACAGCCTTTGCGTTTTCATTTTCCTCATCGGAGGTTGAAGTTACGTGAGCAACTGCCTTACGCTGAACGTCCGACTTGTGAATCGGCATAAGAGTAAGCATCATCTTTGCAGTATCCTCGCGGATTGCAGATGTCATTTCGTCGAACATATCGTAGGACTCAACTCTGAATGCAACAACCGGATCACGCTGTGCGTAGGAACGAAGGTGAATACCCTTCTTCAGGTCCTCCATAGCGTCGATATGGTCCATCCAGTAGGTATCAACGTTGCGAAGAAGTACCATTCTTGCAAATTCCTGGAACATTTCGTCGCCGAGTACCTTTTGCTTTTCTTCAAGACGCTTGTGACCTCTGTCCTGTAAAAGCTCGATTGTATCTGCAACGGTGAGCTCTTCCTTGTCCTTGAAATCATCGTCGTTAGCAATAAGCCAGCTCTTGTACTTCTCACGAAGACCGTCGATGTTCCAATCGTCCTTGGAGTCGCCTGCGAAATAGTTTGTAACTGTTTCTTCGATATTTGTATCAAGCATTTTGAGGATTGTCTCGGTAAGGTCGATGCCGTCGAGAACCTGGTCACGCTGCTTGTAGATAAGCTCTCTTTGACGGTTCATTACGTCGTCGTACTGCAAGGTGTTCTTACGGATAGCGAAGTTCTTGCCCTCAACCTTCTTCTGTGAAGACTCAATTGTCTTTGAGATAAGGCGTGATTCAATAGGCATATCCTCGTCGTCTGTGAGCTTGCCCATCATTCTTTGCATCTTGTCGCCGCCGAACAAACGCATAAGGTCGTCCTCAAGCGAAAGGAAGAACTGGCTTGCACCCGGGTCACCCTGACGTCCGGAACGTCCGCGAAGCTGGTTGTCGATACGGCGTGCGTCGTGGCGCTCTGTACCGAGAATGAACAAGCCGCCTGCCTGTCTAACCTTTTCTGCCTCGTCCTTGATTTCTTCCTTGAACTGTGCTTCAAGCTCGATAAAGGTTTTTCTTGCTCTTAAAATATCTTCATCGTCTGTGTCGCCGAAGCCTGTTGCCTCTGCGATTTGCCAGTTGGTGAATTCCATTTTCTTCATCTTGGCCTTTGCAAGAAATTCTGCATTACCGCCAAGCATAATATCGGTACCACGGCCTGCCATGTTAGTTGCGATTGTAACAGCGCCCAACTTACCAGCCTGTGCAACGATTTTTGCCTCTTCCTCGTGGTTCTTTGCATTGAGCACCTTATGCTCAATGCCCTCTTTCTTGAGAAGATGTGAAAGATGCTCCGACTTTTCAATGCTGATTGTACCTACAAGAACAGGCTGTCCCTTTTCGTGACACTCTCTGATTTGCTTGATAACATTGTGATACTTGCCTGCCTCTGTCTGGAAAATAACATCCGGCTTATCCTCACGAATGAGTGGCTTGTTTGTCGGAATTTCAACAACGTCGAGCTTATAGATTTCGTCAAATTCGTTTGCCTCGGTAGCGGCAGTACCTGTCATACCGGAAAGCTTCTTGTAAAGACGGAAGTAGTTTTGGAAGGTGATAGTTGCAAGAGTTTTGCTCTCGTGCTCAACCTTAACGCCTTCTTTTGCTTCAAGTGCCTGATGCAAGCCCTCGTTGTATCTACGACCCTCCATAATACGACCGGTAAATTCGTCAACGATTTTAACCTGACCGTCTTTAACAACATAGTCGATATCTCTTGTCATAACGCCGTGAGCCTTGATAGCCTGGTCGATATGGTGACGAAGAGTAGTGTGCTCAATATCCATAAGGTTTTCAACCTTAAAGAATTTCTCTGCCTTTTCAACACCGCTCTTTAACAAGGTTGCGGTCTTTGCCTTTTCGTCTACAACGTAGTCGCCGTCGTAGCTTTCCTCTGTGTCCTGCTTGTCGTCTGTCTTTGCAACCTTTGTCATTGAAAGAGTCTTTGCGAAGATGTCAGCCTGACGGTAAAGGTCTGTCGACTGGTCGCCCTTACCGCTGATGATAAGCGGAGTACGAGCCTCGTCGATAAGAATTGAGTCAACCTCGTCGACGATTGCGAAAACGTGACCTCTTTGTACCTTGCGTTCCTTGTACTGAACCATATTATCACGAAGATAGTCGAAGCCCATTTCGTTGTTTGTACCGTAAGTAATGTCTGCGTTGTACGCCTCCTGACGTTCTGCGTCGCTCTTTTCGTGAACGATAAGACCTACGCTCAAGCCGAGGAAACGGTAAATCTTACCCATCCACTCGGAGTCACGCTTTGCAAGGTAGTCGTTTACCGTTACGATATGAACGCCCTCACCTGTAAGCGCATTAAGATAAGCGGGGAGAGTAGCAACGAGAGTTTTACCCTCACCGGTTTTCATTTCTGCAATTCTGCCCTGGTGAAGGACGATACCGCCGATAAGCTGAACGTCAAAGTGTCTCATACCTAAAACACGGTTGCTCGCTTCACGGCATACTGCAAATGCGTCGGGAAGAATGTCGTCGAGAGTTTCGCCGTTTGCAAGTCTTTCTTTAAGTACGGGAGTCTGCGCTGCAAGCTCCTTGTCGTCCATATCCTGATACTTGCTTTCAAGCTCATTAATTTTGTTGACTGTTTTGCGGAGCTTTTTTACCTCTTTCTTGGAGTAATCTCCGAAAATAGCCGTTACAAATCTGTTTGCCATTTAGTTCACCTCAAAATTAGGAATTTTTGAATTTCCATTCACATACTTTCGTATAATAACATAAATGTAAATACTTGTCAATTAATAATCAAATATTTGTTATGTATTTATAATATAATTAATTATATACACATAGTTATCAGCCGAAAATCTTTTTTATCGCTTGAAGCGCACCGCCCGAAACGGCGTCCTCGGCGTCTGTATCAAAGCTCAAAATAAGATTTTTCTTTCCCTGTTCGATATTGAGCGTTACCGTTGTCTCGGTTATGAGCTGTGCGTCTGCTATTGATTCAACAAGCTCCCCGAGCGAGGAATCCAAAAAGCTCTCGTCGTTGAGCTTCTGGAGAAGCTGAAAACTTGAATACCTTTCCTTGAGCTTTTTTGAGAAAGACGATGCGGCGTTTGTCAGCTTTTTGTTTCTGACGGTGACTGTTACCGTTTTGTTTTCTAAATCAACGCTTTCAACCTCCATTTCCAAATCCTTGAAGATTGCTCTGCCGAGCTCGGCAAACTGCTCGTGGTTTTCGGAAAATTTGATTATGTAGTCGAGAGTTGCGCTTGAAACATATTTTTGGAGCTTGTCTGTGTCAAATTCCTTTAATGCCGTCTCTACCGTTTCTACCGTTTTGATAACATTTTCCTGTGTCAGCTTTGCGCCCGATGAACAAGCCGTAAGCGAAAAAATAATGCTCATAATTAGTAAAACAGCCGCAAGAGCTTTGAATGTTTTTTTCATTTTGTAAACCTGCCTTTTTCTGTTTTTTCAATAATAACACAAATTTGACCGAAAGTATAGTCGAAAGAATGAAAAAATATTAAGATTTTAGTGATTGCTTTTTTTCTTATATTGTGATATAATTTGTTAAGTTTAATCAGTATATCTATATATTGGGTTATTCTGACCGATGCATACACAATATAGTGAGGTCGGGCAATTTTTCGATGAAAGAGTTTGAATAAAAATGAAGGAATTTTTACACAAATACTTCGGTGCGACCAAGTGGAAAAGACTGTTTGATATAGTCGTTTCGCTGTTTTCTTTGATAATGCTTTCACCGCTGTTTCTCGTTATAATGGCAATTAATTTTTTTACGCCCGACTGCAAGATTTTTTTCAGTCACGAGCGCAGAGGAAGACGCGGAAAGCCGTTCAAAATTTATAAATTCCAAACTATGAAAAACGGCGCGCCGAACTGTGCAACCGGCGAGCTCGAAAACCCCGAGCAATATATAACGAAGTTCGGCGCTTTTATGCGTAAAACGAGTATTGACGAGCTGCCGCAGCTTTGGAATATCCTAAAAGGCGATATGAGCTTTGTGGGTCCCCGTCCGCTTATTTCAAGTGAGTTGAGAGCGCATAGGTTAAGGCTTGAATACGGTGTTTACCGCTTCCGTCCCGGACTTACCGGCTGGGCGCAGATAAACGGCAGAGACGATATTTCACTTGTTAAAAAAATGAAGCTTGATAAGGAATACTGCGATAACTGGAGCATAGCTTTTGATATCAAAATCCTGCTTCGTTCAGTAGGTGTTTGTGCAAGACGAGAGGGCTATCAAGAGGGTAAGATGCACAGAAGATAATAAAAAATCAACCGAAACGGAGAACAATATATGGAAAGAAATTTTATTGACGGCTACACCGAATGGCAGAGCAATCCGGAGATTGTTGCGGTAAATAAGCTGCCGCAGCACGCAACGCTTATGCCGTATGAAAACCTTGAGCAAGCGAAGGCGGCAGACCGCTATGCTTCATCAATGTGTAAGCTTCTCAACGGCAAGTGGAAGTTCAAGCTGTACAAGAATTACGCATATAAGCCGAGCGATTTTGCCGATCCGAATTACGACAGCCATAACTGGGATACTATTACTGTTCCGTGCTCGTGGCAAATGCAGGGATATGACCAAAATCAGTACTGCAACGTTCGTTATCCGTGGGAGGGAAGCGAGGATATTACTCCTCCTAATGCACCCGTTAAGCATAACCCCGTCGGATGCTATCTCAAAAAAATCAAGATTAACGACGCGACACTTTCAAAGCGTGTTGTTCTCTGCTTTGAGGGTGTTGAATCTGCGTTTTATCTTTATATAAACGGCGAGAGAGTCGGTTACAGCGAAAGCACATTTAATCGTGCTGAGTTCGATATCACACGTTATCTTGTCAGCGGCTCAAATCTCATCGGCGTTGAGGTTTATCGCTGGTGTACGGGAAGCTGGCTTGAGTGTCAGGATATGTGGAGAATGGGCGGTATTTTCCGTGATGTATATATCTATACTACCGAAAAGGAATATATCCGTGACTTTGAAATACATGCAGAGCCCGATTCACAGCTTCACGACGGCTATCTCGATATAACCGTAAAGACGAACGGCGCATACGAGGGCTTGAGCCTTGATATGAGCGTGTTTGACGAAAACGGCGTTATGGTCGGTCTTGACAGCCGTTATGCAAGCGAGGAGCACATAACGAAGCTCAAGACTATCATTACAAATGTAAAGCCTTGGAGTGCCGAGGAGCCTAATCTCTATACCGTTGTTCTCACGCTGAAAAACAATTCGATACCTATAGAATATATCAGCCAAAAGGTAGGCTTCCGCAGCGTTGAAATCCGTGACGGAATTATTCGTATCAACGGCAGACGCGTTGTTTTTAAGGGCACTAACCGTCACGAATTTGACTGTCATACAGGTCGTTATATCAGCGAAGAAGTAATGCGTCAGGATATTGAGCTTATGAAGAAGAACAATATCAACGCCGTTCGTACCTCTCACTATCCTAACACTCCGAGATGGTATGAGCTTTGCGACGAATACGGACTTTATGTTATTGATGAAAATAATATGGAAACTCACGGTACAGGCTGGTCGACAATTATCGGATGTCCCCAGCTTCCGGGTTCAAGACCGGAATGGGAAAAGGCTTGTATGGAGCGTATTAAGGCGCTTTATCAGCGTGATAAAAACTATTCCTGCGTTGTTTGCTGGAGCTTGGGCAATGAGTCCCTCGGCGGCGAAACACCGAAGAAAATGTATAAGTGGATAAAGGAGACCGACCCGTCAAGATTTGTTCATTTTGAATGTGACAGAGCGCCGGACGAGGCTCATTTGTCCGATGTTCAAAGCAAGATGTATGCAAAGCCTTGGGAGTGCGAGGAATATGCGGTAACAGGCAGAGATTCAAGACCGTATATTCTTTGCGAATACACTCACGCTATGGGTAATTCCTGCGGTTCAACCGACGAATATACAACTCTGTGGGACAAATATCCGTGCTTGCAGGGCGGCTTTGTTTGGGACTGGGTTGACCAGAGCATTTTGACAACCGACGAAAACGGCGTTGAATATCTTGCCTACGGCGGTGATTTCGGCGAAAATCCCCACGACGGACATTTCTGCGGAAACGGTCTTTTGTTCGGTGACAGAACGGTAACTCCGAAGCTGTGCGAAATCAAGAAGCTTTATCAAAATGTTGATTTCAAGGCTATTGATGCAGAACGCGGAATATTCGAGATTAAAAATAAGTTCCTTTTCACAAACCTTAATAAGTACGATTTGTATTGGTGTCAGTGCAGTGACAAGGGCGTTTTTGCCGACGGAATTGTTACCGTTGATGTTGAGCCGTTTGAAAAGACGACTGTAAATCTTGAGCTTGCAAAGGCTTCGAGCAACGAATACTATCTCAATTTAGAGCTTCGCGAAAAGGAAGATACTCCATATTGTAAGGCGGGTCATATCGTTGCAGGCGAGCAGTTTGTAATAAATGAGTTTGCAAATACGTATGATGAGCTTGAGCTCGGTGAAACGCTTCTTGTTGACGATACCTACGGTTCGCTTCGTGTAATCAGCGAGGATGTAAATATTCGATTTGAGCGCAGAGAAAGAAATCAGCTTTATTCTATTAAGGTGAACGGCGAAGAGCTTTTGCAGGCTCCTATGCGTCTTAATTTCTGGAGAGCACTTACCGATAACGACCGAGGAACGAGAGCAGGAAGTCGTCTCGGCTGTTGGCGTGACGCAGGCGATACACCGGGAATTTTCAACAACAGTAAGTGGAGAATTGAAAATTATCAAATTCTTGACGGCGGCAGAAAGGTCGTTGTTGTCGGCGGTGCAGAGGTTTGCACTCAGCCGGAAAGCCGTGCAATCGTGATTTATACAATAACCTCGCACGGTATGGAAATTGACCTTGAATTTAAGCCCAACGAAAATCTCCCCGAAATTCCGGAGGTCAGCCTGTTGTTTGAGCTTCCGAAAGATTTTGAGCAGGTAACGTATTTAGGCGCAGGACCTGAGGAAAACTATATCGACAGAAAATGTGCTTCGCAAATCGGACTTTACAATACAACCGTAAACGACCTTTGGGTTCATTATCTCAAGCCGCAGGAATGTGGTAACAGAACGGGTGTAAGATATGCAACAATCCTCGGAAACAAAAAGTCCTTCGGAATAGTTGCACAGCCTGTTTGCGAGCTGAATGTTTCTCATTATCTGCCAAAGGAAATTGAAAACGCTTGGCACGAAAAGGATTTGCCCGAATACGACAAAACCGTTGTCAGAGTTATTGCAAGACAACAGGGCGTAGGCGGTTATGACAGCTGGGGAGCGCATTGCAATGAGAAATACAAGAACAAATGCGACAAAACGTACAGGCTGAAATTTCAGCTTCGATTTTAGTCTTGACAAACTGGAATTTTAGTATTATATTTACATTTGGCGACATTTTACGCTAAATTATCAAAATAATAATTTATAATTAGGAATATCCTGACAGAGAGGTTTGGTTATGTCACTTAAAGAAAAGGCAACGAATGCCGTTGTTAAGCAGGCAGTTAAGTATGCCAGAAAAGATTTTGATAAAAATGCACCGAAGATTTTGAAAATAGTTGAAAAGGCTGACGTTAAGCGTGTTAACCGTTCAACATATGCAGGTCTTCATAAGGTTATGGACGACCCGAATAACAACTGGATGCGTTTTGCAAAGGATTTAATTTGTAATACAGACGAGCACGTTGTAAATAAGCTTATTCCCCCTCTTATGAATATTGCTATCAACAGCTATACAAAGAGAATGGCGGCTATTGAGAAGTACGGTTGTAATGTTCCGTGGGCTATTCTTATGGATCCTACTGCCGCTTGTAATTTGAAGTGCAAGGGCTGTTGGGCTGCCGAGTACGGTCATACAAGCAGTCTTTCATACGACGATTTGGCAAGAATTATCCGTCAGGGCAAGGAGCTCGGTACATATATGTACCTTTACACGGGCGGCGAGCCGACAATGCGCAGAGCCGATCTTATGCGTCTTTGCCGCGAGAACCCCGATTGTGCTTTCCTCAGCTTTACAAACGGTACGCTCATTGACGACAGCTTTGCAGATGAAATCCGAGAAGTCGGAAACTTCTATCCTGCTTTCTCAATCGAGGGCTATGAGGAGGAAAACGATTTCCGCAGAGGCGAGGGTACTTTCCAAAAATGTACTGCCGCTATGAAGCGTCTTAAGGACAGAGGCGTTCCGTTCGGCGCTTCGCTTTGCTACACAAGCAAGAACACAGATGTTTTGGCGTCTGACGAATATATGGATTGGCTCATTGAACAGGGCGTTAAGTTTGCGTGGTTCTTTACATATATGCCGACAGGAAACGGCGCCGTAACAGAGCTTATGGTTAGTCCGGAGCAGCGCGCGCTTATGTATAAGAAAATGCACGAATGGCGCCACACAAAGTCGATTTTTGCACTTGACTTCTGGAACGACGGCGAGTATGTTCAAGGCTGTATCGCAGGCGGCAGACACTATTTCCACATTAACTCAAACGGTGACTGCGAGCCATGCGCATTCGTTCACTATTCTAATGTAAATATCAAGGAATGTTCCGTTCTTGAAGCGCTTCAAAGTCCGTTGTTTATGGCATATAAGCGCAATCAGCCGTTCTCAAATAATATGCTTCGTCCGTGTCCGGTGCTTGACAATCCGGGCGCAATCAGCAAGATGGTTGCCGAAACAGGCGCTCATTCAACCGAAATGCAGCACCCTGAAAGCGCAAACGCACTTTTCGACAAGACCATTGCCGCTGCGCAGGCTTGGAAGGTAAAGGCTGACGAGCTTTTCGACAGAGACGAATACATTTCAAAGCACGTTAAGGACGAGAATATGTACAACTACGAAAAGGACGATTCCGAAAGAGAATTTTCCGAGTTTGAAAAGACAGAATAATAAAAAAGAACAAGAGGGGCATATCTGGTTGATATGCCCTTTATAGCCATTAGTAAGGAGATAAAATGAATACAACTTTGTTGGTAATAATGATAATATTAGTATTCTTTTCGGCGTTTTTTTCGTCGGCGGAAACTGCATTTTCTTCGCTCAATAAAGTCAAATTGAGAGCTGCGGTACACGAGGAAAACGAGAAAAGGATTGAGAGAACTCTCAGACTTGCAGAGAATTACGATATGGTGCTTTCTACAATTCTTATCGGAAACAATATCGTAAATATTGCCTCAACCTCTATTGCAACCCTGTTTTTCACAGGACTTGTCGGTGACAACAGCGACCTCGGTGCAACGATAAGCACGGTTGTTATGACGGTTATCGTCTTGATTTTCGGCGAGATAACGCCTAAAACGATAGCAAAGGAAAAGGCGGAGTCGTATGCCGTTTTGATAACTCCGATACTGTATGTTTTTGTGTTTGTATTTTATCCGCTTAATCTTCTGTTCAGAGGGTGGAAGCTGTTGCTCAACAAAATCTTCGGTCTCGGTAAGTTCGATACCGTAACCGAAGAAGAACTGAAAACATATGTAGACGAGGCTCACACAGGCGGCGAAATCGACGAAAACGAAAGTGAGCTTATTCGTTCTTCAATCGAATTTGACGACCTTTATGTAGGCGATATTCTCACTCCGAGAATTGATGTTGAGGCTGTTGATAAATACGAAAAGCTGTCGGAAATCGAAAAGATTTTCAAGGCGTCGGGTTACAGCAGACTGCCTGTTTATATCGACGATATCGACAATATAGTCGGTATTATTCATCACCGTGATTTCGAGGATATCAGAAGCAGAGGTCTCAAATCCCTGCGCACAATCATCAAGCCCGTGCCGACTGTCAGCCCCGATACGAAAATCAGCAAGCTGCTTCGGGTTCTTCAAAAGAATAAAACTCATTTAGCCGTAGTTGTTGACGAGTTCGGTGGCACGGAGGGTATCGTAACATTGGAGGATATTTTGGAGGAGCTTGTCGGCGAAATCTGGGACGAGCACGACGAGGTTGAAATTGATATTCAGCAGATAAACGACAGCGAATATATTGTTGACGGACTTGCAAGCATTGACGACGTGTTTGAGTTTTTCAAAATTGATGACAAAAATTCGGACGTCAGCACTCTCAACGGTTGGATTATGGAGCATATCGAAAAAATTCCTGAGGTAGGCGACGGCTTTGAATATGCAAATATCAGTCTTGAAGTTACCGAGGTTGACGGCAGACGCGCAGGTAAGGTTAAGATTTCCGTAAAGAATGAAGAGGTCAGCGAGGAACAGTAAATGTTTGGAATTAAGAGAGGCAAAATAGAATATATAATAGCAGGCTTGGGAAATCCGGGTCCGAAGTATGCCGACACCCGACACAATGCCGGCTTCAAGGCTGTTGACCTTATGGCGAGAAAAAACGGATTTGAAATAAAAAAATCAAAATTCAAGTCGCTTATTGCAGACGAGGTTATTGCAGGCAAGCGCTGTCTTATTATGAAGCCGCAGACTATGATGAATTTAAGCGGCGAAGCAATACTTGAAGCGGCTGACTATTATAATATTCCCGACGAAAATATCATAATAATTTATGACGATATCAGCCTTGATATAGGCAAAATAAGAATACGCAGAAAAGGAAGCGCAGGCGGTCACAACGGAATTAAAAGCATAATTTCCTGCCTTGGAAGTGAGGATTTTCCGAGAGTAAAAATCGGCGTTGACAAAAAGCCCGACGCACGAATCGACCTTGCCGCTTGGGTTTTAGGCAATTTTCCGAAAGAAAAGGAAGCCGAGCTTAACAGTGCGCTTGAAAATACGGTAAGCTCTGTTGAACTTATGGTACAGGGTAACATTGATGAAGCTATGAATAAGTATAACAGTTAGGTAAAAAATGAGTTGTTTTTCCGAAATATTAAAAAAAGACGAAGAATACAGTGCGCTTTATGAAGCTGTAAAATGCAGTAATTCTCCTGTCGGCGCAATAGGTTTGCCCGATATAAATAAGTTTCACATTATTCATTCTCTGTGTGAAGATACGAATAAAAGAGCGCTCGTGCTTACTCCCGACGAAGCGAGTGCCGTTAGGGCTTATGAGGATTTGTCGACTTTTTCAGACGGCGTTTTACTCTATCCGAAAAGGGAATTTACCTTTTTGGAGGTTGAGGGAATAAGCAGGGAATTTGAGCATATTCGCCTCGGCGTGCTTTCAAAAATAGTTAAGGGCGATTATAAAATAATTGTTGCCTGTGTCGGTGCGGCGTGTCAGTTGACAATGCCGCCGCAGGCGTTGATTGACAGAAGCTTCACCATCAGTCAGGGCGAGGAAATTAATATTGAACAAACTGCCCAAAGGCTTGTGAAAGCAGGTTATTCACGCTATGACCAGGTCGACGGAACAAGTCAGTTCAGTATTCGAGGCGGACTGTTGGATATTTTTCCGCCCGGTGCCGACGAACCTGTAAGAATTGAGCTTTGGGGCGACACCGTTGACAGTATCGCAAAATTCGATATATCAACTCAACGCCGAAACGATATGGTTGACAGCGTCGATATAATCCCTGCAACCGAGGTACTTTTTGCTTCAAAGGACGAGCAGGCGAAAAAAATAGAAGCGCTTGCGTCCTCGCTGAAAGGCAAGGCAGTTAAGGCGAGAGAACGACTTTTCGCAGATGTTGACAGGCTCAAGCAGGGATTGTCGCTTCATTGCAACGACAAATATTTACCGCTTGCTTATGACAGCAAGGGCGGTCTCTTCGATTATTTCGAAGGTCTTTTGTTCGTTTGCGAAAGCTCAAAATGTAAGGAAAGATGCGAAAATCAAAACCGCCTTATGCTTGAGGATTTGAAATGGCTTGTTGAGGACGGAATTGTATGCAAGGGTCTTGAAAAATACAATCTTGATTTTAACGAACTGTGCGAAATGTACGAGCTTCACTCGGCGATATATCTCGACAGTCTTCCAAGGGGCAGCTTCGATACACCGGTACGACATCTTTCAAGCTTCAAATGTCAGAGCTTTAATGCTTGGAACGGCACAATTTCGCAGTTAAAGGACGAATTGTTCCCGCTTATAAAAACGAATTATGCCGTTTGCATTTTGGCAGGAACATCACGCTCGGCAAAGGCACTTGCATATGACCTTGACGAGCAGGGGTACAAGAGTATTTACTGTGACAGACCGCCGGAGCAATTTGTTCGCGGAATGATTACGGTTATGGCAGGCACAACTTCCTCCGGCTTTCAGCTAAGCTCGTGCAAATTTGCGCTTATTACCTACGGCAAGGTGAACAATGCAAAGAAAAAGCATAAGCATTTCAGCTCAAAGGACGCCGTTAATTCGCTTGACGAGCTGACTGTCGGTGATTATATTGTTCATAACATCCACGGTATCGGTGTATTTCAGGGTATTCATTCCCTTGAAATTAACAATGTGAATAAGGATTATATTAAGATAAGCTATGCAAAGGGCGACACTCTTTATGTGCCTGTTACCCAGCTTGACCTTGTTTCAAAATATATCGGACCAAAGGACGATAACAGGGTAAAGGTTAGCCGTCTCGGCTCCGGCGACTGGACAAAAGCAAAGTCAAAGGTTAAGGCTTCGCTTCAGGATATGGCAAAGGAGCTCATTGCACTTTATTCAAAGAGAATGAGCACAAAGGGCTATGCTTTCAGCGAGGATACGGATATGCAAAGGGATTTTGAACTTCGCTTTGCATATGAGGAAACCGAGGACCAGCTTCGTTGTATCGACGAAATTAAGGGCGATATGGAAAAACCGCACCCGATGGACAGACTTCTGTGCGGCGACGTCGGCTTCGGTAAAACGGAGGTTGCGCTTCGTGCGGCGTTTAAGTGTATCGCAGACGGAAAGCAATGCGCCATACTCGTTCCGACAACCGTTCTTGCAATGCAGCATTTTCAAACTGCAACTAAGCGAATGGAGGCATTTCCCGTTAAAATCGAAATGCTCAGCCGATTTGTTTCTCCCACGAAGCAAAAGGAGGTCTTGAAAAATCTTGAGCAGGGCAGGGTGGATTTGCTGATAGGTACTCACCGAATTTTCGGTCAGGATATAAAATTCAGCGATTTGGGACTTCTTATTGTTGACGAGGAACAGCGCTTCGGCGTTGCACAAAAGGAAAAAATCAAGGAGCGCTTTCCTAAAGTTGACGTACTGACTTTGTCTGCAACGCCGATACCGAGAACGCTGAATATGGCTATGACGGGTATCAGGGATATGAGCCTGCTTGAAGAAGCGCCCGGCGACAGAAAGCCCGTTCAGACCTATGTTCTTGAATACGATTTCGGCATTTTGGTCGAGGCTATGGAAAAGGAGCTCAACCGAGGCGGTCAGTGCTATTATCTTCATAATGATATCGACTCTATAAATCATATTGCAACAAAAATAAAAAAAGAGCTTCCACACGCCAATGTCGGCGTTGCCCACGGACAGATGAACGAGGAACAGCTTTCCGACGTGTGGCAAAAACTTCTTAACTGCGAAATTGATATTCTCGTTTGCACGACGATTATCGAAACAGGAATTGACGTTGCAAATGTAAACACGCTCATTATCGAAAATGCAAATATGCTCGGTCTTGCACAGCTTCACCAAATTCGCGGAAGAGTCGGCAGAAGCAGCCGTAGAGCGTACGCTTATTTCACCTTTTCAAAAGGTAGAGAGCTTACCGATATTGCTCAAAAGCGACTTGAGGCAATCAGAGAATATACCGAGTTTGGTTCGGGCTTTAAGATTGCTATGCGTGACCTTGAAATAAGAGGAGCCGGCTCGCTTCTCGGAAACAAGCAGCACGGTCATATCGAAAGCGTCGGATATGATATGTATATCAAGCTGCTTGAACAGGCGGTAAGTGAGGAAAAGGGAGAGGAAATACCGGACGAAAAAGAGCTCGATTGCCTTATTGATTTGCCGATTGACGCAGGTATTCCCGTTTCGTATATCAGCTCCACTCCCCAGCGTCTTGATATGTACAAGGCTATTGCGAAGGTTCGTAATGACGAGCAGGCGAATGATGTTTATGACGAGCTTACCGACAGATTTGGAGTTCCACCGTCAAGCGTTTACGGTCTTGTCGAGGTTGCGTTGCTGCGAAATACGGCACAAAAGCTCGGTATTTACGAAATAAAGCAGGTCGGTATAAATGTCAGATTTTTCCTAAACGACGTTAAAACGGAATATCTTCTTGCACTTCACGAAAAAATGAGGTCGCGCTCAAAGCTCACCTCCGGCAAGAAAACCTATATTTCCGTTGAAACCGTCGGCGGAGATACGATAGGCTGTGTAAAGGAAACGCTAAAGGTTCTTGACGAGTCTGTTGCTCATAAAAATGAATAAAACAAAGCACCTCGGTTAATACTTTAATCGAGGTGTTAATTATGTCTTCATCAAACTATAAAAAGAAACAAAACAAAAACACGAAGGCTTTGTTTTCAATCATATGCCTTTGTATAATTTCACTCGGTCTGATTGTGTATTTTTCGACTTCAAGCAAAAATAACAATCCCGTAAACGAGCCGACAACCATTGTCGAAACAACTGAGGTTCAGCACGCTGTCACCGTAAAGGAAACTACAACCGCCGAGCCTGAAACGCAGGAAAACGACGAAACAGAAGCTACAACCGTTCCGACTTCAATGCCGCTTGGCGACGGCAATACTCCGTACAAAAGCTACTATCAGTATCCTCTCGGTGAGGAAATAATTAAGGGCTATACAAAGGAGCTTGTTATGGACAACACAATGGGCGACTTCAGAGCACATACGGCAGTTGACTTTTCGGGAAACGAGGGCGACGAGGTGCTTGCAATAAACGATGGCTTGGTATGTGATGTTTATACCGATCCGAAATACGGACTTTGCGTTGAAATCGACCACGGCGGCGAGCTTGTTGCAAAATACTGCGGACTTGAAAGTGCGAATGTTAAAACAGGAGATTTTGTCGATATCGGCAATCCGATAGGTAATTTGGGCGTTGTGCCGTGTGAGAGTGCAGACGGTATTCATCTGCATTTTGTAACTAACGTCGGCTCAAATTCAGTTAATCCGCTTGATGTTATGGGCAAAACAGAGTGAGAGGTGACGGTTATGAGCTTTGATATGACAGACGAAATGAAAAATTATTTTGACTCCCTGCCTATGAATCTTCAACAGGAGCTTACGCAGTCGGGAATAAGCGTGACAAGCCTTAAAGAACTCAAGCAGGTTGTCGGACAATTTTCGGGTGATACCGATGAACAATAAGGATAAGTACAAAAAGAAATACCGACTTAACCCGAAGCTGACGAATCGTTATTGCGAAAGCGTGTATAATCCGACCGTTCAACCCGACGGCGTAACGGAAATGGGCGTTCCTATCCCTTCAACCGAAAACACCTCGTATTCAAAAGAATACGAGGAGGAAAATCAATTGTAGCAAAGTTCCCGATGTTAAGAAAGGGGACGGTGACCTGTGTTCAGTGATATACGGCTTTGCCGTGTGAAATCGCAAGCGGTGAAATTTTGCGATTACATCGCAAAGTGAAATACGCCGTTGGCGTGTTGAGGTTTGTTTGATTATATATTGCGGGAGGTCGAGGACGGTGCAGGTGAGATTATCCCCTACAAGTCCGTTACAGTAAGGCAACCGTAGGGGTCGGCGGTCTCGCCTGCCGGCTCGGTCGGTGCTTCTGCATAAAAATGCAGAGGTGTCCACCGGACACCCGCACCCCTGACGACCCGTTAGGATATCGAAACACAAGGGGACGGTTCTATTGTGTTGACCCATCTTGTATGAATCTCTCCACCGCAAGCGGTCCCCCTCTCTTTGACAAGAGAGGCTGATAATCGGGAACATCAAGGCTCCTTTGTCAAAGGGAGCTGTCACGAAGTGACTGAGGGATTCAGTTGTACGATTGATAACCGTTCCTGTGTAACCTAATCGTGTATTCATTAGCACAAACAAGATTGCAACTGTATTCGGACGAAACAGCTTCGAGGACTATATAAGAAAAGAAATTAAGAACGGAAATCTTGTTAAAATAAAAAATAGAAGCAATCAAGTCAGTGAACGGACAGCACTAATCGCTGCTGGTTATGACGAGAATACCTCTACTGATAGTATATCCAATTCTAACAAAAAAGTCAACACCAAATCATCAAAAACCGTTCCCTGTGCAGACGTTCACGAAGTTTGTTTAGTAACAGAAAAAGAAGAAGAAACATTGTTCAAGACTGGGAATAGTCAAAAGACGACACCCAGCAATGCTTCATCTTCTATACATAGTTTACTCAATAAGTTGAAAAATGTCAAGAGTGCACAGGGAACCGTCCCCCCCGTGCACCTAATGAGTATAGATGTTCTGTATGCTGTAAACGCAAAAAAAGAAGCGACCGCTCTTATCGAGCCAGAGCTTTCATCACAAAGTGATGTTTCTCTTACCGCTTCTAAAATTAGTATATCCGATTTACTTGATTATGTCAATAGGGATTGAGTGCACAGGGGACGGTTCCCTGTGCAGATATGTGTGTTATGGATAACTACTGCGTTTATAAATAAAAAAATAGGAATAAGGGAAAATGGTGCAACTGTTTAGCATGACTTGGTAAACATTTATGGTAAAGAAATAACAGAAGCATCTGTTACTATGGCGAGTGATAAAATCGACTCCCAACGTAGGCAGAATGCTTCTGTTAATGATGTTTTACTACAAAATTCATCAAATGTCAATACCAAATCATCACAGTAGAACCGTTCCTGTGTGTTAATTGCCAGAAAGATTTAAGTCAGATAATAACGATATTCGTTATTCAAGAGATGTAGATTTTTCAAAAGCGTTGACAAGTGCAGAATGGAAAAAGTATAATAATCTTGTCACTTCAGATAATCAATCAGCTTTGAGGATATCAAACAATGCTTTTTTAGTTGAGGGAGAAAAAGGCGAGTTTAATTATAAACTTGTTTTTTATGATAACACCTATGAGGATTATCCTATTACTGCCGTTTATGGAATCGGCGAAGCTGGATTCAGAGAAGATATAACAAATTTTGATGCTAAATACATATCCGATGTAATAAATGCACTCGAGGAGGAAAATTATGCTGACAAGAAAATCATTAAAAGAATACTCGGAAGTTTTAGTGAAAGCTATAAAATCGTACTCCGAAGATACGGTGATAGAAACGCAAAAGCATTTACTGTCAGACCAAAAAGTAACACAAATTCACAAAATAATAATGAAAAATCCAACGGAGCAAGAGTTTTTGCAATAGATAGCCGAAATCTGAAATTTTCCGTTAAACAGCCCATTGAGGAGACGAAAGACCTTATTGCAATTCATAATGCGCACACAGGGACGGTTCTCTTGTGTTGAAATCAATGCGAAGCATTGTATATAATCCATTCCGCAAGGAATTGCATATCATCATTGCGAAAGCATTTTTGATACACACCTAAAGGTGTGATGATATACAGCCCTGACGGACTGATGAGATATAAGGGCGACAAGTCGCCCTTGATGATATGCCATTGCTTTCGCAATGGATAAAAAAATAGACTTGCAAAAGCAAGTCTATTTTTTGGTGGAAGAGGGTGGATTCGAACCACCGAAGGCATCGCCGACAGATTTACAGTCTGTTCCCTTTGGCCGCTCGGGAACTCTTCCATAATGGAGCTGGTGAACGGACTCGAACCCCTGACCTGCTGATTACAAATCAGCTGCTCTACCAACTGAGCTACACCAGCGCATTTACAACGCTTCAATAATATATCACACGCACAGCGATTTGTCAATAGCTTTTTTTGAAAAACAGTAAAAATAATTTTTATCATATTTGCGTTTTCTGCATAATATAGAGTTAGTACAGCTATAATATAATGCGATTTTGAAGGGTGATATAAATGTGCGGTATAGCAGGTATTTTGAGCAGTGATATTGATTTAAGACAGGAAAAGGAAATGCTTTGGCGCGTCAGTGACAGCCTGAAAATGCGAGGTCCCGACGCAAGAGGGGAATACATAACACGAAGTGTTGCGTTGATTCACAGACGGCTTTCTGTTATTGACCCCGAAAAGGGCGTTCAGCCTATGAGATTTGGAAAGTATATTATTGTTTATAACGGTGAGATATACAATACCGACGAAATTCGCAGAGAGCTTCGCTTTCACGGTTATGTTTTTGAAACCGATTGTGATACCGAGGTTGTGCTGAAAAGCTTTCATCTTTGGCAGGAGCGTTGCGCCGAGAAGCTAAACGGCATATTTGCTTTTGCAATATATAATATGGATAGTGAGGAAGTTTTCCTCTGCCGTGACAGAATCGGTGTCAAGCCGCTTTTTTATTCTAAAACAAAGGATTTATTTGCCTTTGCGTCAAGAACCGACACTCTTTTGCACGTTAAAGGTATTGAACCTGTTTGTGACGAAAACGGACTTAACGAGATTTTTATGCTCGGTCCTGCAAAAACTATGGGCAAAACATATTTTCAGAATATAAAAGAGGTTAAGCCGGGCGAGTATCTTTATTACAAAAAAGGCAAGCTGAAAAGCGGCGTTTACTGGTCACTCAAGGCGTCGGAATTTTCGGATAATTGCGTTCAGGCACAGGAGCATACACATTTTTTGGTTACCGATGCAATTAAGCGACAGCTTGTGTCTGATGTCCCGATATGTACCTTTTTAAGCGGCGGTCTTGACAGCTCGATTATTTCAAAGGTTGCATACGACTATATGACCGACAGGGGCGAAATTCTAAACACATATTCAGTTGATTATAAGGATAACGATAAATATTTTAAGTCGAGTGTGTTTCAGCCCAACAAGGACAGCGACTATATCAATCTTATCTCCGATTATATCGACTCCGACCATCACAACATAATCCTGAACAACACCGATGTTGCCGACAGCCTTATTGAAAGCACCTTTGCACGCGGAGTACCGGGCTTTACAGATATTGACAGCAGCTTGCTTTTGTTTTGCAGAGAAATTGTGAAAAAGCATAAGGTTGCACTTTCCGGCGAGTGCGCCGATGAGATTTTCGGCGGCTATCCGTGGTATCACCGTGAGGAAATACTCTTTGAAGAAACGTTCCCTTGGAGCAGAACAACTGACGTTCGTCACAGTATTTTGAAAAACGGCTTTTTGAAGCACAGTGACGAATATGTTAAAAACGCATATGATGAAACGATTACCTCAACTGATTTTCTCGATACCGACAGCCGTCTTGAAAAGCGAATGCGACAGATGTTTATGCTGAATATGAATTGGTTTATGCAAACACTTCTTGCAAGAAAGGACGCAATGAGTATGCAGGCGTCATTGGAGGTGCGTGTTCCGTTTTGTGATTACCGTATTGTTGAGTATGCCTATAATATGCCGTGGAGCATAAAATCGTATAACGGCAGAGAAAAGGGAATTTTGCGCAAGGCATTTGAAAACGAACTGCCCGATATCATAACCTGGCGAAAAAAGAGCCCTTATCCTAAAACCTTTAATCCCGATTATGTTCAGGCTGTGTCAAAAATGGCACTTTGCGTTTTGGAGGATAAGAGCTGTGCGCTTAATGAAATGATAAACAAAAGCAGTATTATGTCGTTGATAGAAAACCCCGACAGCCTGAGCGAGCCGTGGTACGGTCAGCTTATGCGAGGACCGCAGGTTTTGGCGTATCTTGTTCAAATCTATGCTTGGATTAGAAGATACAACGTTCAATTCGATATATAAAAACAAAAGGGCAACCGAAAGGTTGCCCTGAATCTTTATCACTTACGCCTTGTTGAGCTTTGTAGCAAGATTGCTCTTCTTTCTTGCTGCGCAGTTCTTGTGGATAAGGTTGTGCTTTGCAGCCTGGTCAATCTTCTTGACAGCTTCCTTAACAACTGCTTCCTTGTCGTCTGCGTTAGCTTCGATAGCAGCATTAGCCTTTTTGATAGCTGTTTTGAGGGCTGTGTTGCGAGCCTTGTTGTTGGCAGCCTTTGTCTGATTAACTAATACTCTCTTCTTTGCTGATTTGATGTTTGCCATTTTTTTCACTCCTTTACCGAGATGTTAGGTGTAAAGGCAAGATGCCTAATTTGCTAAATCCATACATTCCATATTTTAATGCTGACTTATAATATCACAACTTCAAATAAAATGCAAGCATTTTTTTATTTTTGGGCATACTTTTAGTAAAAATAATGATTTTTGGAGTGATTTTGTGTCAAATCGTACAGATTTAGCCCTCGAAAGCTACGAAAGTAAGGAGACAACCCGGCTCGACGGAGTGAGTGTTACCGAAAATGACAACCTGACTACTGTTGAAGTTTTAACACAAAACGGCGCAAATAAAATCGGTAAGCCCGTCGGAAAGTATCAAACCTTGAAGGTCAGCTCGTTTGTAAACGATACCGACCTGCTTGACGGCAGACTTCAGGAATTTGCCGAGGTTTTGTCCGACTTACTGCCGCCGAATATAAAATCCGTTTTGGCAGTCGGATTGGGAAATAAAAAAATAACCGCCGATTCTTTAGGTCCTGCGGCGTCGTCCTTTGTACTTGCAACACGCCATATTATTCGAGAGCTGAAAAACGATACAGGTCTTGGTGAGCTTTTTCCTGTTTCCTGCATAGACACAGGCGTGCTTGCCGATACCGGTATTGAGTCTGCGGAAATCATCAAGGGCGTTGTAAATCAAATCAAGCCCTCCTGCGTTATTGTGATTGATGCGCTTGCCTCCGGCTCAACCGAGAGACTCGGTACAACCGTTCAGCTTTCGGATGTAGGAATATCTCCCGGCTCCGGAGTCGGCAATCACAGATACGAAATCTCCGAAAAAACACTCGGTGTTCCTGTTATTTCAATAGGTATTCCCACTGTTGTAAGCACCTGCGTTATCAGCGGAAGAAACGAGGATTGCGCTTTTGTTACTCCTCGTGAGATTGACGAAATCTGCCGTCAGGGTGCAAAGCTTATCGGAATGGGAATAAATGTTTGTCTGCAAAAGAATTTGAGTGTAAATGATTTAATGGCGCTTGTGGGATAAACGCATTTCAAATTGCATATATAATGTATATAAGTATTATAATATATTATATAGGTGTTGTTTTATGATGAAAAAAAGGACAGCTTTAACATTTGTAAGTCTTGCGTTGATGTATTCTCTTCTCGGCGTTTTTGTTTATTTTATGCCTCTTATGACCGATAGTCTGACCGAGGTGGCCGATTTCGCAGTTAAAGCATCAAGTCCGTCCTATGTTGCTTCGCAGATAAAGGAAACGCTTTCCTGTTATATTATTGCTCCCGACGGTAATGATAATACTACCATATCCGACGATGACAAACAGGTAATGCACAGTATTATTGCCAAGGACAGCGAGGATAATACCGATATAACAGCAACGCCCGATGATATTCAAGAATTAATGAAGCAAGCCGAGGAAGCTCTCAATGAGGAGGACGCTGTCGGTAAGACAAGTGAGGAGCCTTATCACGGCGGCGGTACGATTATTACCGAGGGCGTAAATCAAATTCAATCCAAAATACCTTTTGATGTGTATAATCCCGATATAAAAAAACTGCTTGAGCAGGATACCGATTTATCTATCGGGGATAAATCAAAGCCGACTGTTTTGATTTATCATTCTCATACAACAGAGGCATATTCATTGTTGGATGTGGGTTATTATAACAGCTCCGATGCGAGGTCTAAAAATGCAGACAGAAATATGGTTCGCGTCGGAGACGAGCTTACGAGATATCTTGAAAAGCACGGCTTTGTTGTTATTCACGATACGGAAATTCACGACGAGGAGTACAATTCCGCTTATGATAATTCGAGAGAAGTTGTCGAAAAATATCTTGAAGAATATCCGTCAATCGAAATTACGATTGATGTTCACAGAGACGATATTACATATTCCGATAAAACAAAGGTGAAGCCCACTGCCGTCATTAACGGAAAAAAGGCGGCAAGAATGATGATTATTGCAGGCTGTGAATACAACAGGGTAAAGAACTTCCCGAATTGGGAGAAAAATCTCCGCTTTGATTTGCAGGTTCAAAATAAGGTTAACGAGCTTTACGAGGGATTGATGCGACCTATCTTATTTTCGGAGCGTAAATATAATATGTATGAAACCGATTACTCATTCTTGCTTGAGGTCGGAACAGATGCAAATACCTTGGAGGAGGCGTGCTATTCCGCAAGACTGTTCGGCGATGCACTCGGACAGCTGCTTAATGAAAAATATGTCACAAAACAGGAATAATAAAAATCAAGGAAGACTTGTTGCAAAATCACTTTTCATATCCGCTGTGTTTTTGACTCTCGGCGTTGCCGTTGCATACTACAATACGGCGTCATTCGGATATGATAACGCCAACCTTTTTTCTTATGACAGTATAGGAATATATGTGTTCGACATTTCAATAAAATTTGAAAATATTTTCAAAATAATTGAAATGTTAAAAGATTTTGCTCCCGATAATTTTATAACTATATAAAGTGTGGAAAAGCACATTTTTGGCGAAAACTATATATATTGTATATAAAAATTGCGGTATTTGAAAATATTGTAGTAACTTTGCACACTAAAAATATAGAACACACGGCAGGGTGTTCGTCAGTGAAAAAAATTTGAAAAAAAGTGTTGACAAATGGGGTTGTTAATGGTATGATGTGTAAGTCGCAAGTGAGAGCGACAAAGCAAAGGACCTTGAAAATTGAACAACGATGAAAAAGGAACCCGAAAAAGACGA
>CAMCPL010000002.1 GCA_945876745.1 uncultured Clostridia bacterium
ATGCAAAAAAATAAATGTTGGAGTTCCCACCCCAACATTTATTATAGAACCAAAATAAATGTTTTTAGTGTGACCTTGCAGGTTTAATTATCTGCGAGGTTTTTTATTTTTGTTTGACAATTCCTATCTTTTTGCAGGTATATGCGCAAATGATGAATATCGGGCGGAAAATTAAAATATTTTCGCTTTTTTGGGCAGGAATATGCATAAAAGGTGAATAAAAACGCCGTTTTCAGCCTATGGGTGAAGGGCGTTTGAAAAATGCACTTCGAAATATCGGTGAAGGGTGGTCAAATATGGCACGAAAAAAATTGAGCGTTCAGGAGCAGGTAACGCAGGGCTTAACTCAGCTTGCACTCGGCTCGGTGAACGACGCAGTATCGCTTTTGTTTATGAGCGAGGAGGAGATAATGCAAAGGCTTCCTAAATTAAAGCTCTTTAACGTAAGCGAAATAAAACGTCCCAAGGGCGGAGGAATGGAGATAAAATTCTTCGACAGAATTAAGGCAATGGAACGCCTGTCTTATACCGAAGCCTCACGGCAGGAAAGTGGGCTGAGCTTTTACGAGGCACTCGAAAAAAGTGCAGTAAGGGCAAGCAGGGAAAACGGTAATGATGAAATTTAAGCCTTTTTCCGCAAAGCAATTAAAAACGCTGAATTGGTGGTGCGTTGGGAGTAAGGATTGCGGCAAAAACGGCTTGATATGCGACGGTGCAGTAAGATCGGGCAAGACGCTTTGTATGTCGCTGTCGTTCATATTTTGGGCATTTTATTCGTTTTCGGACACCTCGTTTGCACTTTGCGGCAAGACTATAAGCAGTCTTCGGCGCAATGTTGTCACCCCCATAATACCTATGCTGACCTCACTCGGATTTACAGTAGAAGAGAAGCTCAGCAGAAATGTTATTGAAATAAAAATGAACGGCGTGGAAAACAGATTTTATCTTTTCGGCGGCAGAGACGAAAGCTCCGCTTCGTTAATCCAGGGTATGACCTTGGGCGGCGTTCTTTTTGACGAGGTTGCGCTTATGCCGCGTTCGTTTGTTGAGCAGGCGCTTGCAAGGTGCTCGCTTGAGGGCTCAAAATTTTGGTTCAACTGCAATCCGGAGCATCCGTTTCATTGGTTTTATAATGAGTGGATAAAGAAAACCGATGAAAAAAATATGCTCTATCTTCATTTTACAATGCAGGACAACCCCTCGTTGTCGAGCGAAATCCGTTGCCGATATGAAAAATTATACACAGGTGCGTTTTACGAAAGATTTATTGAGGGCAAGTGGGTTGCCGCAGACGGCTTGGTTTATCCGATGTTTTCGACGGCAAAAAACGTTAAGGACGGCAAAGACTTTTCACAGTACTATTTAAGCTGTGACTACGGCACGGTCAATCCCTTTTCGCTCGGACTTTGGGGAAAGGGGTCGGACGGCTGGTACAGGATTGACGAGTACTATCATTCTTCAAGGGATAGGGGCGTTCAGCTTACCGACGAGGAATATTACGAAAAGCTAAAGGAGCTTTGCGCCGACAGAAAAATAACGGCGCTAATCATTGACCCGTCCGCCGCATCGTTTATTCAAACGGTGAAGCGACACAACGAAATAACCGTAATAAAAGCGGATAATGACGTTTTGGCAGGTATAAACAGAGTATGCTCCGCACTCAAAAATCAGGAAATATTTATATCGCCCAAATGCACCGACTCCATTAGAGAGTTTACGATTTACAGGTGGGACAACGATATAAAAAGAGACGCACCGAAAAAAGAAAACGATCACGCAATGGACGATATAAGATACTTTGTCAGCACCGTGCTCAATAGCGACAAAGAGGATTATTCGTTTTCGATTGCAGTAGAAAGGAAGTGAAGCCTTGGGCATTTTCAAAAGAGAAAGAAAAAACGGTGAAAAGCCGAGCGTTGAAGCTTCAACCTCGGTACAGACAAGCTCGCAAAATACACATCCGTTTAGATATCTCAACGGCTATATTCCGCTTGAAAACACGGACAATCAGGTTTACAGGTCAATTAGGGAGGGCGTTCCGCTTATTGACAGCGCAATAAACAAGATTATCAGGCTGATGGGTGGATTTGAGTTCAAAACCGGTGACGACGCACTCGATAAAAGAGTTAACGAGTTTTTTGAAAGGGTGAATGTCGGCGGAAATCAGCAGGGAATTAATGCGTTTGTCGATAATTTTATGTCCCAGCTTTTGACCTACGGCACGGCGGTCGGCGAGATGGTGGCGGACGAATACGGCTTTTATGCGCTTTACAACGCAGAGCTGAAAGCGGTTGAGGTTAAAAGAGCGAAGAACAATCTTGACTTGGTATTTTATCCGAATACTGTTTCCGGCAGTCAGCCGTTTGAGCATCAGGACAGAATATTGTTTTGCGTGCTTAATCCCGAAGCGGGGCAAATAACCGGCACAAGTCTGTTAAAGGGCTTGCCGTTTGTTACAGATATTTTGCTTAAAATATTCAATACAATAGGCACGAATTGGCAGAGAGTCGGCAATTTGAGATATGCCGTGACATATAAGCCGCAGAATGACGGAGTGGACAAGGCGTTTGCAAAGGAAAGAGCAAACCAGATGGCGAACGCTTGGCGTGACGCTATGAGCAGTAAGGACGCAGTAAAGGACTTTGTGGCGGTCGGCGACGTTAAGGTGAGCGTTATCGGTGCAGATAATCAAATACTTGACAGCGAGGTGCCTGTTCGACAACTGCTTGAACAGATTGTTGCAAAGACAGGACTTATGCCGTATATGTTCGGCTTGTCTTGGTCTACAACCGAGCGAATGAGCTCACAGCAGGCAGACGTTCTTACTACCGAGCTTGAAGCGTACCGAAGAATTATTTCGCCGGTGATAAAGAAAATCGGCGAGGCGTATTTGAAGAGCTTGGGCATTTACCGTGATGTGAGCGTTGAGTGGAGCGAGATTACCTTGCAGGATGAAACACAAAGCGCACAGGCTCGTCTTTATAATGCACAGGCAGACAATTTATTAAAGGAGGGTGAAAATTGACGCAGGGTATTATCCTAAAAAGCGTTGCAACAAACGAGGATTTGGCAAAGATTCAACAGTTTTCAAGGCGCGAGCTTTTGCCTGAGGAAATTTACGTTTTCAATGTTGATTTATGCAACAACGATGTCGACAGGGATTACGAAAAGTTTTCTGTTGAAACGCTGAAGCAAATGGCAGAGCTTTTCGTCGGCAAAACGGGAATTTTTGACCATTCGATGAAAAGCGCCGACCAGACGGCTCGAATTTTTGACGCCTTTGTTGAAAAGGTAAACGGAAAAAAGACTGCCGACGGTGAGGATTTTTACAGCCTAAAGGCAAAGGCGTATATGCTCAATAATGAGGAAAACAAATCTCTCATAGACAGCATTGAGGCAGGAATTAAAAAAGAGGTTTCCGTTTCGTGCAGTGTTGACAAGGCGTATTGCTCAATTTGCCATACGGACAGAAAAAGAGCCGCCTGTGAGCACAGAAAGGGCAGAATGTACGGCGACAGGCTATGCTTTAATATTCTCACCGACGCAACTGACGCTTATGAATTTTCGTTTGTTGCAGTACCTGCACAGCGTGAGGCAGGCGTTACAAAATCATTCTCGGTTAAGGAGGAAGCAGAAATGCAGGACATTGTAAAAATGATTAGTCAGGGTGACGAGCTCACTCTTTCAAAATCGCAGACAAACGAGCTTTATTCCTACATAGAGGGCTTAAAGCAGGAGGCGGAGCTTGGCGAAGCCTACAAGAAGAAGCTGATTAAGCAGGTCGTTGACCTATTCAAATCGGCTTTTCCGAAAATGGACGAGGCGCTTTTCGTATCGGTTGCCTCGGTTATGACAAGCAAGGAGCTTTTGGGCTTTTGCGACGGTATGAAAAAGAGCCTTAACGAATCTAAAATCAAGCCTCAGCTTGCAGTTAAGGCGGAAACAAAAATGAATGATTACTCAGACTTTAAGATTTAGGAGGAAAAAATATGTCAGTATCATACAACGGTTTTGATGTTAAATGCATCACATTTGAAAAGAAGCCGTCAACTCAAATTATCGCAGGTGATTTGGTTGCACAGGGCGCAGATGGCTATATTGAAAAGGTTAGCGCGAACGCTCCGTTTTTCGGAGTTGCTTCATGCGTAAGAGATAATTTTGTTACGGTTCAGATTAAGGGCTATGCAGAGCTTGAATACACAGGCTCAAGCGCACCGTCCGGTCTTTGCAAGCTCGTATCAAACGGCGCAGGCAAGGTAAGCGTTGACTCGTCAACTACCTCCGTAAACCCTGCAAGAATGGTGCTCAAGCGCGACGAAGCAGCAAAGAAAATCGGCGTAGTATTATAATTTAAGGAGGACAAAAATATGACATTTGATACCATTAAGCTCGACAAGGGCTTGTACACATCGAACAAGGGCTTTACAAGAGCGCTTGAGGAAATTGACCCGAGTGAAAACTATATCGGCACAGAGCTTGAGGGTCTCGACGCTTATGAAAGACAGCTCAAGAGATTCGATATCAAGGTAAAGGGTGCAAATTCCGACACTATTTCAAAGTTTTTCCAGACCTCGGATTCGGCGGCTTTGTTCCCGGAATACGTTTCAAGAGCAGTAAGAACAGGTCTTACAAACAACATTCTTGAAGACTTGGTTGCAACTACAACTATTATCGACAGTCTTGATTACCGTTCAATCGAATGTGTTGAGTCTGAAAAGGTAACAGACGGTAGGGATTTTATCAACGAGGGTACTCATATTCCGGAAACCGTTATTAAGACAAACAGCAATCTCACCCAGCTTCACAAGGTGGGCAGAAGCCTCGTCGCTTCATATGAAGCACTTAAATCGCAGAGACTCGACCTTTTCACCGTTTCTCTCGGTCAAATCGGTAATTATATCGCAAGCTGTGAGACTATGCAGGCAATTAATACGCTTCTCGGTGCTACAAAGAGCCTTGATTATGCAGGTGATGAAATTGCATACGCAGACCTTATTGAAATGTGGAAGAGCCTTGCGCCTTATGAGATGAATACACTCATTGCAGAGGGTGACAATGTTACAAAAATTCTTCAAATGAACGAGTTCAAGGATTCGTATGCAGGACAGAATTTCCACGCAACAGGTCAGCTTGCAACTCCTGTCGGTGCAAAGCTTGTTTATTCTCCGACAAATATTCTTTCGGGCAAGGTTATTGCGATTGATAAGCGTTATGCACTTGAAAAGGTACAGTTCGGCGACATCGTTACCGACTTTGACAAGCTTATCGACCGTCAGCTTGAACGTGCGACAATCACGCTTACAAGCGGCTTCAACCGTCTCATCGACGGCGCTTGCGTTATCGCGTCTTAATCGGGAGAGCAGGCTATGACGATTGATGAGGTAACAGGACTTTTGCGTATAATATCGGATTTTTCCGACGAGGAGATAGAATATTATTTTCCTCTTGTGCAGATGTATTTCAATCAGTACAGGGACATTGACGCAGAGCAAGGAGACAGAGAAAAGCTCGTATATCTTGTTGCTTCAAGAATTTATTACGAAATCTCGAAGCTGCGAATTAATGCCGACATTAGCTCGTTTAAGGCGGGAGACATAACTGTGACCTCCCGTGAGAGCGGTCTTCAAAAAGCGAAAAGAGTTTATGAAGCGGCGCTTGAAAACGCAGGCGGCTTAGTCGAGGACACGGGATTTGTATTTAAGGGAGTGTGAGTATGCAGAAAAAGGATTTGGAAAGCATAATTCGAGTTAAGCTTGAAGAATACGGACAACCCTGCACAATCACTCTGTCAAACGGCGAGGTCATTACCGCAAGGGTGATGACCAAACGCCTTTGGCAAAACGACAAGACGAGGTTTGACTCCGATATGACGATGCTCGGAAAAAGCAGCAAGGATTATTTGGTTGTTTATCTGCCGAATGTATATGATTTCAGTCTTTGCGGTGAAGATGATATTTTGACGCTCGGTGCGGAAGAATACCGATTTGTAAAAACAAGCGCTTATTACACGGCAGATAAGATTATTTACTATTACTGTGTAGCAAGAAAAATTATCGGGGAGGACGAAAATGTATTTGAATAAAGAAATAGACGAGGTTATTCATACCTTGCGAAATACGAACGAGCTTAAAGAGATTTCTTTTTTGAAGGCGTTTCCGTATGTTACAAAGCCGACAAGGCTTTCGAAAAGATGCGCCGTTTTGTCTCCTAATTCACTTGAGCTTGAAAGCGTAAGCGTTGACAATACCGATTTTTACGGCACGGGAGAAATAAGAATTGACTTGTTTTGCCCTTATCATTTGGGCTCGCCGGTAATATTTGACGATATGCAAAAAATTGTGAAAGCGTCGCTTAATGACGAAATAAGCAAGATAAGCATATCGGCAATATCGGTCGATTCCTCGTGTGAATGTTATGTGCTTACAGCGGTTTTAGGCTTCGGGTATTACGAAAAAACGGAGGAACTATGATGGAAAACGAGAGCACGGCAGCTATTTTGAAAATTGAGGAAATCAGCGATATTGTTATGCTTGATTCAAGGCGTTACGACAACGGCTTTAGAGGTGAGTAGCAGATGAAAATGATAAAAATGAAATACCGTGATTTTGAATTTGAGGTGAATCCGAGCGAGGTCAGTATGAAGCTGACGAAGAATATTTCAAAAACGGATTTTACTAATTACGGTGAAAAATGCGAGGAAATAAACAAAAAGGGTGCGATTATTTCCGGCAAGGGCTATTTTGTCGGAGAGGACGCAATGAACAAGGCATATGCACTTGTCAGGGTTTACAACAAAAAGGGAAGCGATTTTCTTTTTACGCCGTTTTGCAATCCGAAAAAAATGCTTTTTACTTCGCTTGAAATTCATTACAGCGCGTCAGACAGCAGGGTCGAGTATTCATTTGAATTTACGCAGGACGGCTTTGAGAAAAACGAGAATTATGATTTCGGCTATACCGTCGCTCTTGAGGGTGAAAATCTTTTCGACGTTTCAGACAGGACGGGAGTTGAGATTCAAAGGCTCGTATCCCTTAATGATTTCGGCGATTTGTTTGCCGTTAGGGAGGGTGACAGGATATGGCTGATATAAGCATTTCACTTTTTGATTTGAATGAATGTGAAACGGTTGTTGATAATTTAATATCGTATGAGCTTTGCGAGGATTGCGACGCACCGTGCGACAGCTTAAGTCTGACGTTTTTTAGCAAAAAGGTGCTTGACGAAATATACAGGGTTGAGGCGAGCGTTGACGGAAAACGTGTGTTTACCGGCTTCGCCGATACCCAGCGTGAACAGATTAGTGACAACGGCTTTGTGTGCTTCATTTATGCTCGTTCAAGCGCCTGTCTGCTTACGGACAGCGAGGCAAAACCCTTTACATACAACTCTCCGAGTGCGTTGGGACTTTTCAAGGCAAACTGCGACGGCTTCGGCTTTAGCTACGAAGCAGGAAATATTTACTGCGAAAATCAGTATCAGGTGAGCAAGGGAACATCAAAATTTTCTGCTTTGCAGGATTTTGTTTACGGTGTGACGGGTGACAGAATAAGAATTGACTGTAACAATGCGCTCACGCTTATGAAAACGAAAAACAGCCGCACCTTGAAAGGCGGCGTTATCGGCATAAAACGAGTTATTAACCGTGCAAACGCCCTTGAAAAAATCAACTACAAGCTCAATTCTGACAAGGATTATATTTACTGCCGTGAAAGCGCTTTTATGAAAAAGCGAAAAATTCGCTCACGGGTAATGAAAAATCTTGCCTATGTTGAGGATTGGCGCAGGGATAAGGTCCTTTCGAGTGTGATGAAGTCGAAAAACAGCGAATACCATACTTATACAATAATTGTTTCGGGATTTGAGAAAATCGGCCTTATGGACGAGGTTCGGTGCTTTGACAGCTTCTTCGGAAATATTTGCGGCATTGTTTATTCGGTTGTTCATTCGCAAAGCGGCGGAGTTGAGCAGACTTGTATTAAGGCGAGGATACCGTTTGATTTGGAGGAAATGACTTATGTGGATGAGTAAATGTTTATCTGAAAGACAAAAAAGCTCCACGCCCGAAAAAGGCAAGGTTACGCTTTCGTCAGGTCAGCTTGAAGCCGGCTCAACTCTTATGAGCCGAGGAATTGAAAGCTATGCGCCGTACGGCTATCAAAGCAATCCGCCTGTCGGAGAAAGTGTTATGATTATTCCGTCAAACAGCGGTCAGGCACTTGTCGGAACGCTGTGTAAGGCAGAAAGTCTTGAAACAGGCGAGGTCAGGCTTTCGTCGCTCGGCGGCGCAGTAATCCTGCTTAAAAACGACGGGAGCATTGTGCTAAACGGCTTGGTAATTAACAAACACGGGGTGATTGAAAATGAATGACGTAAAAAATGCAGTTGATACAGATTATATTCAGGGATTGCTTGAAGCTGCCGTTTTGTGCCTAAATACAACAAAGGGAGGGTTTTATCCCGATAAGGATTTCGGCGCAAAAATAAAATACACTCTTGCCGAGCCTGAAATTCTATCGCAGGCGCGAGCGTCACTTGAAAGGCTTGACGGAGTGTACGTGAAATCCGTTTGTAAGGCGGAAAACGGAATAGTGGTTTATAACCTGACATTAAACGATGACGAAAGGCAGGTGGAATTGAAGTATGATTAGCTACGATGAGATACTTCAAAATATGAGAACGGCTTATTTTAATGAATGTGGGCTGTATCCCGATATGAATACAAAAATCGGAGTGAGTCTTAAAGCTGTTGCAAGTGAGCTTTGCAATTTGAGCGCATACACGGATTATGCCTTGAAGCAAAGCAACTGGAAAACCGCAACGGGAGCGTATCTTGACGCTATTGCCGCCGAGTGCTCGATTGAAAGAAGAATCGGAGCAAGAGCCTGCGGCACGCTGACATTTTCACTAAACGAGCCGACCGACAACGTTGTTGAAATTCCGCAGGGAACGATTTGCTGCAAGTCGAAAAAGCGCTTTGTTCAGTATGAAACGGTTGAAAAGGGCGTTATTTTACCCGGCGAAGGCTCTTGTACCGTTAAGGCAAGGGCGCTTGCAAACGGCGAGGAATACAACGCAAAGGGCAACGAGATTTGTATTATGGTTACGCCTCCGAGCTCGGTCGGCACCGTTTGTAATTATGAAAAATTCACAGGCGGTTATGACGACGAGAGTGACGAGGTTTTGAGAAGCAGAATTAAAGACAGGCTGAAATATCCGGCAAACGGAGTGAATATTGATTTTGAGCGTTCTTTGATTGAAAGCATAAGCACTGTTCACAGCTGTAATATTGTTTTTCGAAGCGGCGGAGTTTATGTTTATTTGAGGACGTACAGCGGCGTAATAACCGAAAAAGAGATTTCGGCAGTTGTTGAAATTCTCGGATATTACGAGCTTATGGGACAGACGGTATTTGTCGAACCGGCAAGCGCAAAAGAGTACAGTGTAAAAATTGATTATTCAGGTCAGGCACAGGAAAAAGAGGTTGAAGAGTTCACGAGGGATTACTGTTCTTCTCTCAAGGTCGGCGATATGTTCAGCTACTATGATTTGAGAGAGTTTCTTCTTTCTTCGGGTCTTGATATAAAGAGGCTCTACATCAGCTGTGAAGCTCAAAGCAGGGCGGATGTAAACGAATACTGCGTTGTTGACATAAGGGAAGTGTGCAAATATGAATAGCTTTGTTATTGACGAAAATGCAATATTTCAAAGGCTTTGTATCTTGCTTTCACAGGTGGGAATTGATATAGACGATAAGGTTGAAAAGGCAAAGATAAGAGCATATGTTGAGGGCTTGAAAACCGTGGGCGTCAATCTTTCAAGACTTGTAAGCAACAGTGCATTGAATATTTTTTCGCACCCCTTAAAAAGCGAGCTTGAAAAAGCGTTTGAAAATGAGCAGTTTGAGCAAGACGGATTGAGCATTAGCTTTACCGATTATTCGGTCGATAAAATCGGCGCCTTGTCATACGCTTGGCTCACTGCGCTTCACACCGTTGATTTAGGTGCAAACGGCGTAAGCTGGGAATATATTGATGAGCGAAAAATGAGCTTTAGAGATATTGAAAACGCAAAATACAGATGGGATATGATTGAAAGTAGGTGATTTTATGGGAAGCTCAAGCCGTACAGAAAATTTAGGACTTAACAGGTGGATAAAGAGCGACAGACCTGTAATGGAGGATTTTAATGCCGACAACGAGATCGTTGATTCGATACTCGGAGGACATGTTTCAAACGATGAAATTCATCTAAATGAGACACAAAGACAGGCGCTTGCACTACCGTATGATATGTATATTTATCACGGAACAGGCGTCCAAAACAGGGCTATTGAGCTGGGCTTTGACTTTGAGCCGAGACTGTGCATTTTGCTTGCTGTCAGTGCGCCTATCGGAGTTATTGATATTCCGAACGACACGCATTACAATTACTTCGGCGTTGCGACAAAAAGCGGCTCGACTGACGGACTTACTCTTTCCGGCAAAACGTTGAGCGTAATTCAGGGCGGTACTATGGTTGCAAGGTATGAAATGCGAAGCTTTAACGAGATTGGCAGAAGCTATTTGGTAATAGGCTTTAGATAACAGTTTACAAAACGGTGATTTAGGCGTATAATATAGCATTATATCTAAATCAGTCACAGGAGAAAAGAAATGGCAATATTCAAACCGTTTAAGGCTTACCGACCGTCGATAAAAAATCAGTCGCTTATACCCGCTTTGCCGTATGATGTTATGAGCAGCGAGGAAGCGAGAAGAATGGTAAAGGGCAATGCGCTTTCGTTTTTGCACGTTGATAAAGCGGAAATTGACCTGCCGATTGATGTAGACCCTTACAGTGAGCAGGTATATCAAAAGGCGAGAGAAAATCTTTTAGCGCTGGAGCAAAACGGAGATTTAATTCAGGACAAAACGCCCTGCCTTTATATTTACCGTCAAAAAATGAACGGCAGAATTCAGACAGGTATAGTTGGTTGTGCTTCGATTGACGACTATATGAACAATGTAATCAAAAAGCACGAGCATACTCTTGCAAAAAAAGAGCAGGACAGAATTAATCACGTTAACACTCTTGACGCTAATACCGGACCTATATTTTTAACTTACAGAAAAAATAACGCTGTTGATATGCAGGTCAACAAATGGATAAGCGAGCACGAGCCTGTTTATAATTTCGATTATGACGGCGTGGGACAGACTGTTTGGGTTATTGACGACGTTGCTGTTTCAAACAAAATTCAGTATGAATTCAGCAGGGTTGAAAGCCTTTATATTGCCGACGGTCATCATAGATGCGCTTCTGCGGTTAGGGTTGGAAATATGAGACGACAGGAAAACCCGAATTACACGGGTGAAGAGGAGTTTAACTTCTTCCTTGCTGTTGCGTTTCCCGACTGTGATTTGGAAATAATGGACTATAACCGTGTTGTAAAAGATTTGAACGGATACACCTTTGATGAATTTCTGAAAGAGGTTGAAAAATGCTTTTATGTTGAACAGCTTGACGGCAGACACCGTCCGATAAAAAAGCACACTTTCAGTATGTATTATGACGGCGGCTGGTATTCGTTAAAGGCTAAAAAGGACAGCTTTGATGAAAACGACCCGGTTGCACGCCTTGATGTAAGCATTTTGCAAAATAATCTTTTGGCTCCTATTTTGAATATTAACGATCCGAAAAATGATGAACGCATTGACTTTATCGGCGGAATCAGGGGATTGGAGGAACTCGAACGCAGAGCAAGCAGCGATATGAAAATTGCGTTTTCAATGTTTCCGACAACCGTTGACGATTTGATGAGCATTGCCGACGCAGGCAAAATTATGCCTCCGAAATCCACTTGGTTTGAGCCGAAGCTTTTGTCAGGTATTTTTATACATCATTTATCATAAAGAATGCCTTTGAATTTTGCAACTGCTTTTTCTGCAAAGTTCAAAGGCTGTGTGTATTGACAAATACAAAAAATAGTTATATAATGAAAACGAACAAGGAGCCGTTAGATAGACGGTTATCCCTTGGTGTGATTAAAAGTAACCACCTATTAGGGCAAATTATGGGCGGTTACTTTTTGTTTATTAATGTAATAAGTACTATGACCATTGTGAGATATAAAATCATTAATTCCATAGTATCACCCTCCTTTGAATAATCTCAAGAGGGCTTGCATACCCTCTTGCAAAAGAGGGATAACCGCCTACCGTTTTTCGTTACAATTCCTTGTTCATTAGTATTATATATTCGGCGTGCAATAAAGTCAATATGGAATAGATTGTTCGTCGCTCAAAAAAATATATATTTGTATTGCAAAAGGCTGTTGATGTATGGTAAAATATGCTTGTTATTGCGTAGTTGCAAATACAATTATATTTTTGGGAGATTGCTTATGAAAGAAGAAAACAGAAAATACGCCCGTGAGGCTATGAGCATTGTTGAACACGCGGCTCATAAAATCGGCTCGCGTCTTCCGGGTACAGACGGCGAAATTAAGCTGCATGAATATATGGGCGAAAAGCTCAAGGAAATCGGAATTGAGCCGAAAACAGAGGAGTTTGCGGTATCTCCCCGTTCATCTATCGGCGGTTTGTCTTACGCAGGCTGGTCGGGAGTTATTATCAGCATAGGTGCTATTATTGCACTTGCCTGCGGCTTCAAGGGGCTTTGGTATGCTCTTGCGGCACTCGGACTGATTACTATCGTTTGGCTTGTAATGAGCTGCTTTTTCTACAAAACATGGTTTGATATGTTCTTCCCCCAGGAAATCAGCCGTAACACTCTCGGCGTTTTGGAGCCGGAGGACGGCAAGTATGACTACACAATCATTCTTTCGGGACATACAGATACCTCTTGGACTTGGCGACACAGCGAGCACGCTTATAAATACAAGGACACAAAGCCTGTTATGGGTCTTATTGCAACATACGGTAAGGTTGGTTTCGGTGCAGTTTGCTTCTTTATTATTGCGTTGTTCAGTGTGTTTATGGCGGTTGTGAACATTTGCGACTTTGCCGGAGCACAGTGGGTTGCAGATATGACCGCTTCAAGAGGCTGGGAAATTGCAATGTTCGTTATGAACTTCGTTCCGATTATTACCGCTATCGGTTGTCTGTTTGTTGTTATGTGGGGCGACCCTAATCCTCGCAACGCTTCTCGCGGTGCTATGGATAATGCAACAGGTATCGGTCTTAGCTATGCAGTTCTTAAATATTTCAAGGAAAATCCCGATAAAATGCCGAAGAATTGCCGCATTATCGACGCTAATATCGGCTCGGAGGAAGCAGGTCTTCGCGGTTCAATGGCATTTGCGCAGGAACATAGATTTGACGATATGACGAAGAATGCTTGGAATATCAATATCGACTCCGTTGCAGACGAGGATTATTTTGAGGTTGTTATTAAGGACGACTGGCAGGGCGTCAGATTTGATACCGATATGGAAAAGATGTTTAAGGACACATTTAAGGAAATGGGTATCGAATCGAAGACAAACGGTTGTATCCACAATCCTGTCGGCGGCTGTGATTCGACCCCGATGACAAGAGCAGGTATTAAGTCGGTTACCTTTGCGGCGCAAAATCCGATGCTTACATATTACTATCACACTTGGAGAGATATGCCGGAGCGCTTCAGCGAGGATACGGTCGGCTTAGGCTTTGATGTTGTTCTTTCCGTAATAGATAAGATTGCCGCTTTCCAAGAGGAAAAGGGCTACAACGGACCTCAGACAAAGTAAATTTACAAAAACCGATGCCGTGCGGTATCGGTCTTGTTTTATAAACATATAAGAGAGCAAAATAATCATTATGAAAAAGACCTTAACGGAAAAAATTCTGTCAATAATATTTATCGTTATCGGCGTTTCGGCTGGCTTATATATTCTTATCGCCGGTACGATGACTTATTTTGAAGAAAAGGAGCAGGAAAGCTGGATTTTAACGAGCGCCGTAATCTGCGACATTTCAAGAAGCGAGGATAGAAACGACAGGTATGATATTACTTATGAATACACCGTTGACGGTGAGGATTATCAAAACAGCTTTCGTGTAGAGGATTCGAGAAACACCCATCTTCTCGGTGATGAAATAAAAATCAGATATAACCCTTCGGATTTTTCGCAATCGACTTCAATAACTAAAAGCTCTGTGAGCGAGCTACTCGTTGTTATTTTCGCAGGCTTGGGCTTTATAGTAATGGGCTTGATTGCAGGCGGCGTTTTTTCTAAATTTAGGAGAAAAATTTTTCACCTTGATGAGCTTGAAAACGATAATGACGTTCAGGAATATACCTATAAATATCCGAGAGATAACGGCAAAAAAAGTAATGTGTTGAGAACGCTGTTGCCTATTGCTTTAATTGTAGCGGTGGTTTTCGGCTCGGTGTATTTTTCGGCGCAAAAGCAAAAAAATGAGCCGTCCGTAAGTGACAGAATAGGTGAGTTTTCGGCGAGTATGTTTTCTAACGGATATGAAAGCTATTTTTCAACCTCGGATATTGAGCAGGAATTTCGCATAGGTTCACTTCTTGATATGTCGTGCTCGGTTGATACCGAGGATATACGAATTGATTATTGTATTATGAAAACAGGCTTCGACGCATCAAAACTTTACGATGGAATGTCGCTTCCTGTGTCCGACAATACTTATAACGGCAGAAAATATGTGACTGCCGAAAACGACGAGATGTTTTGCCTGAAGCTTCAGGACGGCGACGTAGTTATTTACGCCGCTTCAACTGCGGGGCAAAAAGACGAACTACTTCGCCTTATGAGCGTATTAGGATATGAAATAGAATAAAAAAACTTGCCCAAAGGCGAATAAAACTGCCCAAGTGTCCGTTAGAACACTTGGGCAAATTCATTGGTCGCTTTTTTATTTTTCGGTTTTCAGCAGTCTTGCGCCGTGCGGCTCGATTTCGATTACGTCGGCAGAGACTGTATTTTTTTGCCAAATATCATAAGCGTTTTGAACGCTGTAATTAACCGATATCGGCTTGTCGTCGGTGTTGAAAAGGGCAACGTACCTGTATTCTTCGCTGTCAGCCGTCCAAATGATATAGCCCTTGCCGTCAGTCTCGCAACGCTCTGCTTCTCTTGCGTTTTTAGCCGTTTTATGCATTAACATATACTCTTCATTTTGGAGAAGCGAGAGAGTGAACTCGTCATTTTCGGGCATATTTCCACCTATCATAAGCGGACTTTTGAAAATGCCCCAAAGAGACATAAGAGTATAATGCTCCGGCTTTGTGAAATTCGACATTCTGTTTTGCGACCCGTGATACGAGCACAGCTTTGATATTCTGCCTATCGGGAGCATATCACAGTCGGGGTAGTTGCCCTCTTGTGTTACTCCCTGCCATTCACGGCATTTGTCGAACATCGGATAAAGATGATCCCACAAATCCCAAAAGTCGCCTGTAAGCCGCCACATATTTGCGTTTTTGCAAAGATGCTCTGTCTTGTCTCTCGGCGCAGGACCCGGTGAAAGAGAAAGCACAATTTCTCTGCCGCAGTTGTCTATCGCCTTTCGCAGCATTTCTATTTCGTAATCTGCGGAATAAGGATTGTCCCATTTACGAAATTCAGTTACGCAGATGTCGTCGCACTTTATGAAGTCAACGCCCCAATCGGCGTACATATTGATTATCGAATTATAGTAATCCTGTGCGCCGTCGCAGTTGTACATTCCGTACATATCGGTGTTCCACGAGCAAACGGAAAAATGATGCGCAACCTGACGGGCAGTTTTTTCACTGCCGAATATCGGCGTATTTTTGTGGACAGCCTGACGGGGAATACCGCGCATTATATGTATTCCGAATTTTAAGCCGAGTGAATGAACATAGTCTGCAATCGGCTTGAAGCCTTTGCCGTTTGCACTTGACGGAAAACGGTTTTCGGCTGGGATAAGTCTGCCGTATTCGTCCATACAAAGCTCGGTGAAGTTATTGTAGTCGTTACTGCATGCCTTTGGCTCGTACCATTGAATATCGCAAACAATGTATTCCCAGCCGTATTTTTTTAGGTGCTTTGCCATATAATCGGCGTTTTCAATAAGCTGCTTTTCGGTTACTCCTGCGCCGAAGCAATCCCAGCTGTTCCAGCCGCAGGGCGCAGTTTTTGCCCATTGCTTAAAGTTTCCCATAAAGCTACCTTAATATTTCCTTTTCACTTTTGTGATTCGTTATAGTTATGCTATTCATAGGCTCTATTCCGAGCTTTGAAAGGTATTCGTGTGCAAATTGCAGATTTTCTTTGTCGGAATATACATCGGGTGAATGAGCGTCGAGACCGATGACAACATCATTTCCCATACTTGATACGATTTTCCAAAAATCGTCGTTAGGGTAGTTGCGACCTTTCGTAAAGCCCAAAAAATTGAATTCAAGCGGTATTCCGATTTCCTTGAGCCTTCCGACAAAATGCGTCATTTTTTTGATATAAACATCATTGTCGCCTACAAAGTTAATTAAGTCGGGGTGCGCAATGTATGAAAAATATCCGCTTTTGGCGCCGAGAATTGCCTGACTGATATACTTGTCCAAAACGGCAACGCTGTTTGTTTCGCTTCCCGAATATTTTGCATAATCCTCGTATTCGTTGTCGGTAAAATGCTGACCTAAAATCAAATAGTCGTATTCAAAGCCCTTGAGATATTCAATCTCCTTATTGAACAAATCGGGATAATATTCAAGCTCAAAGCCGAGCTTTATGTCGATAATACCCCTATATTTTTCTTTAAGGGCGCGAATACTTTCGGCGTAATCCTGCGCCATATCGCAGGGAATACGAAAACCGCTTTTGTGTCCCTGCGGAAAAATATGCGGTGCGTGGTCGGAAAAGCCGATAACGTCATATCCGTTTTGTATTGCCTGAAGCACATATTCCTCGTCTGTGCCTGAGGCATGGTTACATCTTGTTGTGTGGGTGTGAAGATTAAAGCTCATTACTTTGTTTCAACGCTTTCAAGAAATTTGATAAACTGAGCCTTGCCTGTTTCGGTTCTGTCGTAAACGCCGCATTGCTCAAGGATTTCGGTAAACACAAGACCGATTTCCTGCTTGAGAATATCGTCAATATTATCTGCGTTTATCTCATATTTATTCTTTATCATTTCAGCCCATTCGTAGTGCTTTGACAGCGTTTCGTCATTGCGAATATCGTCACCGTTTAGCATAGCGCTTGCAAGTGCTTCCATTTCACTCTTAAGTCTTGACGGCAAAACGGCAAGACCCATAACCTCTATAAGACCGATATTTTCTTTTTTGATATGGTGATGCTCCGGGTGCGGATGATAATAGCCTGCCGGGTACTCCTCGGTTGTGATATTGTTTCTCAAAACGAGGTCGATTTCAAATTTGCCGTTTCTCATTCTTGTGATAGGCGTGATTGCGTTGTGAAGCTCGCCGTCGTATTCTCTGCCGAGAATGAATGCGTCCTCGTCGGTGTAGCTTTCCCAAGCGTTGAAGATTATTCCTGCAAGGTCGGCAAGTCTGTCCTTGTTTTCACAGGCGATTCTGATTACGCTCATAGGCCATTTTACAATACCGCCCTCAACGTCCTCAAAGCCTTCAAATGTAAACGGAGTTTCAATCGGAGCCTTTGCCATTGCAAATTCGTAGTTGCCGCCCTGGAAATGCTCGTGTGTAAGGATTGAACCGCCGACAATCGGAAGTCCTGCGTTTGAGCCGATGAAATAGTGAGGGAATAATTCAAGGAATGAAAGGAGCTTAACTATAGCCGCCTTGTCAATTTTCATCGGAGTGTGCTCTGCGTTGAACACTATGCAATGCTCGTTGTAGTAAACATACGGAGAATACTGCAAAAAGAAGTCCTCGCCGCCGAGTACCATTGGGATGATACGGTGGTTTTGGCGTGCAGGGTGGTTAACTCTTCCTGCATAGCCTTCGTTTTCCTTGCACAAAAGACATTTCGGATATGAGGTTGACTTCATTTTAAGAGCCGCCGCAATTGCCTTTGGATCCTTTTCGGGCTTTGAAAGATTAATGGTAATATCTATATCGCCGTACTCTGTTTTTGTTATCCATTTAACGTCGTTTTTTATTCTGTAAGTGCGTATGTAGTCGCTGTCACAGCTCAGCTTGTAGTAATAATCGGTTGCTTTTTTCGGCGAGTCCTTGTAAAGCTCGTTGAATTTCGAGATAACCTCGCTCGGCTTCGGGGTGAGAAGTCCCATAATTTTTGTATCGAACAAATCACGGTATACAACGCTATCCTCGCAAAGTCCGTTTTCTACCGCATAATCGAGAATTGAAGAGAGAATTTCCTCAAGCTCGGCGTTTTGAGCCTCACATTCCTCAAAAGCGTCCATATTAAGCGCCTGACAAACGGAGTTTATTGCCCAAATTTCGTCTGATTTTTTTATGAGATTATTGTTTATTGCATAATTTACAAGTGATTTTACGGCTGTGTTGATATCCATATACAAACCTCTTTTCATATGTTTTTGCATTATTATTATGATTATAATATTATATTCCTATTTTTTCAATAAGCAACACAACATTTGTTGAAATTTTTTGTAAACAAATTAATTTTTACTTTACTATGTCATATTTTCGTGATAAATTAATTATATAGGATAGGAACGCTTTAGGGGCGTTATAAAATGTGAGGTGTTTATTTTATGAATATATGCGTGTTCGGTGCGGCAAGCAAAACTATTGACGAAAAATACATAAGACCGGTTGAGGATATGGGCGAATATCTTGCAAAGGGCGGTCATAATCTTGTTTTCGGCGCAGGATGCACGGGAGAAATGGGCGCAGCGGCAAGAGGCTTTAAGAAAGGCGGCGGCACAATTCACGGCGTTGTTCCCGAATTTTTCAAAAAGGATTTGTACGATTTTGTAAATTGGGATTGCGATGAGCTGACGCTTACAGAAACAATGCGTGAGCGCAAGGGTATAATGGAGGATTTGGCTGACGCATTTATCATTACGCCGGGCGGTGCCGGAACCTTTGAGGAGTTTTTTGAAATCCTAACGCTTAAACAGCTTGGACAGCATCGCAAGCCGATTGCAATTTACAACATTGACGGCTATTATAACAGTCTTATTGATGCAGTAAAATATGCGATTGAAACCGAGTTTATAAAGGCTTCCTGTGAGAAGCTCTATCAGGTTTTTGACGAAACACAGTTCGACGAAATGATATGGTATCTTGAAAATGACGATATGCAGGGTATGACTGTTCACGATTTGAAATAGTGGGTGAGAGGTATGAATAAGAATTATGTTATCGCCTTGGGCAGGGAGTTTTGCTCGGGCGGTCGAGAGATCGGCAAAATGATTGCCGAAAGGCTCGGAATAAACTATTATGATAAAGAGGAGCTTCGTAAAAAGGCGAAGGAGCTCGGCGTTGACGAGGGCGTTTTCGAGATGTTTGACGAACAGCCGACGAGGTCGTTCTTGTTTTCGATTGCTATGGATCCTTACTCGATTGATAATGCACTCAACAGTGGCAAGGTAATTGAAGCACAGCGAAAAACAATAATATCTGCCGCCGAGCAGGGGCCTTGCGTAATTGTCGGCAGAAGAGCCGATAAAATATTGCAGGAGCTTGAGGGCGTCGAGGTTGTTTCCGTTTTTATAGGAGCCGATATCGACTATCGTGTTAAACGTTTTATTGAAAGTGGTCAGGCAAGCGACGGCAAGAATATTCGCCGTATGATAGAACGCAGGGATAGGGAACGAGCTTCGTATTATAATTATCTCGGCGACGGACAATGGGGAAAGGCAAGTAATTATACAATGTGCTTTTCGAGTGACAAAATCAGTAAGGAAAAGATTTGCGATATAGTTTGCGCATATGTAAATACGCTTTGAGTTGTACAAGTAGGGACTGTCCCTACTTGTACATTTTTTATTGTCGGTTGTGAAAACTGCATAAAAAATCACGGTATTGATTGTGGATTTTGCTTATTAAAAAGAATTTTTGAAAAGGCTGAAAATAGTTATTGACATATGTCAATAATAGTGTATAATATCAATGAACAGTGATTTTGGGAGGGAAATATGGCAAGACCGAAGAAGCGCAGACGTATCTGCAATTACCCCAAAATTATGGAGTTCAGACCGTTCGGAGATTATGCCGACGTGGTCGATTTGACCTTCGACGAATACGAGGTTATGCGCCTTATGGACACTCTCGGATATTCACAGGAGGAATGCTCGAAGCAGATGGACGTTGCACGTTCAACCGTTGCGGCAATTCACGCTTCGGCGAGGGCGAAAACCGCTGACGCAATAATCAACGGCAAGGCGCTTGCTATTCACGGCGGAGATGTTGAGCTTTGCAGAAGCAGTAGCCTTTGCTGCGGCAGATGCGGACAAAAGGCGTGTATCAACTGCGAGCACGGAACAAGCCCGCAATGCCAACGCAATGCGGCGAAATTTTAGCAAGAAGCGGTGAAACTCACCGTTTGAAATACAAATTACGGAGGAAAAGAAAATGGAAGCATGGAGAGGCTTTAACAAAGGCGTTTGGTGCGACGGCATCGACGTATCAAACTTTATTAAGATGAACTACACGGCGTACGACGGCGACAGCTCATTCCTTGAGGGACCGACCGAGAGAACGCAGAGAACTATGGACAGAGTGCACGAGCTGCTTATTGCGGAAAATGAAAAGGGCGGCGTGCTTAATGTTTGCACGGAAAGAGTTCTTTCAATTCTTTCTCACGATGCAGGCTATGTTGTTGATAAGGATACAGACATTATAGTAGGCTTGCAGACTGACGAACCACTTAAAAGAGGCGTTTCTCCGTTTGCAGGATTTAGAAATGCAGTTCAGGCTTGTAATGCTTACGGCTACGAGCTTTCGGAAAAAATCAAGGATGAGTTCACTTACAGAACAACTCATAACACAGGTGTTTTCAGAGCGTATACCGATACGATGAAGGCTGCACGTCACGCAGGTATTCTTACAGGTCTTCCGGACGCTTATGCACGCGGAAGAATTATCGGCGACTACCGCAGAATTGCTCTTTACGGTATGGATTATCTTATTGAGCAGAAGAAAGAGGACAAGAGAAAGCTCGGCTTAAAGGAAGTTCTTGACGAGGAAACAATCCACACTCTTGAGGATTTGTCAAAGCAACTTGACTTTATGAATCAGCTCAAGGGTCTTGCTCTTCGCTACGGCTACGATATTTCAAAGCCTGCAACAAATGCAAAGGAAGCAATTCAATGGTTGTATTTCGGCTACCTCGGCGCTATCAAGGAGCAAAACGGTGCGGCTAACTCAATCGGCAGAATTGCAGAATTTATGGATATTTATATCCAAAGAGATATTGAAGAGGGCGTACTTGACGAGGTACACGCACAGGAGCTTATTGACGACCTTGTAGTCAAGCTCAGATTAGTTCGTCACCTTCGTACACCTGAATATAACGATTTGTTTGCAGGCGACCCTGTTTGGGTTACCCTTGCATTGGCAGGCGTTACCTGCGAGGGTAAGCATATGGTATCGAAGACATCCTTCCGTGTGCTTCAAACTCTCTATAACCTCGGCTCATCGGCTGAACCGAATATCACTGTATTATGGTCGGACAGACTTCCGCAGGGCTTCAAGGATTTCTGTGCTCAGGTTTCTATCGACACAGACTCAATTCAGTATGAAAACGACGACGTAATGAGAAGAATGTACGGCGACGATTACGCTATCGCTTGCTGTGTATCCGCTATGAAGATGGGCAAGCAAATGCAGTTCTTCGGCGCAAGATGCAACCTTGCAAAGGTTCTTCTTATGGCACTCAACGGCGGTAAGGACGAAATCGAAGGCGTACAGATTGCACCCGAGGGTGAGATTTTCGAGGAAGAAGTCCTTTCTTACGACAAGGTTTACGCCGCATACAAGAAATATTTGTCTTGGATGGCAAGACTTTATGTAAACACAATGAACATCATTCACTATATGCACGATAAGTACGCATACGAAAGACTTATGATGTCGCTTCACGATACAGATGTTGAAAGACTTATGGCGTTCGGTGTTTCGGGCTTCTCTGTTGCAATCGACTCACTTTCCGCTATCAAGTATGCAAAGGTTACTCCGATTAAGGACGAACGTGGAATTATTACCGACTTCAATGTTGTCGGCAAGTTCCCGAAATACGGCAACGACGACGACAGAGCCGACCTTATCGGTAAGGATTTGATTGAATACTTCTACAAGGAGCTTTGCAAAACTCCTTGCTACCGTAACGCAAAGCACACTCTTTCTATCCTTACTATTACATCAAATGTTATGTACGGCAGAAAGACAGGTGCAACACCTGACGGAAGAAAAGCCGGCGAACCTTTCGCACCGGGTGCAAACCCGATGCACGGCAGAGACGCCGAGGGTGCTCTCGCTTCGCTCAACTCTGTTGCCAAGCTTGATTATGCTTGCTGTCAGGACGGTATTTCAAATACGTTTTCAATTACTCCCGATGCTCTCGGTTCCGACAGACAAAACCAAATTGAGCATCTTACAACAATGCTTGACGGCTACTTTGAGCAGGACGCACACCACCTCAATGTAAACGTGCTTAACCGTGAAAAGCTCATTGCCGCTATGGAGGATCCTACTCTTTATCCGTCACTTACAATCCGTGTAAGCGGCTATGCAGTAAACTTCAACAAGCTTACAAGGGACAAGCAGGAAGAGGTTATTGCAAGAACCTTCCATCATTCAATGTAATTTGATAATAACAAAATCGGCTTGATTGATTTCAGGTCGATTTTGTGTTATACTGTGATTATCATTTTTTGGAGATAATATTATGGAATTAATAAAAGGCAGACCGAATAATACAGACGGGAGACTTGAAAAGGAAATAAGAGTGTACGACTTGCTTGACGAGTTGGGCATTGAATATTACCGTACCGACCACGAGGAAGCAAACACTATGGAAAAGTGCAACGAAATTGATAGTATTTTGGGCACGATAATATGTAAGAATTTGTTTTTATGCAATAGGCAGAAAACCGATTTTTATCTGTTGATGATGCCGGGTGACAAGCCGTTTAAGACAAAGGATATAACAAAGCAGCTCGGTTGTTCAAGATTATCGTTTGCAACGCCCGATTTTATGGAGGAATTTTTGGATATAAAGCCGGGCGCAGTTTCGATTATGGGACTTATGAACGATAAGGATAACAGAGTTCAGCTTGTTATTGACCGACCTGTTATTGAAAGCGAAACGCTCGGTTGTCACCCGTGCGTTTGCACCTCGTCACTTAAATTCAACACTTGCGATATTTTGGAGAAGTTTTTACCTGCCGTTCATCATACACCGATAATCGTCGATATGCCAGAATATGACGAAGAATGAAAGGAAAGAAAATGGCTAATATACATTCGTTTGAAAGTCTTGCCGCAGTTGACGGCGAGGGGTTGAGGTACGATATATTTTTCAGCGGTTGTCCGCTTCGTTGTGCTTATTGCCACAATCCTGACACTTGGCATAAAGGCGAAATCGAAATGGACGCCGAAGAATTGTTCAGGAAAATTCGCCGTTTTAAGCCGTATTTCAAAAACGGCGGCGGCGTAACTTTTTCGGGCGGCGAGCCGCTTTTGAACGCAAAATTCATTAATACTCTTTATCCGCTTTTGAAGTCGGAAAATATCGGCTATTGTCTTGATACTTCGGGAAGCGTTGCGCTTAACAATGATGTGAAAACTGCTATCGAAAACGCCGATATGATTATTTTGGATATAAAGTTTTATAACCGTGAGGATTACGAAAAATACACTAAGGGTAATTTTGAGTTGTTTCAGGCGGTTGGCAGATATGCGAGTGAAAAGGGCGTTCGTATGTGGCTTCGCACGGTTGTTGTGCCCGGTATCAATGATACAAAGCAAGCAATGGACGGCTATGCCGATTTCGTAAAACAGTTCAAATTTGAGAAGTATGAGCTTTTGCCGTTTCACACTATGGGCTTTTTCAAGTATGATGAGCTCGGCCTGGAAAATCCGCTCAAGGACACAAGCGCTATGGATAAATCAAAGCTCGCCGAGCTACAAAAATATCTAAACAGTATAATATGAAAATAATATATTAAGCCGACAAAGTGCAACGTCGGCTTTTTTAATTGCGGAAAATAGCACTCTTGGGTCTCAATTGCTAACAAATTGTGAATTTTAGGAAAAAGTGAGAAAAAAGTGTTGACAAAACATAATTTTGGATATACTATATAAACAGAGTTAGCACTCACAAGTATAGAGTGCTAATAACCGAGAGAGGAGGATATGAATGATCGGCAACAGACAAAGCGACATTTTAGGCTTGATTATTAATCATTATATTCAAACCGGCGAGCCTATGGGCTCAAAAACACTTTGTGCGCTTCTGCCTTATTCAGTTTCCTCGGCTACTATCCGAAACGAAATGGCGTCTCTGGGTGAGCTTGGATTTCTAAAGCAGCTTCATACCTCGGGCGGCAGAGTTCCGACAAAGGCTTCTTACAGATATTATGTTGATAATCTCGTAAGACCTATCGGCATTGCACAGTACGAAAAGCACAGAATTGACGAGGTTCTCAGCGTTAACGCCTCCGACCCTGAAAGACTTTTGGCAGACGCGGCAAGACTGCTCAGCGAAATGACGGGCTGTGCTTCGTTTTACAGCACTGTTAAGGACGAATACGATTGCCTTCAAGGCGTCGACCTTATTCCTGCCGGCAATCACAAGGCAATGATTGTTATGCTCACGGTCGGCGGAAAAATTAAGTCCTCGGTTATTCATACTCCGTGTGTGATTGACGACGGCTTTCGCAGATTGTTTTATATAATCGCAAAGGAATTTTTCATAGGCTGTCCACTTAACGAAATTAATATGTCGCTCATTCAATCGACTGCTCCGGTGCTTGCCGACAGAATGTTTGATATGATTCCGATTTTAAGCTCACTTTGTTCGCTCTGCAATGAAGCCTCGCAGGGAACGCTGAATATTGAGGGACAGATTAATCTTCTTAACCAAAGCGAGCTCGGCAACAGCGTATACAATCTTCTTGCCCTGCTTGCCGAAAAGAAAAAGCTTGAAAAGCTGCTAAGCGAATTTGCAAAAAGCAATATGGAAAGCGCATTGTTTTTGGGCGATGAAAATCCGGTATACGAGCTTAAAAATACGGCGATGTCGGTTACGAAGTTCAGGTATTATGACGATCAGCTTGCAACGCTCGGCATTATCGGCTCATTGAGAATTGATTACAGCACTATTCTTCCGAGAATAGAGTATATAACAAAAGCCTGCTCGAAGCTATTAAAGGAGGGTGGAATACAATATGAGTAAAGACGAAAAGAAAAAAGCAGTTGACGAAGAAGTAAAGGAAGCTGAACAAACGCAGGAAGATTCCTGCGAAGAAAAGGTCGAGGAAAAGAAAGAGCCGACCTTGGAGGATCAGCTTGCAGATATGAAAAAGCAGCTTGCTTATACGGCGGCTGAATATGCAAATTTCCGTGCAAGAAGCGCAAAGGAAAAGGAAGCAACCTATTCTAATGCAAAGGGTAATGTGGTAAGCGAGATTTTACCCGTTATCGACAATTTAGAGCGTGCACTCGGACAGGAGGGCGAGGATTTTGAAGCGCTTAAAAAGGGCGTTCAAATGACTATGGATCAACTTGGTGCGGCTCTTACAAAGCTCGGCGTAGAGGCCTACGGCGAAAGCGGAGACAGCTTTGACCCGAATTTTCACAATGCAGTAATGCATATAGAGGATGAACAGTTCGGCGATAGCGTAATAGTCGAGGTTTTCCAAAAAGGCTATAAAATAAATGACAGAGTTATCAGACCGGCTATGGTAAAAACAGCTAACTGATAGCAACAAACTAAAAAACTAACAAAGGAGATAATTATTATGGGAAAAATTATTGGTATTGACTTAGGTACAACTAACAGCTGTGTATCGGTTATCGAGGGCGGCGAGCCTGTTGTAATCACAAACGCAGAGGGTGCAAGAACTACTCCGTCTGTTGTAGCATTCACAAAGGACGGCGAGAGAATGGTCGGCGCAGTTGCAAAGCGTCAGGCTATTACAAACCCCGACAAAACAATCTCATCAATCAAGCGTCATATGGGCTCCGACTATAAGGTAAACATTGACGGCAAGAACTACACTCCGCAGGAGATTTCGTCCATCATTCTTCAAAAACTTAAGAGTGATGCAGAAGCATATCTCGGCCAGCCTGTAACAGAAGCGGTTATTACTGTTCCTGCTTATTTCACAGACTCACAGCGTCAGGCAACAAAGGACGCAGGCAAGATTGCAGGTCTTGATGTAAAGAGAATTATCAACGAGCCGACTGCCGCTGCACTTGCATTCGGTATCGACAAGGAAGACGACCAAAAGGTTATGGTATACGACCTTGGCGGCGGTACCTTCGATGTATCTATCATCGAAATGGGCGACGGCGTTCAGGAGGTTCTTGCAACAGCAGGTAACAACAGACTCGGCGGCGACGACTTTGATAAGAAGATTATGGATTGGCTTGTAGATGACTTCAAGGCTCAAAACGGTATTGACCTTTCGGGCGACAAGATGGCTATGCAGAGAGTTAAGGAAGCCGCTGAAAAGGCAAAGATTGACCTTTCCGGTATGACAACCGCTCAAATCAGCCTTCCGTTTATTACTGCCGATGCAACAGGTCCTAAACACCTTGAAGCAACTCTTACAAGAGCGAAGTTCAACGAAATGACTGCTGACCTCGTAGAAGCTACTATGGGTCCGGTTCGTCAGGCTATGAAGGATTCGGGTCTTTCAATGGCTGAAATCGACAAGGTACTTCTTGTAGGCGGTTCAACACGTATTCCGGCAGTTCAGGAGGCTATCAAGAAGTTCTCCGGCAAGGAGCCGTTCAAGGGAATTAACCCTGACGAGTGCGTTGCAATGGGCGCCGCAATTCAGGGCGGTGTTCTTAACAACGACGTTGACGGTCTTGTACTTCTTGACGTTGCTCCGCTTTCACTCGGTATCGAGACAATGGGCGGCGTAAACACAATTATCATTGAGCGTAATACAACTATTCCGACAAAGAAGTCGCAGATTTTCTCAACTGCCGCTGATAACCAAACCTCTGTTGAGGTACACGTTCTCCAGGGTGAAAGAGAATTTGCAAAGGACAATAAGACTCTCGGTATGTTCCATCTTGACGGTATTATGCCGGCAAGAAGAGGCGTTCCGCAGATTGAAGTAACCTTTGATATTGACGAAAACGGTATTGTTCACGTTAGCGCAAAGGATCTCGGTACAGGCAAGGAACAGCACATTTCTATCACCGCCTCCTCAAATATGTCCAAGGAGGATATTGAAAAGGCAGTTCGTGAGGCAGAGCAGTTCGCAGAAGAGGACAAGAAAAAGAGAGAAGCAGTTGACCTCAGAAACAACGCAGACCAGATGGTTTACCAGACCGAAAAGATGCTTAGCGAGGACGCTGACAAGTTCTCTGCTGATGACAAGTCGGCTCTTGAAACAAAGGTAAACGCTCTTAAGGAAGCATTAAAGGGCGAGAATATCGAGGCTATCAAGTCTGCACAGGAGGATTTGACAAACAAGTTCTACGAGGTGTCTCAAAAGATTTATGAGGCGGCTCAGGCTGCACAGCAGGCACAGGGCGGCGCACAGGCAGGTCCGCAGGACGCAGGCGCACAGGGCGGCAATGCAGGTTATACAGACGCTGACTACACCGAGGTAGACGATAACTAATATCGAAAGTGTATGGCAAGCAAATTGAGGGCGGCTGGAATTAGTCGCCCGTTTGCTTGAATTTGTGACAATAATTATAGGAGTTCTTTATGGCAGAACAAAAACGAGATTATTACGAGGTCTTGGGGGTGAACAAAAACGCCACCAATGACGAGATAAAAAAAGCGTTCAGAAAAGCGGCGAAGCAGTATCATCCCGACTTGAATAAGGATGATCCGACTGCCGCAGAAAAATTCAAGGAATGTAATGAGGCGTATTCCGTTTTGTCAGATGCCGATAAACGCAGAAAGTACGACCAATTCGGCTTTGCCGGAGTAGACCCGAGCTATGCGGCAGGTCAGGGCGGAGGATACGGCGGCGGTGGCTTCGGATTCGACGGCGATATTGACCTCGGAGATATTTTTTCAAGCTTTTTCGGTGGTGGCTTCGGCGGCGGCTCGCGTAATCCAAATGCGCCGCAAAGGGGCAGAGATATCCAAGCTACAATCAATATTTCATTTGAGGAAGCGGCAAAGGGCTGTAAAAAGAGCGTTGAGGTTTCCAAGGTTGAGGACTGCTCGCAATGTCACGGCACAGGTGCGGCAGAGGGTACAAGCCCTAAAACCTGTTCGCAATGCGGTGGTTCGGGCTATATTACCGTTCAGCAGGGAAGCGGTTTCTTCCAGGTTAATACAACTCGTCCGTGTCCGAGCTGTAACGGCAGCGGTAAAATTATCGAAAAGCCGTGCAGTAAGTGCGGCGGCAGAGGAAAGGTGCGTAAAAAGTCAAAGATTGATATCACCATTCCTGCCGGTATTGATAACGGTCAGGTTGTAACTGCAAGAGGCTTGGGCGACGCAGGCTTAAACGGCGGCCCTGCCGGTGATTTGAGAGTCGGCGTATCTGTCAGCGCTCATAAGGATTTTGTACGTGACGGCTACGATATTCATTATGAAAAGCACATCAGCATTGTTGAAGCGTGCCTCGGCGTTAAGGTGCGTATTCCTACTCTTGACGGTGATGTTGAATATCACGTTCCTGCAGGAACACAGCCTAACGAGGTCTTCAGATTAAAGGGCAAGGGTATTCAAAGGCTCAACAGTATTGCAAAGGGCGACCTTTTCGTTCATATTGTTGTTGACATTCCGAGAGAGCTTACAAATGAACAGAAAAATCTTTTGAAGCAATTTGATAAAAGCTATGTGCCCAACACTTCGGGCAAAGAGGGCTTTTTCGATAAGTTCAAGAAAAAATAAAATAACATAAAAAATAAAAAGAACCGTATGACTTGCATAACGCAAATCATACGGTTTTTTTATTCGTCTAACAAATTGTTTTCACGAAGCATATTGATGAATTTTTCAACATCATTTTTTACGGTTTGCTCGTCAATATCGTATTCATCGCAAACCTTTTTTACTACCTCGCTTGGCGTTGTCTCCTCCTTAAGACATTCCCAAAAGAAAGCGCCGCTTTCGTTGAGGGTAATCATTCCGTTGAAAATATCGCCTGCCTTGCCGACGGGAACGACTATGTTTGAGCCTGCGATATTACGCATTGAAAAGCCTTTTTTTATTTTCATCAGCCCTTAAGTCCTCTCTCCTGACGGTCCATATCCTCGACTACTATATCAAAAATTTCGCCGAGTGTACTGCAATATTCCAAAACCTTCCACGGCTCGTTTGTGTGATAGTGGATTTTGATAAGCTCCTCATCACCGACTGCGATAAGACAGTCGCCCTTGAAGTTTTCAACAAAATAATCGTTGATTTCGTCCTCGTCAAGGTCGGTGCCCTCGATTAAAAGCTGGGTGTCGTATCTGTATTCAAGCATAATTTGCTCCTTTCTTATAATGCGGCAAGTGATTGCTCAATGTCAGCGATTATATCCTCTGCGGCTTCAATTCCGCAGCTGAATCTGATTAAGTCGGGGCTTACGCCGCACTCAACAAGCTGTTCGTCGGTAAGCTGACGGTGAGTAGTTGAAGCGGGGTGAAGACAACAGGTTCTTGCGTCTGCGACGTGGGTAACTACTGCGGCAAGCTTTAATCCGTCCATAAATTTTGTTGCCGCTTCTCGTCCGCCCTTAACGCCGAAAGAAACAACGCCGCAGGTGCCGTTTGGCATATATTTTTGAGCAAGGGCATACTGGCTGTCGTTTTCAAGCATTGCACATTTTACCCAATTAATTTTCGGATGATTTTCAAGATACTCGGCAACCTTTTTTGCATTTTCGCAATGACGAGCCATTCTCAAATGAAGCGTTTCAAGACCGACATTGAGCAAAAATGCGTCGTTGGGCGACTGAACGGAGCCTAAATCTCTCATAAGCTGAACGGTAGCCTTTGTGATATAAGCGCCCTTGCCGAAGGTGTCGGCGTAAACTAAACCGTGATAGCTGTCGTCGGGTGTTGTAAGACCGGGAAATTTGTCGTTTTGGGTCCAGTCGAAATTGCCGCTGTCGACGATTGCGCCGCCGATAGTCGAAGCATGTCCCTCCATATATTTTGTTGTTGAATGAGTTACAATATCAACACCGTAATCGAATACACGGCAGTTGATAGGAGTTGCAAAGGTGTTGTCAACAATAAGCGGAATACCGTTTTTGTGCGCAACCTCGGCGAATGCTTCAATATCTAAAATATCAAGGCTCGGATTTGAAATTGTCTCGCCGAAAATTGCCTTTGTATTAGGCTTTATTGCGGCCTGAATTTCCTCCTTTGTCGCAGTCGGAGAAACAAATGTAAAGTCAATTCCGAGCTTTCTCATAGTAACGTTAAAAAGATTGAACGTACCGCCGTAGATTGCAGATGACGAAACGATATGGTCGCCTGCCTGTGCGATATTGAAGATTGCGTAGAAGTTAGCCGCCTGACCGGAGCCTGTGAGCATTCCGGCAACGCCGCCCTCTAACGCCGCAATTTTTGAAGCGGCGTTGTCGCAGGTTGGATTTTGAAGTCGTGAGTAGAAATATCCGCTTGCCTTTAAGTCGAATAAATCCCCCATCTCAACACTGCTGTCATATTTGTAAGTGGTGGACTGGATAATAGGCATTACCCTCGGCTCACCGTTTTTTGGTTTATATGTTCCCTGAACGCAAATTGTGTCTAATTTCATTTACACTTACCTCCTAATTTTTGTTTTTGTCATAGATGATTTTGAGACCGTCTATCAGCAAATTTTCGTCTATTATTACTTCTCTTTTGCAGTTTCTCGCAACTGTTTTTCCCAAGCCGCCGGTAACAATTACCGTCGCCCTTTCGCCGAGCTCATCTTCAAACCTTTCGATCAGTCCGTCGAGCATACACGCCGTACCGATAACAGCACCGGAACGCATACTTTCGATAGAATTTGTACCGATAACCTTTTTAGGCGCGGAAATATCTATTTGAGGGAGCAATGCCGCACCCGCAGAAAGAGCGTTGATTGAGGTCTTTATTCCTGTTGTGATAATTCCGCCGATGAAGTTTCCGTTCTTGTCGATAACTGAGCCTGTTGTCGCCGTGCCCAAATCAAAAATGATTATCGGCAACGGGTATTTTTCCTTTGCCGCAACTGCGCCGACAACTAAATCGGCACCGAGCTGAGCAGGGTCGTCGATTTTTATCGAAAGTCCTGTTTTAACTCCGGGGCCTACAACGATTGCATTGATTTTGCAAACCATTTTTATTGCGCTTACAAGCGACCTTATTAACGCAGGAACAACCGACGATATAATTGCGCCGTCGATTTCACCGACATTATTCAGCTTCAAAAACGAGCTTAAACGCATTGCATATTCATCTTCGGTTTCGTAAATGTTTGTACTCATTCTGCCTGAGCAAACAAGCCTGTCGCCGTCAAGCACACCGACAACTATATTAGTATTTCCTACATCTATTGCGAGTAACATAGTATCACCTCAAAAGTAATATATTTATTTTATCACTTATATATAAAAAAGGCAAATATTTTTTGAATAATATCACAAAGCACAAATCAAATAAAAAGTCAAGTCTTGTTTTTTACGAAATTTTGTGGTATTAAGTATAATGAGGTGATTTATGTGTTTTTAGAAAACGAGAGTAAAACTGCATATATGTGTGCTTTTTTGAAGGCCCATCATATGCGCACAAATCTGTTCAAAATTTATGACGACAGGCTTTGCGAAAAACTGCCGTTTGATAAATACGATATGATTAAAGGCAGTATTGAACAGGGCGCAGACTTTTTTGAGAAAGAAGCGAGAATAGAAGCCGTGATTAATTCGTATCTTGCAGGAAATGTTATCGCAAGGACGGCTTTTAATCTAAACAGGCTTAATAATGCGGCATTTCTAAATACACGGCAGTATGTAAATCTTGCTTCGGGATTGGACGTTACGGGCTACGAAAAGGGAGCTTTGTGTCGGAGTGTAAAAATTTTTGATGTCGACAGGTATCAGATGCTTTGCGCAAAAAAAGAAATGCTCGAAAAAACGCAAGCGAGCACTTATCCGATTGCGTATATACCGTGTGATTTATCTTGTGATAATCTTGCCGTGAGTTTGATAGTAAAGGGATTTTGTTCAGGCGAAAAATCGTATTTTGCGATGTTCGGCATAACGCAGTATTTGTCGCACGACGAATTTGAAAGCCTTTTACATTCGGTTTCTCTTCTTTCCTGCAAGGGCACGGCGTTGGCATTTGATTATCAAAGCACTCAGGACAAAAAAATAAACGCCCTTGCAAACGGCGCAGGTGAGACGATGGAAAACATTTACGGCGATGAATACGTTTTTGAGACTTTAAGAAAAAACGGCTTTCGTATTTATGAGCTGATGAACTCAAACGATATTGAACAAACTTATTTTGAACGCTACAACCAAATTTATCCAGAAAAGGAAATGAAGCTGCAAGGGAACCTTAATCTCGTCCTCGCAGTAAAATCATAATAAAAACGGTGGTTTGGATTTCCAAGCCACCGTTTTAAGATTGGATTATTCGTATACTACGTTGTCGGCAGTTGTGATTTCGTAAATGCCGTCAAGCTGTGTGTTGTCGGTGAGGTCGCAGAACGTATCGTTTGCGTAATCTGCAACGCCCTCGTAGTCTACAAGATAATTCTGCTTCATAGTCAGAATTTTGTCTTCCTTGCCTTGATAATTTGTTATTATCAATTCGGGAGTAGAGTCGTTGTCAAGGTCCTTTACAAGGTATTTTGAGTTAGCCTTAACAGCGTCGTCACAGTTGTTGATTACCCATTGAACTGCCCAATAATACTGACGGTGAACATTATCGGAATAAAGCGACTTTCTTTGAGCAACGCCGTAATTTACGGGCACGGATTTTTTGAATGCCATATAGTCGTACATCGGTCGCCATTGGTCGCCCGTTGTAACGTTAGCCTCAAATTCCTCCTCGGTTGCTTCGGCGTCAAAGTATGAAATGCCCTTGAGTTCCTTGTTTTCCTTGTATACAGCGTCCCAAAATGCGTGGTGCTTAATGGTTGTAACGTTCTTCGGAATATACATATAGTTGAGCGCTCTTGTGTAGTACAATGCGTCTGAGCCGATAAATTCAAGTGATTCCGGCAGTGAAGCATAGACGGTCTTCATACTGTCAACAGCGTTGTATGTTGTGTCGGTTATCGGAGTATCGGTTGTGTAGGTGAAGATGTTTGTAAGCACCGTATTCTTGAAGATACCCATATTGTCGATAACGGTAACGCCCTCGGGAATGTACAAATCAACAATGTTTGAATATGCAAAGGCAAGCTCGTTGATTTTTGTTACGGTTGACGGAATAACGTACGTACGGCAAAGTCTGTTGTAGGTTTGATAGTAAAGCTCGTCGTGAAGCTTGTCGGTACCCCACATTCTCTCAATAATATTGTTGCCCTTTTCATCCGTAAGCTCACCCTTGTCGTTAGTAATCTTTGAGATGAATTTGCGGTTGCCGTTTTCGTCAACCTCTTCCTCGGCGTAGCCGTTTTCAATCATTAGCTGTAAATCGTGGTAGTTAGGATAGAATACTGCTTCGGTAACGTCCTTGTTGTAAACAACGCCGTCGATGTCGCAGTAATAAGGATTTTCGTCGTCTATCCATACATTTCTTACGTACCAGCAGCTGTATATTGACTTGCTGTCAATTTCCTTAACGTCCTTGCCGAAGGTGATGTTGTGGAGCGTTTCGTCACCGTTAAAGGCGTATTCGTGAATTTTTGTTATAGGCTTTGAATAGTCCTTTTCGCCTGTTTCAAAGTCTGTAACAACGTAGTCGATTGTCAGGTCGGTAATGCTGCCTGTGTTTGAAAATCTGATAAGCTCGTAGGTTCCGTCCTCTAATTGCTCGTATTTGTACAAATCGCTGTGAACGGCTCTTACGGAGAAATACATTGCCGCCAAAATTGCAATAATAAGAATGATAACTACAAATATCTTATTTCTTGCGGCGTTTTTGAACGGCTTGTTGATGTGAGGAGCCTGCAAGCCCTCTATTTGATACTCCCAGATTTGATCATCGGGAATGTCTAAGGTGTATTCTTGAGCAGTAGCCTTGCTTTCAGCGGCTTCCTGTGCAAGAAAGTCGTCGTTTGTATTTGCTTTTTTCTTGCTCTTTTTGCTCATGATACCACCTCCTCTAATTCTTCGGCGCTTGCTTCGACTTCGTTTTCATCAATGCCGTGCTCGATATTGTATTGCTTTCTCGTTACTTCCTCACGCTTACGCAAAACCTCCATTACCTTGCTTTGCTTGTCGTCGTCGTAATCCCAGAAGAAGAACGGGATGGTCATCAAAAGATAACCGATAATGTCAATGATTAGCGGAACAACGATAATCTTTATTCTCGAAGCGTCGATGAACAGTACGTCCCAGTTTGTATTAAAGCCGAATTTCAAAAGAAGTAACGGAATGATAAGACCTACGAATGAGGTGATAGGACCGGTAAACCAGCCGAATACGCCGGAGAAGCTTTCAAGTCTTTCACCCGAAAGATACATCTGATAGTCGTTTATACGAACGCCCATATCGTAGTTAACCGATTTCGGAACAGTCTGGAACATCTCGGTGATGAACAAAACAACGCACGAAAGCGTTCCGCAAAGAACGAGATTTTCGCCGCAGAACAGATAGCAGCATACAATCAGGCTGTAGCAAACAGCGCGTGAAAGCTGGAAGAAAATCATAATCTGCTTGTATGAAAAGCGTTTTATGAAATAAGGCGTAAACAAATCGGGCGGTGTTCCCGCAAAGCTAATAAGCGCAACGATAAGACTGTATGTAAGACCTGTCAGTCGGAATGTATACAGATAAAGAATTGTTGTGAAAGCGAGCATACCGTTTCCGAGTGAGTCCAAAAGTCCTACGATTGTTTGAATCCACTTGTACTTGTTTCTCAAAACGCCGAACATACCGTCCCAGAAGTTGATGTTGACCTTCTTTTCAATAGGCGGTTGAGGGATACGCTCCTTTATACGTCCTGCAAAAATCATGGTAGTCAGTGAGAATACGGTGAATGTAACCGGAATAATCCACTTGAACACAGCGATATCCGCCCAGTCGTTAGGACACATATCAATGATTGCAGGCAGGATAATTGCCATTATTGATTGGAAAATGTGAGAAAGTTTGATAGGATATGACCTTACGAAAATACGCTCTCTTACATTCGGGCTGATGTTTTGGGTACAGGTTTCGAGGTTGTTGCCGAAGCCGAACAAATTGTAGATTGAAAACAAAAGGTTAGCAACCCAAACTCTTGTTGTAACGTCGGTAATAGTCGAATAAAACGGAAGCCAGCCGATAAGCCAAACCATAATTGTTTTCGGCAAAAAGTCGCAGTAAAGGCTGTACTTGTATCTGCCGAATTTCGGTATGAGCTTCTTACGCCAGAAAATATTTCTTGCGCCTGCCCAGCCGTTCCATAAAATATGGGTGCCGAAAATCTTGATAGCCGATGCGGCGGAAATACCCTCTAAGCCGTTGAGATATGCAACGAGCTTGTTAGTTGCCGGCAGGTAAGGAGTGAAATCGAAGAAAATCAAAAATAGTCCCGCAACTGTCAAAAACAGATACAGAAAATTGAACTTACGCTCTGTTTTTTTCGGCAAAAATCCGAGGTTGTCGTTGATTATCCAGCCGATAAGCGTCCAGACATAGTTCAGCGGCATATTGATAAGTCCGATAATTGCGTAGGTGAGATACGGCAGCTTGTAATGATACATCATCAAATAGCAGCCTGCGGCAAAGCTTATGTACTCCAAGGTTTTGGAGCCTGCATAGTTTGCACCTACACCGAAAAGAATATCGAGATATTCTTTGTATGGAACGTATTTGCCCTTAGCGGGCTTGTTCCAATGGGTTTTGATTTCGGTAAAAAGACCTTTTACTTTTGAATCTTTTTCTGACATTAATTGTCCCCCTCGGTTAATTGATTTATCTGCTTATTTATAATAACATATTTTTTACAAAAATTTAACAACAATTTCACTAAAAACTATACAAAAAAATCACCGACTCCTTGGTCAATATTACCAATGAGTCGGTGATTACTCCATATTATTTGATATTACAGAACCTTTGAAAGAAATTCAACAAGTCGTGGGTCCTTAGGAGAATTGAAAATTTCATCGGGCGTGCCCTGTTCAAGAATTTTTCCCTCGTCCATAAAGATTACTCTTGTTCCGACTTCCTTTGCAAAGCCCATTTCGTGAGTAACGACAACCATCGTCATTCCCTTGTGAGCAAGGTCCTTCATTACCTGCAAAACCTCGCCAACCATTTCCGGGTCAAGCGCCGAGGTCGGCTCGTCAAAAAGCATAACCTCAGGCTCCATACAAAGTGCACGAACAATTGCAACTCTTTGCTTTTGTCCGCCTGAAAGTTGACTCGGATAAGCCTGTGCTCTGTCCTCTAAACCGACGGTTTTGAGCAGCTCCATTGCCTTTGCCTCAGCTTCCTCCTTTGATTTTTTGAGGAGCTTCATAGGTGCAATGGTCATATTTTTGATTATGTTCATATTGTTAAATAGGTTGAAGTGCTGGAACACCATGCCCATTTTTTGTCTGTGGGCGTTGATGTTAAGCTTTGGGTCAGTCAAATCTTCACCGTCAAACATAATATGACCTTCTGTCGGAATTTCGAGAAGATTAAGGCTTCTGAGGAAGGTTGATTTACCTGAGCCTGACGGTCCGATGATAACGACAACCTCGCCCTTGTCAATTTCTACGCTGAGCCTGTCGAGTGCTTTTACTTTACCGCCGGCATAGTGCTTTTTTAGATTTTTTACATCAATAACTACATTATCGTTCACTGCGACGAAGCCTCCTTTCGAAGATTGAAAATACCTTAGTAAGCAGTAATACAGTTGCAAAATAAATCAAGGCAACGGCAATTAAAGGCATAAATGCTTCAAATGTTCTTCCGCGAATTAAGTCGCCTGCCTTTGTTAAGTCCATAATTCCAACATAGCCTGCAACTGATGTTTCCTTCAAAAGAGCAATAATCTCGTTTAGAAGTGTCGGCAATACTGCTTTGATTGTTTGCGGAATAACAATGTGCATCATAGTTTGAACATAGTTGAAGCCGAGTGAACGACCTGCTTCGAACTGACCTTCGTCGATAGACATAATTCCGCCTCTGAAAATCTCTGCAACATAAGCGGCAGAGTTAAATCCGAATGCGACAATTGCTATGATTACACCATTCTTTTGTGTAACCAAAATTACGAAATACCATATCATAAGCTGAACTACAACCGGTATTCCTCGAATTAAGGTGATGTATGCTTTGCAGATTGCATTTGCAATTTTTAGAAGTGTGTATCCTAAGCCGCCTCTGAGCTTGAGTGATTCCTCATTCTTGTCATAAGACGAACGGATTGTTGCAAGAATAACACCGAAAACGAAACCGATTAATACAGCAAAAACAGTAATAATTAAGGTTTTGCCCAAGCCCTCGAGCAACCATTTCCAATAGCCGTTGTCAACAAAGCAACGCATAAATTTTTCGCATACACTGTTGAACCATTCCGCCATTTAAGTCAACTCCTTTCAATAGCAGAAAGAAAAGGCGATAGAATTGTCGCCTTTTCATTATTTTTTAGTGACTTATTTTACTTAGCAGGGATGTACTTGTCAATGATTTGCTGAATTGTACCGTCTGCTGTAAGCTCTTCAAGTGCTGTGTTAATCTTGTTAAGAAGCTCTTCGTTATCCTTAGAGATTGCGATAGCATATTCTTCTTCTACCCAAGCACCGTCAAGAATTGTAAGACCTTCGTTTGCTTCAACGAAGCTCTTTGCAGGTTCGTTGTCGATAATAACAGCCTGAACCTTGTCTGCTTTGAGAGCTTCAATTGCTTCTGCACCTGTCTTGTAACGGATAACATTTTCTTCACCGTAGCCGCCGTTTTCTGCTGTATCGGAAGCGTAGATGTCACCGGTTGTATCCTGCTGAACACCATACTTCATTGAGCCGTCGCCTTTCAGGTCGTCGAGCGATTTGATTGCTGAGCCTTCCTTAACGATAACAACTTGCTTTGCCTTTGCGTATGTGTTTGTGAAGTTTACTGATTGCTTTCTTTCGTCAGTAACTGTCATACCTGCCATACCCATATCGAACTTGCCTGTCTGAACGCCGCCGATGATTGAACCGAATTCAACATCTTGGATTTCAAGCTTCAAGCCAAGCTTTTCAGCAATCTTGCCTGCGATTTCAACGTCGATACCTGCAAAGTCGTCGCCATCCTTGTATTCGTAAGGAGGGAATGTTGCGTTTGTTGCCATAACCAAAACGCCCTCGTTTGCTGTTAATGATTTTGTTTCTTCCTTTGAGCCTGAGCAAGCAACGAATGTTACCGCTACAATTGCAACAGCAAGAACTGCTGCAAGAATTTTTTTGATGTTTTTCATAATAGAATCTCCTTTAGTTTTCGCACCTTATGTACGTTTGATGAGCATACCTTATCACACAATGAATATTTTTGCAACATTTATGCATAAAAAGAATAAATATACATTAAATATACGCAAAATGATAGATTTATACATCGTCCCATATTTATACCTATTATATACGGCGAAAAAGTTTTGGATGTATATTCGGCATATTAAAAAATTTCAAACTTTTTTCAATTAACACTTTACAACGCTAAATAAATAAAGTATAATAGGCGTATCAATAATTACAATGAAAGAGGTAACGATTATGAAATCACTCAAAAAGATTATCGCGGTAGTTCTTTGCGTTCTTGTTGTTTGCTTAGGCTTTGCGGCTTGCTCAAACTCAGGAAAAGCAGATAAGACAGACAGCGAAAAAATTGCAGAAAAAGGCGAGCTTGTAGTAGGTATTACGGATTTTGCTCCTATGGACTACAAGGATGAAAACGGAAACTGGATTGGATTTGACGCTGATTTGGCAACAAAGACTGCCGAAAAGTTAGGTGTTAAGGTTAAGTTTGTCGAGATTGACTGGGACAACAAGTTCCTTGAGCTTGAAACAGGCTCAATCGACTGCATCTGGAACGGTATGACAATTACAGATGAGGTTAAGAACAATTCGTCCGTAACAAACTCTTATGCTATGAATCAGCAAATCGTTGTTACAAAGGCTGAACTTGCTGAAACACTCAAGACGGTTGACGATTTGAAGAGCCTTACATTCGCAGTTGAAAACGGCTCCGCAGGTCAGGGTGCCGCAATAGATAACGGTCTTAACGCAACAGCTGTAAATACACAGTCTGACGCACTTTTGGAGGTTGCTTCAGGTTCTGTTGACGCTTGCATTATCGACTCTACTATGGCAAACGCTATGACAGGTGAGGGCACAGACTATGCAAACCTTAAGTCAAGCGTAGTTCTCGTTGACGAGCAGTACGGTATCAGCTTCCGCAAGGGCTCGGATATGACAGAGAAAATGAATGCATTTTTGAAGGAATTTGCCGAAGACGGCACTATGAAGGAATTGTCAGAAAAGTACAGCGTTCAGATCGCTCAATAATCTGTACAAAAAATTAATTACTGGAGGCTGTTGCTTAAAAAAGTGACAGCCTCATTATGTCGTATGGGAGAATAGGTTTTTTATGTTTTGGACAGTAACACTTGAATTGCTCAAGGGCTTTTTGGAAACGCTGAAAATATTTGCGCTTACGCTTGCTTTTGCGTTGCCGCTCGGACTTGTGTTGAGCTTTTTTTCAATGTCAAAATTCAAGCCGCTGAAATTCATAACGAAGATTTTTATTTGGATAATCCGCGGAACGCCGCTTATGCTTCAGCTTATTATCGTGTATTACGGTCCCGGTCTTATTTTCGGTTGGGATTTGATGGAACGCTTTAATGCCGTTCTTGTTGCGTTTGTAATAAACTATTCGTGCTATTTCAGCGAGATTTATCGCGGCGGCATTGAGTCGATACCTAAAGGACAGCAGGAGGCAGGTCTTGTTCTCGGTATGAGCAAGGCGCAGATTTTCTTTAAGGTTACGCTTTTGCAGGTTATCAAGCGAATTGTTCCGCCTATGAGTAATGAGATTATCACGCTTGTAAAGGATACGTCTCTTGCAAGAATTATTGCGGTTTACGAAATTATTTTTATGGGACAGAGCTTTATTAAATCGGCAGGTCTTATTTGGCCTCTGTTTTACACGGCGGTATTCTATCTTGCCTTTTGCGGATTGCTTACGCTTATTTTCCGTTGGGCAGAGAAGAAAATGTCGTATTTTGAGTAGGAGGTGTGACGGATATGGCTTTGCTTGAGGTTAAAGGAATAAAAAAATCCTTCGGAAAAACAAATGTCTTAAAGGGAATAGATTTTGAGCTTGAAAAAGGTCAGGTTTTGTCGATAATCGGTTCGTCCGGCTCCGGTAAAACCACTCTTTTGAGATGTATAAACTTTTTGGAATTTGCCGACGAGGGAACGATAACGGTTAACGGCAACACGATTTATGACGGCGAAAAGGATAGAAAAATCAGCGAAAAGGAGCTGAAAAGACGTCGTATGCACTTCGGTCTCGTTTTTCAGGATTTCAATCTTTTTCCGCAGTACAGCGTGCTGAAAAATCTAACGCTTGCACCGAGCCTTATGAAAATGGGCACAAGTGAGGAGCTTGAAAATAACGCAAAAAGAATTATCGAAAGAGTCGGTCTTTCGGATAAAATAGATTTTTATCCCTGCCAGCTTTCGGGCGGACAAAAGCAGAGGGTTGCGATTGCAAGGGCGCTGATGCTCAATCCCGATATTCTTTGCTTTGACGAGCCGACCTCGGCACTTGATCCGGAGCTTACCGGCGAGGTCTTGAAGGTTATCAAAAACCTAAAGGACGAGGGCAGTACGATGATTGTCGTTACTCACGAAATGGAATTTGCAAAGAACGTTTCGGACAGCATTATGTTTATGGCGGACGGAGTGGTTGAGGAAATCGGCACACCGCAGCAGATATACAATAATCCTCAAAGCGAGAAAACGAGAGCATTTCTTGCAACCTCGCTTGAAAAATTCTGACGTTAAATTAATCTACGAAAAGTCCTGCGTTTTGCTGGACTTTTTTGTTTTTCGGTGCTATAATAAAATAATTAATAATAGGAGAACGACCTATGGAAATGAAGATTTCACCGTCAATTTTGGCGAGCGATTATGCAAATTTGCAAACAGAATTAGAAAGGATTTCAACTGCCGACCTTATTCACGTTGATGTTATGGACGGTCATTTTGTGCCGAATATTTCAATCGGCGCACCTGTTGTCGAGTCGATAAAAAAGGTGTGCAGTGTGCCGTTTGACGTTCATTTGATGATAAGCGAGCCGCTGAAATATGTTGAGGATTTTGCAAGGGCGGGAGCTGATATTATCTGCTTTCACGTTGAAAGCGACAGCGATACCGCACAGACTATCGACAAAATCGTTTCTCTGGGCAAAAAGCCTGCGCTTGCAATAAAGCCGAATACTCCTGCTTCAGCGGTTGTGCCGTATCTTGACAGGCTTGAAATGGTGCTTGTTATGACAGTTGAGCCGGGCTTCGGAGGACAGAGCTTTATGGAAAGCACAATGCCGAAAATTGAGGAGATTCGCGCTTTAAGACCTGATATAGACATTGAGGTTGACGGCGGCATAAACGCCGAAACAATAAAAATTGCTTCAAAAGCAGGGGCGAATGTTTTTGTTGCGGGCTCGGCTGTATTCAAGAGCGAAAGCCCTGAAAAAACTATTTCGCTTTTGAGAGAAAATGCCGCTGCTCAAAAGGCGTGACGATATGAAAAAGGACAAGAAAAGAAAACAGTTTTATAATAATAAAAACCGAAATACTCATTGGACGGAGGAGCCCAAGGGCAGACCTATCGACTTTGCCGACAAGTACGACTCGGCAGGCGGATACAGCGACAAGTACAACGAAACGAGCCGCAATCTCCACCGTCTTGCAATGCAGAAAATCGAGCGCAGAGAAAAACGCAGAAAAACAGTTATCTGTATCGTTTTGGCTGTTGTGCTGATTTGTACGGGCTATATCGCAATGGACGTTCGTATTATACGAAATGCACGACCGATTGAAGAGCTTGTTAATAACGCTTCTTCTTCAAACGGTGCGTTGTCACAGACGGATATTCAGCTTTATGCTATGAAAATTTCGAGCGTCAGTATGGATAATTCGGTAATGCTTGACTCTGTTATCAATGACGTCGGACAGTACGGTTTTAACAGCGTTGTGTTTGATGCAAAGAGAAGCGACGGCACTATCGGTTACCGTTCGTCGCTTGCCGCAGTCGATACCTACGGCGCTATGAGCAATGTCGGAGTTGACAGCGTCGGCTCGGTTCAAAAGCTAATTGAAAACGATATTTTGCCTGTTGCAAGGATATGCTGTTATGTTGATAATGTTGTTGCGATTTACGACAGCGAAGCGGCTGTCATGAACGGCAATTCGGTTTACCGTGATAAGGACGGCGACGCTTATCTTAATCCCGATAGCGAGATTGCTTACGGCTATATACGTGATATAGTGCGCGAGCTTTACGACTTCGGCGTAAGGGTATTCGTTTTGTACGGCTGTGATTTGCCGAGTACACTTTCGGGCTATAACGATGGCTTCGCAACGATTGCTCAAAGGCTCAGCGAGGAAATGCTCGGCGATATTAAGCTAATCGAAGAAACGCCGAGGGTGAGAATTTCGGGAATAGAAAAAACCGAGGACGGCGAGGAAAAGATAAGCAATACCGCTATTGTGCAGGAAATTCAGCAGCTTACACCGCTTAAAGAAAACAGTATCTACTATATTTCCTCGGATATTGACAGGGCTCGTTTGACGGAGCTTCTTAATGAAAACGGAGTAAACAATTATATTTTGGAGTAGAGTATGAAAAAGATATTGAGCGCATTTTGTCTTGTTATGCTGACTTTTGCATTAGCATTTCCGTGTACTGCGTTTGCGCAGGAGGTCGACGTTGAGGTGCCGGTGCTCAAATCGGTTGAGTTCAATAATGCACAGCTTGTAGGCGAGTTTTCGGCGTCGAGATTTGATTATGAAATCGAGCTTGATGAGTCGGGAAAAACGCCGACGCTCAAAAGTTACACCGCAACAGACGGCGCAAATGTGATTTTTACCGATTCGGTTTCTTCAAATGAAAAGGGAATTAATATCGAGGTAAAAATGAATAATGTTTCGTCTAATTATTTTTTCACCTATGTTTATCCGGACAGCCTGTTAGTTGACGAAACGGATAATTACTTAAAGGAAATAAGCTGTGAGCTCGCAGAGGTTTATCCGAAGCTCAACGAAAAGGATACTACGTATAGTCTGTACATTCCGTCCGATATGACAGAACTGAAAATCAGCGCAGTTGCACAGTCAGTCGGAGCAAGCTGTGAGGTGCCCGGAATTATTACGCTCAACGCCGAGCAAAGTCCGAGCGTAAAGGTAACCGTGAAAGCGGCAGACGGCTCTGTGAGAGTTTATACATTTAATATTAAGAGGCTTGACAAAACCTGCGAGCAGGTTGAGCAGGAAATGCAAAGCGAGGATTTTACATCTCTCGTTGAGGGCGAGCTGTTTCATCAAAAGCCGGAATTTAAGATTATTTTGGCAAGCGTTATCGGCGGTATTCTGATTATTCTTGTCGCCGTTAAATTGCTCAAAAGACTTGCGGTTAAGGTATTTGATGAGGACGAGGTCGAATTTTTCTCGTTTGATGAAAATGTAAGCGAGGACGATTCGGAACAATAAGGAAATAATAGAAATAAATGAAAGGGCGGGTGATTGCTTTGGAAATGGAATTGGATGAAAAGCTTGAGGAATTGAGGGAACTCTATGAGAAAAAGGAATTCTCAAGGCTTAAGGGTCTGCTTTCGGAGCTTAACCCTGCCGATATAGCGGCGGTGCTTGATGAGCTGCCCGATAATCAGCGGCTTTTGATGTTCAGGCTTCTTTCAAAGGAGGAAGCGGCGGAAACGTTTGTCGAGCTTGACAGCGATAACCAAGAGGCGCTTATTCACGCTTTTTCGGATACCGAGCTTCGTGAAGTGCTTGACGAGCTTTACATCGACGATGCCGTTGACGTTATCGAGGAAATGCCGGCGACGGTAGTTAAGCGTATACTTCAAAATACCGATAAGCAAACGAGGGATTCAATCAACGCTCTTTTGAAATATCCGGAGGATTCCGCAGGCTCGATTATGACGCCGGAGTTTGTCGATTTGAAAAAGAATATGACGGTTGAGGACGCGTTTAAGCGTATCCGTCGTACAGGTGTTGATAAGGAAACGATTTATACCTGTTATGTTTGCGACAACTCCCGCCATCTTATCGGCGTAACAACCGTAAAGGAGCTTTTGCTCCACGATTACGAGGACGTTATCGAGGATTTTATGGAAACAAATACTATTTCCCTAAATACTCTTGATGACCAGGAGCTTGCAACCCAGCTTTTTGATAAGTACAATTTCCTTGCGCTTCCCGTTGTTGATATGGAGCAGCGCTTGGTCGGTATTATTACCGTCGACGACGCTATCGACGTCATTCAGGAGGAGAATACCGAGGATATCCAAAAGATGAACGCTATGCTTCCTACCGAGAAGACGTATCTTAAAACCACGGTTTTTGAAACGTGGAAGTCTCGTTTTCCGTGGCTGCTGCTTCTTATGGTGTCTGCAACCTTTACAGGCTCAATAATTACCGGCTTTGAGGATAAGCTCGCAAGCCTTACGATACTAACGGCGTTCATTCCCATGCTTATGGACACCGGAGGTAATTCCGGCGGTCAGGCGAGTGTTACGGTTATACGTGCCATGAGTCTCGGTGAGGTTGATTTCAGTGACTTTTTGAAGGTGATTTGGAAGGAGCTTCGAGTAGGCTTCGTGTGCGGCTCGTCGCTTGCCGCCGTAAACTTTGTTAAGATTTGGCTCGTTGACAGAACATTGTTCAGAAATGACGAGGTAACGCTGATAGTTGATTTGGTAATTTGTCTTACATTGATTATCGAAATAGTCTTTGCGAAGTTCATCGGCTGTTCTTTGCCTATGCTTGCAAAGAAAATCGGCTTTGACCCTGCGGTAATGAGCTCGCCGTTTATTACAACAATTGTCGACGCAGTTTCGCTTTTGCTATATTTCGGAATTGCAACTGCATTAATTCCGAGTTTGCATTGACAAAACGAGGCGTTGGCTGTATAATAAGGTAACTTAATAAGTCAGGGGTGCTGGTTGATTGTTCAATCTTGGCTGAGATTATACCCTTCTAACCTGTTCGGTAATGCGAGCGTAGGAAGACGAGATATAAGAATTTTTCAGCACCGATTTTTTATCGGTGCTTTTTCTTGACTTATCAAGAATATGAAGGAAAGGAAGGAATATTATGAAAGCAAGTGTTGCAATTCAGGTTTTGCCTAATGTTTCAAGCGAGGACGAGCTTATAAGAATCGTTGACGAGGTTATCGCCTACATAAAGTCGACAGGTCTTAATTGCTATGTCGGTCCGTTTGAAACGACTATCGAGGGTGAAAGCTATGACGAGCTTATGGAGATTGTTGCTAATTGTCAAAAAATCGCGATAAAAGCAGGTTCTCCGAGCGTCAGTGCATACATCAAGGTGGTTTATAATCCTGAGGGAGAGGTGCTCACTATTGACAAAAAGGTTTCAAAGCATCACCAATAAGATGGCACCAATTATCGCTGTCGGAGCAATAATACTCATTTGGTTTTTGTTTTGCGACAGCGAAATAGTGCCCGCATATATGCTCCCGTCACCTGTTGATGTCGTAAAGGCGTTTGTTGATAATTTTGATATTATGATGAAGCAGGCGGCAGTAACGCTCCAAGAGACGTTTTACGGCTTAGCTATCGGTATTTCGATTGCGTTCGTTATTGCTTGGCTTATGGATAGATTTAATTGGCTTTATAAAGCGCTTTATCCGGTGCTTGTAGTAACTCAAACAATTCCTACTATTGCAATAGCGCCGCTTTTGGTGTTGTGGATGGGCTTCGGTATGGCGCCTAAGATTACGCTTGTTGTTATTACAACATTTTTCCCTATTGCAATAGGACTGCTAAACGGCTTCGGCTCGGTTGATACGGACGCTGTAAATCTTATGCGTGCTATGGGTGCAAACAGATTAAAAATTTTCAGATACGTAAAGCTGCCTAATGCAATACCCTCGTTTTTCAGCGGACTGAGAGTATCTTCTGCTTATGCCGTTGTCGGCGCAGTAGTTAGCGAATGGCTCGGCGGCTTTGAGGGTCTCGGCGTTTATATGACGAGAGTAAAAAAGGCTTACGCATTTGACAAGATGTTTGCCGTTATTGTTTTCATTTCGGCAATCAGTCTTGTGCTTATGGGCATTGTAACCCTTATGGAAAAAGCGGCAATGCCATGGAACAAAAAGGAAAGGAAAGATAATTAATGAAAAAATTTTCAAGGATTTTAGCACTTGCTATGGTGCTTGTGCTTGCATTTAGCTTTGCTTCATGCTCAAAGAATAATGACGAAAAAACAGACGCTTCACAGACAAAGGATATTGTTGTATCTCTTGACTGGACTCCGAATACAAACCACACAGGTCTTTATGTTGCACTTGCAAAGGGCTACTATGCCGACGCAGGTCTCAATGTAAAAATCGTTCAGCCGCCAGAGGGCGACGCTATTGCCGCTTGCTCTTCGGGTCAGGTTCAGTTTGCAGTAGGCTATCAGGACTTGCTTGTTCCTGCTTTTACAAGCGAAACTCCTATGGAGGTTACAGCCGTTGCCGCTTTGCTTCAGCATAACTCATCCTGCATTATCTCCAAAAAAGGCTCCGGAATGAGCTCACCTAAAGGACTTGAAGGCAAGCAGTATCTCACATGGCAGTCTCCTATCGAGCTTGCTATGATGGAAAAGGTTGTTACCGATGACGGCGGTGACTGGTCAAAGGTTGAGCAAATTCCGAATACCGTAACCGACGAGGCACAGGACGTAAACGCAAATCCGAACCACGCTATCTGGGTATATTACGGTTGGGGCGGCATTAATGCCGAGATTAACAATATCGAGGTTGACACCTTCTACTTCAAGGATTTGAACCCGACGTTTGACTATTATTCACCTGTTTTGGTTGCAAATAACGACCTTATTAAAAATGACCCCGAAACAGTTAAGGCTTTCCTTGAAGCAACAAAGAAAGGCTATGAATACGCTGTATCAAATCCCGACGAGGCTGCTCAAATTCTTATTGACGGCGACGACACAGGCTCGCTTCAAGGCTCCGAGGAGCTTGTTAAGGCAAGCCAAAAATGGATGGCAGACCAGTATATTGCAGACGCTCCTAAGTGGGGATATATCGACCCTGCACGTTGGAATGCGTTTTATAACTGGGTAAGTGAAAACGGTCTTTCGGATTCAAAAATTGAAGAAAACACAGGCTTTACAAACGATTACTTGGCATAAACTATGGAAATTTTAAGAGCTGAAAATATTTATAAAAGCTTTGGGACAAACGAGGTACTCAAGGGCGTAGACATAACTCTCAACGAGGGTGAAATTGTCGGACTTTTGGGAGTCAGCGGAAGCGGAAAAACTACTCTGTTTAATATTCTGTCGGGAATTTATTCTCCCGACAAAGGCAGGGTTTTGCTCGGCGAAGAGGATATTACGGGAAAGCCGGGTAAGGTAAGCTATATGCTTCAAAAGGATTTGCTTTTTCCCTACCGAAGAGTTATTGATAATGTTGCTTTGCCGCTTATTTTGTCGGGTATGAGCAAAAAGGAGGCTCGCAAAAAGGCGTCGCCGCTTTTTGAAACCTTTGGTCTTGACGGTACTCAAATGCTTTATCCCTCGCAGCTTTCGGGAGGTATGCGCCAGCGTGCGGCATTGCTCAGAACATATTTAGGCTCAAAGGGAGTTGCGCTTCTTGACGAGCCGTTCAGCGCACTCGATACAATAACAAAATCGAAAATACATAAATGGTATTTGGAGGTTATGGAAAACATCAGGCTTTCAACCGTGTTTATTACTCACGATATCGATGAGGCGATTCTGCTGTCGGATAGGATTTATATTCTTGCAGACGGTATGATTGTCAATGAAATTGTGATAGATAAGCAAAAGCCGCGGTCCGAGGATTTCAATTTGACCGATGATTTTCTTGTGTACAAACGGCAAATCGTTAATTCTCTTCATTTATCATAATGCCAAAGGCGGTTGGGATTTCATTTCCCGACCGTTTTTTATATTGTTTCTATTGAAAAAATGAAAATAAGGGAATATAATATAATATCATTTGATAATATTTTGCATAAACAAGCTCGTTTTAGGTTAAGATTAGGTATTTTTTACGGGAGCATTTTATTATGTATTACAGAACACAGGCAAAAATTGATTTAGATGCAATTGAATATAATTATAACAGTATTCGCAAAAAAATCCCCTCGGATTGCAAGCTTCTCGGAGTTATCAAGGCTTATGCCTACGGTCACGGCTCGGTTAGAATAGCGAGACTTCTTGACGGAAAATGCGATTTCTTCGGCGTTGCAACCGTTGATGAAGCTGTGGAGCTTAAAAATGCAGGAATACTGACCCCGATTTTGATACTCGGCAGAGTTATGCCGTGTCTGTACGATGATGTTGTAAAATACGGATTAAGAATACCGATTTTTACGCTTGAGGACGCCGAGGCTTTGTCAAAGGAGGCAGTAAGACAGGGCAAGACTGTTGCGTTTCATTTTTGCGTAGATACCGGAATGAGCCGAATAGGCTTTCAGGTAAGTGACGAAAGCGCCGATTTGTGCAAAAAAATCTGCGAGCTTCCCAACATTGAGGCAGAGGGACTTTTTTCACATTTTGCAAAGGCTGACGAGGCTGATTTGACCGGCGCACTTACTCAAAGGTCATTGTTCAAGAGCTTTATTGCAAAGTTAGAGGACAGGGGAATTAATATCCCCATTAAGCATATCAACAACAGCGCAGGTATTATTAACTTTGAGCAAGCGTTTGATATGTGCAGAATGGGAATTATTCTATACGGACTTTATCCGAGCGACGAGGTTGACAAAGCCGTTATTGATCTGAAGCCTGCATTGAAGTGGGTTAGTCATATTTGCTACATAAAAACGCTTGACGAGGGCAGAGAAATTTCCTACGGCGGAACATACAAAACGAGTGAAAAGCGTGTTATTGCAACCGTTCCCGTAGGCTATGCCGACGGCTATCCGAGACTGCTTTCAAATAAAGGTAGAGTAATTGTAAACGGTCAGTATGCGAAAATTGTCGGCAGAGTTTGTATGGATCAGTTTATGATTGATGTTACAGGCATTGAAAATGTTAACATAAATACACCTGTAACCCTTATCGGAAGCGACGGCGAAGCGTGTGTGTCTATGGAAGAAATTGCAAAATTAACCGGTACTATTAATTACGAGGTTACCTGCGACATTTCCCGCAGAGTGCCGAGAACATATTATAAAAACGGCGAATTTGTCGGAGTATGGGAGCATTATTATCAAAGTTGAAGCAGTTAAAAAATGATTGTCCGATAGGCTTTCTTGATTCAGGGATAGGCGGAGTCAGCGTATTGCGGCAGGCGGTTGCATTGTTGCCGAATGAAAGATATTTCTTTTTCAGCGATTCTCTTAACAACCCTTACGGTGATAAAGCAGACGGCGAAATTATTGCAAGATGCGACGAGCTTGTCGGCGAAATGATTAATGAACGAAAATGCAAGGCGGTTGTTCTTGCGTGTAATACGGTAAGCGCAAAGGCGGCGGCTTTTTTACGAAAAAAGTACGCTTCAACGCCGATTATCGCTATTGAGCCTGCGTATAAAATGGTACACGATTTTGCACCCGACGGCTTCACTCTCGTTATGGCGACAAGGGGAACTCTTGAAAGTGAAAAATTTGCCGCATTGTATAAGAAATACGATAATGCAAACACCGAACTATTAGCGTGCGTAGGTATGGCTGATTTGATTGAGCAGGACAGGCAGGAGGAGCTTGATTTGTATCTTGAAAATCTGCTTGGAAAATACAGGGACAAGGCGGAAAACGTTGTTTTGGGCTGTACTCATTATCCGCTTGCAATGCAGAATATTAAAAAAGTGCTCGGAGATGTTCGATTTTTTGACGGTGCAAACGGCGTCGCACGCCGTCTTGTGCAGGTGCTCAAACGAGAAAATCTTTTGTCCGAATCGGCTGAAAAGGGCACCGTTTTATTTGTTGATTCCTCAAAAACCGAGGCGCAAAGACGAGAAAAGCAAAGACGATTTTTTGCGGTTCTAAACGCTTGCTATGACGAGTAATACATTGAAAATTTGTTTATGTTTCACAAAGTGAGCGATTATTCACCGCTTTTCAATTAGAAATCTATACAAAATATACAATTTTTGTTGACAACGGCGAAACGCAGTCATATAATGAAATTGTACTTGAAACGAGGGCGTTCCAATTAGGGACGCCCTCGCTTTTTTGCATTATTATCAAATGAAATTACATAGGAGGGAGTATTTGATATGAGCAAGTATACAAAGGAAGAAATTTTGAAGCAGGCAAAGGAATGCGGCGTGGAGTTTATCAGACTTCAGTTTACCGATTTGTTCGGAATTATGAAAAATGTTGCCATCACGCTTTCACAGCTTGAAAAGGCGCTTGACAACGATTGTATGTTCGACGGCTCGTCAATTGACGGCTTCGTAAGAATTGATGAATCGGATATGTATTTGCATCCCGATTTTGACACATGGGCAATCTTCCCTTGGAGAAAGCACCAAAATGCACAGACTGCAAGACTTATCTGCTCGGTTTATAAAGCAGACAATGTAACACCTTTTGAGGGCGATCCGAGAAATGTTCTTCAAAAGGTAATTGACGAAGCGGCTGAAATGGGCTACGGCTTCAATGTAGGTCCCGAATGTGAATTTTTCCTCTTCAAAACTGACGAGGACGGCAAGCCGACTATGGAGCTTGGCGACGACGCAGGCTACTTTGACCTTAACCCGATTGACCACGGCGAAAACTGCCGTAGAGATATTTGCCTTGCACTTGAGGAAATGGGCTACACTATCGAGGCTTCTCACCACGAGGTTGCACAGGGTCAGCACGAGATTGACTTCCAGTTCGGTGATGTAATGACAACTGCCGACAGAGTAATGACCTTTAAGCACGTTGTAAAAACATATGCAACGAAGCACGGTCTTCACGCAACCTTTATGCCAAAGCCAATCGAGGGTATCAACGGTTCGGGTATGCACACAAATATGTCGCTTTATGATTTGAAGACAGGCAAGAATGTGTTTGACGACCCGAACGGCGAGCTTGGACTCAGCGAAACGGCATATGCGTTTATCGGCGGTATTATGGCTCACATCAAAGGCATTGCGGTAGTATCAAACCCGACAGTAAACTCATACAAGAGATTGGTTCCCGGCTACGAGGCTCCGTCATATCTCGTATGGTCAACCTCTAACAGAAGCTGTCTTGTTCGTATTCCAGCGGCAAGAGGCAAGGGAACAAGAGTTGAGCTTAGATGTCCCGACCCGACCTGTAATCCGTATTTGGAAATGGCACTTTGCCTTGCGGCAGGTCTTGACGGTATCAAAAAGGGCTTGAAGCCGGCTCCTGCTTATGATGAAAACGTATTCGCACTTTCCGAAGAAGAGCTCAAGAAGGAAGGAATTGATTGTCTTCCAGGCTCACTTGCCGAGGCTATTGCGGCTGCCGAGGCTGATCCGTTCATCAAGGAAACATTGGGTGAGCACGTATTTAATAACTATATTTCGGGCAAAAAGGCTGAATGGGACAGCTACAAGACCGCTGTTTCAAAATGGGAAATTGACAGGTATATGATTAACTACTAATCCAATCGGTGAAATACCGAAAAGGTTAATGTGAAGAAGCCCTCTCTGGTTGACATTTGTCAACTCAAAAAATCGGCGGCGCCGTGAATTCGGCGCTGTCGATAAAAAAGCACAATGGGGTGCGATTCACAGATACTTTGTGATACGCGCCTCTTAATTTTTCTGTCTATAACAAACTATTTTTTAGGAGGAAAAAATTATGTCAGACAGTATTTTAACTGCTATTACGGACAATGTGTTCGGCGTCTGGTTTTTAATCGGCGCAGCGTTGGTGTTCTTTATGCAATGCGGCTTTGCGATGGTAGAAAGCGGCTTTACCAGAGCAAAAAATGCAGGTAACATCATTATGAAAAACCTTATGGACTTCTGTATCGGTGCAGTAATGTTCATAATAATCGGCTACGGACTTATGTTCGGCGAGGATTATATCGCAGGATTGTTCGGTTTGCCGAATTTAGGCTTGCTTTCAGGCTATCTCGACCATAGTGCGGATTGGTCAAACTTCGTATTCAATCTTGTTTTCTGTGCAACGGCGGCTACAATCGTTTCGGGCGCTATGGCAGAAAGAACAAAATTCTCATCATACTGTATTTATTCGGCTGTAATTTCGGCAGTTGTTTATCCTATCGAGGCAGGTTGGATTTGGAACGGTAACGGTTGGCTTGCGAAGCTCGGCTTCCACGATTATGCAGGTTCGACTGCAATTCATATGGTCGGCGGTATTGCGGCGCTTATCGGCGCTATGATGCTCGGTCCTCGTATCGGCAAGTATGTAAAGGATAAGGAGACAGGCAAGGTAAAGGTTAAGGCTATTCCTGGTCACTCTCTTACACTCGGCGCACTCGGCGTATTCATTCTTTGGTTTGGTTGGTACGGCTTTAACGGTGCGGCGGCAACAGATACCGAAACACTCGCTTCTATTTTCCTTACAACAACAATGGCTCCTGCCGTTGCTACCTGTACAACAATGATTTTCACTTGGATTAAGGACGGCAAGCCCGACGTTTCAATGTCGCTTAACGCTTCTCTTGCAGGCTTGGTAGCTATTACTGCACCGTGCGACTGCGTTGACGCCTTCGGTTCAATCATAATCGGTCTTGTTGCAGGTATACTCGTTGTAGTAGTTGTTGAGCTTTTAGACAAGAAACTTCATATTGACGACCCTGTCGGTGCTGTCGGCGTTCATATGGCAAACGGTATTTGGGGTACTCTTGCAGTAGGTCTTTTCTCAACAGGCTATGACGGCGTGGGCAAGGGCTTGTTCTACGGCGGCGGCTTTAAGCAGCTTGGTATTCAGTTACTTGGCTTTGCGGCAGTTGCGACTTGGACAGTTGTTACAATGGTAATCGTATTCCTGCTTATCAAGAAGACAAACGGTCTTCGTGTCAGCGAGGAGGAGGAAATCAAGGGTCTCGACGCAACCGAGCACAATCTTCCGTCGGCTTATGCGGACTTTATGCCGGCTATGGCATTTGCAACCTCGTCTACAATCAAGGCTTCCGTTGCTCCTGCAAGTGAGCCTGCACCTCTTGCGGCTCCTGTTGAAAAGGCAGTTCCTGTTGAAACATACACAACAGACACAAAGAATAAGCTTTCAAAGGTAGTTATGATATTCAACCCTGCACGCTTTGAGGATGTTAAGCAGGCTATGAACAGCGTTGGCGTTACAGGTATGACGGTTACTAATGTAATGGGCTGCGGCACTCAAAAGGGTCATATCAGAAAATACCGTGGCGTAGAAATTGAGGAGCTCAACCTCAATCCGAAGATGAAGCTTGAAATGGTAATTTCGGCTGTTCCTGTTGAAGATGTAATCAATGCAGCTCGTAAGGTGCTTTATACCGGTAATATCGGCGACGGCAAGATTTTCGTATACGGCGTTGACGACGCTGTAAAGGTTCGTACCGGTGAGCGCGGCTATGACGCACTTCAGGGCGAGGACGATATTTAATCGGCATATAATTGATAATTAATAAAAAATAACTCTACTGTAAGCCGGTTTTTTGCAACCGGTTTACGGCGTTTAGAAGGAGAGGGAATTATGTTAAAAGAAGGAGAAATCAGAATTCCGTCAGGTTGCGCCATTGCGGCGATAATCGACAGAAAGGGCAAGCCGATTAACGGCTCGGAGATAATAAAGTCCATAGCTCTTATGCACGATCGTTCAAACGGTCTGGGCGGCGGCTTTGCGGCTTACGGTATCTATCCCGACCATAAGGATGATTATGCGCTTCACGTTTTTTATGACAGCAAGGAAGCGAGAAAAAACTGCGAGGAATTTTTGTTTAAGCATTTTAATATCGACGTTGCGGAGGTTATTCCGACAAAAAAGGTGGACAGTATTGAAAACGGCCCCGATATTTGGAGATATTTCGGCAAGGCAAACAGGGTGAGAATGAAGAATGCCCGACTTGACGAGCTTGAATATGTTGCGCAATGCGTTACGAGCGTAAACAACTCAATTGACGGCGCGTATATCTTTTCAAGCGGAAAGAATATGGGTTGCTTTAAGGCTGTCGGCTTTCCGGAGGATGTCGGAGAATTTTATATGCTTGATAAGTATGACGCATATCTTTGGACTGCTCACGGCAGATTTCCGACTAACACACCCGGCTGGTGGGGCGGAGCGCATCCGTTCAATCTTCTTGATTGGTCGATAGTACATAACGGCGAAATTTCTTCTTATGACGCGAACAGAAGATATATCGAGCAGTTCGGCTACAAATGCACAATGCAGACCGACACAGAGGTTATAACCTATTTATTCGACCACTTACTGCGTCATCACAATCTTCCGATTGACGTTGCGGCTGATGTTCTTACCGCACCCGAATGGGACGAAATCGACAGAATGGACGATGAAAAAAGAAATTATTTCACAACACTTCGTTCAATTTACAGCGGCGCTCTCGTAAACGGTCCGTTCTCCGTTATTTTAGGCTCAAATAAGGGCTTGCTTGCAATCAACGACCGCCTGAAGCTTCGCTCGTTAACTGCGGCTACAAAGGGCGACAGAGCATATTTTGCCTCCGAGGAATCGGCTATTCGTATAGTTTGTCCAAATCCCGACAGGGTTTGGTCTGTAAGCGGCGCAGAGCCTGTATTTGTACCGCTTGAAATCGAGGAAGAGGAGGAATAAGGCTATGTCAATAAATTATATTCCCCGCCGATTCACCGTTGTTCGCGATAAGGAGCTGTGTATAAAGTGCGGCGGTTGTGTAAATCAATGTTCAAACGAATGTCATTATTTGGCTGATGATGGAAAAACCGTTTTGGTAAACAGTCAGGAGTGTGTTGCCTGTCACAGATGCGTTGACCTTTGTCCGACAGGCGCATTGAGAATAGAAAAATATGTATGCGATTACAGGGATAATGCGAATTGGACGCCACAGTATCAGCAGGAAATCTGCCGTCAGGCAAACACAGGCTCAACCCTGCTTTCCGCTATGGGTAATCCGAAGCCGTATCCTATTTACTGGGATAAAATCCTTCTCAACGCCTCTCAGGTAACGAATCCGTCCATTGACCCGCTGAGAGAGCCGATGGAAATAAGAACGATTTTGGGCAGAAAGCCCGAAAAAATAACAGTTGAGAAAAAGGGCAAATCAATTACGAAAATGCCTCCACAGGTTGTTCTTGAAACGCCGATTATGTTTTCGGCAATGTCGTTCGGTTCAATTTCTCTTAATGCTCAAAAGTCGCTTGCAATGGCGGCAAAGGAGCTCGGAACGCTTTTCAATACAGGTGAGGGCGGTTTACATCCCGATTTAGAGCCGTATACCGACTGCGCCGTTGTTCAGGTTGCAAGCGGTCGTTTCGGCGTTCATAAGGACTATCTTAATAATTCAAAATTTGTAGAAATAAAAATCGGACAGGGCGCAAAGCCGGGTATCGGCGGACACCTTCCGGGTGAAAAGGTAAATGTTGAGGTTTCAAACGCGCGTATGATTCCGCAGGGGAGCGACGCTATTTCTCCCGCGCCTCATCACGATATTTATTCTATTGAGGATTTGCGCCAGCTTATATGGTCGCTCAAGCAGGCTACACACGGCGAAAAGCCTGTTTCGGTAAAAATCGCCGCCGTTCACAACATTGCCGCAATTGCATCGGGCGTTGCGAGAGCAGGCGCCGATATTGTTGTAATTGACGGTTTCAGAGGCGGTACCGGCGCCGCACCGACAAGAATAAGAGATAACGTCGGTATTCCTATTGAGCTTGCTCTCGCCGCCGCAGACCAAAGACTGCGTGACGAGGGTATAAGAAGCGAGGTGTCGCTTGTTGCGGCAGGTTCGTTTAGATGCTCGTCGGATATAGTGAAGGCAATTGCACTCGGCGCAGACGCTTGTTACATTGCTTCCGCACCGCTTATTGCAATCGGTTGTCATATGTGCCAAACCTGTAACACAGGTAAGTGCAATTGGGGTATTGCAACGCAAAGACCGGAGCTTACAAAAAGACTAAATCCTGAAATTGCCCATAAGAGAGTAATAAATCTCGTCAATGCTTGGAATCACGAAATCAAAGAGATTATGGGCGGTATGGGTATAAATTCAGTTGATTCCCTTCGAGGAAACAGACTTATGCTTCGAGGTATCGGGCTCACCGAAAAGGAGCTTGAAATACTCGGCATAAAGCACGCAGGAGAATAGGAGGGAATATAATGAAAAAGATTTATGCAAGAGAAGATTTATGCGTAAATTGTCGTCATTGTGAGGTGTTTTGCAAAACGGCTCACAGCGTATCAAAGGATATAATTAAGGCTCACAAGGAGGAATATCCCGAGCCTGTTGCACGAATTTCCGTTTACGGCGGAAAAATAAACAGCGTTGCCGTAAACTGCCGTCATTGCGACGACCCTGCCTGCGTTAAGGCTTGTATTACAGGCGCAATGCAAAAGGACGCAAAAACAGGAATCGTCAGCGTTAACGAGGATAAGTGCATAGGCTGTATGACCTGTCTTGCAGTATGTCCTTACGGCTGTATAAAAACGGGAAAGATTGCGCTCAAATGTGATTTGTGCTCCGGCGAGGAGCCGCAATGTGTAAAAAATTGTCCGAACAATGCGCTTGTTTGGCTTGAAGCAGGAGGCGAGGAATAATGAAATATGTGATTATCGGAGCCTCTGCCGCAGGTCTTGCTACGGCGCAGGGCATCAGAAGTGTTGACAAAAAGTCGGAGATTACCATTCTTACAAGAGAGGAATATTATCCTTATTCTCGACCGTCTATAAGCTATTGGCTCAAGGGCGTTGTTAACGAAAAGGATATGCTTCTTCGCAAGCCGTCTTTTTATAAGGAAAACAATATTAATGTTGTTACTCTTTGCGATGTAACAAAAATTGATACAAAGAAAAAGGTTGTAAAATCGGGGCGAAAGGAATACCCATACGATAAGCTTTGCCTTGCAACAGGCTCAAAGCCGTTTGTTCCGCCGATGGAAAATGTAAGCGGTAAGAAAAATGCACTTACATTCCTTGACTTAAAGGCTGTTAAAGGCGTTAAGAAGCTGGCAAACGAAAACACGAAAGCCGTCGTAATCGGCGCAGGACTTATCGGTATGAAGGCGGCAGAGGGCTTGCAGAAAATCTGCAAGAGCGTTGACGTTGTCGAGCTTGCACCAAGGGTTTTGCCCAGTATTCTTGACGAAAAAAGCGCAAAATCCGTAAAGTCGTTTTTGGAGCAGCACGGTATAAAATTCCATCTTGAAAATACTGTTGTAAAGGCGGTATCAAAGGGTAATACGATTACTGCCGTTGAGCTTAAAAACGGCGAGGTGCTTGATTGCGATTTGCTTATTTTGGCAGTCGGCGTGCGCCCCGAAACATCACTTGCCGAGCAGGCAGGTCTTGAGGTAAACCGAGGAATTATAACCGACCCCGAAACTATGCAAACGAGCAATCCCGACATATATGCCGCAGGAGACTGTACGGTATCGGTTGATATGCTTGACGGCTCAAAAAAGATTATTGCGCTTTGGCCAAACGCAGTACAGCAGGGAACCGTTGCCGGCGTTCAAATGGCAGGCGGTGAGCTTTGCACAGGCGGTACTTACAGCGTAAACGCAATTGATTTCTTCGGTCTGCGCATATGCACCTGCGGTCTTATTAACGCAAAGGGTGAGCAGTATACAGACAGAATTTCTCAAAACGGCGACAAATATAAACGCCTCATTTTTGAGGGTAACAGGCTTGTCGGCTTTGTGCTTATTAACTCAAGCGAGAATGCAGGAATTTATACAAATCTTGTTTCATCCGGCAAGGATATTACAACTCTTTGTACCGATATTATGGATTCTCCGTCGCTGTTTATGTTTGACAAAGAGGAAAGAACTCAAAAGTTGACGGGAGGTGCAGAAATATGAGTATTGAAGCAGGTATTCAAAGATATGAGGTCATTAACGATATGATTAATGACGAGCTTCGCAAAAGGAATAAGGCGGTAGTAACCGATGTTAACGGTCAGCGTTATATAGGTTGTGCACTTGACAGCGGCAAGACTATTGAAATTCACGGCACTCCGGGCAATGATATGGCGTGCTATCTAAACGGCGGCAGAGTTATCGTTTACGGTAATTGTCAGGACGCAGTAGGAAACACAATGGGCTGCGGCGAGATTATCGTTCACGGTCACAGCGGAGACGCTATGGGCTACGGTATGCGTGACGGTCAGATTTATATAAGAGATAATGTTGCGTGTCGAGGCGGTATTCATATGAAGGAATTTAGGGATATGCGCCCCGTGCTCGTTATCGGTCAAAATGCAGGCTCGTTTTTGGGCGAGTATATGGCAGGCGGTACTATCGTTTTGCTCGGTCTTAATATGAAGAGGGGCGAAAAGCTTTTCGGCACTCATTGCGCAAGCGGTATGCACGGAGGAAAAATTTTTGTTCGAGGCAATTTTCCGAAGGAAAATCTTTCCCCTAATATAAAGATTTCGAGGCTTAACGACGAGGATATGGCGGAGCTTGGCGAGTATGTAAGGAAGTATTGCAAGTACTTCGACGCAGATTACGACGAGATTATGAAAAAGCCGTTTAAGAAGCTTTCGCCGCTTAGCTCACGTCCGTATGCAAATTTGTATACGCCGAACTGATAGTCTTGCTTTAACGCACTAATACAGTAATATGATAAAACTTTTTTGAAGAAATTTTGAAAAAAGCATTGACAAAATTGATTTATAGTGCTAACATTATGTAAACCGATGAGAAAGAGTAAGTAAGTTTTTTACCGCTTCAAAGAGAGCTGTTGATGGTGGAAATACAGCAGGCAAGGGGAAAACCGAATGGGCTTTTGAGGGCGAGCTGAAAAGAGCAGTAGGCGAGACGGAGACGACGCTTCGTTAAAAAGGGTCAGCGTATGATAGTGCGCAACGAGTGGATGCTCAAGCATCAAGCAGGGTGGCACCGCAGGATTGATTTTATTCTCCTGTCCCGGCAGTAATGTCAGGACAGGAGTTTTTGTTTTCCAATAAAGAGGTAAGAGTTATGTTCATTATTTCAAAACGATGGCGGCGATGGCGCGGCTGAAATGAAAACTAAATTTTAATTCAACTATTTTATCATTATATTTTTAATCACGAAAGGAAAATCATTATGAAAACATTTAAGAAAATCATCGCAGTTATTTCAGTAGTAGCAATCATCTTTTCATTCGCCGCTTGCTCAAAGAACGCAGGCGACAACACAGCACAAACCAAGACATACAAGGTAGGCATTTGTAATTATGTTGACGACGCTTCACTTAATCAAATCGTAGAAAATATCGAAAAACAGCTTAAAGTCGCAGGCGAGCAAAACAATGTAACATTCGATGTAACCGTTGAAAACTGCAACGCCGACGCAAGCGTTATGAACCAGATTATTTCAAACTTTATTTCAAATAACGTTGACCTTATGGTAGGCGTTGCAACTCCTGTTGCCGTTGCTATGCAGGCGGCAACCGAGGATAACAAAATTCCCGTTGTATTCGCAGCTGTTTCCGACCCTGTCGGCGCAGGTCTTGTAGCAGATAAGGACGCACCCGGCGCAAACATTACAGGTACTTCGGACTATCTCAATACCGACGCTATTATGGACATCATTTTTGCAAATCAGCCTGACGCAAAGAATATTGCTCTTCTTTATGATCTCGGTCAGGACTCCTCAAAAACTCCTATCGAAAACGCAAAGAAGTATCTTGATGCAAAGGGAATTTCATACAAAGAATATACAGGAACAAATGTAACAGAGGTTCAGCAGGCTGTTGCAACAATCGTAAAGGATAAGGCAGACGCAGTATTCACCCCAACCGATAACACAATTATGACAGCAGAGCTTTCGATTTATTCCGACCTTGCAGACGCAGGTATTCCTCACTACACAGGCGCAGATTCATTCGCACTCAACGGTGCATTCCTCGGCTACGGCGTTGACTATGCCGCACTCGGTGTTGAAACCGCAAATATGATTGTCGACATCCTCGTTAACGAAAAGGACGTAGCAAGCGAGCCTGTTAAGTTCTTTGACAACGGTACTGCAACAATCAATACCGAAATAAGCCAAAAGCTCGGCTACAATCTTGATGATGTTAAAACAAAGATTAAGGATTTCTGCACAGAGATTAAAACTCTCACAACAGCAGAAAACTTCTAACTTAAAGATTACGGAGAATATTAATGTCGATAATTTCAACAATTTTTGATTTGGGACAATTACAAACGGTCGCGGAGCTGGGATTAATCAGCTCCCTGACAGTCTTGGCTCTGTTTTTGAGCTACTCAATGCTTAATGTGTGCGATTTATCAACTGACGGTTGCTTCACCTTTGGGGCAGCCGTCGGCGCGGTTGTCGCACTTAACGGACACCCTTATTTATCAATAGCCGCCGCAATGCTTGCCGGTGTGCTTTCGGGATTTATTACGGCTATATTGCAGACGGTTTTGGGAATAGACAGTCTGCTTGCAGGTATTGTTGTTAATACGGGACTGTATTCAATCAATATCGCCGTTATGAAAAAGTCGTCGCTTCTTAATCTTAACAGCGTTGAAACCGTTTTCACAATGCTTAAAGGAAAGCTTGCAGGAACATTTTTAGAGGGCAAGCAAACGCTTATTATTGCATTTATCGCAGTTGTTGCGGTAGTTGCGTTCCTGTCGCTGTTTTTGAAAACGAAGCTCGGTCTTTCCATTCGTGCAACCGGAAACAATCCCGATATGGTAAAGTCGTCTTCAATAAATCCTGTTATGACGACTATAATAGGACTTTGCATTGCAAACTCGTTTACTGCGCTTTCGGGATGTCTTCTTGCACAGGCTCAAAAGCAGGCGGAAATTAATATCGGTTCGGGTATGGTAACCGTTGCACTCGCTTCGCTTCTTATCGGCGGCGTGTTTGTAAAGAGAGGCAAGATACCGTTTAGAGCAATCGGCGCAGTTTTAGGCGCAGTTATATTCAGACTTGTTTATCAAATTGCAATCGGTCTTCATATGCCGGCATTTATGCTCAAACTCGTATCGTCCGTAATTGTAATAATCGCTATTGCAGGCCCTTATATAAAATCGAAAATGCCTGAATATATCCGAAAAGCAAAGCTAAAGAGCGGAAAGAAGGTGGGCTAATGCTGAAAATACAAAATGTAAAAATGGTTTTCTCCAAGGGAACACCTGATGAAAAATTGGCTCTTAATGACCTTTCGCTCGATGTTAAAAAAGGCGATTTTATAACAATTATCGGTGCAAACGGAGCAGGAAAATCCACCTTGTTTAATGCTATTGCAGGAACATATCTTACGGACGAGGGCAGAATTATTCTTGATGGAAAAGATGTCACCTCGTTACCCGAGCATAAGCGTGCAAGGTTTATCGGCAGGCTTTTTCAAGACCCGATGAAGGGAAGCGCTCCCGGTATGAGTATAGAGGAAAACCTCGCTCTTGCCGCAGGTCACGGCGGTTGGTTGAGCAGAGTGTCGAAAAAGGATAAGGCACTTTTCCGTGAAAAGCTATCATTACTCGGAATGGGCTTGGAGGACAGAATGGGACAGCAGGTCGGTCTTCTTTCCGGCGGTCAAAGACAGGCGCTCACGCTTATGATGGCGACGATTAATCCTCCGAAGCTTCTGCTTTTAGACGAGCATACTGCCGCACTCGACCCCGCTACCGCCGAAAAGGTGCTCAATCTTACGACAAAAATTGTCGAAGAAAACAAAATAACCTGCCTTATGATAACCCATAATATGCAGTCTGCTCTTGATTTGGGCAACCGTACAATTATGATGGATCATGGACAGATTATTTTTGACGCCGCCGACGAACAGCGAAGCGGACTTACTGTCGAGGATTTGCTTGAAAAATTCAAATCAAGTGTCGGGAAATCACTTAATAATGACAGAATGCTATTAAGCTAAAAATGAGATGAAAAACATAAACGGTTTAGATTTTGAAGTCTAAACCGTTTAATTATGTGTTTGATTTATTCTATCGTAATGCCTCGTTTTTCGCGTTGTGCGGCAAGCTCTTTTTCCATTTTTATTTTGTTTTCGCCGCTGATTTTGTAGAAGAACATCGGGATTGCACACAGAAGCAGGCTTACACCCGGAACTATGGAAACGAGCGAGAACATTGCGAAGTTCTGGCTTTTTGCAAGGTCGGTTGCCGCCATAATTACGTCTGACGAAAGCATTTGAGACGGCTCAAGACCTATTGCCATATACATAACAACTATGCCTGTCGTTGCAAAAGCGTTGCCCAATTTGTTTACAAAGCCCTGACAAGCCGAGCCGAGAGCGTTATCTCTAAAGCCTGTTTTAAGCTCCATATAATCAAGGCAGTCGCCTATCATAGCGTATGTGATAACATTGAGTACGCCGAGCGGTATGCACGATACGAGAATGAACGGAATACATATATACAGATTCATCGTAAACCAGCCGATGAGCGTTGTAAAAATACTTGCAACAAAGCCCGAAAGACAGGTGACGATTACGATTTTTTTGTAGTCAAACTTTTTCATCAGCACAGGCATAAACAGCATTGCGCCGAACATTCCGACTATTGCGCAAACCTGGAAGATTGTTTTAACCGTAGATACCGAAGCGTCGATTGCGGCAATTCTTTCCTCTGCCGACATTCCCTCAAGCGGCTTGCCGATATAAAATGCGTATCTTGCAACGTGAACTGCCGCCGCCTGAATCATATATCTTCCGCTTGAAAGCACACCCATAAGAATTACGAGCATAAGCGGCTTGCACTTGAAAATTCTTGAAAGTGCAGAAGGCTCGCCCTTAACAGGCTTTTTGTCGGGAATGACAACTCTTTCCTTAACCTTGAAGTAAGACTGAGTGTAAAGCAGGATACCTATGCAAACCGTTATGACTGCCATAACGAGATATTTCGTTTTGTTGTATTCAAGACCGTCGCTTGTGCCTAATATTTTAGGAAGCACGAAGCCGATTACGAGGAACAACACCTCCGGAACTGCCGAACCGACGCCGTTTAGAGTTCTTGCAAAGGAAATAGTCGAGCTTCTTTCCTCGTTGTTTGCGGTAAGCACATTTGGCAGGCTCCAAAACGGAACGTCCGCCATTGTGTAAATCATACCCCAAAGTACATAAACAACTGCTGTATATACCATAAGCGCCGTTTTGCTGATGTTCGGCGCAAAGTACATAAGCACCGTGAGTATGCCGATAGGTGCCGCCGCATAAATAATGTACGGCTTCATTTTACCTCTCTTTGTTGTGTGGTGGTCAACAATCATACCCATTAGCGGGTCGTTTATTGCGTCCCAAACTCTTGCAAGAAGCATAAGCAAGAGTACAAACATCGGTGCAAGCTGAAGCACGTTTAGATAATAGTCGCTGATGTAGCTTGACATCATTGCATATATCATACCCTGTCCCATAGCACCGACGCAGTATGACATACGCTCACTTTTGTTTATGTAGTTTTTCATTTTGTAACCCCTTTTTTACAATAATTCGATTTTGTATTGTAATCTACATAATATAATTTATCACTTTATGTAGCATAAGTCAAATATTTGTGGTATATTTTTTCGGTGATTATATGAAAACGAAAATAATTGTATCAGCCTGCCTTTTGGGTTATGAGTGCCGATATGACGCAAAAAGCAATAAAAACGACGAGGTGCTTGCACTTGCTAATGAATATGAGCTTGTCAGCGTTTGTCCCGAATGCTTCGGCGGCTTGCCGACTCCCCGACCGCCTGCCGAAATAAAAAACGGCAGAGTTATAAATGTAAACGGCGAGGACGTGACGGATAATTTCGTTTCGGGAGCAGAGCAAACGCTCTATGTTGCAAAGGAATGTAACGCTCCCTGCGCCGTGCTGAAGGCAAACTCGCCCTCCTGCGGCTTCGGAAAAATTTATGACGGCTCGTTTACAAAAACAAAAATTGACGCAAACGGCATTACGGCACAGCTTTTGTACGATAATGATATTCAAATTTTTACGGAAAACGAAATCAGACGTTTGAAAAATCTGTATTGACTTTTGGCTCGTATAAATTATAATCATATTATAGTATGTTTTTTTCAGGGGGGAAAAAAGAAAATGAAAAAGGTATTACCGATTATTCTCTGCCTTGCAGTTATGCTCGGCGTATTCACCGCTTGCTCAAAGGCAAATGAGCAGGAAACAACCCAGCCGACATCCGAGGCTCAAACTACTGTTGAAAACCCTACTGATAAGGCTGTGATTAAAGAGGCGGACGCAGTTAATTTAGTTAAATCCTATTCCGACGAGGAGCTTGGCTTGACGCCTGAGGAGAGAGAGCAATGCTCATTTATGGTTGCAAGCACGGGCAAGGAGGTTAACGGCGAGGTTTATATCAATGTTATCGCAACGATAAAAACCGCTAACGAGCCGAATGAACAGGGAACTGTTACATACAATCTCGACACAAGAGGCTCGTACTATATTTCGTTCGACGGTCAAAGAATAATGCGTGCCGACGGCGACAGCTATGTTGATATGCCTATGCACGAAGTGCCGAATAATTAAGGATAAGGTTTAAGATTATGACTGAAACTGAAAGAATGAAAGCAGGCTTGATTTACGACTGCTCGTGTGATGAAATTATGCAAAAGCAGACTGGCTATGTGCAATATATGAAGGAGTATAATACTCTCGGCTTGGGCGACGAAAAAAGAATGGCGGAGCTTTTGGAGCTTATGTTTGCCGAGGTAGGCGAGGAAACTTATATTCAGCCGCCGTTTTATGCAAATTGGGGCGGACATAATGTACATCTGGGCAAATACGTTTTTGCGAATTTCGGCACAACCTTTGTTGACGACGGCAATATTTATATCGGAGACTATACTATGATTGCGCCGAATGTTACTATCGCAACGGCAGGTCACCCGATATATCCGCCGCTTCGTGAAAAGCAGCTTCAGTATAACGCCGACGTTCATATCGGCAGAAATGTTTGGATAGGCGCAGGTGCCGTTATTCTGCCGGGCGTAACTATCGGGGATAATGCGGTTATAGGCGCAGGCTCGGTGGTAAACAAGGATATTCCTGCAAACGTTGTCGCAGTCGGAAATCCCTGTCGTGTTCTGCGAGAAATAGATGACCGCGACAAAGAGTATTATTTCCGTGATAAGAAAATTGATTTTGAAGTAGAATAAAAAAGCTCAGGCTAACCGTTTTGGCAAGCCTGAGTTTTTTTAGTGATATACGCCTTTTGACAATTTGATGATTGATTATAGTCTTTTATCCCCTCAGTCGGCAAAGCCGCCAGCTCCCCTTGATGACAAACCAAGGGGAGCCAAATTTAATAAGAAACGCTATTATAACGAATATAGGCTCCACTTTTAATGTTATAAAGGGGAGCTGTCAGCTACGCTGACTGAGGGGATAAAAGGCACGCTTTGCTCGCGATGAAAAGTTAAGGGCTTCAAGCGCTTTTTGTCATCTTCTGTTCTCCGATAAGAGTGTGGGTTTCTGCATCGAGAATACCGTTATCGGTTTCCCGTTTTGCTACTGCCGAAAGGGAAACACCCAATTTTTCGGAAAGCTGCTGTAATCGGTGTAAAAGAACGCATTTTTCTGTTGGACACAACCTAATTCATATCTTTATCTTTTTTGAAGCAATCGTTCATTCTTTTTATCTTGCGTTTCCAACTCAGATACTGGGCAAGCCAAGCAATAACAAAAATCACAACGAAAATGCCTACATAAGAAAGAACGCCGGCAATAGAATGTTTCATCCAGTTTGTTATATAGGCAATCGGAAACATAATAATACACGCAATCAAAAAGTATATTGCGCTTTGTTTGGCAAGACTCCACGAATCTACATCCCAAATAACAGAAGCCATCGCAAAACCCGAACCCATTATACCACAGAGAACAGTCTGTAAAATGACGGCATTCAACTCATTACCCATCGAACTGATTAACTCCGGTGTGACAGGATAATAAAAGCCATTTCCGATGCAAGCGGAAATAATCAAGGTAATCACAAAACCAATGGCTATTCCGACAGGAAAACCTATCAATCCAAGCTTAATAATCTGATTTTTCATCTTAACACCTCATATTCCTAATAATTGTTTGATTTTGGCGACATAGCGCCTCGAAACATAAGTTACCGTTCCGTTCGAAAGAGAAACACAAATGGTTCCTGTAAAGCTAAGGTCAAAGCCTTTTACTTTTTTTAGATTGATGATTTCGGAATTTGATATTCGTACGAACGAATTGCTTGCAAGACGTTGCTCAATTTCATACAGTCTTAGCCTGATAACATATTTTTGAGTTTCTGTTTCGGCATATACTTTTCCGTTTGAAGCGAATATACGGTAAATTTGATTTGGCTCCAATATTGTCACTCGTTCATCTATAAATCCCGCAATTATTTGTTTTTGTTCCCCGGCAAGCTTTTTTATTATTTCATTAACCTCATCAGTCACCTTGTTTGTCACAATGGTGATTTTTGGTTCATTGCAGTATTCATCAATTTTTATCTCAATCTGCATTTGCTTACCTCCTTTTCACGGCTTTAGTATAAGAATATCGGGAAACGAAGTCTACTGTCTCCCGATAGGTGGTTGTTATATGATTATAGGTGGCATATAGCGGATGCACGGGAATAGCTTTCTTGTGTTATGTTATTTTTCCATGCGTTTGTTCTATTTTATTTTAAGCGTTCGGATGTATTCTTTTTGTTCGGGTGTTATGCGATAGCTCTCTATTGCCTTTTGAAGCGACTTGTTGTGACAGAATTTTTGCATACAAGGTTTTTCAAAATACTTTATTGCATCATTCCATTGCTTTGCGAGTGCTGTTGCAAAGTACCACGAAATCATCATATTGATGTAGTATTCGTCGCTTTTAATCTTTGAAATAAAATTCATTTGCTCCGGCTTGAAATCATTGTCTAAAAAATGCGACATAAACGTTTTTATTCCGAAACGGCAGGTGTAGGTGTGCTTGCTCTTGCACCATTCATATGCTTTCTGCTCAAGAGGCGTCTTGTTCCTTTTGAACGCCTTTGGCGAAAGACAGTCGCAAACTGCCCAGTTGTCGATATACGGCAAAAAGCGTTCAACCCTTTCAATACACTGCGCAAAATCCTTTTCTTCATTTAGAAGCATTGTGTGGAGCATATTTTCTTCATAATATTTGTGAGGTAGGGCGTTTAGAAAATCCTCGGCTTGCTTTGTGTTCTTTATTTCCTTTGCATAAGCTCTGACATCGGGATTTCGTACACCGATAAAAAAATCTCTTTCAACGCTCGGTGTTAGCTTTGCCTGAAATTCGGCATATTTTTCGTCCTTGAGACTGAATAATTTGTTTTGTATTTCGTTCATATTATCACCCGATAACAGTATAATTTATTGCAGCTTTGCTGTCAACGAAAGTAAATAATATAAATTTTGTTTTTCTATTGCAAAATAGTGTAAAATTATGTAAAATATATATAAAATATTAAAAGGAGGTTATGGAATGCTCTGGACTTTGAAGAAAATTTGGTACAGAATTTACCAAAATGTATTTAAGGTTGCTATGTGCTTTTTGGATTGGTCGGAGCCTACCTTGCTTGAGGGTGCCGGCTCGGTGCTTAAATTGCCCGAGTTCATCAAAGGCAAGGGCGTAAATAAGGTTCTTGTTGTAACCGATAAGGGTCTTATGGGACTTCATATTCTTGACCCGTTGTTCGAGAAGCTCGATGAGGTTGGCGTTGAATATGTTGTTTACGACGGCGTTCAGCCTAATCCGACAATTCCGAACATTGAGGAATGTAAGGATATGTATATCCAAAACGGCTGCGAGGGTATTATCGCATTCGGCGGCGGTTCACCTATGGACTGTGCAAAGGCTGCCGGTGCAAGAGTTGTAAAGCCTAATCAGTCTGTTCGCGATATGAGAGGCCAGCTTAAAGTACATAAGAAGCTACCACCGTTTTTCGCAGTACCTACAACCGCAGGTACAGGCTCAGAAACTACAGTTGCCGCTGTTGTTTCCGACCCCGAAACACACGAGAAAAATGCTATCAATGATACCTGTATTCGTCCTAAGTATGCTGTGCTTGACCCGGCTTTAACCGTAGGTCTGCCGCCACACATCACTTCGACAACCGGTATGGATGCAATGACTCATGCTGTTGAGGCTTATATCGGAAGAAGCAACACAAAGGAGACAATTCGTGAGGCTGAGACTGCCGCAAAGCTAATTCATTCTAATCTTGAAATCGCTTATAACGACGGCAAAAATCTTGAAGCAAGGGGAAATATGCTCAAGGGCTCGTATTATGCCGGCAGAGCGTTTACACATGCCTATGTTGGCTATGTTCACGCTATTGCTCATAATTTGGGCGGCTTGTACGGCACTCCGCACGGTCTTGCAAATGCCGTAATTCTGCCGTATGTTCTCGACTATTACGCAGACTCCGCTTATCCGAAGCTTGCAAAGCTCGCCGATATTATCGGAATTACAACTCCCGATATGTCGGTTGCCGATAAGGGCAAGGCATTTATTGCCGAGATTCGCAGAATGAATAAGGCTATGAACATTCCCGAAAAGTTCGATATGATTAAGGAGGAGGATATTCCGACTCTCGTTGAGCGTGCGCTTAAAGAGGGTAATCCGCTTTATCCCGTTCCGAAGATTATGGACAAGAAGGATTGTGAGGCTGTTATTCGCAAGCTTATGGCTTAATAATTATTTACCGCAGGGCGCTTGTCCTGCGGTGATTTTTTGTAATTAGCTTACTTCCGTGATTTATGTTCTTGACTTAACGGTGATAAAATGTATATAATATATTTGAAAAGGAGGTATGCTTATGTGTACTGAAAGCCAATTGAATATTATCACATCTGCTGTTGCACAGGAAGCAAAAAACCTTCTTGGCGACAGGCTGGATTGCGTAGTCCTTTATGGTTCGTATTCGCGCGGAGACTATGATGACGAGTCCGACATTGATATTATGATTAGAATTTTTTGTCCTGTTGAAGCGTTAGAAAACTATACCCACGATTTTAATTTGATCAGCAGCCGATTATCACTGGAAAACGATGTAACGGTTTCTATTATCTTAAGAGACAGCGATACATTTAATAAGTATAAGAATGTGTTGCCTTTCTATGAGAATATTGAAAGGGAGGGCGTTAAAATTGCTTGATGATGAAAGAAAAGCATTGGCAAAATTACGACTTGATAATGCAAATGAAAGAAGTAAATTGTAAAATGATGTTTAATTTACCGCAGGGCGCTTGTCCTGCGGTGATTTTTTGTTTGACTACTTTGGGCGGATAATATATAATAGTTTTTATGAAAAGTATAGTAGTTAACTCAAACGACGCAGGGCAGAGGCTCGATAAGTTTTTGCAAAAGCATTTTGAAGGCTTACCGAAATCGTTGATGTTTAAGCAAATCAGGAAAAAGAATATTAAGGTTAATAAAAAGCGTTGCGAGGCTCAAACAGTGCTAAATGTGGGCGACGTTGTTGATTTGTATTTGCCCGATGATGTGCTCGTTGAAAAAAAGGTGCACTACGATTTTTTGTCTGCACCGAAGAGTATCAGAATTATTTATGAGGACGAGAATATTATTCTGCTTGACAAAAGACAGGGCGAGCTTTGTCACCCCGACGGTGACGAATATGTAAACACTCTTGTTTCCTCATTGAAAAGATATTTATACGAAAAAAAGGAATATTCGCCCGAAAACGAAAATTCCTTTACGCCGTCGCTTGCAAACAGAATAGACAGAAACACCGGCGGTATAGTTATAGCTGCAAAGAATTATCAGTCACTCAAAATTCTTAATCAAAAAATCAAGGACAGGGAAATAGATAAATATTATTTAACGGTTGTCCACGGTGTTCCCGAAAAGAAGAGTGATGTTTTAACGGGATATCTTACAAAAAACAACCAAAAGAATATGGTTACCGTGTCGAAAAAAGAGGTTGACGGCGGTAAATACATAAAAACGCAGTATACCGTGCTCGACAGCTACAACGATATGAGCCTTGTCGAAATAAAGCTTTTGACCGGCAGAACTCACCAAATAAGGGCGCACCTTGCGTCAATCGGTCATCCTCTTTTGAACGACGGAAAATACGGCAGAACCCACGGCAGATTTAAGCAGGAGCTTTATTCGTACAAGCTCAAATTCAATTTTACTACCGACGCAGGTATTCTTGAGTACCTTAACGGCAGGGAGTTTACCTCGCAGTATTGCGAAATATTGAAGAAATTTAAGAACAGGGAATACGGTAATGAAAAGTAAGAATTACAAATTCGTCAGGTGCGTTTCGGTATTTGCGCTTGTTGTTACGATAATACTTGATGCGGCTTGCATAGTATTCAGCGTGTACGCAATAAGCGCCTTGAGAGAAAAAGCAGATTTTTGGGGAATAGCATTTGTTGTAATAATGCTTTTCAGCGATGTTTTAGGCGTGCTTTTTACAAAGGAAACGCTTTCAAACGGAGTAAAGTTTTTTGACGATTATGTTGAATTTACAGGCATTGACGAGAATAATGTTTATAAATATTCCGATATTGAAAGGATAGAGACCTCAAGGGATACAAAGGCGAGTTTTAGAAAAAACTTTGTCGACAGATATTCTAATGTTACGCTTTATCTAAAGGACGAAAGCGTTGTGTGTATACAGCTCGGATTGACGTCGGGAAAAACGCTGAAAAAAATCACCGACGAGCTGACCTCACGTCTATAATGTACAAGATTGTAATAATTGATTATATGGAAAGCAGAATATGAGAATTTTATTGGTGGCAGACGTCCACAGCAGACCGTTTGCAAAGCAGAAAGCGACGAGCAGAACTCTGTTTGGTCTTAAAGACGCAATCCAAAAGGCAAACGCCGATTTAATAGTTTTTTTAGGCGACATTGTTCACGGTCCCGATTTTCAAAAAACAAACGAGCCGTATGAAAAATATTTACGCAGGGTGCTTGACTTAACAGGCAATACACCCTTTGCAACGGTTTTCGGCAATCACGACGACGAGTGTAATGTGACAAAGGATGAAATACTTGATATAATTTCGACTTATCCCAATTCACTCACGAACGGTAGAAATTATACTGTCGATATGATGGGCGAAAGACTGCTTTTTATCGACAGCGGCTCATATTATGACGGTGATGAAAGCTATTATGACATTGTTGACGATGATACTGTCGCTTGGGCAAAAAATGAAATAGTTGGGCAAAAGGCAATTTTGTTCCAGCATATTATTGTGCCAGATATTATGACGCTGTGTGACGAAAAGCCGTACTATGTTCCGTTTTGGGCTTACGGCGATAAGCGTTCGGTTAGATTAAAAAAGGATGTTGAGTATATCGGAAAAATGCGTGAAAGACCGTGTCCGCCGAGTATTCCGACCTCTGAGCTTACAGAGCTTTCGCCTTACTTAAAGGGCGCTTGCTTCGGTCACGACCACCTCAACGATTTTGAGCTTGAGCATATGGGTGTAAAAATAATTCAATGCCGTGGAGCAGGCTACTGCTGTTACGATAATCATTTTCGCTCAGGCGTAAAAATCCTCGACACAAAATCAATGAAAACAGAAAGTATATATTACTGAAAAATAAAATCCCATCGGATCTCCGGTGGGATTTTGAATTACTGTTATTCAGCGTAATACGGTTGCATTGTAACCTGTTCTTTTTCAAGCACAGGCTGATATTTGTCTTGGTAGTAGTTCTCTTGACGAGATGTGAATGAGCCGTCGGGAGAAACAGTGATTACCTGACAGCCGCGCTGTGCGCCGTATTTGTCAAGGTCGGAATACGCAAGATAATCTATAGTAAAGCCGTATGAAAGCGTGATACCCTTGTATTCAAGTGCAATATTGTTCAAATGGTCGTGACCGAAGAACATACCTTTTGTCGAGCCTAATTCCAATGCCTTGTCGAACAGACCGTAGTTATAGTTGCTCGGATAAACAACGATATCCTTTTCACCTGCTTCGCCGTATAGATACTTTGTGTTTTCAGTGTCTGAAAAGCCGTTGTCACGGTAATCATAATATGCTTCCTGCATTTCGCGCGGCGGAATATGGAAGAATACCAGCGAGCTTGGCATAATACCGTAGTTTTGCTCGGTTAAGCTCTTGATTTGATTTTCGTACCATTCAACCTGATTTTCGTGCACACAGTCGTATTTCCATTCTATTCCGAAAATATCGCCGTCAACATACGAATGACTGTCGAGCATAATTAACGCCTGAGTAATTTCACCTGTCGGCTTTTTAACCTTAACTATGTAATTGCCGTAGCCGTCGACAGCCTCGTCGCCTGTTTGAAAAAGACAGTGCGGATATTTTTCCTTGTTTGAGTAAAGCTCGGATATGCTTTCTCTTGAAAAATAGCTGTACGCCTCAGTATCGTGATTTCCATATGCTAAGCACCAATAAACGCCGAGCTGTTCCATTAATTCAGCCATCAAAACGGCTCCGTTTTTGTTATTGAGAGTTCCTGCAATATACGGTACGGGAAATGATATATCACCTGTAACAATAACTAAATCGGGCTTTTCTTCGGTAATCATACCTGCAACCGCATTTATTGCTTTAATATCATTTTCCTTGCTTAAAAAGCCTGCACCGAGGTGAACATCAGTAAGACGCAAAATCTTTAATTCTCTGTCGGTTGTAAAGGTGTAATAACCGTCGACCTCGTCAATTTTCGGTTCAAGACCTGCTGTTTCGACAGGTGAAAGCGTTTGAATAAAATCTCTGCTCGACTTAACGGAAGCTGTGTTTGCAATAGCTGTTGCAATAGCAATTACTGCAATAACGGCTATAAAACACAGTAGTATACGAAGCAGAATTTTTCCTGCTTTTCCTTTTGCATTGGATTTTGTTTTTTCAGTCATAATTATCCCTCAATGATTGATATTTAGTCTTATCTTATTTTTGTTCCTGCCGGCATATCGACAAAAACTACCTTAACGTCGTCTTCGCTTACATCACCTGCAAGAAGCATACCGTTGCTCATTTCTCCGCAGAGCTTTGCCGGCTTGAGATTTGCAACAATGATTACATTCTTTCCGATAAGGTCTTCGGGCTTGTACCACGGTGCAATGCCGGAAACGATTTGACGGGGCTTATCCGTGCCGTCGTTCACTTGAAGCTTTAACAGCTTCTTTGCTCTTTTAATCGGCTCACATTCGGTAACGGTTGCTACTCTCAGTTCAACCTTTGCAAAATCGTCGAACTGAATTTCTGCAAGCCCTTCGATTTCGGGCTTTTGCTGTGCTTTCTGCGCTTGCTTTGCTTGCTTTTCTATAAGAGCGTTGAGCTCTTCGATTTCCTTGTCAACATCAATTCTCGGGAAGATAGCGTCTCCCTTTGCAACCTTAACATTTTGCGGCAGGACATTGAACTTTCCTGCATTTTCATATGTTATCAGGTCACTGTCTGCACCTATTTGCGCCCATACCTTCGGCATTGTTGACGGCATAAAGTTTGACAGCAGAGTAGTTGATATGCGTATTGCTTCAAGAAGATTATAAAGTACGCAGGCAAGTCTTGCTTTCTTTGTTTCGTCTTTGCCGAGAATCCACGGTGTAGTTTCGTCAATATATTTGTTTGCTCTTGAAATAACCTTGAAAATCTCTGCCAAAGCGTTGTTGAGCTGCGTTTCATCCATATAGGCGTCAACCTTGTCACGCAAAGCAAGAGTCATATCAATAAGCTCGTTGTCGATATCGGCGCTTTCTTTTTCTGTCGGGATAACGCCGCCGAAATATTTTTCCACCATCGCAACAGTACGGGAAACAAGATTACCCAAATCGTTTGCAAGGTCGGAGTTGATTCTGTTAATCATAATTTCGTTTGAGAAAGAGCTGTCGGCGCCTAACGCCATTTCTCTTAAAATATGATATCTTATTGCGTCAGCGCCGTATCTTTCGCCCAAAACAAGCGGATCAACAACATTGCCGATTGACTTACTCATCTTTTGACCGTTAAAGGTAATCCAGCCGTGAACTGCAAGATGCTTTGGAAGCGGCAAATCAAGAGCCATAAGCATTGCCGGCCAAATAAGAGCGTGAAAGCGCATAATGTCCTTTGCAACCATATGAACATCTGCCGGCCAAAACTTATTAAAATCATCATATTTTTCGTTGTTGTAGCCAAGGGCGGAAATGTAGTTTGAAAGCGCGTCAATCCAAACGTATACAATGTGCTTTTCATCAAAGGTTACAGGTACGCCCCATGTAAATGTTGTTCTTGATACGCATACATCCTCAAGACCGGGTTTGATGAAATTGTTTACAAGCTCAACTGCTCTTGATTTCGGCTGTAAATAATCTGTTTCAAGCAGGAGCTTTTCAAGTCTGTCGGAAAAGAGAGAAATTTTGAAGAAATATGCTTCCTCCTCTGCTTCCGTTACATCTCTGCCGCATTCGGGGCATTTTCCGTCAACAAGCTGGCTTTCAGTCCAGAAGCTTTCACACGGAGTACAGTATTTACCCTTATAAGTTCCCTTGTATATATAGCCCTTGTCATATAAATCCTTAAATATTTTTTGAACGGTTTCAATGTGATAATCGTCCGTTGTACGAATATATCTGTCGTAACTGATATTCATAAATTTCCAAAGGTTTTTGAAAATTTCTACTATCTCGTCTACATATTCTTTAGGTGTAACGCCTTTTTCCTTTGCTTTTTGCTCTATCTTTAGTCCGTGCTCGTCAGTGCCTGTTAGGAATATTACATCTTTGCCCTGCATTCTCCTGTATCTTGCGATTGAGTCGCAAGCAACGGTTGTGTAGCAATGACCTATGTGCGGATTTCCCGACGGATAATAAATAGGTGTTGTGATATAAAATGTTTCTTTATTTTCCATAATTTTTCTCCTTGTCTGTATTTCTTCAGCGGCTTTTACTAAAAGGCAATTTCCTTTGAAATATCCTTTGTTTTGCCCTTGCTGTCTGTTTCTATTGCGTTTCCGTCGTAAATGTTTACCATAACGGTGTAAGCAATGGTCGTGCCATCTTCGTCATTTACGAAAACTGCATAGGCAATATTGTCGCCGTCCTTGTTATTCGGCTCATCGTAGTTTACAACATAGTCGTCGCCATAGTAGTTTTGAAGAAGATATAGCGCCAACGACTCTGTCAGCTTGTAATCGTCCATAGGCATATCGGGCGTTTCAATTGGCTGGTTAGCCGGGATTGTCGTAAAATGAGTAAGAGGCTCTGTTGTGTCCTCGTCATCGCTTGAGCCCTGTGGTTTATCGGTTCCGGAGTTGCCCGACGACTGAACTTTTTTTGTAACGGGATTACCGCTTTCGTCCTTTTTAATTACCGATTTTCCGTTTTCGTCAAGCTCGGTGACGTATTCTGTCACGTCTTCGACGCTTGTGAGCGAGCTTGATAATGAATTATTGTCGGCTTCGTTACCGCCTTTTTTCGTTGCTGCGACAATTGATATTCCGACTGCTATTGCAATAACGAGCACTACTGCAACGATTATTGCGATTTTTTTATTCTTGCTTAATTCTTTCATTTTTTATTCTCCGTTTCTTATAGCAGAGACGCTGCTCCTTTGTCGAGCATAAGCGTTACATCGGTGTGGAACTGCAAAACCGAAGCAGGGCATTGAGGCGTAACGTTACCGTCAATAAGCTGCTTTATTGCTTTTGCCTTATGCTCGCCGAGTGCAATGATGAGTATTCTCTTTGCCTGCATTATTGAGCCGATTCCCATAGTCAGCGCTCTTGTCGGAACCTCGTCGATAGAATTGAAAAATCTCGAATTGTCTCTTATTGTACTTTCCTTGAGCTCAACAATGTGGCTCCAGCGCTGAAAGCTCTCGGCGGGTTCGTTAAACGCAATATGACCGTTTGAGCCGATACCCAAAAGCTGAATATCAATTCCGCCGCTTTTCTTAATTCGCTTTTCGTATGCCTTACATTCCGCTTCCAAATCCTCTGCGTTTCCGTCAAGGAAGTTGATGTTTTCTTCGGGAATGTTTATGTAGTCGAAAAGATTGTCGTGCATAAAGCTGTGATAGCTGTTTTTGTCGTTAACGTCAAGATGTACATATTCGTCAAGGTTAAAGGTTGTAACCTGCGAAAAATCAACTGCGCCCTTGTTGTAAAGCTCAATCATATGCTTGTATGCTCTGACAGGTGTTGAGCCTGTTGCAAGACCGAGCACGCTGTCCGGCTTTTGCAAAACCTGACCGCACATATAGTAGCCGGCGGCAATTCCTATTTGCTCCTCTGTATCAAATGTAAGTACGTTCATTTTCAATTCCTCCTGTTTTTTAGCTTCGGCAAGATTATTTTGCCGATAAATATGTAAAATATCAAAAATATAACCAATCCTGTCACGGCGCCGGCTGTGTCAATCAGCCAGTCCGTGAATTGACAGCTTCTTCCGTCAACAAATATTTGATGAACCTCGTCGGTTATTGCGTAAGCCGATGAGATTGCGGTGCCGAAAAACGCTTTTGTTTTGCCGCAGGTAAAATATAATGCGGCGTTTGAAAGAAGACTTAATCCCAAAAACTCGCAAAAATGCGCAAGTTTACGCACGACATAATCGGTTGTTGTGCTTATTCCGAAAATTCTTTCGATTATTTTGCGGATAAAGCCGCTTTGACTTGCGCTGATATCCGCACTTTGTGAGCTGAAATAAAAGATTGTTGCCATACAAAGCCCGACGCATATCCAAAAAAATATCGCAAGAGTTCGGTTTTTTTTATTCTCTTTCGGCATTTACAAAGCTCACCCTTCCCGTTCCTGCGTGAAACTGAATATTAGTAACGCCCTTTGCACTTGCATAATAGCTGCTTTCATAAATAACCGGACAAACGGTGCAGGAGCTTATTATTTCGTTTTCTGCATTTTTCAGATTTTTTGCAATTTCGCCAAGCTCACCCGAAGACTGAGCCGCTTCAATATACGAGCTTACCCTGTCTTTGTCGTAATCTCCGTAGCCGCTTTCAACAACCGAGCTCAAAAATGATACTGCGCTGCTGTTGGTTGCCCTAAACGGCACAAGCGCAATATCGTATTCATTTTGGGCAATAGCCGATTTAATCTCGTTTTCGCTCATTAGCTCAACCTTTAGCGTCAGCTTTACGGCGTTTCCCTTTGAATCCTGAAAGGTCTCGCCTATACCGCTTTGAACACCCTGCAAAAGAAGTTTCGTGCTTTCTTCCATATAGTCGGGTGTAATTACCGTAATGCTGATATCGTTTTGCTTGATTACGTTAAGACCCTTTTTCCAGTTTTTAATGCTTTCGCTCCTGTCGTAGGCATATGCCGTTGAACCTATTGCCAAGACGGCGTTGTTGCCGTTAATCAGGCTTGAAGCAGGAATGAGATTGCCTGCGGATTTGATATATTCTTTTCCAAAGTCGTCCTGCCTGCTGAAGCCCTCGCAAAACGCTCTGCGAATAGACTCGGACTGCAATGCTTCGTCATTTGAATTAAGGATGAAAGCCCAAGTTGTGTCTTGATATTCTATATAAGAAATGCCCTTTGTTTTCTTAATACTTTCGCTGTCATGACCGCTGATAAAAGCAGCGTCATAATAGCCGTCTTCCAATTTCGATATTATTTCGTTTTTGTCTTCATCCTTGACAATTTTCAGCGTGAGCTCCTTTGCTTTTGTCGGATATGCTCCCGTGTACTGCTTGTTTGCCTTGAGAAGATACGAGGACTCCAAAATTTGGTTTACATAAAATTGTCCGTTGAACAAGGTGTATTTTGTATCAAGCCCGTACCTGCCGTTTGTTGCATTGAAAAATTCTTCGTTGCACGGCATTGCAACAGCTGAGGTTAGCGTGCTCATAAAGCTGTCGTCACGGTGCTCAAGAGTTATCGTAAGCAGATTAGGATTTGTCGCAACAACGCCGAGAGAATCTGCGCTCATTTTTCCCGAATGAACGGCATTTGCATTTTTTATACAGGAAATTGTTGAAAACAGGGGACAATTTGTTTCGGGACTTGCCGCCCTTTGAAGCGCAAAAACAAAATCGTCTGCCGTAATGTCGGGATTAAATTCCTTACCCATCATTTGAAGCCTTTTGTCCTTGAACGTACCTGCATTTTCACCTGAGTCGTATTTGTCGGTGTTAATGTCCCATTTCATTCCTGCTTTAATATGAAATGTGTAGGTGAGACCGTCGTCGCTGACTTCCCATTTGTCAGCCATACCCTCGACAACACTTCCGTCGTCGTTTATTCTTATCAGTCCCTCAAAGGTGTTTTCGATTATCAAAAACTCGTCTTGAGTTGAAGCAACCTGCGGGTCATAGCTTTTTATGTCGGCACCGAAGGGATAAATGAAATCATATGCCGCCTCCGATTTTGAGCATCCTGCAAAGGCGCAGATTGTTATTATAACGCATAAAAAAAGAGATAAAATTCTTTTCATTTTTATATCCTTATAAATTTAGTACAAATAATTATAACAAATCAGCCCGTGTAATTCAATATAAAATTATAATTTATTTGATTATTTTTCATTAAATATGTCCGTTGCATTTTACATAAGCAGGGCGACTTTTATATAATAAAATACTAAACACACGGTGCCGTTGCTAAAATATTTTTTTATTTTAGCGGTGTTGAAAAAACACCTAAAAATTATGCAAAAATTAAATTTTTTTCTGATTTTGAAAATTTTTCTTGACTTTATAATATAAAGAGTGTAAAATGTTACCACGATTGTATACTGGGAGTATGTCTGTATGCGGGCGTATATAATAAGCCTTAATAATATATAACTCTCGGTCTATCATTGAAATAACAAACGAATGGAGTGAATACCTATATGGTAAATGTGAAGGATGTGCAGCTTGGCACAACTACACGAAAGAGCTTTGCTAAAATCAATGAAGTTATGCAAATGCCTAACTTGATTGAAGTGCAAAAGAAGTCTTACCAGTGGTTCCTTGACGAAGGCTTGAAGGAAGTATTTCGTGACATCGGCTCGATTACCGATAACAGCGAGAAGCTCATTCTCGACTTTATCGACTACAGTATGGACGATGAGCCGAAGTATTCTATCGCAGAATGTAAGGCACGAGACGTAACCTACTCAAAGGCTTTGAAGCTTCAGGCTCGTCTTCGTAACACCGAAACAGGCGAGGTTAAGGAAAGCACTATTTACTGCGGTGATTTGCCGTTAATGACAGACTCCGGTACATTTGTCATCAACGGTGCAGAAAGATGTATCGTATCTCAGCTTGTTCGTTCACCCGGCGTTTATTACGCTATGGATCACGACAAGACCGGTAAGGAGCTTTACACAAACACCGTTATTCCAAACAGAGGTGCTTGGCTCGAATACGAAACAGACGCAAACGATGTTTTCTATGTTCGTATCGACAAGAACAGAAAGATTTATATCACAACATTTCTTCGTTCTCTCGGCTTAGGCTCCGACGAGGAGCTTCGTGAGTATTTCGGCGACGACGAAAGACTTGAAGCAACTATCGAAAAGGATCTTACCAAAAACGAGGAAGAGGCTCTTCTTGAGGTCTACAAGAAGCTTCGTCCTGGCGAGCCGCCGACAGTTGATACTGCAAGGTCGCATATCGACGGACTTTTCTTCGATCCGAGAAGATACGACCTTTCGAGAGTCGGAAGATATAAGTACAACAAAAAGCTCGGCTTGGAGGAAAGACTTACAGGACAGGTTGCCGCACAGCCTATCATCTCACCTATGGGCGAGCTTCTTGCCGACGCAGGTGAGAAGATTACAGCCGAAAAAGCAAGAGAAATCGATAATTCAGGTGTTATGTCTGCATATATCGAGCTTGAATCCGGCAAGGTTATCAAGGTTCTCGGCAACGGAATGGTTGACATTGACTGCTACGTAAGCGTTGACAAAAAGGCGCTGGGCATCAACGAAAAGGTTTCCTACCGCGTACTTAGCGAAATTATGGAAAAGGTCGGCGACGATCAAGAGGCTCTTGAGGCTGAAATTAAACTTCGCCGTGATGACCTTATTCCTAACCACATTATCGTAGACGATATTTTTGCTTCTGTTGCATATTTGCTCAACCTTGCAAACGGCGTGGGCAAGACCGATGATATCGACCATCTCGGCAACCGTCGTATCCGTGCAGTAGGCGAGCTTCTCCAAAATCAGTTCCGTATCGGCTTTACACGTATGGAAAGAGTAATCAAGGAGAGAATGAATGTTCAGTCACAGGATGACGCAGAGGCAATCACTCCACAGGCAATAATCAACACGAGACCGGTAAATGCTGCTATTCGCGAGTTCTTCGGTTCATCACCGCTTTCGCAGTTTATGGATCAGAACAATCCGCTTGCAGAGCTTACCCATAAGAGAAGACTTTCGGCGCTCGGTCCGGGCGGTCTTTCAAGAGACCGTGCAGGCTTCGAGGTTCGTGACGTACACTATACCCACTACGGTCGTATGTGTCCTATCGAAACACCTGAAGGTCCGAACATCGGCTTGATTTCATATTTGGCTTGCTATAGCCGACTTAACGAATACGGCTTTATCGAAGCTCCTTACCGTAAGGTAGACAAGCAGACAGGCGTAGTTACCGACGAGGTTGTTTATATGACAGCTGATATGGAGGATAACTTCGTAGTTGCACAGGCAAACGAGCCGCTTGATTCAGAGGGCAGATTTGCAAATTCGAGAGTTACCTGCCGTTGCAAGGATGAATTTCTTACAGTCGCTCCCGAAAAGGTTGACTATATGGACGTTTCTCCGAAGATGGTAGTTTCCGTTGCAACAGCAATGATTCCGTTCCTTGAAAACGACGACGCAAACCGTGCTCTTATGGGTGCGAACATGCAGCGTCAGGCAGTACCGCTTCTTAAAACAGAGGCTCCGATTGTAGGAACAGGTATGGAATATAAGGCAGCGTACGACTCAGGCGTTGTCGTAATAGCAAAAAGAGGCGGCGAGGTTGTCGCTCTTGATGCAAAAACAATCGAGATTAAAACTAAAAACGGCGAAATCGACAGATACGAGCTCATCAAGTTCTCCGGCTCCAACCAGGGAACCTGTATTAACCAAAGACCTATCGTTTCGCTTCATCAAACAGTAGAGGACGGACAGGTTATCGCAGACGGTCCTGCAACCTGCAACGGTGAGATTTCAATCGGTAAGAACGCTCTCATCGGCTTTATGACCTGGGAGGGCTACAACTACGAGGACGCCGTTCTCATTAACGAAAAAATCGTTCGTGATGATGTTTACACATCTATCCACATTATCGAGCACGAGGTTGAAGCCCGTGATACAAAGCTCGGAGCAGAGGAAATTACAAGAGATATTCCTAATGTCGGCGAGGACGCACTTAAGGATTTGGACGAGGACGGTATTATCCGTGTCGGCGCAGAGGTTCGTTCGGGTGATATCCTTGTAGGTAAGGTAACGCCAAAGGGTGAAACGGAGCTTACAAGCGAGGAGAGACTTCTTCGTGCAATCTTCGGCGAAAAGGCAAGAGAGGTTAGAGATACCTCTATGAAGGTGCCTCACGGTGAATACGGTATCGTTGTTGACGTTAAGGTGTTCACAAGAGCAAACCACGACGAGCTTAACGCAGGCGTAAACAAGGTTGTTCGTGTTTATATCGCACAAAAGAGAAAGATTCAGGCCGGCGATAAGATGGCAGGCCGTCACGGTAACAAGGGCGTTGTTTCCCGTGTACTTCCTCAGGAGGATATGCCGTTCCTTCCGGACGGTCGTCCGCTTGATATCGTGCTTAATCCTCTCGGCGTACCTTCACGTATGAACATCGGTCAGGTGCTTGAGGTTCATCTCGGCTATGCGGCTATGGCTCTCGGCTGGAAGATGATGACTCCTGTATTCGACGGCGCTCATGAGGAGGACATCAGAGAATGTCTTAAGCTCGCAGACATCGGTTACTATGTAGACGAAAACGGCAACAAGATTTATGACGGTAAGGTTCAGCTTACAGACGGCAGAACAGGTGAGAAGTTCGATAACCGTGTAACAGTAGGTTATATGTACTATCTTAAGCTCCATCACCTCGTTGACGATAAGATTCACGCACGTTCAACAGGTCCTTACAGCCTTGTAACTCAACAGCCTCTCGGCGGTAAGGCACAGTTCGGCGGACAGAGATTCGGTGAGATGGAGGTTTGGGCACTTGAAGCGTACGGTGCAGCTTACACTCTTCAGGAAATCATCACAGTTAAGTCCGACGACGTTGTAGGTCGTGTTAAGACTTATGAAGCTATCGTAAAGGGCGAGAACATTCCGCCGGCAGGAACTCCGGAAGCGTTTAAGGTATTGTTTAAGGAATTGCAGGCTCTCGGTCTTGATACAAGACTTTATGACGAGTCGGGCGAAGAGGTTATTCTCAAGCAGGATCTTGATGACGACGGTATTCCGACTGTCAGCGACGATAAGGCATTTACAGAGGTAAATGATTTTGACAATCAAGAGGGCTACGGTTTCCTTGATGAAAACGGTGACGAAATAAAGGAAGCAAATCAGGATGACGATGTTGATTTGTTTGCATCGGACGACGATGCTTATGACGACGATTTCGATGATTTTGAATAATTGTCTTCAACACGATTTTGATTAACTTTCAATTAATAATAGAAAAGGAGTGCTTCCGTATATGGATAATAATTCAACAAATGAATTCAGTTCAATAAAAATCGGTCTTGCTTCGCCCGAAGCCATTCGTTCATGGTCATACGGCGAGGTAACAAAGCCCGAAACTATAAATTACAGAACTCTCAAGCCTGAAATCGGCGGTTTATTCTGCGAAAGAATTTTCGGTCCTATGAAGGACTGGGAATGTCATTGCGGCAAATACAAGAGAGTTCGTTATAAGGGCAAGGTTTGCGAGCGCTGCGGAGTAGAAATTACACGTGCAAAGGTTCGTCGTGAGCGTATGGGTCACATCGAGCTTGCTGCTCCCGTATCTCATATTTGGTATTTCAAGGGTATTCCGAGCCGTATCGGTCAGGTACTTGATATCAACCAGAGAAACCTTGAAAAGGTATTGTACTTCGGTCTTTATATCGTAACGGATCCGGGCGATACTCCGCTTCAAAAGAAGCAGACGCTTACCGAAAAAGAGTATCAGGATATGCGTGAAAGATACGAGGATGACTTTAAGGCAGGAATGGGTGCAGAGGCTATTAAAGAGCTTCTCTCCGAAATTGACGCCAAGGAGCTCCGCGACGAGCTTGCCAAGGAGCTTGAGACAGCTACCGGACAAAAGAGAACAAAGCTTCTTAAGAGACTTGATGTTGTTGACGCTTTCGTAAACAGCGGCAATAAGCTTGAGTGGATGATACTTGACGTTCTTCCGGTAATTCCTCCGGATATTCGTCCTATGGTACAGCTTGACGGCGGCAGATTCGCAACCTCCGACCTTAACGATTTGTACAGACGTGTTATCAACAGAAATAACAGACTTAAGAGATTGATGGAGCTTCACGCACCGGATATCATTATCAGAAACGAAAAGAGAATGCTTCAGGAGTCGGTTGACGCTCTTATCGACAACGGTCGTAGAGGCAGACCTGTAACAGGTCCGAACAACCGTCCGCTTAAATCTCTTTCGGATATGCTTAAGGGTAAGCAGGGACGCTTCCGTCAGAACCTTTTGGGTAAGCGTGTTGACTACTCCGGTCGTTCGGTTATCGTAGTAGGTCCCGAGCTTAAGATGTACCAGTGCGGTCTTCCGAAGGAAATGGCTATCGAGCTGTTCAAGCCGTTTGTTATGAAACGCCTTGTTGAAACAGGCGTTGCTTCAAATATCAAGCAGGCTCGTAAAATGGTAGAAAAGGCAAACCGCAGCGAGGTTTGGGACGCATTAGAGGTTGTAATTAAGGATCACCCTGTAATGCTCAACCGTGCTCCCACACTTCACAGACTTGGTATTCAGGCATTTGAGCCTGTGCTCGTTGAAGGTAGAGCTATCAAGCTTCATCCGCTTGCTTGTACAGCGTTTAACGCCGACTTCGACGGTGACCAAATGGCTGTTCATGTACCGCTTTCGGCAGAGGCTCAGGCAGAGGCTCGTATGCTTATGCTCGCTTCCAACAACCTTTTGAAGCCGTCAGACGGTAAGCCTGTTGCCGTTCCGTCGCAGGATATGGTTATCGGTTCATACTATCTTACAATGATTAAAGACGGTGAGCCGGGCTGTCCTACAAAGGAAATTATCGACGGTGAAGAGGTTACAAAATACAGAATTTTCCGTGATGTAGACGAGGCTATGATGGCTTACCAAGAGGGCTCACTCGGTCTTCATTCGGAATGTAAGATTCGCTTTACCGGTGAGGTTGACGGCGAAATGAAGTCTTCAATCGTTGTTACAACAATCGGTCGAGTTATCTTCAATAAGCCTATTCCGCAGGATCTCGGCTTTGTTGACAGAACTATTCCGGGTAACGAATTTGTTCCTGAGGTTAGCTTCGTTGTTAAGAAAGGCGGTCTCGGAAAGATTGCCGACGCTTGTATTCGTACACACGGCGTTTCCATTGCTTCAAAGGTGCTTGACGATATCAAGAATCAGGGCTATAAATATTCAACTGTTTCGGGTACAACGGTAGCCGTTATCGACGCACTTATCCCTGAAAAGAAGAAAGAATTTCTTGCTCAGGCAGAAGCAAAGGTTGACGAAATTACAACTAACTATAACTACGGTCTTATCACGAACGAGGAGCGTTATTCACAGGTTATTAAGGCTTGGGAAAAATGTACAAACCTTGTTTCCGATGAGCTTACAAATAACTTCGACGGTACTCACAACCCGATTCATATGATGGTAGACTCAGGTGCTCGTGGTAGTACATCACAGCTTCGTCAGCTTGCAGGTATGAGAGGTCTTATCGCAAATACATCGGGTGCTACAATCGAAATTCCTATCCGTGCTAATTACCGTGAGGGTCTTAACATTTTGGAATACTTCATTTCCTCACGTGGTGCGCGTAAGGGTCTTACCGATACTGCGCTTCGTACAGCCGACTCCGGTTACCTTACACGTCGTCTTGTTGACGTATCGCAGGATGTTATCATCCGTGACGACGACTGCGGCTGTCACGACGGTATTGAGGTTTACGCTATTATGGACGGCAACCGTGTTCTTGAAAGCCTTGAAGAAAGACTTGTAGGAAGATTTGCCGCAGAGCCTATTGTTGATCCTAACACCGGCGAGGTGCTTATGGATACCGACAGAATTATGAACGAGGAGGATGCCGCACGCATTACCGCGGCAGGTATCACAACCGTTAAAATTCGTTCGCTCATTACCTGTAAGTCACGCCACGGCGTTTGCCGCAAGTGCTACGGCTCCAACCTTGCATTCAACGAGCCTGTTCAGGTCGGCGAGGCAGTAGGTATCATTGCCGCACAGTCAATCGGTGAACCGGGTACACAGCTTACAATGAGAACCTTCCATACCGGCGGTGTTGCAGGAGGCGAGGACATTACACAGGGTCTTCCGAGAGTCGAGGAATTGTTCGAGGCAAGAAAGCCCAAGCAGCTTGCGATTCTTTCCGAAATCGACGGTGTTGTAAGATTTGAGGAAATCAAAAAGACTCGTCACGTTGTTGTATTCAATCAGGAGACAGGCGAGGAAAGAAAGTATCTCATTCCTTACGGTTACAGACTTTGCGAAAATATCGTAGAGGGTGCATATATCGAAAAGGGTACCGAGCTTACACTCGGCTCAAAGAATCCTCACGACGTACTTGCTATTCTCGGTGAAGAGGCTGTATATAATTACCTTATTAAAGAGGTACAGTACGCATACCGTACACAGGGTGTTGATATCAACGATAAGCATATCGAGGTTATCGTTCGTCAGATGCTCAAGAAGTGCATTGTTGACGACGCAGGAAGCACCGATTTGATTTCGGGCACTAATGTAGACGTTTCGGCTGTTGCCGAGGCAAACGACGCTATCGACGCAAGAATCGCCGCAGGCGAGGAGGGCTTGAAGCACGCAACCTACATTCCGCTTCTTCTCGGTATTACCAAGGCTTCTCTTGCAACCGATTCATTCCTTAGCGCTGCTTCGTTCCAGGAAACAACGAGAGTTCTTACAGATGCAGCTATCAGAGGAAAGAGTGATCCGCTTCTCGGTCTTAAGGAGAACGTTCTTATCGGTAAGCTTGTTCCGGCAGGTACAGGTATGAGCGTATTCAGAGACGTTGACGTTGTTCCGAGCTATTTTGCAAGTGATAATGCAAGCAATATCGAAATAAAAGATTTAGAACAATTGCAACAACTCTTGACAAACAGCGAGAATTAAGTTATAATATCAAGCTGTGTGCGAATAATTTTGTAGGAATATACAAAATTTAGTGCTTTAATTTGTTAAAATTGTCTATCGAGGCGGAGAAATCCGTCTCGGTAGATAACGCAGTTTATATATTTGATATCAAAGTATATTTGGTATGAAATATGTATATTGCGTGTTCGCATTGTGCATAAATAAATGAAAGGAGAATAAACTATTGCCTACCTTTAACCAATTAGTCAGAACAGGACGTAAGTCCCTTGAGAAGAAGTCAAAGACTCCTGCTCTCAACAGAGGCCTTAACACAAAGAAGAATGTTATGACAAATACATCGTCCCCACAAAAGCGCGGCGTTTGTACAGCAGTTAAAACAGCAACACCTAAGAAGCCTAACTCAGCTCTTCGTAAGATTGCCAGAGTTCGTCTTACAAACGGTATGGAAGTTTCTGCGTACATTCCTGGTGTAGGCCATAACCTTCAGGAGCACTCCGTAGTTATGGTTCGTGGCGGAAGAGTTAAGGACCTTCCCGGTGTTCGTTACCACATCATTCGTGGTACACTTGATACACAGGGCGTTAACGGCAGAATGCAGAGCCGTTCAAAGTACGGTGCAAAGAGACCTAAGGTTAAGAAGTAATCCGAGTCCTGCACGTTAACATTAATCGAGGAAACCCGACAATAGTTTATTTATTCATATAAATCGGCTTTTGTTGGCTCCACGGAAAAACCGAGTACCTATGAACTCATATTAAATATTAATGAAGGAGGGAAGCGAAGATGCCAAGAAGAGGCCAGATCGCTAAGCGTGATGTTTTACCTGATCCGATGTACAACTCAAAGGTTGTTACTCGTTTGATCAACAACATCATGTTAGATGGTAAGAAGGGCGTTGCACAGAAGATTGTGTACGGCGCATTCGACATCATTCAAGAAAAGACAGGTAACGATCCGCTTGAAGTTTTTGAAGCTGCAATGGAAAACGTAATGCCTGTATTGGAAGTAAAGGCTCGTCGTATCGGCGGTGCAACATATCAGGTTCCGTTAGAGGTTCGTCCTGAAAGAAGACAGACATTAGGTCTTAGATGGATTACTCTGTATGCAAGACAGAGAAGTGAAAGAACTATGAAGGAACGTCTTGCAGCTGAGCTTATGGACGCTGCAAACAAAACAGGCGGTGCAGTTAAGAAGTGTGACGATACACACAAGATGGCAGAAGCAAACAAGGCTTTTGCTCATTTCAGATACTAATCTGCCCAACAGGAGGATATTATGCCAAGAAAAGTGTCTCTTGAACAAACAAGAAATATTGGTATTATGGCTCATATTGATGCCGGTAAGACTACGACAACAGAGCGTATTCTCTACTACACCGGTATTAACCATAAAATCGGCGAAACCCACGAGGGTGCCGCTACAATGGACTGGATGGAGCAGGAGCAGGAAAGAGGTATTACAATCACCTCCGCTGCTACAACCTGTTTCTGGAAGGGCCACAGAATTAACATCATTGATACACCGGGTCACGTTGACTTCACAGTAGAGGTTCAGCGTTCACTTCGTGTGCTTGACGGCTCCGTAACCGTACTTTGTGCAAAGGGCGGTGTTGAGCCGCAGTCTGAAACCGTATGGCGTCAGGCTGACGAATACAAAGTACCCCGTATGATTTTTGTAAACAAGATGGACATTATGGGCGCAGATTTCTATAATGTACTTTCTATGGTGCTTGACCGCTTTAAGTGTAATGCACTTCCTATCCAGCTTCCTATCGGCAGCGAGGATACATTCGAGGGTATTGTTGACCTTATCAATAATAAGGAAATCGTTTATATCGACCCTGCAAAGAATAACGGCAGCGTTATTGAGGAAAGAGAAATTCGTCCGGAGCTTGCAGATAAGGCAGCCGAGTACAGAACAAAGCTCATAGAGTTTATCGCAGAGCAGGACGAAGAACTTATGGAAAAATACTTTGAAGAAGGCGAAGACGCAATCAGCGTTGACGACATTAAGAAGTATATCCGTAAGTGCACAATTTCAGGCGAGATGGTTCCTGTTTGCTGTGGTACAGCTTACAGAAATATGGGCGTTCAGCCGCTTCTCGACGCTATTGTTGACTTTATGCCGGCTCCTACCGACGTTGAGTCAATTAAGGGTATTAACCCTGACACAGACGAAGAGGAATTCCGTCATTCATCCGATGACGAGCCGTTCTCTGCTTTGGCATTTAAGATTGCAACTGACCCGTTCGTTGGTAAGATTTGCTACTTCAGAGTATATTCGGGTACTATCGAAGCAGGTACACCTTGCTACAACTCTGTTAAGGGCAGTAAGGAAAGAATGGGTAGAATTCTTCAGATGCACGCAAACCACAGAGAGGATATTCCGATTTGTTATGCAGGTGATATCGCAGCAGCAGTTGGCTTGAAGAACACTACAACAGGTGATACTCTCTGCGACGAAAATCATCCTATTATCCTTGAATCAATGAACTTCCCGGAGCCTGTTATTCGTGTTGCTATCGAGCCGAAGACAAAGGCAGGTCAGGAGAAGATGGGTATCGCACTTGCAAAGCTTGCTGAAGAAGACCCGACCTTTAAGGCTTACACAGACGAAGAAACAGGACAAACCATTATTGCAGGTATGGGTGAGCTTCATCTTGAGATTATCGTTGACCGTTTGCTTCGTGAATTTAAGGTTGAGGCAAATGTAGGCGCACCTCAGGTTGCATATAAGGAAACAATTACTGCTGAATCTATGTCCGATACGAAGTACAAGAAGCAGTCGGGCGGTAGCGGTCAGTACGGTCACTGTAAGATTCGTCTCTTCCCGAACCTTGATGAAAACGGTATCGGTCAGGGCTATGCTTTTGAAAACCAAATCGTCGGCGGTGCTATTCCGAAGGAATATATTCCTGCTGTTGATGCAGGTATTCAGGCAGCTATGAAGAGCGGTATTCTCGCAGGATATCCTGTTGTTGACGTTCGTGTTGAGCTTTATGACGGTTCTTATCACGAGGTTGACTCATCAGAAATGGCATTTAAGATTGCCGGCTCAATGGCATTCAAGGACGCTGCAAAGAAAGCAAAGCCGGTTATCCTTGAGCCGATGATGAAGGTAACAGTAATTGTACCTGAGGAATATATGGGCGACGTTATCGGCGACCTCAACTCTCGCCGTGGTCAAATTCAGGGTATGGACGACAGAGCAGGTGCAAAGCAGATTAATGCAAGAGTACCTCTTTCCGAGATGTTCGGTTATGTAAACGACCTTCGTTCCAAGACACAGGGACGTGGTCAGTATACAATGGAGCCGGACGGCTACGACCAGGTACCGAAGTCAATTTCGGAGTCTATCATCAGCGAACGCGCAAAGAAAGACTAATTATTAAAAAATACTTGATATTTATCATAGTTTTTGATATGATATTAGTAACAAATTTTTATTAAAATTTATTAGGGAGGAAATTCCAATGGCAAAAGAACATTTTAATCGTACCAAGCCACACGTAAACATTGGTACAATCGGTCACGTTGACCACGGTAAGACTACTCTTACAGCCGCTATCACAAAGTATTTGGCAAACAAGGGTCTCGCTAAGTTCGAGGACTATGCAGATATCGATAAGGCTCCTGAAGAGAGAGAGCGTGGTATCACAATCAACACAGCTCACGTTGAGTACGAGACAGAAGCTCGTCACTATGCTCACGTTGACTGCCCGGGTCACGCTGACTACATCAAGAACATGATTACAGGTGCTGCACAGATGGACGGCGCTATCCTTGTAATCGCATCAACAGACGGTCCTATGGCTCAGACTAAGGAGCACCTTCTCCTTGCTCGTCAGGTAGGCGTTCCTGCAATCATCGTATTCATGAACAAGACTGACCAAGTTGACGACGAAGAGCTTCTTGAGCTTGTTGAAATGGAAATCAGAGAAACTCTTGCTGAGTATGAGTTTGATGATGAGTGCCCAATCATTAAGGGTTCTGCTCTTAAGGCACTTGAGGCTCCGTCAAACGACGATCCTGCTTGCGCTTGCATCCAGGAGCTCATGGACGCAGTAGATTCTTATATTCCTACTCCTGACCGTAAGGCAGACCTTCCTTTCCTTATGCCTGTTGAGGACGTATTCACAATTACAGGTCGTGGTACAGTTGCTACAGGTAGAGTTGAGAGAGGCCAGCTTAAGACAAACGACACAGTAGAAATCGTTGGTCTTGAGGAAGAAAGCAAGTCAACAGTTTGCACAGGTATCGAGATGTTCCGTAAGATTCTTGACTACGCTGAGGCTGGTGACAACATCGGTTGTCTTCTTCGTGGTATTCAGAGAACTGAAATCAAGAGAGGTCAGGTTCTTTCTGCTCCGGGTTCAATTCACCCACACACAAAGTTCACAGGTCAGGTTTACGTTCTTTCAAAGGACGAGGGTGGCCGTCATACTCCTTTCTTCAACAACTATCGTCCTCAGTTCTATTTCAGAACAACTGACGTAACAGGTGTTATCACTCTTCCGGAAGGCGTAGAGATGTGTATGCCTGGCGATAACGTTGATATGAATGTTGAGCTTATCACTCCTATCGCTATCGAAGAAGGTCTTCGTTTCGCTATCCGTGAAGGCGGTAGAACAGTAGGTTCAGGCGTTGTTGTATCAATCGCTGAATAATCTGTAATTATTTTTCAAGAGTAGGCATTTTGCCTACTCTTTTTTCTTACATTTATTGGTTTTGTGGGTGGATATTCTGTTTTGCATTTTGTGTGCTTATGTGTTATAATTGTCGCAGAGGTTTTTTGTATGGAAAATGAAAGACAGGAAAAGTTAATAGGTACTGTTGAGGATGTCACCTTTTATAACGAAAGCACGGGCTTTTGCGTTGCCGAGATAAATACGGGAGAAGAAGCGGTGACTGTTGTCGGAGCAGTCGGACAGCTTGCGGTCGGTACTGAGGTTGAATGTTGCGGAAAATGGGATTTTCATCGTAGCTTCGGCAGACAGTTCAAGGCAGAGTCGGTAATTCAGCGACTTCCCGCCGATATAAACGGAATACTTGCGTATTTGTCGTCGGGTATTGTAAGGGGAGTGCGCAGTGCGACTGCTCAAAAAATAGTCGAAGCCTTTGGAACGCAGACCTTTGAGGTTCTTGAAAATGAACCCGAAAGATTAGCAAAAATCAAGGGTATTTCTTCTTCAAAGGCAAAGGAAATATCAAAGGATTTTAAGTGTCAGTTTGCCTCTCGTGAAACGCTGACGGGATTGATTTCTCTCGGCTTTACCCAAAACGAAGCGCTTAAAACATATAATATGCTCAAGGGTGAGGCGCTTGATATTGTAAAGGCTAACCCTTATGCGCTCATAGGTGAGCAAACCGGAATAACATTTTTGCGTGCCGATGAAATTGTTGAGCATTTGAGTGAAAAGCCGCCGTTTGATTACAGAGCGCAGGCAGGTATTTGCTACATATTGCGTCATAATTTGGGCAACGGTCATACCTGTATTCCAAGGGATAAAATATTTGCGCCGGCAAAAGAGTTGCTTGAATGTAACGATGACGATGTTGATATGGCAATAGATAACGCTATTGAGAGCAAAGCAATAGTTCAAAAAAAGGTTGATGGCAGAGATTTTTTGTTTTTGCCTTATATTTACAGATGCGAGCGTGACGTTGCCGACAGAATAAAAATAATGGCTGAATATCCGCCTGTAAAAAACGAAATTCAGTCTTCGGAGATATTTGCCTTTGAAAGCAGCAGTAATATTAAGTTTGACGAGAAACAGCGGCAGGCTGTTGAAATCGCTGTCAACAAAGGACTTCTTATCCTTACAGGCGGTCCCGGTACAGGTAAAACGACGACGGTCAAGGGAATAATTCAGCTTATGAAAAACCGCGGCTTAAAGGTTGCACTTGCCGCACCGACAGGCAGAGCCGCACAACGAATGGAGGAGCTTACAGGATATGAAGCCAAAACCATTCACCGTCTTTTAGAGGTAGAGTACAAGGAGGGCGAAAGCACACAGAGCTTCGTTCACGATTTGCGCAATCCGCTTGATTGCGACGCCGTAATCGTTGATGAGCTTTCGATGGTTGATATAACTTTGTTTTGCGCATTGCTTGATGCTCTTCCGCTTCATTGCAGACTGATTATGGTAGGCGACCAAAACCAGCTTCCGCCTGTCGGTGCAGGCAATGTACTTCGCGATATGATAGACAGCGGTCTTATCAGTACGGTGGTGCTTGACAAGGTTTTCCGTCAGGCAATGAAAAGCAAGATTGTTACAAATGCCCACAGAGTTGTTCACGGCGAGATGCCCGAATTTGACAACAGCGGCGAGAGTGATTTCTTTATGCTTCGTGAGGTTAACCGTTATAATGCGCTGAACAAAATTAAAGACCTTGTGATTTCGAGATTGCCCGCAGGGTACGGCTTGGAGCCTATGGGTGACATTCAGGTTTTGTGCCCCGGAAGAAAGGGCGAGCTTGGCACCGAAACTATTAATACAGTGCTTCAAGCACAGCTTAATCCGCCCGACAAAACGAAGCAGGAAATTCGTTACAAGGGTTATATTTTGCGTGAGGGCGACAGAGTTATGCAGATTAAAAATAACTACGACGTCCCGTGGTTCAAAAACGGTGAAAGCGGCTCCGGAGTTTTCAACGGTGATATAGGAATACTTACGAGAATTGACAGGGCAAACGATATTATTAATGTTCGCTATGATGACAAGGAAGCAATGTACAGCGTTGAGAACATTAATCAGCTTGAGCTTGCTTATGCTATGACAGTTCATAAGTCGCAGGGAAGCGAATTTGAGTGTGTTGTAATGCCGGTTTTGTCAGTTCCGCCGATGCTCGCATACCGTAATCTTTTTTATACAGCACTTACGAGGGCGAAGCGTCTTATCGTTCTTGTAGGTGATGAGGCAACGATAAAAAAGATGGTTGATAATGATAAAAAATCGAGAAGATACAGTGCGCTCCAGTATTTTATTATGAATGATGAGAATGATTTGAGCTTGTATTGATTGACTTTTTAATACGTCTGTTGTAATATATTATATATTTTGTTTAAGGGTGTATATGATGTTTGGTTATGATTTAGGTATAGATTTGGGAACGAGCAATGTTGTAATAACCGTTCCGAACAAGGGCGTTGTTATTAACGAGCCAAGCTATGTTGCATATAATACCGAGACCGAAAAAATGCTTTATGCCGGCAGAAGAGCCTATTATTTGGAGGGCAGAGAGCCTGCCGGAATTACAGTTATGCAGCCGCTTCGAAACGGTGTAATCAGCTCGTATAATATGACTCAGCAGATGATTAGATATTTCATTTCAAGAGTAATAAAAAAGAGTATTTTTAAGCCGAGGGTTGTTGCGAGCGTACCTGCGCTTGCAACCGATGTAGAAAAAAGAACGATAGTGTCGGTTATTATTTCGGCAGGCGCAAGGTCGGTTTGTCTTGTTGAAGAGCCGCTTTGTGCGGCATTCGGCGCAGGCGTTGACCTCTTACAGCCAAACGGTGCTTTTGTAATAAATATCGGCGGCGGAACCACCGATATGGCGGTCGTTTCGCAGGGCACTATGAGCCAGTGTGAAAATGTCAAAATCGCAGGAAATACCTTTGATGAGGAAATCGCAAAATTTATAAAGGAAAAATACGACGTACTTGTCGGAATTCGTACCGCCGAGGAAATTAAAAAGCAGATAGGCTCCGCTATTCCCCGTGAGGATAAGATTACTATGACGGTTAAGGGAAGAAGTGTAAAGGACGGTATGCCGACTACCGTTGAGGTGTCGTCGTCGGAGATATATCATTGTCTTAAACCGCTATTGCAGGAAATTGTTGCGGCGGCGCAGATAATGTTTGAAAGAACCTCGCCTCAGCTTGTTGCAGATATCGTGTCGTCACATATTATTTTAACAGGCGGCTCCGCCGAAATGTACGGAATTGATAAGCTATTCGCACAGGAGCTCGACGTTGATGTTGAGGTTGCTCCTTTTCCGAGCCTTTGCGCCGGCAAGGGTGCAACGGTTGCACTTAACAAAATGCGCTTGCTCGATAGCTACGGCTACAGATTTAAGACAAAGGAAGAAGTCAGAATAAGATGATTCATTATTATTACGGCTTCGGCAAGGGAAAAACAAGCTCGGCACTCGGCGTCGGTCTGCGTGCAAGGGGCAACGGTATGAGTGTTTTGCTCGTTCGCTTTTTCAAGGATAATAATTCAAGCGAGCTTGCTTCGGCACCGTTTGATATTTATCCTGCGCCCGATAAAATACCGTTCAATGTCGGCGTTGAGGAATATCTGCCTTGGGTGAAAAATGCGCTTGATTATATTAGCAAATGTGAAAGTGATGTAATCATACTCGATGAATTTGCCGATTTAGTTCCCAAATTTATATCGTTTGACGAGGCAAAGTCGGTTGTAGCCGATAGCAGCAGAGAATATATCATAACCGGTCATTACCACAATGAAGCTCTGCACGAGCTTGCCGATTATGTCACACGTTTTGAAAAAGAAAAACACCCTTATGATAACGGCGTTCAGGCTCGTAAGGGTATTGAATACTGAAAAAGTTTAACGGCTCGGGGATTTCCGAGCCGTTTTGTAAATTTATTCTAATATTGAAATTGCGAAGGCGTTTTCGATTGTGCAGTTGAAAATTATGTTTTTCAAACCTGCCGAAGTGATATAATCCGCGCTTGATTTGTGGGTTACGAAATGATAGGGAATATCTGTGTTTTTGCAAAATTCTGCAATTTGTTTCGGCACTGTTGCGCTGTGATACATTTCAAACAGTATTTCGTCAACCTTTGAAAAATCGAATACGCTCATATCAATATCGGGATATGGCTTGATAATCAGCACGTTTTTGTTGCTGATTTTTCTTTTGCCTGTCGGAGAAACTGTACTTTCAAGTGCAAAAAATCGGTCGTTGATGTCGGCACTCGTTATACAGCTTGCTTTGAAAATTCCGTCGTACGATACAAAAACGCCGTTTTCGCCGCTTTTGATATGCTTCACGGCGGCGTTGAAATTTCGTATGCCGTTGCTATTAGGCTCATCAATAGGCTTGTCACTCGCAGTCAAAACGATATTTTTATCGAAAAATGCATTAGCAATTATTGACGATGTGTAGGCAAGTGTGTCGCTTCCGTGAAGAATGATAACGCCTTTGTATTTTTCAAAGTCTGTTTGTTCAATACAGTCAATGAGCGCCTGCCAATTAGCACTTGTGATATTTTCGCTTAAAATCGCAAAGGGTGAAATTGTAACAAATTCAACGTCTTCACCCTTGTAACAGTCGATAACACGAGCAGGATTTTCGCCGAGTGTAATACTCTGCTTTCTTACGCTTGCGATAGTTCCGCCGAGCGCAATGACAAGAATTTTGTCGGTCATTATTCTGTTATCTCTCCGTTTTCAAATCTGATATTGAGCTCTGTTCCGTCCTTGCGCTTGATACCTCTTGCATAGCCTGTCCAATTTTTCGGTATTGCGCCTCTTACGAGCATTTCGGCAATACCTGCCGTAACGCCGAAGTTTCCGTCAATTTGGAACGGCGGGTGAGCGTCGAATAAGTTGGGATAGCTTCCACCTCCGGGGCGTTTAATGCCTCGCGGATTTATAGGACGAAGCTGATTTTTGATGAGAGTGAGTGCGTTTTCGGCGTTGTCAAGTCTTGCCCATAAGCAAACCTTCCAACCGAGAGCCCAACCCGTGCCGTCAAAGCCACGCTTGTAAAGCGACTTCTCACAAGCCTTGCGAATTTCTTCGCTTTGCTCAATTGCCGACGGATAAACGCAGTAAAGATGACTGACATGACGGTGTGTGACCTCTGCTTCGCCGTATTCCTGCGCCCACTCGTTAATTCTGCCGTCCGAGCCTATCGGAATGTCGGGAATTTCGGGGACGTCAAAGCCAAACTCCTTGCAGTTCATAAAGAACTCCTGCAAAATTCCGATATCCATAGTCGGCATATATGTCAGATTTGCTCTTGTACCGTTATCAATATATGTGTTTTCAGGCGAAATATTCGGACAGGTAACGAGCTTTCCGTCGTGCTCAATAAGAAAATCGTTGTAAAAATCAAGCACCATTTTGAAATACTGCTTCATATCCTCGAATAATGCTTCGTCCTTTGTGTAACGGTAATGCTCGAACACCTGATTGAGCATCCACGGCAACGCACTTTGCCAGCATGCATAGCTTTCTGTATCTGCCTTTGCAAGCGGATCACCTGCCGGATAGCTTGCTCCCCAAATGTCGCTGTTGTGATGAGCGCACGAGCCGGAGCAGTTGTAATAATCCTTTGCCGTAACCTGACCGTTTATGCACATTTTTTTTACTTGCTCGTAAAACGGCTCAAAACATTCCGAAAGATTGCATATATCCGTGCACCAGTAGTTCATTTCGGTGTTGATATTAACCGTATAGCTTGACGACCACGGCGCACGAAGATGAGGGTTGAAAATTCCCTGTAAGGTCATAGCGTTCGTGCCCGGACGTGAACAGGCAATGGTCAAATATCTTCCGTATTGGAAAAGAAGCGCAATGAGATTGTTGTCGTCGGCACCCTTTTTGAATTGCTTTAATCTCTTGTTTGTAGGAACGTCGGCTCTCTCGCTTCCGAAGTCAAGCTCAACTCTGTCGAACAAAGCCCTGTGGTCGGCAATATGCTCTTCAAGAAGCGTTTTGTACGGCTTGATGTTCTCAAAATACTTCATAGCCTTATCAAGCGGATTGCCCTGCGGCATAGTTTTGAAATCGACAAAATTTGTTGCAAGCGAAACAAGAAGCGTAAGCTCGTCATTATGTGAGGCTCTTATGTAGTCCTGCTCAAAAACGGCATTGCCGAGCACCTTGACTGCCCCTGCAAATTTCATTCCGCCCTTGCCGTAATCGAATGCGTTAGGTGCGATGTGATATGGCGGCATACAAATTTCGGGAGCCTCACCCTCGATAATAAGAGTGTCCTGCTCAGTTCTGCAACGGTGATGAAGCTTGCTCGTGAGCTTGATATTTACCGATACGGAAGCGTGGAATTTTATATTAACAACCATAAGCTGCGCAGGGTGGCTGACAAAAACGCTCTGTGTAACAAGATTGCTTTCGGTTACGCTGACGCCCTTTGAAATGTCCAGCGTTCTTTTGTAGCCCGACCTCGTGCTTTTTGAATATTCGATAATAAGGTCGCCGAAGGGCAGATAAGCCTCGCTCCAATGACCTCTGAAATCGGTGTTTCCGATTTTCTTTGCTGTTTTTCGGTCTCCGCTGAAAATTGCGTTTCGCATAGGCTCAAGATATTTGAAAGCGTCCTTTTTGTTAAGGTCCTTCGGATAACCCGACCATAAGCTGTCCTCGTTGAGAATGATTCTCTCGGTTTTGAGATTTCCGAAAACCATACCGCCTATTCTTCCGTTGCCGACCGGTAATGCTTCCTCCCAAACCTTTGCCTTTGATTTATAAAATAAGGTGTTGTTCATAATTTTTCCCCTTTAATACTGATACTTATATTTTAATATATAAAGCAAAGTATTGCAAGTATCTGTTGACAAATAAAGCGATTGTGCTATAATAATTTCGATACAAACGGAATCAAGTGAGAATCTTGAGCAACAGCCATTACTGTGTTTGATGAAAGAGTTGCACATCCATTGGGCGAAAGCCTGAGAAGGAGCAGCTCCCCGATTGTTCGCATCATAAGTCAGGAGACGCGTATCAAAATAATTTTCGCTTTTGGGCAGGGGAAAGTACGGAAATTCAGCGACGATATTATCGTCTTTTTTCTGCGTTCTCTGTCGTGTGACAGAGTTTTTTTATTGCGAAAAACAGAAAGGAAATGTGATAAAATGAAAAAAGTAACATCATTATTATTGTCGCTGATTGTATTAGCTTCTGCGGTGCTTCCGTTAACGGCTTTTGCCGAAACGAAAAAAGAAGCGCTCACCAGTCAGGTGAACGAGGATATTGCGGGGCAGGTTGAATTTTTGAATATCACTCCGAGTCTTGACGCGGCTGTTGATGCGTACACTCTTTTTAGGGCAGACCAAAGTAAAAAGGATATTTTTCTTGCCGAGCTTAATCAAAATCTTACCGACAATTTGGGAAAAATCGTTGTAAGCGGCAGACAGGACGCAGTCGTTTACGCTTGTGTAATCAACATTTTGACCCTGTTCGGCGAAAATGTCGAAAGCTATAACGGCGTAAATATCAAAGCCGATTTTGAAGGTCTGTCGGACAAAACAGTTTCAAACCCATATTATTATAGGGTTGTAACCGAGGCGTGCAAAAATATCGGCAACACCACGCTCGGTCATCACTTTGTTGACGAGCTTATCGCAAACTATTATACACTCGGTCAGGGTATGGATTACTACGGCTTTTCGTGCGATAATACTGCGGCTTTTCTTGCTTCAATAGCACCGTATAAAGAGGATTACGCCGTTTATGTTGAAGATGCAAAGACTGTAATAAACGGCTTTACTACCGACGAAGGTTGCTTTTATGACAGCGTTTATACAGACGTTTCGCCCGATTCGACAGCAATGGCTATGCTTGCTTATGCTTCGATAGGTGAACACAAAACGGCGAAAACACTTTACGATTGCCTTATGAAAGGCTTTGAAAGTCCGAATTATAATGGCGTAATTATGGCGTGGGGAGCAGAAAACGCCTACACTACAAAGGAAGCGCTGATGGCGCTGACTTATTTTGAGCCGTCCTTGGCAGTTGATGACGAACCTCTCGTTGAAAACACAAATAACCAAAATGGTACTCAAACAGCTTCAAAAGAAAATAATTCTGACGACAACACAATAAGGTCGCCGCAGACGGGTGCAAGCGTTGTATTCGGCTTCGCGGCTGTGACTGTCGGTACAGCTGTGCTTGCGCTTTCAAAAAGAAAAAATGACTGAAATTAAGTAAAATTGAAATGCTCACTTCTATGATTGAATTTGTAAAATCAATCAGAAGTGAGCATTTTTTATTTGCTTTTTTAGCATAATACACAGTGCAATATATTATTTTTGCACGAATTTGACGAGAATAACGGCTCACTATTGACTGAATTTGACCGAAAGGTTATAATTGAAGCATAAAAGACAGGTGGTGAAAACGATGCTCACACAGGACAGACGAGAGCAGATACTTGATTTTATATTGGAAAATGGTTCGGCGGCAGTTTCGGAGCTTTGCGAAAAATTCGACACCTCCGAAAGTACAATCAGACGAGATTTAGTTGCGCTTTCAAAGGCGGGTAAAATAAATAAGGTGCACGGCGGAGCAACTGTTTTGCCTCAGGAATTTATAAAAAACGAGGACAACGTTCACGAAAAATTCCTGAAAAACATCGACGAAAAGCTCCTTATTGCACAGTATTGTGCACAGCAGGTTAACGACGACGATTTCGTTTTTATAGACGCCGGAACAAGCACGTATCTTATGCTTGATTACTTAAAGGACTCTAAAGCGACGTTTGTAACAAACGGCATATCCCACGGCAAACGGTTTGCACAGCTCGGTTGTAAGGCGTTTGTAATCGGCGGTGAAATAAAGGATAAAACAGACGCGATTATTGGACTTGTCGCCGCCACGAATCTGCAAAAATACAATTTTTCAAAATCGTTTATCGGAGTAAACGGAATAAGCGAAAAGCAGGGCTTTACTACTCCCGATACAGACGAGGCGATGTTGAAGGCTGTCGCTATCGAACGAAGCTTTGTAAGCTACGCACTTGCCGATCATACAAAATTCGGCAAGGTTTCGGCAGTAACCTTTGCACAGATTGATTCGGCGTGTATAGTTTGCGACAGATGTGACGATGATATTATAAAAAGCAGGGCGGTTGTTAAGGAGCTTTCCTAATCTGAAAATGAAGGTGATTTTATGATTTATACAGTTACTCTTAATCCTGCACTTGATTATGTAATGAAGGTCGGAAATATCAGATATGATGATATTAACCGTTCGGAGAGTGAGGAAATATATTACGGCGGCAAGGGAATAAACGTTTCCGTAATACTAACTCGACTCGGTGTTGAAAATAAGGCGCTCGGTTTTGTCGGCGGCTTTACGGGCGAGAAGCTATATGAGATGCTGAAAAAAGACGGTATTGACTGTGATTTCAATATTCTCAAAAACGGCTACACGAGAATTAATGTTAAAATTAAGGCGCAAACAGAGCTTGACGTTAATGCGCAGGGACCTGCTATCGACGAGGAGGATATTGCACTTCTTCTCGAAAAGCTGGACGGAATAAAACAAGGGGATTTCCTTGTTCTTGCAGGCTCAATTCCAAACACCCTGCCCGATGATATTTACGAAAGGATATTGTCACGCCTTGACGGCAGAGGAATAAATTTTGTTGTTGACGCAACGGGCGACTTGCTCAAAAATGTTTTGAAGTATAAGCCGTTTTTGATAAAGCCGAATCATCACGAGCTCGGCGACTTGTTCAAAGTTGAAGCAAAATCGGAGCAGGATATAGTTTTTTATGCAAAGAAATTGCAGGAAATGGGTGCAAGAAATGTGCTTGTTTCGCGTGCTAAGGACGGTGCAACGCTGATTGACGAGCAGAAAAACGTTACAACCTTTGAAAATGTTGAGGGCGAGCTTGTCAATTCCGTTGGCTGCGGCGACAGTATGGTCGGTGGATTTCTTGCAGGTTGGATAGAAAAGGGCGATTATTCTTACGCCTTAAAGTTAGGTGCGGCTTGCGGAAATGCAACTGCCTTTTCGCAGGAGCTTGCAACCGCTGATGAAATAAGAAACGTATTTGACATAATGTAAAATACGATAAAAAATTATTCAAATTATTCTAATATAAACGGAGGGAAAAATATGAGAATAATTGATTTGCTTAAACCGAATGCAATTGATTTGAATGCTTCGGTACAAACAAAGGACGAGGCGATAGATAAATTAGTGTCGCTTCACGCACAGGCAGGCAATCTAAATGATGCCGAAGCCTACAAGCAGGCTATTTACGCAAGGGAAGCGCAGGGTACAACTGCTATCGGTGAGGGAATTGCCGTTCCGCACGCAAAAAGCGACAGCGTAAAAACGCCGGGCTTGAGCGCAATCACCGTTGCAAATGGCGTTGATTATAACGCTCCCGACGGTAAAAACAGCGATATTCTGTTTATGATTGCCGCAACCATGGATGGAGATTTGCATTTGGAAATTCTTTCCCGACTTATGGTTATGCTTATGAAAAGCGATTTCTGCAATGCACTTCGCAGTGCAAAAACAGTTGATGAATTTCTCGAAATAATCGACAAAAAGGAAAGCGAGAAATATCCAAATGAGGCAAAGGCAACGGCTCAGCAAAAGCAGGGCTATAAGATTTTAGCCGTAACAGCCTGCCCGACAGGTATTGCCCATACTTATATGGCGGCAGAGGCACTTGAAAAAGCGGCTGAAAAAATGGGATTTTCGCTCAAGGCAGAAACAAACGGTTCCGGCGGTGCAAAGAATGTTCTTACAAAGGCAGAAATCGCAGAATGTGACGGTATTATTATTGCCGCAGATAAGAATGTTGAAATGGCACGCTTCGACGGTAAGCCTGTTGTAAAAACCTCTGTATCAAACGGTATTAACAAGCCTGAGGAGCTTATTCAAAGAATACTTGACGGCAAGGCTCCCGTTTATCACAACGACGGCGCAGTATCTCAAAGTGACGACGATTTAGACAAGGAGGGCTTCGGACACAAGGTGTATAAGCACCTTATGAACGGCGTTTCACATATGCTTCCGTTCGTAGTAGGCGGCGGTGTACTGATTGCTCTTGGCTTCCTTATTGATACTCTTTTGGGCAATGCGGTAATGCCCGACGGCTCGGCAAACGGCGCATTCGGATTTACAAGCTTTGCGGCTTCCGTTCCGTTTTGGATAGGAAAAATCGTGTTCGGCTTTATGCTTCCGATTTTGTCGGGATATATCGCACAGTCAATTGCAGACAGACCCGGCTTGCTTCCCGGTATGCTCGGCGGTATGATTGCCGCAAACGGCTTCACCTTTAATTCAATGTTTGAAAATCAAAATATGGTCGGCGACGGCTCGGCTGTTTCGGGATTTTTGGGCGCATTGTTTGCAGGCTTCGCCGCAGGCTTAATCGTAAACGGACTCAAAAAGGTATTCGCTTGGCTTCCAAAAGCAATGGATGGTATTAAGCCGGTATTCCTTTATCCGCTTTTCGGCTCGTTCCTTGTAGGAGCGCTTATGTGTCTGCTTAATCCGATTATCGGAACAGTAAACACAGCCGTATCAAATTTGCTTTCGTCACTCGGTGCAACAAGCCAGATTCTTCTTTCAATCGTTCTTGCGGCTATGATGGCAACCGATATGGGCGGTCCTTTCAACAAGGCGGCTTACGTTTTCGGAACTGCCGCTATCGCAGACGGCAACACTTGGATTATGGCGGCTGTTATGATAGGCGGTATGGTACCTCCTATTGCAATCGCTCTTTCGACCACCTTTGCAAAGAAAAAGTGGACAGATGAGGAAAGAAAGAACGGACCTGTTAACTATCTTATGGGACTTTGCTTCATTACTGAGGGCGCAATTCCTTACGCTGCCTCCGACCCGCTTCGTGTAATTCCGTCATGTATGGCAGGCTCGGCAGTCGCAGGTGCACTCACGGCATTGTTCAAGGTTAAATGCCCTGCACCTCACGGCGGTATCTTCACCTTTGCAGTTTGTGAGCATCCGCTTCTCTACATTGCGGCACTCGTTGCAGGCTCGCTTGTAGGCGCACTTGTTCTGACGCTTCTCAAGAAAAACAAAACTCAAAACTAAAAGTAATTGAATTAATCAGAGAGGTATAATTATGGTATCAAAGGAATTTACACTCAAGAATAAAATGGGATTTCATATGAGACCTGCTAATGTATTTGTAACCGAAATGACAAAGTTTTCGTCCGATATAAATATAATTTTCAACGGAAAAACAATAAACGGCAAGAGTATTATGAACATTATGGCGGCTTGTATTAAATGCGGCAGTACAATAACTGTTGAGTGCAGCGGTGCCGATGAAAACGAAATGCTCAATGCGGCTTCGACACTTATAGAAGACGGCTTCGGCGAAGAATAAAAAAATTTGAAAAGAGGTATTCCTATGTTAAAGGGTATTGGCTCTTCGGGTGGCTACGGAATAGGAAAAGCGGTAATCATAAGGGATTGCACGCTTGATTACAAATCGGTCAAGTACACCACCGCAGATGATGAAAAATCAAGGCTTCGCAGTGCCGTTGAACGTTTTGAGCAGGAAACGAGAAGTCTGGTTGAGGACTTAAAGGAAAACGCCGGAGAAAAGGAAGCAGAGATACTCGAAGGTCATCTTATGATGCTTCAGGACCCGTTTATGCTGTCTCAAATGGAGGAGGGCATTGATGCGGGCAGTGTTGCAGAAGCGGCGGTTGACTCAGTTTGCACAATGTTTATTGATATGTTTTCGTCGGTTGACGACGAGCTTACACGTCAGCGTGCGAGTGATGTTAAGGATATTAAAAACAGTCTGCTTGAAATACTTCTCGGCGTTGAGAAAACCGATATTTCAAGCGTTGCGAAAAACAGTATTCTTATCGCAAAGGATTTTACTCCGTCTATGACATCGCGTATTAATGCAAAAAATGTTTGCGCAATTGTAACCGAGGTGGGCGGTGTGACGAGCCACAGCGCAATTCTTGCAAGGGCTATGGGAATACCTGCCGTTATGTCAGTAGTAGGTGCTACCGAAGTTATTGCAGACGGCGAGGAGCTTATTGTTGACGGCTTCAAGGGTAAAATTATTACCAATCCGACGAGTAACGAACTTGCCTTATACAAGCAAAAATATAATGATTTTTTGCAGGAAAAGGAGAGCCTTAACGAATATTTCGGCAAGGCTACCGTTACAAAAAGCGGCGTTGTAAAAAAGGTTTACGGAAATATCGGCAGACCTGAGGATGTTCAAAATGTGCTCCAGTCGTCGGGCGAGGGAATAGGACTTTTCAGAACGGAATTTCTCTTTATGGACAGAGACAGATGTCCTACCGAGGACGAGCAGTTTGAGGCGTATTCAACAGTTGCTCGCGCTATGGGCGACAAAGAGGTAATTATCCGAACTCTTGACATCGGCGGCGACAAGGCTATTGAATATCTCAAAATCGAAAGGGAGGAAAATCCGTTTCTCGGTCACAGAGCAATTCGCTATTGCCTCGATAATACGGAGCTTTACAAGACGCAGCTTAAAGCGATTTTGAGAGCAGGTCAGTTCGGCGATATAAAAATTATGCTTCCTCTTGTAACTACTCTTGACGAGGTTAGACGTGCCAAGGCACTCATTGACGAGTGTTGTGACGAACTCGAACAACAGGGCAAGCGTTACAAAAAAGCACCTCTCGGCGTTATGATAGAAACTCCGTCTGCTGCGCTGATTTCGGATTTGCTTGCTAAAGAGGTTGAATTCTTCTCGATAGGCACCAATGACCTAACAGGCTACATTATGGCGGTCGACCGAGGAAACGCAAATGTAAGCAGCTTGTATGATGTATTTCAGCCGTCTGTTCTTCGTGCGATAGAAATGACGATTAAAAATGCAAAAGCCGCAGGTATAACTGTCGGTATGTGCGGAGAGGCCGCTGCTCACGCAGATTTAATACCGAAGCTTGTTGAATGGGGACTTGACGAATTCAGCGTTTCGCCGTCGTCAATTCTTCAAACAAGAAAGTATATCTGCTCGTGTAAATAATCTACTGTCTAATTAACATATATTGCCGCAGAGTTGTCGAAGTTCGTTACTCTGCGGCACTTTTGCGTGATAAATTATGTTGACAAAGGAAAAAATTTTACTTATAATTTAGATAGTATTACAAAGGGGTGACTTTTATGTCAGAAGCAACAAAGAAAAAGGATAATGTTTTAGGAATCCTTGCGCTTGCTATTATCGTAGGCGCTTACGGAATTGAAAAGATTGTCGAAGCGTTTATAACTCCGTCAAAAACCGTCGGAATTTTGAGCGCTGTCGCAGTAACCTGTCTTTTAGCACTTGTGCTTGCCTTGATTTCAAAGTGCAAGAGTGCGTTTTTCGGGCTTTTGGCTTCCATTGTCGGCTTTAAGATGATGCCCGTTCCGATTACATATCTTTCAAAGGTGTCGCCGGACGCAGGTATTCTTTACTATTTGCTTCAAAGAATGGCGATGATTTTCTTCATTTTGATGATAATAAAGATATATAAGAGCCAAAGTGAGAATAGGGAAAAAATTAAGCTTATTCCTGTAATGGCACTTATTGTCTGCGTTCCGTTCTTTACGGAAACCTCGTATTATATCGGCAGATATTTTATGGCGGTTATGGGCAATATGCTGTATTTGTATTTTACACAGTTTGCATTTTATGCGCTTGCAATGCTTGTAATCATTTTGGTTTGTGTTCGTACAAATTACACAACGTCACGCTTTGTTGCGTATTATGAATTTGTTGCGCTGGGTATTAATATATTGAGAAAATCGTGCGCAATTGCAGTATTGAGTATTCAAGGCGAGCACGTAAGCGCAAGCCTGTACTGCTGGATTGCTATTTTTGCAATTTTCATTGTAGTGTTTGCAGTATTTAAGAATATAGAAAAGAAAAAATATCTTCAGGCTAATGCGCTTAACGCATAAAATGCCTGAGCGAAAGGAATAATAAAATGGACGAATTTAAGGTAATTGAAATAAAAAGATCTGTTTTTGAAAATAACGACAAAGAGGCTGACGAGGTACGCCGTCAGTTAAAAAAGGACAAAACCTTTTTGTTGAATTTGATGTCGGCGCCCGGTTCGGGAAAAACAACTACGCTTAAAGCAACGCTCAAAGCGTTGATGAACGATTACAAAATCGGTGTTATGGAGGCTGATATTGACAGCGACGTTGACGCAAGAGCTATCGAACAGGCAGGAATCCGCTCTATTCAGCTTCACACCGGTGGTATGTGCCATCTTGACGCAGGTATGACAAAGCAGGGACTTGACTCATTTAATGCCGAGGAATACGATTTCGTTGTGCTTGAAAATGTCGGCAATCTCGTTTGTCCTGCCGAATTTGATACAGGCGCAAGCAAAAACGCTATGATTTTATCGGTTCCTGAGGGTGACGATAAGCCGCTTAAATATCCGCTTATGTTCACCGTCAGCGACTGCGTTTTGATTAACAAGATTGATACTAAAAGCGTTTTCGATTTCGACGACGAAGCTGTTGTTGAAAGAATTAAAAGGCTTAATCCAAACGCAGAAATTTTCTTCATCAGCGCAAAAACAGGCGAGGGTGTGGATAAATGGGTTGATTGGCTTCGCGCTCAGATCGACGAATGGAACGCCGACTGATGCATGAGCTTGGCTTGATTTATCAGGTTGTAAAAACTGTTGACGAAATAAAAGAAGAGCAAAGCTTGACGGAGGTTAGCTCGATTACTCTGCAAATCGGGGAAATGAGCGACGTTGTGCCGAATTATATTGAGCAGGCGTGGCTTACCGCAAAGGAAAATACGGCTTACGAAAATACGGCTTTGGTTGTAGAGGTTGTTAAGGCAAGGGCAAAATGCCTTGACTGCGGCTTTGAGGGAAGCGTAAAATCCTTTGGCTTCGTTTGTCCCGAATGTGCTTCGCAACGTCTTAAAATAATCTCCGGCAGAGAATTTTTAATTAAAGAAATTTCAGCAAGATAATTATATTTTAGCAAAAAACCGAGTAATTGGCTCGGTTTTCGCTGTATTTGAGGTGTGTTATGGAATATTTGAAAATAGGCGGCGAGGTTGAAGCGTCGCGCGTCAGCCTTGGCTGTATGCGAATGAGAGACAAGACAAAGAAAGAGGTTTTTGACGTTATAGATACTGCCGTTGAGTGCGGTATTACTCACTTTGACCATGCCGATATTTACGGCGCAGGCTTAAGCGAGGAGCTTTTCGGCGAGTATATAAAGGCTAATCCGTCGTTTAGGGATAAAATTGTTTTGCAGTCGAAATGCGCTATTCGTAAGGGCTTTTACGATTTTTCAAAGGAGCATATTATTTCAAGTGTTGAAGGCTCGCTTAAAAGGCTGAATACCGACCGCCTTGATGTTTTGCTTCTTCACAGACCCGATACTCTTATGGAGCCTGAGGAGGTTGCCGAAGCGTTTGACGAGCTTCAGTCAAGCGGTAAGGTGCTGAATTTCGGCGTATCAAATCATAATAAGTACCAAATTGATTTACTTAAAACTGCCGTCAAGCAGCCGATTATTGCAAACCAGCTTCAGTTCAGTATAACCGAGTGCGGTATGGTATCGTCAGGACTTAATGTGAATATGAAAAACGACGAGTCTGTTATGCACGACGGCGGACTGCTTGAATACAGCAGAATAAATAATATCACTATTCAAACGTGGTCGCCGTTTCAGGCAGGATTTTTCAAGTCGCCGTTTATCGATAACGACGATTATCCCGAAGTTAATGCAAAATTGCAGGAGCTTGCCGATAAGTATAATACTACAAAAACGGCAATTGCTTCGGCTTGGATTTTGCGCCACCCTGCAAAAATGCAGTTAATCTGCGGCTCAATGACGCCCGACAGAATCAGACAGGTGTGCGAGGGTGCGAATATTACCTTGAGCCGTGAGGAATGGTACGGCATATACCGTGCGGCAGGCTACCGTTTGCCGTGATTGAAAAAACATAATGCTCGAAGTTCATATGAACTTCGAGCATTTTTCTGCTTTAATACTTTATTTGTTGTTTTTCTTTCTGCCTGTCAGCAATGATACTCCGAAGATTACCGCCAACAAAAGCAATGCAAATGCCATCCATAAAATGCGTACGGTTGTCTGCTCACCGACAAAGAAATCGTAATAACCCTTTAGGTACACAACGGTCACGATAATAGGCAGAATATATTGCATATAAGCCCGTGACCATTTAGGAAACCTTAATCCGCTTCCCGTGTTTGCTTCTTTCAGGAAGTTATTAAAGCCCCAACCGTTTTTTCTCACACAGAACATAACGAAAAGCAGGCTTCCCAAAGGAAGAAGATTGTAGGAAACGATGAAATCCTCCAAGTCCATTATTCCCGTGCCGTCACCCAAGGGCTGAATTTTTGACAGAACATTGAAGCCTAAAATTGCCGGAATTGAAATAGCGGTTACTATTACGAAATTTACTCCAACCGATTTTGAACGCTTCCAGCCGTTCATATCCATAAAGGTTGCAATAAGATTTTCAAATACCGCAACGATTGTTGAAAGCGCCGCAAATGACATAAACACAAAGAACATTGCGCCCCAAATTTTACCGCCTGCCATTTGATTAAACAAATTCGGCAGGGTGATGAAAAGAAGGGACGGACCGCTGTCGGGCTGAACTCCGAAAGCAAAGCAGGCGGGAATGATGATAAAGCCTGCCGTCAGCGCAACAAAGGTGTCGAGTGCCATAACGCTTATGGCTTCTCCGCCGAGCTTCTTTTCTTTTCCGAGATAGCTTCCGAAAATTTCCATAGCGCCGATACCAAGGCTCAGTGTAAAGAATGCGTGGGACATAGCCGCAAATATTGCGGTGCCGAGCCCTTGTTCCTTTACGCCCTTGAAATCAGGCACAAGATAAAACCGATATCCATCGCCTGCATTTGGCAGAGTTGCGGAGTGAATTGCGAGCGCGACCATAAGCACAATAAGAAGCGACATCATTATTTTCGTTATTTTTTCAACTCCGTTTTTAACACCGAGAGCACATATACCAAACGAAATTACTATTGCAATAAATGCCCAAAAGCCCATTGTCAGCGGTTGTCCGAGCATTTCGGTGAATACTCCGCCGACCTGTTCAACCGATAAGCCGGACAATCTTCCCGATATTTCAAGATATGCATAATAAAGCATCCAACCGCCTACCATTGTATAAAACGACATCAGCAAAAAACAGCCCACTATGCTTATCCATTTCAGGTTGTGCCATTTTGTACCCTTCGGTTCGAGCTTTTCAAATGCTCTGCCCATACCGAACCGGCTTCCTCTGCCGACTGCAAATTCCGACACTAAAATCGGAAAGCCAAGCAAAACAAGGAATATGAGATACATAACGATAAATGCGGCACCGCCGTACATCCCGCAGATATAGGGAAATTTCCATACATTTCCTATGCCTATCGCACAGCCGGCAGAAACTAAAATAAAACCGAGCCTTGAAGCAAAGGCTTCTCTTTTTTCCATAACAGACCTCTCAATTTTTATTATTTGGTAAGTTTATATTAACAAAACACATTGTATAGGTCAAGACTTATTTAGCTGATTATCGAATGAGAATATGCCAATACTTTTATATATAACATTGATTTTTTGTATCTCTATGGTATAATTGATATGTTAACACTTTTCGGAGGTTGATTATGAAAACTAATGAGATAATGAACGGATTTGAAATAATTGATATAAAACAGGAAAAGGAGCTTAACGGTCGAGCCGTGCAAATGAAGCACATTAAGTCGGGTGCAAGACTGCTTTGGTTCGACAGACCTGATGTTAACAAGACTTTTTCGATTACATTTCGCACCGTGCCGAGTGACGACACAGGTATTTTTCATATTTTGGAGCACAGTGTGCTTTGCGGCTCGGAGAAATATCCGCTTAAAGAGCCGTTTGTTGAGCTTATCAAAAACAGTATGAACACCTTTCTCAACGCCTTGACCTTCAGCGACAAAACGATGTACCCTATCTCAAGCAAGAATGACAAGGATTTCTTCAATCTTATGGACGTTTATCTTGACGCCGTTTTTAATCCGCTGATTTACAAAAAACCCGAAATTTTTTATCAGGAGGGCTGGCATTATGAAATCGGTAAAAACGACGCCGTTAGCTACAAGGGCGTTGTGTTCAACGAAATGAAGGGCGTTTATGCCGACAGCGAATCGGTTAAGGAAAGCGCCGTGCTTGCCGGTCTTTTCCCCGACAGCTGTTACAGCTTTGAGTCGGGCGGTCATCCTACGCATATTCCCGATTTGACCTATGAACAGTTTGTTGACGGTCACAGAAAGTTTTATCACCCGTCAAACAGCTATATCATTCTTGACGGCGACTTGGATATAGAAAAGGTAACGGCACATATCGACTCAAATTATCTTTGCAAATACGAAAGCATTGAGCCTTGCCCGATGCCTGAAATGCAAAAGCCCGTAAAATCGGAAATGAACGAGGTTTATTTTGAACAGTCAAAGGATATGCCTCTTGAAAACCGAAGCTCGCTTGAGCTTGGCTTTGTTATCGGCAAATTTGATGAAAAAGAAAAGATTTATGCAGCTCGTATTTTGAGCGATATACTTTGCGACAATAATCAGTCGTATCTTACGAGCTCGCTTTTGTCAAAGGGCTTGGCAGAGGATGTAAGTATTCATATTATTGACGGAATTTTGCAGCCTTGCGGGGTGATTGATATAAAAAATATCAAGGACGGCTCTGCTTCACAGGTTCGCAAAACAGTTATGGAATTGCTTTCAGAGCTTTGCGAAAAGGGAATTGACCGCAGCGAGCTTGAAGCGGCGGTATCAAATTTTGAATTTCAGCTTAAGGAAAAGGATTTCGGTTTTCCGAGAGGACTTTATAACGCAATGTGCGCTATGGAAACATGGCTTTATGACGGCAATCCGCTTGATAATATCATTACGGGCAGCATTTTTGACGACCTGCGTGAAAAGGCTGATAACGGATATTTTGAGGATTTAATCAAGGAATTGTTTATTGACAATGCTCATTCGTGCAGTGTTCTCGCAAAGCCGTCGTATACGGCAGGCGAGCAGGCTGTTAAAAAGGAAAACGACAGAATTAACGCCGTTACTTCAAGCTGGAACGATGCTCAAAGGCAGTATTATCTTGACGAGCAAAAAAGACTTGACGAATGGCAGTCGAGCGTTGATACTCCCGAAGCACTTGCAAAGATCCCGACTATAACTCTTGATGATATCAGTATTGAGCCGGAGGAGCTTCCGACTCAAATTGAGGGTAATATCCTAAAGCATAATGTTCAAACCGACGGCATAGTTTATGTCAATATGTATTTTGACGTAACCTCGATTGAAGAGGAAAAGCTGTCCGAAATGAGACTTTTGTGCTCGCTTCTCGGTGAGGTGGCAACCGAAAATTATTCTGCAAAGGAGCTTAAAACACAGCTTCTTACAAAATGCGGAAGCTACTCGGTTAGTCTTTTGCCGTTTGCAAAGCTCGGAAAAATGAACGAGGGAACGATAAAAATTAAGGTGTCCTTCAGCGCACTTGAAAGATATGTAAGCGACGCCGCCGAGTTGATAAGAGAGATGATAACCTCCTCAAAATTTGACGATAAGTCCTGTATTATCGATATTATCCGTCAAATTAAACAGGCTACGTATCAAAGCTATGTTACCTCCGGCTCGACACACGCAATGCGCAGAGCGTCGGCGTACTTCGGTTATGAGGGCGTTGTGGGTGAACGCACGGGCGGAATTGAATATTATCAATGGCTGAAGCTTCAGGAAAATGAGCCGAGTGTTATTTCAAGGCTTTCAAGTCTGCTCAAGTCCGCCTTTTGTAAGGATAACGTTATCATAAGCGTGACAAACGACAATGCCGAAAAATATGTTGATTTGGCAAAGAAAATTGTTGACGGACTCGCAGACTCACAGTATACCGATGAGCTTAAAATCAAGCCTTGGAAAAAGTCAAATGACGGAATTATTATACCGGGTGATATATCGTTCTCCGGTATGTGCGGCGACTTAGGGCTTTATGACGGAAAAGCGCTTCTTATGAGCCATATTATATCGCTTGATTATCTTTGGAATGAGGTCAGAGTAAAGGGCGGCGCTTACGGTACCGGTCTGAGAAATTCTACAAACGGATCGGTCAGCGCATATTCCTACCGTGACCCTGATTCGAGCACATCCCTTTCGGTTTATTTGAAATCGGGCGAGTATCTTCGTTCACTTGTGAAATCACAAAAAAGTTTGCTTGGATTTATCATAGGCGCTTTTTCCTCCGTATCACCCTTGCTTACTCCGTCGCTGACAGGCTTTTCGGCAGATGTAAACTATATTAAGGGCGTCAGCGAGGACTTCAGGCGCGAATTTCGCAGACAGCTCGTCGGCACGACATTGCAGGATTTGAACGAGCTTTCGTACAGGCTTGACGATGCGCTGAGTAACGGTTGCTTTTGTATTGTCGGCTCACAGGGACAGATCGACAAAGCAAGGCTCGACAATATTTATTCGTTATAATGCTTACAAAAACCGTCGAATTTTCGGCGGTTTTTCGGTTTGTTATTGCCTTATAAACAAAAATATTGACTTGAAGCGTGAAATTTATTATAATAGTATCATTAAATTTATAAAAAGGAAGGAAAAAATATGAAAAAGACTTTCAAGAGAATTGCAGCCTTGGTATTGGCAATACTCACAGTAACCGCTGTATTTGCAGGCTGCTCAAACGCAAAGAAGACAGATGTTGACTACATTATCGCAACTGACACAACCTTTAAGCCGTTTGAATATACTGACGCAAACGGAGATTTCGTTGGTATCGACGTTGATATTCTTGCTGCTATCGCAGAGGATCAGGGCTTTACTTACGAGCTTAAGTCACTCGGTTGGGACGCTTCAATTGCCGCTTGTCAGGCAGGACAGGCTAACGGTATGATTGCCGGCGCTTCAATTACAGACGAGCGTAAGAGCACAGGTTGGATTTTCTCCGACTCTTACTACACAGCTACACAGTGTGTTGCAGTAGGCAAGGATTCTGCAATCGACTCAATCGCAGACATCAAGGGCGCAACAGTTGCCGTAAAGACAGGCACACAGGGCGCAAGCTATGCCGAATCAATCAAGGACGAGTACGAATTAAAGCTTACTTATTTCGAGGATAGCCCGACAATGTATCAGGCTGTTACAGGCGGTCAGTGTGTTGCTTGCTTCGAGGACACTCCGATTATGGCTGCTTCAATTAAGGACGGCGATCTTGCTATGAAGATTTTGACCGACTCCGAAAACGAGGGTGCAGGCTACGGCTTTGCAATCTTTGATGCAAAGAATCAGGAGCTTGTTGACAAGTTCAATGCAGGTCTTAAGAACATTAAGGCTAACGGCAAGTACGACGAAATTATTGCTAAGTATCTCGGCTAATAAATGAGCGACTTATGTCGTAACAATTTCAGCCACCCGACCGACGGCGTTCGGAAACGGTGGCTTTATTGCTTACCTATTACTAACGGTAAAGCGTTTGTTCTTTGGTAAATGGGAGGAGTTAATTCTATGGCTTCAATCATAGAAAATTTCGGCGGTATTCTTTTGACCGCTATGGGTAAAACGCTGATTATGGCGTTGTACGGGCTTTTCTTTGCCTGTATTATTGGTTTGATTTTCGGTATTTTATCTGTACTTAAAAATAAGGTGTGCAATGTGATTTATCGACTTTTTGTCGACATAATCCGCGGTGTGCCTATGATAGTTTTGGCGTTCTTTATTTACTTCGGTATTCCGCTTGCAATAAACAAGGTTATATCGGGCAATTTTACATTGAGCGCCTTGCAGGCAGGTATTGTGGCGCTTGCGCTTAACTGTGGCGCTTATATGGCTGAAATTATCCGTGCAGGTATTCAATCCGTTGATATCGGTCAGATGGAAGCCGCAAGAAGCCTCGGTATGTCCTACGGTAAGGCTATGCGTAAGGTTGTGCTTCCGCAGGCTATCAGAACTATGGTTCCGTCAATTATCAATCAGTTCATCATAACCTTAAAGGATACCTCGATTTTGTCGGTTATCGGCTTTCCGGAGCTTGTTAATCAGGCAAAGAACGTTGTTGCTATAACTATGGATGCGTTTTCCGTTTGGGCGATAGTTGCCGTTATGTATCTTATCGCCATTACGATTCTTTCGTATTCTGCAAAACTTCTTGAAAGGAGATTGAACCGTGGCCGTAAATTATGATAATGTAAAAATCCATGTTTCCCATTTGAAAAAATCATTTGGAAAGACAGAAGTGCTCAAGGATATTACAACCGATATTTATGAGGGCGAGGTAGTTGTTATTCTCGGTCCGTCGGGCTGTGGAAAATCAACCTTTTTGAGATGCATAAACCGTCTTGAAGATATCACCGGCGGTGAAATGGTCGTTGACGGAAACCATATGGATGACAAAAAGATTGATATAAACAAGGCTCGTGAAAATGTCGGAATGGTATTTCAGCATTTCAATCTTTTCAATAACCTCAATGTTATCGACAACCTCACTCTTGCACCTATTCAGGTCAAGAAAATGAAAAAAGAGGACGCAACGGCGCTCGCTCTTGAAATGCTCAGAAAGGTTGGCTTGGAGGAAAAGGCAAACGAATATCCCGCAATGCTCTCCGGCGGTCAAAAGCAGAGAGTTGCTATTGCAAGAGCGCTTTGTATGAATCCCGATATTATGCTTTTCGACGAGCCTACTTCGGCACTTGACCCTGAAATGGTAGGCGAGGTTCTCGGCGTTATGCGCGAGCTTGCCGAGGAAGGTATGACAATGGTTATCGTAACCCACGAAATCGGCTTTGCCCGTGAGGTAGCAAACCGTGTACTCTTCATCTACGACGGCAAGATATTGGAGGAGGGAACTCCGCAGGAGGTTATTTATAACCCTCAGCAGGAAAGAGCAAGGGACTTCTTCAATAAGGTGTTATGATACAGTTACAATAATTGAATTATGTAAAAAAACAATGCTTCGGTTTACTTTGACAGTATTCCGAAGCATTTTGCATTTTTTATTCATAAAATGTCGAATTTTGACAAATGTGAAAATTTTTCACATAAATTGTTGAAAAACACTTGATTTTTGTTTTCGAGCGTGGTAATATGTGGAAGCGTCGACGATGTGAATATATTTCACAATATTTTATCGAAAGGAAGAACATTTTATGACAAACGAAAAAATGAAGGTATTAATTGCGGACGACACGGCTGAATTTGGAAAAGCCTGTCAAAGAGAAATGGCGCTGCTCGGAATGGAAGCGGTGCTTACTAAAAAGGACGGCAGAAGCGTAATCGAGTGCATTGAGGCGCAACGCTTTGACGCAGTGATTTTTGATGTGTTTATGAGCGGAGTTGACGGTATCGAGGTAATGGAGTATATTTCCCAAAGTTTTACTCAAAAGCCGATAATTATGGTTATTTCGGCGGTTGACAGCGCCGAGTTTGAAAGCAGGATTATTTCTTCGGGAGCAGATTTCTATTTCTTAAAGCCTGTTGATGCGAAGGCTATTTCAAAAAGACTTCAAAGCATCGCAAGCTGGAACCGTGAAAAGCTGAAAATAAGTGTGCCCGTACAAAGAGATACCGAGCTTATTATCTCTGACATTATGCGACAAATCGGCGTTCCCGCCCATATCAAGGGTTATCAGTATTTACGAAGCGCTATCGAACTTTGTATTGACGACAAGGAAATGCTTGAAAGCGTAACGAAACTGCTTTATCCTACCGTTGCGAAGATGTATTCTACAACCTCGTCAAGAGTTGAGCGTGCAATTCGCCACGCAATTGAGGTTGCGTGGGACAGAGGCGACGTTGACGTGCTTTCCTCGTATTTCGGCTATACAATTCAATCTAACAGAGGTAAGCCGACAAACAGCGAATTTATCGCAATGATTAGCGACAGAATAAAGCTAATGATGAATAATTCAAAGGTAATTAACGGTTGAAGTAGTGACTTGGATGTAGTATAATCGGCTTATGGAGGCGGGATTGAACCCGATTATATTTATGAGACTGATTATTATTCGACACGGTGACCCCGATTATTCAATTGATTCATTAACCGAAAAAGGTTGGCGTGAGGCGGAGCTGCTGTCCGACAGAATATCAAAGCTTGACGTAACGGCGTTTTACTGTTCGCCGCTCGGCAGAGCAAAGGACACGGCATCATTCACGCTTGAGAAGATGAACGCAAAGGCAAAAACACTTTCTTGGCTTCAGGAATTTCGCGGTAAGGTAAAAATTGACGGCGAAAAGAAGGGTGCGTGGGACAGATTTCCCGAAGAGTGGACGGATAACGACGACTTTTATTGTCCCGAACGCTGGCTTGAAACCGATATAATGCAAAGCGGAAATGTCAAAAAAATGTATAAACAGGTTTGCAACGGCGTTGATAAGCTCCTTGCAAAGCACGGATATGTTCACGAAGGCAGACATTTCAGGGTGGAAAATTCAAATCACGATACGATTGTTCTGTTCTGTCATTTCGGTGTTGAGTGTGTTATATTGAGCCATATTTTCGGTTGTTCGCCAATGGTGCTTTGGCATAATTTCGTTGCGCTTCCGACATCTGTGACGACGCTTATTACCGAGGAAAGACGTAAGGGAACAGCCGTTTTCAGAACACAGCAATTCGGCGATATAAGTCATCTATACGTTGCGAATGAAGAGCCTGCGTTTGCGGCACGGTTTTGCGAATGTTTCGACGACGATACAAGGCATTAGCTTTTGAGAATGTACAATTTTACAAACGCATTACATATTTGTAATTGATTTTGCGTATATAGTCTTGTATAATAATGTTAAATTCTGAAAAGAGGTTTTGTTTATGGTAGTCGGAAAAACAATAATTGAATTAATAAAAGCCATTGTACTCGGCGTTGTTGAGGGTATAACCGAGTGGCTTCCTATTAGCTCAACCGGTCATATGATTTTGGTTGATGAGTTTTTGAGGCTTGACGTCAGCGAGGAATTTAAGGAAATGTTCCTTGTTGTAATTCAGCTCGGTGCAATACTTGCGGTTGTCGTTTTGTACTGGAAAAAGCTATGGCCTTTTGGAATTAAGGACAAAAAGCCTTATGCAAAAAGAGATATATGGTCGATGTGGTTCAAGGTAATAGTGTCGTGTATTCCTGCCGTTATTATCGGTGTTTTGGACGAAATGGAATGGTTTTGCGGCAAGACTATCGACAGCGTTTTTTATAACTGGCAGACTGTTTCGATTATGCTCATTTTGTTCGGTGTTCTGTTCATCGTTGTTGAGAATGTAAACAAAAATAAGCAGCCGAAAACTAACTCAATAGCAGAGCTTACATACACCTCGGCGCTTATAATCGGTGCGTTTCAATGCATTGCCGCAGTATTTCCCGGAACATCAAGAAGCGGTGCGACAATTCTCGGAGCAATCCTTATCGGCGTTTCAAGAACGGTTGCGGCTGAATATACGTTTTTCCTTGCAGTGCCCGTAATGGTCGGTGCAAGCGGTTTGAAGCTGCTAAAATACGTAAAGGACTTTGGCTTTGACTTCGGCGGCGAATTTATTTATCTTATCGTCGGAATGGCGGTTGCCTTCGTTGTTTCGGTTATTGCAATAAAGTTCCTTATGTCGTATATCAAAAAGCACGATTTCAAGGCTTTCGGCGTATATCGAATTGTACTCGGCGCAGTAGTTATCGGATATTTTGCAGTTAAGGCGCTCGTATAATAATGAAATTTCGCACGGCATTCGCTTTGCCGTGCGTATTTCTTATCTTACAATATGTCAAAATCGACAAATTTCAAAATTTATTAACATTATTAAATAAAATACTTGACATTACTGAAAAATTTTTATATAATCTTTGCGATATCAAAATTATCAAATAACCCCCGATGGTCGGAGGGAGGGAATACAGTGAGTCAGGTAAAAGTTAAGGAAAATGAATCTCTCGACAGCGCGCTCAGAAGATTTAAGAGACAGACCTCTCGTGACGGAATTATCCAAGAGGTAAGAAAGAGAGAGCATTACGAAAAGCCTTCTGTTGCTCGTAAGAAGAAGAGCGAAGCTGCTCGTAAGAGAAAGTACAAATAAGGTACATAATCAGTTTAAGGGACGAGCGTCGTCCCTTAATTTTTTTGGAGAGAATGATATGAAAATACTCATACTAAACGGTCCTAATCTGAATATGACCGGAATAAGAAAAAAGAATGTCTACGGCGCACAGACGCTTGACGATATCAATGCCGAGCTTTTGAAATATGCAAACGAAAAGGGCTTTGAAGCGGATTTTTATCAGTCCAATCATGAGGGCGATATTATCGACAAAATTCATGAAAGCAAGGATAAATACGACGGCGTTGTAATCAACGCAGGAGCATATACTCATTATTCTTATGCCATTCGTGACGCTATCGAGGCTGTAAGCGACTACACGCCTTTTGTTGAGGTTCATATGAGCGATATCCATAAAAGAGAGGATTTTCGCAAAATTTCGGTTATTACAGAGGTTTGTGTAAAGCAAATATCCGGATTTGGCAAAGATAGTTATAAAATGGGTATTGATTTATTGGAAGAAATATTATAAAATAAAAAAGTAATAATATATACGGAGGTATAAAATATGATTAGTGCAGGTGATTTCAGAAACGGCGTTACCTTTGAAGAGGACGGAAATGTTTTGCAGGTTGTTGAATTTCAGCATGTAAAGCCGGGTAAGGGTGCCGCTTTTGTAAGAACAAAGACAAAGAACGTAATTACCGGTTCGGTAGTTGAAAAGTCATACAACCCGTCGGCTAAATTCCCGACAGCGTATATCGAAAGAAAGGATATGGCTTATTCATACAGCGACGACGGACTTTACTACTTTATGGATAACGAAACATTCGATATGATTCCTGTATCGGAGGCTGATTTGCCGGATTCATTCCGTTTCGTAAAGGAAAACGACGTTTGCAAGATTTTGTCATATAAGGGCAAGGTTTTCGGTGTTGAGCCGCCTACCTTTGTAACTCTTGAGGTTACTGCAACAGAGCCGGGTGTAAAGGGTAATACAGCTACTAATACCTTAAAGCCTGCAACCGTTGAAACAGGTGCAGAGATTCGTGTTCCGTTGTTCATCAACGAGGGCGATATGATTCGTATCGACACACGTACCTGTGAATATATGGAAAGAGCATAATAATATAATTAATTCATAATTTGAAAGGTTGAATTACTATGGAAACAACAGAGAGCTTGGGCTATCTTAAAGGTCTTATGGACGGTCTTGATTTGGACCCTAACAAGAAAGAAACAAAGGTGTTTAATGCAATTATCAGTGTTCTCGAAAACCTTACCGAGGATATTGACGATATGACAGAGGGTCTTGAGCTCGTTGCCGATCAGATTGATAAGGTTGACGAGGATTTGGCTGATTTGGAAGATTTCGTTTATGAAGACGATTATGATGATTGCGATTGCTGTGATGACGAGGAATACGAGGTAGTATGTCCTTGCTGCGGCGAGGAAATCGTTGTTGATGACGAAACTATCGAGCAGGGCAAGTTTGAATGTCCTAACTGCGGCGAGGTTTTGGAATTTGATTTCGACTGCGACGACGAAGGCTGCTGCGATTGCGAGGATTGTGAATAATCAAAGGCAGTAAAAATTAGGCAAATTAAGGCGAAAAGCCTCGATTTGCCTTTTTTATACGATTAGTATAAACCGTTATTACAACAATGTACAAGTAGGGACAGTCCCTACTTGTATAAAATCGAGGGAAAAGTATGGAATTTTTGGAAACTTTTTTTGCACAGGCAAATATTTTTGTCGTTGTTGCATTGTTCATTGTCGGCTTGATTTTTATTATCAAGGGTGGCGACTGGTTTGTTGATAGCGCAAGCTGGATTGCAGAGGTTTTGGGTGTTCCCAAGTTTGTAATAGGTGCAACGATTGTGTCGTTAGCGACTACATTGCCTGAAATGATTGTATCCGTTGTTGCGGCGGCGGACGGCAAGGTTGATATGGCGGCAGGTAACGCCGTCGGCTCCGTTACTGCAAATACTGCGATGATAATGGGTATTTTTATCGTATGTATGCCGTTTGCGGTAAAGCGTAAGGAATTTGCACCGAAAGCTCTTATGATGCTTGCGGCTACTGTTGCGCTTACGCTCGGCTCTGCGCTTACCGGCTTGATTGACGTTCCCGGTCTTGAGGGTAAGTATCACACCCTTTCGACAGTAGGCGTAGTTATTCTCTTTGTTATCTTCATTGCTTTCTTTATCGAAAACTTTATTTCTATGAAGAACAGTTCGGTTCAGCTTGAGCCAAGTCCGGATAATATCGGCTTGCAGGAGGAGGACAATATTGTTCCTACCAAAGAAAGCGCAACCGGTTCTGACTGGGTAAAGAACATCGTTATGTTCGTTGTGGGCGCTGTTTGTATCGTTATCGGCGCACAGCTTCTTATCAACGGCGGAACAAGAATTGCAAAGGAAATGAATATCAGCGAAAGAGTAATAGCAGTTATTGCGGTTGCTATCGGTACTTCGCTTCCGGAGCTTGTTACTACGATTACTGCGCTTCGCAAAAAAGAGGGTGCACTGTCTGTCGGCAATATTCTCGGTGCAAATATTATTGACCTTACTCTTATTCTTCCGATTTGTTCGTTCGTTTCTATGGGCAAGGGACAGGGCCCGCTTGTTGTCTCAACAGGCTCTGTGTTCGATATGATAATTTGTATTTGCGCTGTTTCAATTGCAGTTATTCCGACATTGTTTACGAAGAAGCTCCAGCGTTGGCAGGGCGTTTTGTCGCTCGGAGGATATTTGGCTTATGTAATTTATACCTTCGTTGCGGCATAAGGCAACAAAAGAGGATAGAATATGTCAAAAAATAAGGATTTCAAAAGCAAATGGCTTCCTGTTTTAATTCCTGTTATTGCCGCCGTTGTTGTTGTCAGCGGTCTTGCAATAAGCGGAAATGTGACTAAGAATAAGAATGCCGATGCTGTTTCTCAGCAAACGCAGACAACCGAAGCGCAGACGCAGGTTCAACCCGATACAAAGGTAACGCTTGTTGCAGTCGGTGATAACCTAATTCATAATACGCTTATTGACGCAGGCTTGCAGGAGGACGGCACGAGGGATTATAACTCGTTTTATGAAAATATTTCTCCGTACGTTAAGCAGGCAGATATAGCGTGTATTGATAACGAAACCTTGCTCGGCGGCTCGGAATTTGAGTATTCCGGCTATCCTTGCTTCAATACTCCGTGGGAGGTCGGCGAAGCGGCTATAAACGCAGGCTTCGACGTTTTCACCTGCGCTACAAATCATGTTCTTGATATGCAGGGCTTTAAGGGATTGAGCAAGGAAATCGAGTTCTTTTCAAACCACCCTGAGGTAACCTATATCGGCATCAATGCAACCGAGGAGGAATCGCAGAGTATCAAGTATATCGAGAAAAACGGTATAAAATTTGCTTTGCTTAATTACACCTACGGCACAAACGGAATACCGCTTCCGTCCGAACAGCCATGGTGCGTAAATATGCTTGACGAGGAAAAGGTTGCCGCCGATATAAAAATCGCAAGAGAAAACGCCGATGTTGTCATTTTCTTCCCACATTGGGGAACGGAGGACAGCCACGAGGTTAACGACGAGCAACGCAGTTATGTTCAGCTTTGCTCCGATTTGGGTGTTGATATCGTTATTGGCGGACATCCTCACGTGCTTCAGCCGGTGGAATGGGTAGTAAACGAGGAAACAGGAAAGAAAATGATAGTTTACTATTCGCTCGGAAATTTCATTTCTCACCAAATTAAGCTCAAGCAGATGTGCGGCGGAATGGCAGAAATTACCGTTGAGCGAAAAAACGGCGAGATTGAGATAACCTCGGCGAAGCTTGCGCCTGTTATTGATTTTTATACAAGGACGGGCTCCGGCTTCAGATTTTCGGTATACAGACTGTCCGATTACAATAACGACCTTGCTTCAAAGCAGGCGCAAAGCGGCGCAACTGTTGAATACTTTACCGATTTGGCAAAGAGTGTTGTCAGCGAGGAATTTTTAGATTTAACATAATAATATATAATGGGAGAGGGAATTATTATGAGTAGGCTTACAAAGGAGCAGATTTTACAGCAGGCGAGAGAAAGCGGCGTTGAGTTTATACGTCTTCAGTTCACCGATTTGTTCGGAATTATGAAGAACGTTGCCATCACTCTTTCACAGCTTGAAAAGGCGCTTAATAACGACTGTATGTTCGACGGCTCGTCAATTGACGGCTTCGTTAGAATTGACGAGTCCGATATGTATTTGCACCCTGATTATGACACATGGGCAATTTTTCCGTGGAGAAAGCATCTTAACGCTCAAACCGCAAGATTGATTTGCTCTGTTTATAAAACAGACAATGTTACCCCGTTTGAGGGCGACCCGAGAAACGTTCTTCAAAAGGTAATCAACGAAGCGGCTGAAATGGGCTACGGCTTTAACGTAGGACCTGAATGTGAATTTTTCCTTTTCAAGCTGGATGAAAACGGCGTTCCGACTCTTCAAACAGGCGATGAAGCAGGCTATTTTGACCTTAATCCTATTGATCACGGCGAAAACTGCCGTAGAGATATTTGCCTCGCGCTTGAGGAAATGGGATATACTATCGAGGCTTCTCACCACGAGGTTGCACAGGGACAGCACGAGATTGACTTCCAGTTCGGTGAGGTTATGACCTCCGCCGACAGAGTTATGACCTTTAAGCACGTTGTTAAAACCTATGCAACAAAGCACGGACTTCACGCAACCTTTATGCCAAAGCCTGTTGAGGGAATTTGCGGTTCAGGTATGCACACAAATATGTCGCTTTATGATTTGAAGACAGGCGAGAATGTTTTTGATGACCCGAACGGTGAAATGGGACTTTCCGACACGGCTTACGCTTTTATAGCGGGAATTATGGCTCACGTTAAGGGTATGTGCGTTTTCTCAAATCCGACTGTTAATTCGTACAAGAGATTGGTTCCCGGCTATGAAGCGCCTACGTATATGGTTTGGTCAACCTCAAACCGTTCAACACTCGTTCGTATCCCTGCTTCAAGAGGCAAGGGAACAAGAGTTGAGCTTCGTTCAGCTGACCCGTCGTGTAATCCATATCTTGAAATGGCACTTTGCCTTGCCGCAGGTCTTGACGGTATCAAAAAAGGAATGAAGCCTGCACCGTCCTACGACAGCAACGTTTATGAGCTTAGCGAAAGCGAGCTTCAGCAGCAGGGTATCGAATGTCTGCCGGACTCATTGGAGGAAGCTATTAATGCCGCTATCGCCGATCCGTTTATTAAAGAAACTCTCGGCGACCATGTTTTCAATAACTACATTGAGGGCAAGAGGGCAGAATGGAATTCATACAAGACCTATGTAACTCAATGGGAAATTGATAGATATATGATTAATTATTAAATTGATGTATGAAAATAGATTTATCTAATGCTCAACAATTGCAAGTCTTAAAGGGCTGGGGAACTTCTGCGTGCTGGTGGAGCCAGGCGTGTCCAAAGGGTGAAATTACCGACGATATTGTAAATCTGCTTTACTCAAAGCAGGGTCTTAATCTCAATATTTACCGCTATAACGTCGGCGGCGGAGTGAACGGCGACGATTGCCGAATTGCTAACCCTTGGCGAAAAACAGAGAGCTTTTTGGATTTTGATACAGAAAAAGAGGAATATAGCTGGGATTTTTCAAGGGATAAAAATGCCGTAAACGTTATGAAGCGCGCATTGGAGCTTGGGAATATTGATACTCTGATTTTCTTTGCCAACTCTCCGCATTGGTCGCATTGCTCAACAGGTCAGGCCTCGGGCAGCTTTTTGTATCACACCTGTAATATTCCGAAAATGAACTACAAAAAATTTGTCGATTACTTTTTGGACGTAACTCAGCATTTTATAGACGAGGGCTATCCCGTAAAATATGTCAGCCCCATTAACGAGCCTCAATGGAAGTGGGGCGGCAAATATGTTTGGCAGGAGGGCTGTCATTATGAAACTCAGGAGCTTGTCGAAATTTATCACCTTTTCGCCGAGGAAATATTAAGACGAAATATGACTGTAAGGCTTTACGGTCCCGAAAGCGGCGAAATACTCGGTCTTACACCCGAATACTTAAATGCGCTGATTGAAGATGAAACTATTATGAAGGTGCTTGATGTTTTTGCGTTTCATTCTTATCACGCTGATGATAATCCGAGCATTAGAACAGAATTCAAGCAAAGATGTGTTGATGCGCATCCCGAACTTCGATTTGATATGAGCGAATGGTGCGAACTGCCTAATAAGAGCCATACGAAAGATTTTAAGGGCGCTTTGATTACCGCAAGAATTATAGGTCAGGATATTGCGCTTGCAGGTGCCGAAAGCTGGACCTCGTGGGTTGCTGTAAATAACTTTGCAATAAATGAAGACGGCTTCGATTATTCCGACGCTTTGATTACTGCAAATCACGATTTCTCCGAATGGTATGTTGCCGAAAGGTATTACGGTGTTGCCCATTTTTCAAAATATATTCCGGTAGGCTCGTATTGCCTTTATTTGGGCATTTTACCTGATAGCGAGCATAACACATTTAATGCTTTCGGTTTTGAAACGCCCGACGGCGAAACGGTTTTGGTTATAGTTAATGAGGGTGACGATAAAAGCGTTGAAATAAACGGCGATTTTTCAAATATGAAAATCATCGAAAGCACTGCCGAAAGAAAGCTTGATACCGTATATAACAGTGCAATGCTTAAAAAAATCACTTCAAAAGCTAACAGTATTCTCACCGTTATTATGAAATAAAAAATAAAAGTCTTGCGATTGGATTTGCAAGACTTTGTTTTTTGTCTATTCAAATTTCAATACATCCGACTTCGTCAACTCCTGCTCACCGCAGTAAAGTGAGCTGTCTTTGACGGTCAATTCAAATTCCTTTATAGGAATTTCGTCGGGCAGGTATTCAAGAATTATTGCATTTTCGTTTTGCCTGTAAACGCTGTAACCGCTGTGAACAATCTTGCCGTCAAAAAAGTAAATATCAACCCTGTTGTTTTCGCTGAATTTGAAGGCGTAGTGACTGATTTCGTCTGTATTAAGAAGCCAGTAGCAGTTTTCAATTTGACTTAAGCTGTCATTATTTGAGCTGTCAAAGCCCTGTATGTCGCTTTGCTCAAATTGAAGCGGATGTTCGGGCACGGTTGTTACGGGGGCGTTTACCTGTGTGTTGTCCAATACCGTGCGTTCGCCGTTTATTGTAAATGCGATTATAATTGTAAACACGACAACCCAAAATACCGCAAGCACGGCATTAAGCCGATTTTGATTTTTCATTATTTGCTTGCGAGGTATTCGTTGATTTTTGCGAGAACCTCGTCGGCGTCAAGACCGTGTACCATACACGCTTCCTCCAACGATTCACCGATGCTTGCAGGACAGCCTACACAGTGCATACCCGACTCCATAAGCACAACTGCAATTCCTCTGTCATATTCAATCATTTCACCCATTTTTGTTTGTTTTGTAATTTCCATAATATGTTTTCCTTTCAGTATTTTTCATCGGATATACTACCACAACAAGAATTGATAGTCAATACCGTATCATTTCTCAATTTGCTCAACAGGGTATTCCAAATCATTTTTAGTAAGGTCGGCAATGATTTTTGAAAAATGCTTTGCCTCCTCCTTTGCCTGCGGCAGATTGTGCTCCAAGCAGCTTGAGCAGGCGTTTACTGTTGCATTCGGTATTCTTCCCCAGAATTCCTCGACATATGTGAATGCGTTTTTTATAAGCTCAACGCAGTACTTGTCGCTTAGATTTCTTGTTACAAGAAAGAAGCCTGTTCTTGACGCCATAGGAGCAAAGTGAATAATATTGTCGGCAAACTCGGTTTTTGAAAGATAATCATTTATGATATGCTCCATAGTGTGAAGCGCGGAATTTGTTAAAACGGGCTCCTTATTAGGCTCCTTCATTCTTATATCATAAGTAGTAATATCCTCGTTTATGCCTGCAATATAAATTCCCGGCTTCATAACATTTCTGTCTGCCGATTTAAGCGGTGATGTTTTCATTGTAATACCTCTCTTCCTGTTAAAAACGATATGTTTTTTGTAACGGCTTTTCCGTTTGACAAAGAATTTTTTATTTGTTCAAGACCGAAAATAAGCTCAAAGGCTTCTCTCCTCGCTTCGTCATAAAGCTGCTTAAACGACAACCTGCTTTCGCATTCGGTATCAAACGGCGAGCGCCATTCGTCGTTGTTTATATTAGCATATTTTTCCGTACCTTTCCAACTGTTCGGTCTAATCATTGAAGAAAATTTGAAAAATTTTATAAACGGTGCGGCTATATTTTCGATGATAATACAAATAATCCTTAACGCTCCTGCCCTGTCACGCAGAATTTTTTGCATTTTTTTCGTGCTTTTGATAGCGCCGATTATCCTTTTTGACGGTACAGTCTGACCGGTGACGCTTTTTATCAAGTAGGACATCAGCTCGCCGATTTCGTTCAGCGCACCGTCGTTTAGCGTGATTGTTGCGGCGGTGTCGAATTTTGACGGTCTTTCTATTTTGAGCTTCTTATGAAGCATATAAGCGTCAAGCGACATTTCAACCTTGTTATGAGCCGAGGAGTGATGAATAAAACGGTTGCTTTTCAGTATTTCCTCCTGCTTTGCATATACATACGGATGACATTTTCTATCAAGCGCATAGTGCAAAACAAAGCCGTAGGCATATGAATTTGCAATATTGCTTGAGCTCGATTTTAAGTATTCTGCGAGAGCGTCAAAAATCAGTTCCGGCTTTGTACGGTGAAGCGTTGAGCCGAGCTTTCTCATAGGTCTTACGCTCAACGGGTTTGCAAAAAAGAAAATGTCAGGCCCCTGCGAGCCGAGAGAAAGTGCGTCAAAATCAATTTCAAAATCCGAAAATCGCTGTATTTCCTCCTTGCAATCAAGCGCAAAAAGATAATGCGTTATAAATGCAGGCACCTAATCACCTCTTTTATATCGTCGCTGAAATCGCAGAAAATATGCATATTTTCCTGCGTTATCGGGTGTGTGAAATATATGTCGCGGCAATGAAGCGCCTGGCGGCTTATATGCTCACATTCTCCGCCGTATAGGTCGTCGCCCAAAAGCGGATGACCCAAATATTCAAAATGAACCCTTATTTGATGAGTTCGTCCCGTAAGCAGATTGCATTTTACAAGACTTGCGTTTTCGTTCGACGAAATAACGCTGTATTGAGTGATGGCTTTCTCGCCGCCCTCGTAAACTCTGCGTTTTATTATACTGTCGCCGCATCTTGCAATCGGTGCGTCGATAACGCCGTCGCCGCTGATTTTTCCACCGACTGTCGCATAATAATCCTTTTTTATTTTACCTGCTAATTTTGAAGCCGCAAGCTCGTTTTTAGCAGCCAATACTGCGCCGCTTGTGTCCCTGTCAAGGCGGTATACGGCACGAAATGCCGTGTTCTCGCCGATGTGATATGCGGCAAAATTTGAAAGCGTGTCTCCGAGATGATTTCTGCTTTCGTGAACAGGCATACCCGATGGCTTGTTGAAAACGATAATATCCTCGTCCTCGTATAAAATTTCGATATCCATTTTTACGGGAGTAGGCATTTTTCCGTGTGCTTCGATTCGTATTTTCAGCACGTCGCCCTCGTATAGCGGCTCGATTGTTTTTGCAAATTCGCCGTTTTTTGTAACGCCGTTTTCTGTTTTTTTAAGCCTTGTAAGGAGCGAGGATGAGACGCCGAAATCCTTTAGAAAATCCTTTATTTGCCTGCCGTCGTCCTGCTTTGTAATTTTGAATTCTATTTCTCTCATAATTTTAACAGGGCAAGAGAAAACTCTTGCCCAATGCTTATTTAGTATAGGATACTATAAGACCGCCGTTTGCGGCATAAACGGAATTAAGTCCGCTTGCTCTTATGATTTCAACCTTGCCGAAGCCGACGCTCTCTAATTTTTGAGCAACCGTTTTTGCCTTCTCCTCACAGCATACGTGAGAAAGTACAATGTGCTTGTCGGACGCGTCAATGCCTTTCATATCGTTTGCGATAATATTTGCCATTTTAACAAGCGCTCTGTTGCCGCTGAACTCCTGTCCTGCGAGCTTTACCGAGCCCTCCTGTGTTCTTTCGCAAATGAGCTTTAGCTTGATTTTTTGAAGAATACTTGCCGCCATTGCATACAGTCTGCCGTTTTGGTGCAAAACATCGAGAGACTCTAAGCAGAAATAAAGCGCAGTATGGTTAACGATAAAATCTTCTACCGTGTCGACTATAGTTTTGAAATCTGCGCCGCTATCGGCAAGCTCAATTATCTTTTCGGCAACGAGACTTTCTATACCCGACGTTGCAAGGGAATTGAAGACGTGAATATTCTTCTTATCGCCGTTTTCCTCTTCGAACAAAGCCTTACCCTGAAGCGCGCTGTTATATGTTCCCGAAAGTTTGTCGGTAATTGTTATAACGTAAATATCGTCCTCGTCACATTCTATAGCCTGTGCAAATGCATTAGGTGCCGGACAGGCGGATTTTGCAATAGTGTCGCTTGCGAGCGTTCTTGCAATAAAATCTTCTTGGTCGAAATTTTCATCGTCGGCGATTGTGTAATCTCCGACAGAAAGAGTGAGAGGCACAAATGTTATTTTCTCGGTTTCATTTAGTTTCGCCGTGCGGTCGCAACAGCTGTCTGCAATAATTCTAAAGCTCATAATAAATATTATTCCTGTAATTTATTTTGCCGATACTATTATATATTATTCTTGTGGTTTCGTCAAGGAATTAAAATCCCAATTTCTGTATTTTGGAAATAATGTAGACAAATAAATTCCAAATGCCCAAAAATACGGTGCACGCCGTAGAGGTAAGCTGATTAAAGCCGCCGAGAATACACATCAACACAACTGCAAAAATTCCCAATGCACTGCCGAAGCTTGTCAAAAAGTAAATCAGCTTTTTGCACGAGCTTGTCGAAAAAGCGCCGCGTACTGCGCCGATAAAGCTTTTTGCCGAGCCGTCGTGAATAATATAGCAGGGTGATTTTTGAACCGTCATATCCGAATATTTTTCATATACTCTTGAAGCGGAGTAGTTCATAACCCTGACAAAGCCCTTGGGAAGCGCAAAAAGTTTTGTCAGACTCTCCTCATTTATGTTTGGATCACAGCTTTTTACAATGAGTGTAATACCTGATTTTTCGAGCTTTTTGAGCTCTCTTTTCAAATCCGGGTCGGCGCTGTATGACACAACGAACATTGCCATAATTTTTCCGTTTACTGCAAGATATAGGGCTTTCCTGTTTTTTGTTGTGTGCTGTTTTTCAAACGTCTCGGTCGGCACTTCAACGCCGTGATGAATAAGAAGATTTCTGTTTCCGACAAGCACCTTTTTTCCGTATACCCAAGCACTCGTTCCCATACTTTCCTCATAAGTGATTTTTTCAACCTTAGGCAGGATTGATTGCTTGCCGATAATAACGTCGTCGAATGCGCTTGCAAGCGGACTCTTTGTTTGAGTAATAACTGCGGCGGCGTAGATGATGGCGTCGTCAACCTTTGTGTTGTTGAAAACCTTGATTCCGTATATGTCGCAGCTTTGTTTGCCGAAAAGGCTTGACGCTTCTAAAACCATAGCGTCTGTCGCTATTGCCATATTCACTCCGTCGAAGCCGCATACTCTTGAAGAATATTTTTCAAGCTGCTCGGATAAATCGGTGAGCAGACTGTTCATCATAAACAAAAGTGTTGCAGGCGTAGATACGGCAAGGGCACAGATGGCGGCGTTAATTCCCGCATTTATGCCCTGCGTTAAGCCGACAAAAGCAAGCACGATTGCGCTTATTAGCCAGGATATCGGCGCCAATATCCTAACAAGTCTGTTGCTCGGCTCCGTTTTACAGCTTATTTCCATAAAGTTTGTCGGAAAATCAGTTTTAACGCTCGTTTTGATTATCGGGTTTTCGTCGTCCAAAATCCCTCTTGAAATAATTTGCGAGTCTATCTTGTTTGCAATATTTTCAAGGCAGTATTTGTCGCCCTCGCTTATGATGAAATCGAAGTTGTCTATAACCCTAACGACAATTTGCAGCTTGCCGAGCTGGGAAGCAAAAAGAGTAAAAGCGCTGACTATTCCCATAAACGAGCCGTTATCGAGCCATAAATTGTTGTTTGCCAAAAAGCCGATTGTCTGCGCAAGTATGCAGATGTTCAGTATTGCAACCGGCAGGTCACAGTTGAGACCCTTTTTGAAATTAAAGGCGTGGATAAAAATGTTGTAGTTAACGAGCATCGTTAATACGAGAAGTGCGAGATTTGTTGCTAAAAATACCTCGGTAGGCGCAAGAAACAGCGGAAAATACTCGCTGTCCCTGAACAACGTCATAAGCAGCATTAATACGCCTGTTATTATGGTTGTTATTATTTGGATTTGCGCTTTTGATTTTTTTGCAAACAGCGATGATAAAATGATGCCCTGTTGGTTTTCGCTTTTGTAATCCGAGGATTGAAATTCCTTGTCGCCGAGCTTAACGTCTGTTTCGTCGGGACCGAAAAGCCTGAACTTGTCAACCTTTTCTCTGCGGTGCTCTATGAGTATCTGCTCGGCAATTTCCTCGTCGATTGACGGCACCTCTTCAACCTCGTCGTCAAATCCGTCAAAGCTGATTTGAACTCCTATTTCAGCTTCAAAATCCGTATTTTGCGACGGCTCGCCGTTGAGATAATTTTTCAGCTCGTTTCGTGAAATGATTGTCGGTACCTCTTGAAGTGAATCCGGATCGTCCTCCTTGCTTGAGCTTAATATAACGGGCTTTGTTTTGTCGTTCGGGAACAAAACGGTATCGTCGGATTTTTCTCTGACGATTTTCATATCGTCGTCGTTTTCATTGTCCTTGATAATTTTCATATCGTCGTCGTTTTCCTCGTTGCTTTCATTTTTGAAAGCCTTTTTTATTGTTGAAAACGATTTTGTCCTGTCGATTTTCGGCAGAGTAAGCCTTACCGTTTGTGTTTTTTCGGCGCTTTTCGGGGAAGATGTAAAGGTTTTTACATCCTCCTCCTGTGCGCTGAGCTGCTCAACCTTTTGCATAACAGCCTCGGTATCTACCGTTACCTCGTCTATTGCTGTTTTTGCCATTTCGTCAAGGCTTTTTTGAGCCTGTGCAAGATGCTGTTCCGCCTGTGCCTTTATTTGCTCTGCTCGCTTTATGATTTCGTCAATTGATAAATCTCTGTCGCTCATCTTTTCTCCGATTAATCTAATCTTTGCTTTGCTATTTCGTACATTAAAACGCCTGCGGCAACGCTTGCATTAAGGCTATTTACCTTGCCGAGCATCGGCAGACTGACTGTAACGTCGCATTTCTCTTTTATAAGTCTGCCTACTCCGTTGCCCTCACTGCCGACAACAAGACAGCAGCCGCCCGAAAAATCGGTTTTGTCCCAGCGCTGACCGTCCATATCTGCGGCGTAAACCCAAATATTTTTCTTTTTCAGCTCGTCAATAGTTGAAGCAAGATTTGTAACCCTTGCAACCCTCATATATTCGAGTGCGCCGCAGCTTGTTTTTGCGACAATGTAGTTAAGCCCTACGTTTCTGCGCTTCGGAATAATTATTCCGTGAACGCCGCAAGCCTCGGCGGTTCGAATAATCGCACCTAAATTGTGACTGTCTTCAATTTCGTCGCACAAAACGATAAACGGAGCCTCGCCCTTTTCCTCGGCATAAGTCAAAATATCGTCAATACTGCTGTATTCGTGGGCAGGAACATTTGCCGCAACGCCCTGATGATTTCCGTCAGGCGCCAAAAAGTCGAGCTTTTTTCTGTCAACATTCTTAATTACAATCTTCTTTTCCTTGCAAAGGGCGATAATTCTGTTTATTGAGCCTTCACGCTCTCCTTTTGCGATAAGCACGTTTTCGACCTCTCTGTCGCTTTTGAGAAGCTCTAAAACCGCATTTCTTCCTATGATTAAATTGTCGTTTGTTCTGTTGTTTTCCTGTTTCATATTTTTGACCGTCCTGTATAATTATTTTTATTATAACATCAATTACGTCAATATACAACATAAAAAAGACTGCTTCGAAAAATGAAACAGTCTTTGAAAAAATTTGTTTGTTATGCCTTTGTTTTTGAGTTGAGCTGTTTTTTGCCGAGGTCGATAATTTTTACGATAGCGGTTGAAAGAACCATATTTATTCCCAGTTCTACAAGGAAGTTAACCCCTACAAGTCCTGCAACTACCGTAACAAAGCCGGTTGTACCGAATACTGCGACAAGCCATTCCTGAAAGAAAATGTAGCAGCCTGCCAAAAATATTCCCGTGTTAACGATAGGGCAAACGACGCCCGCAACGATAACGCCGGCAAGCGAGCTTGCCTTTGAAATCAGGGAATAAATAAAACCTGCCGCAAGACCTGCAAGCATACCCTTTAGCAAAACGATAATAATCGTTCCGATGGGATTAATCGTCAAAAAAGCCGCCGCGTCGCCCGAAATAAGCACCGTCGCACCGAAAACCAAGCCCAAATAAGCACCTGCGCCTGTTCCGTAGAGTGCGGCCCCGATTACTATCGGTGCAAGCACGAGTGTAATCGAAAACGGACCGAATTTGATGAATGAGCCTAAAAACTGTAATACTACAACTATTGCGGTGAATAAGCCTAAGCCTACTACCTTACCTGTTTTTGTGTTTTTTTTCATATTAAATTTTCCTTTCTGCTACTGTTCCAAGCACCGCCGAGGCTAACACAAAAGCCCTGCGTATGCCGAGAAATAATATTTTTTCTCACGGATACAATGCAATGGTATTATATTACAAAGGCTTTAAGATTTCAATATTATCAATACGTTTTTTCAAACTTTTTTGATTGATTATTTAAGCGAGATGTATTATAATGTATTGTGTTGATAAAAAACGAAACAGCGGCAGGTGTCGTATGAAAAAAAGAGAACGAAACAAATCATCTATAACCTATCCGAGAATAGTAGTGTTCGGCTTTGCGGTGCTTATTCTGCTGGGCTCTGTTCTTTTGAGCCTTCCGATAAGCTCGAAAACAGGCGGCGCGTCATATATTGACGCTTTGTTTACGGCAACCTCGGCAACCTGTATTACAGGTCTTGTACCGTTTGATACCTACACAAACTGGAGCGTTTTCGGTCAGCTTGTAATACTTTGTCTTATCCAGATAGGCGGTCTGGGCTTTATTACAATTCTTTCGATTATTTCCCACCTTTTGAGAAAGCGTATGGGACTTAAGGAAAAAATGCTTTTGAAGGAAAGCGTCGGCTCGATAAATATCGGAAACGTAAAAAAACTTTCACGCTCGGCTGTTTTGTTTACGCTTTGCTGTGAGCTCACGGGCGCATTGCTTTTGAGTATTCGTTTTATTCCGCTTGCCGGTGTAAGACGAGGAATTTATATGTCCGTTTTCACGAGTATTTCCGCTTTTTGTAACGCCGGCTTTGACCTAATGGGAATGTTCTCGCCGTCGTCAAGTCTGACAACCGTTAATGACGACCCGATAATTTTGATAACGACTATGCTTCTTATAGTTTTCGGCGGACTCGGATTTTTCGTTTGGGAGGATATGCGTGAAAACCGTTTTAGGCTCAAACGCCTTGCGCTTCATACAAAGCTCGTGCTTGCAACCACGACGGTGCTGATATTCGGCGGTGCGGCGCTTATGCTCGTGTTTGAAAACGACTCAAGCCTTGCAGGAATGAACGTATTTGAGAAGCTGCTCAACGCAATGTTTTGCAGTATAACGCCGAGAACGGCAGGCTTCAACAGTGTTGATATTCCGTCTATGAGCAATACAGGAAAGCTACTGACGATACTTTTGATGTTTATCGGCGGCTCGACGGGTTCAACTGCGGGCGGCGTAAAAACTTCAACCGTTGCCGTGCTCGTTTTATGCGCCGTTGCAACCTTCAAAAACAAAAATGATATAGAAGTTTTCGGCAGACGTCTTGACGCAAAGGTGCTTAAAAGCGCCGTTTCAATCTGCCTTGTGAATATGATGAACATACTGCTTGCATCGTTTGTAATTTCAGTTAATCAAGGCGAATTTACGCTGCTTGATATCGTGTTTGAGTGTACCTCGGCAATGGGAACCGTCGGCATTACGGCAGGAATAACGCCGAGCCTTAACACGCTTTCAATGGTTGTTATAATTATATTGATGTACATCGGACGATTGACGTCGTTGATTTTTGCGCTTTCGTTCGTTGTTTCAAAGCCCGCTGTAACTACGAAAAAGCCGCTTGGCAATCTTATGGTGGGTTAGTCTGAAAAAGAGGTGTTTCAAAAATTATGAAAAGTATTTTGGTAATCGGAGCAGGAAAATTCGGAACTCATCTCGCACTTGACCTTTATAAGCTCGGTAACGAGGTTATGCTCGTTGATCGTGACGAGACGAAAATCAATGAGGTTTCGCATCTCGTTACTGCCGCTGAAATAGGGGATTATACCGTAAAAAGTAATTTGGAGGCGCTCGGTATTTCGGATTTTGACAATATATTCGTATGTACGAGTGATTTCAAGAGCAGTCTTGTAATAATCGACTACCTTAAAGAACTCGGCGCTTCAAGCATTATTGCAAAAGCTGCGAGCGAGCTTCACGAACGCTTTTTGCTGAAAAACGGTGCTGATAAGGTTATTTATCCTGAACGCGATTTTGCTTTTACAACCGCAGTTGAGTATTCAAACAGAAAGATTTTCGACTTCATTAAGCTTTCCGACGACACCGGAATATATGAAATCGAAACGCCCGATAAATGGTGCTCGCATACTCTTGTAAGCCTTGATGTACGTCGTAAGCATAATGTCAGCGTGCTTGCTTCAAAAAGCAACGGCAGGGTAACCGCAATTAACAGTGCGGATTATATGTTCAAAAAGGATGAGCATATATATGTTATGGGCACTCCAAAGGATATTTCAAAGCTTACAAAGTAGCTTTTGTTTTTCTGAATCGTTCGGTTAATTCCGGACGATTTAATTTTTTTGTTTATATTTGTTTATACTTGTTTTACAATTCTTAAATTTTGTTTACTTATTATTAAAAAATATCGTGAAATATTGAATAATTTCGAGTTATGTGGTAGTATTTAATCAACAATTAATATGGATTACAAGCGTAATTCATTGCTAAATTATAAGGGGGTATGTAAATGAAAAAAACATTGAAAAGAGTTCTCGCGAGCTTGATTGCCGTTATTATGGCGTTTTCGTCTATGCCGATAACGACATTTGCGGCTAATAAAACTTCGGGAACAGTTCCGTTTGATGCGTCCGGTGTGTTTAAGTATAACGCAAACGCCGACCGTCTTAACACAAGCCTTTCCGAGGGCTACTATAATGTTTGTAACGACGGTAGCGACAGTAACTTTACTATGGCTTTCTTTAAGTATGATGTGTCGAACATCAGAAAAGCCGGTATAACCGTGACCTCAGCAAAGTTCGGTATTCAGCTTAGGGGAACTCCGGGAAGCGACTGTCAGGGTCTTACCTTCTCGTATACAACAAACGATAAGGCAGACAGCTTTACAAACGGATATGTAAACTCGACCGATCCGCTTATTTTCGGTAGAAACGATGCTCACCTTGCAGGTGCAACCTCGTATTTCGGCTTGCAGAATATTCAAAGCTTTGCTTATGATTCCGCAACTTGGAAAACGGGCTATACATTCACCGTTAATATCGCCGGTGCGATTAACGCCGCTGTTGCGCAGGGTAGAGATTATGCTGTAATTATGATTCATCAAACAACCTACGGCGGCAGAGATCAAGCCGGTAAAAACGGCGGAACTAACAGTTGGACTGATACAAAGCTCAGATACGGTCCCGTAACCGTTGCTTACGACGGTACTACGAATAACAGTGTCTACAAGATTAAGGAAGTATCGAAGGTCGGCGTTATTGACGGCACTAACGGTAGCCGTCTTGACAAGACCGGTCAAACGATGAACATTGTAAACGATTCTCAGGACGATAACTTTTCTATCGGCTTTTGGCAGTATGATATCTCACAGCTTCTTGAGATGAACGCTTACACAAAGACGGCTCAGCTTGTTCTTGATGTCCCGTCAACGCCCGAAAGCGAATGTCAGGGCTTGACGTTCTATTACGCGCTCGATCCGGATGCCGAGGGTCTTGTCGACGGTGCAAACTCGCAGCCTGCAGTTATGGGCACAGCAGGAGGACATATTCAAAAAGCGATATCTTATTACAATCTTGTTTCGTTCGCAACAGTAGCGAAAGAAAAAATCGTAGTCGGCAACAAGATTTCACTTGATGTTTCAAGTGCTATTAATCATACGCTTTCAAATAACAGCAGCGTTTTGACTATTATGGTTATGCAGTCTCAGGCAGGCAGCACCGGACAAACTAACGGTTGGACCGATACACGTCTTAGCTACGGCAAAAATCCGCTTACCTGCACTATCGACATCAACGTTCCGTCCTTTGAAGCAGGCGTTGAAAGTCTTAATGCCGCTATTACGGCTTATGAAAATAAGATGAGGAATATCGGCTCAAGCAACGCTACTCTTTATAGAAATATGGCTAACGCTTACGAGGCTTATATTAAGGCGCTTAGATACCGCGACGCTTATGTATACGGCAAAAACACCTCCGCATATAATGCAATGCAAACCGTTACCAGCGATTTGATTAAAGCAACCTCGCTTATGATTCCGTGGACTGACGAGGTAACAGGTCAGTACGAATCCAAGGTGCCTGTTTTCCATAACGATTCATCAACCGATATGGCGGGCTATACCGATTTCTACGGCAATGTATTATATACCGAAACCTGTTCGTCCGGTAACTACGACAAAACGAACGGCCATACGGACGGTGCTTCCGTACTATTCCAACCGAGAATAGATGTAAGCATTAATGTTCAGCTTTATTATCCTAATACCGTTTTAGTATATGACGGCTCCTCCAATAAGGCTGTAATTCCTGTTGTTCTTATGGAGAAAAGAACAACAACCGACAATAGATATACTTATACCGTATATCCTGCCGCAGAGGGCTGTGACTCGACATATACCTCGACTATGGCAGGTATAGATTCCGATTTGATTTCGTTATCAACCGCAAAGGGTGACGGCGCCTATGACTTTAGGGGTGGCAGAACAGGTAACGTTCTTTCGTTCACAAGCGCCCGTGCAAATAACACCGACTTAATCGGTACAACTGTCGGCAACCCGTATAAGAGAGCGGCACAGCCGTATAGCGATATCTTTGGAAGTTGGTGGAACTGCTATGCAACTGCGTTTCAGGTTTCCGACAACATTAAGTTTAACGGCGAGGGCGTTAAGGAAGTCGGCAAATACTGGGCTTGGTACGGCGGTAGTGACGCAGGCCTTTGCCAGAGTATCGACGCAAATATGCGCGACTATAAGCCGTCACAGCATAAGATTTATGTAGTAAACTACAAAGAGCTTGCCGATAAAATGAAGGACGCTACCAACCTTTCAAAGCTTATGAGCATCTCCAACTACACAGAGGGCGGAATGCTTGATGCACTTAAGGGCTATGACCTTGCAACCTCGTTTGATCTTTCCTCAATCACTCTTGCAAATGTTGAGGAAAAGGGCGAGCAGATTAAAGCCGCTATTCAGGGAATGAGCAGTGCGATTACCGAGGACAAGAATCTCAGAGCTTATCCGGAGCTTAGAAGCGCAGTTGAAAGCGCAAAGAAGATTTTTGACCAGGGTAATAAGAATAATGAAAATTATACTGCCGAATCCTGGAGCACATTTGTTACCGCTTATGCAAACGCTACCGAGCATTTTGCAATCCTTTCTGCAAATCCGTACGATACCGAAGCGGCGTTTGCACTTATTGAGCCTTTGAAAACTGCTCAAAACAACCTCGTTCTTAACAAAGAGGTTGTTGATACCACTCTGCTTCAGTATGCTATTGACAATGCAGACGCAGTTGTTGACAACGCAAATTACTTTGTAAGCGGTACAATCCCCGCAAATCTTGCCGCTGTTATTCAGCAGGCTAAAACCGATATTTGGACGTCCGAGGCTTACTACGGTCTTGACGCTAAAAAGATTGTAAAAACCGAGGAAAATCAAGCTAAGGTTGACGGCTATGTTAATCAGTTTATTGAGCTTCTTAAGGATGTTATAATAGATACTTCCTCTATTGTTGCAACGTATAATTATTCGCTCGACAGCGCAATTACTGAAGCCGCAAAGTATGAGAGCAAAAAGGATAATTATTCCAACTATGCAACCTTGCAAACTGCTGTAAACAATGCAGTTGCATATAAGGAAGCGCTTCCGAAAATCAATGCAAAAATTGAGGGTCAGGCTGCTAACTTAATTAATAACTATATTAACTATGTTGATGCAATCGGCTACGCAATAGCAACTCTTCGTCCCGCATTTAAGCTTGTTGCAAACGGCACTATTGCAAATCCGGGAACAGAAACCACAACAAGAATTTATTCGTCCTCAAGACCGAATAACTTCAATTTCTACTGGAAGCATACAACCGATATCGTATACTTCAAGACGACCCGTGATGCACTTACCGTAAAACTTCCGAAATCGGAGTGGGGTGCATATTGTAAGCAAACCGCAAGCAACTTCGACTTGGTTCTTGATTCAATTAATATACACGCTCAGGATGTTTCAACCGGCGAGCTTACGAGTGCATATACAACAGGCTGGGGCAACATCAGCGGCTACGGCTTGAGCGCAACCCAAAAAACGGAGCATCCTGGTGTTCTGTCCGTTAACAGCAGTAACCTTGAAATTGTTCTTAATAACTTTAAGGTTACAAATTCAACGGGTCAGGCATACGGTGTTGATAAAAACGGCGCAAATGTAACGAATGCAAACTACGACTTCACCGAGGAATTAGGCTCGACTGAAGGTACCGATCCGAGAAGCGGCGGTATTTACGCACTTAACGGAACAACAGTATTTAACTCTAATGTTGTAATCACTGCGCCTGTAACATCGGGTGCCCCGAATCTCGACAATATCACATCTGCAAAGTCAAATCAGCTTGACCTTGCTTCAACAAATACCGAAGTCGGCGTTCTGTATTACTGGAGATACGCAGAAACTCTTGTAAACAGCTGGGCAGGCTACGGATATGATAAGACTCCGCTTAACCTTAAAATCGGTGTAGTAGATCTTTCAACTTTGTTTGACCTTATTTCAGAATGTGAAGACCCAACATTTACCGCCACAGCGAATAACTATACAACAGCTTCTTGGAACGCATTCTTAAATGCTTTGCAGCTTGCAAATGATGATATGAATTATTCGACGATGTCTTATGAGGATATTGTCAATGAATGTGACAGAAGATATACAAACCTCTATAACGCAAGAGAAAATCTTCAGGCACCTGCGTCTAACGCAAAGCTCAAGGAAGCTGTGCTTGCCGCAAAGAGTGCATACGAAAACGACCAACAGAGAATTAAGCCCGAAACCTGGACTGAATTTGAAACGGCATATGAAGCTGCACTTTCAAAGTATCAGGGCATTTACAGCGATACAGGCGTGCGTGATTATCCGAAGAGTGAGCAGGCAACTATTGATGCTTTTGCAACAGCTCTTACAGCTGCAATGAGCAAGCTTGCTTATCTTGTAGACTTCTCACCTGTTGATAACGCAGTAAGCGCACTTGTTACTTCGATTGAAAACAACAAGTATACATCTGCTTCAATGCAGGCGTTGACTCAGGCAATCAACAATTTGACCTACTACAAGATGTCGGTTTACGACAGGTCACAGCATTATGACGACGAAACAGATTTCGTTGCCGCACTCAATCAGGAAGCAACCGTAACAATCCCCGGTTTGAAAGCACTACTTAAGCAGGGTACATACACAACCGAGATTATCGACGCACTCAAGGTTGCAAGAAGAACAAGCTTCTCCGATCCCGATGCTTATGACCAGGATGTTATCGACAACGCTTTGAATTCGCTTCAGGCATTTGAAAATGTAAGCGTTCTCAATAGACAGATTAGCTGTTATAAGTACAACTCGCAGGAAGAGGTTGACGCTGATATTGCAAGCGCGCTTTCGGCTATTAACTTAAAGCAGTATCAGGTAACACTCAACGGTGAGGCTTACGGCACATTCGATTACGGTACTCAAATTACGGTGCCGTCGCCGACAAATGCCGATATTGATTGGTACTATGCATCATCTTCAACAACCTCATCAACTGCTAAAAAGTATCTTACAACAACAGATAGCCTGACCTTTATCGTAAAGGGTAATACCGACCTTACAACAAAGAGGGCGTCTCAAACCGAAACAGTAAAGGTTAGTTACGTAAACGGCAGAAGTATGGCGATTACCGATGTTCAGTTCGTTGAGCCGGGTACAACCATTACCGTTCGTTGCGATAATGCACAGAAGATTCCGTTTTACAGCTGTAACGGCTTTACCGTAAACGGCACACCATATGGCGACGGCGACAGCGTAACTGTAAACGAAAATACGATGATTGTATACACATATGTACTTGTTAAGTCAACCTCGTATTCGGTTTACGTTGCCGATATCGCATACAGATATCCTGCCGGTGACGTATTAATTAACGACCTTTCGTATAACGATGAGGTATCGTTCATCGGTGATAAGTACGGTAATGACGATATGGTATACTCCGTAAACGGTGTTGAAACTGTTGATGCTGGTAACGGAAGATACGGTAATGACAGTGTTTACGCATGGGTAGAGGTTAACGCTCCCGATGTACAGGCATGGCGTGACGCCGCCGCAGATGAAGAAAACGGAATTATTAATACAAACAGTGAATTCTCGGAAATGGCTTACAGTACTAACGGTAAGGTAGTTGCTTACGGCCCTGACTATACATTCAGAGTATATAAGGATACAACCTTGTTTGCTCTTGATGAAGCTGCATACAAGGATGCAGTTGCAAAGGGTATTGTTACCGAGCCGGGCGACGACAACGGCGCAAGGGTTGACACAAGTGATACTCTTATTATTACACAGGGAGTTAAGTTTGCTTTCATTTCAACGTTTACACTTCCCGATAACTGCTCAATGGTTGAGTCCGGCTTGCTCTTTGCGGCAAATAAGAATAGCTCGGAAATCCCGACAGTTGACCTCACTCTTGCTAATGCAGATAAAAACGGCATCAAGAGAGTTAAGTCAACCTCCCATACGGCAGGTAATCAGTATGTTGTTTCCGTAAATTCACCGTCGCTTATCGGCAAGACAGTCGGCGATGTCGGAATTAAGTGGGTTGCATACTTAGTTTATACCGACCCAAGCGGAAATTTAATCACCGTATATTCCGACCCGAAAACACCGTCGAATTTAACGGATGAATTTTAAGGAGGGTTTGAAATGAAAAAGCTTTATTCACAACCTGAATTAGAAATCAGAAAGTACACAATGCTTTCTAACTCGGTTACTACCTCCGACCCGGCGGTAAATCCGGATAACGACCTTAATAAGGACGACAACGTAGATTACTTTGAATAAACAAACACAAACGGTCTTGGGATTTTTCCCAAGACCGTTGTAGCGTGTCGAAAAAGTTAAATTAAAACCGCAGTTCAAAGCCTGCGGTTTTAATTTTTTATTTTATAGCATTTCGTGCAATTTCAACCTGCTTTAGCACATTTTCGCTGCACGGAGAGCCGACGACCTTTCTGTCGTTTACGCATTTGTCAAGGTTGATAGCCTCGTATACGCCATCGTCGAATAAATCGCAAATTGCCTTGTATTCGCCAATAGGCAATGTTTCGAGCGTCAGTCCCTTGTCAATGCAAAGTGCAACAAGCTCGCCTGTGCATTTGTAGGCGTCCCTAAACGCAAGTCCCTTGCCGACGAGATAATCGGCGCAGTCGGTAGCATTTATGAAGCCCTTTGCCGCCGCAAGGCGCATATTGTCCTTTAATACGGTCATTGTATCAATCATCGGTGTGAACGCCGTAAGGCACATTTTAACCGTGTCTACTGCGTCGAATATCGCTTCCTTGTCCTCTTGCATATCCTTGTTGTATGCGAGCGCAATACCTTTCATAACCGTCAAAAGAGTCGTCAAATCGCCGAATACACGACCGCTTTTTCCTCTTACAAGCTCCGCAATGTCGGGGTTTTTCTTTTGCGGCATAATTGATGAGCCGGTAGAAAATGCGTCGTCAAGCTCAACAAACTTGAATTCCCAGCTGCACCACATTATAATCTCCTCGCTGAAACGGGAGAGATGCACCATAATAAGCGATAACGCCGATGCAAGCTCAATGCAAAAATCCCTGTCCGATACGCCGTCAAGTGAATTTTGAGTAACACCGTCGAAGCCGAGCAAATCGGCAACCATCTCCCTGTCAAGCGGATATGTCGTTCCTGCCAATGCGCCGGAGCCGAGCGGACAGATGTTCATTCTTTTCTTAACGTCCCCCAGCCTGTCGATATCCCTCAAAATCATACTGCAATACGCCATAAGATGATGACCGAACGTAATCGGCTGCGCTCTTTGAAGATGTGTGTAGCCGGGCATAATGGTTGAGCTGTGCTCCTGCGCCTTGTTGCATAGAACTTCAACAAGTCCTTTTAGTTGCTCACTTATTTCGTCAATCTCCCTGCGAAGCGTGAGACGGATATCAAGCGCAACCTGGTCGTTTCTTGACCTTGCTGTGTGAAGTCGCTTGCCTGTCTGACCGAGCCTTGATGTCAGCTCACCCTCAATAAAGGTGTGAATGTCCTCTGCCGTCATATCAATCGAAAGCTCGCCGCTTTTGATTTCACCGAGAATTTTATCAAGCTCGTTTACGATTTTTTCGCTCTCGCTTTTTTCGATAATTCCCGTTGCACCGAGCATTGTTGCGTGTGCTATTGAGCCTTTAATATCCTCCTCAAACATTCTGCTGTCGAAGCCTATTGAGGAGTTGAAATCATTTGTTTCCTTTGCAAGCTCTTTTTTGAACCTGCCCTTCCATAGCTGTGCCATAAATATAGCCTTTCATTATTTAATAAGGCTCCCCTTGTTTTCTCAAGAGGAGCTATTAGTTTTTCACTCTTCAATTTTCACTTTTCACTCGGCGTAAGCCGTTTTGCCTCCCTTGTTAAAGGGAGGGATTCATTACGGGTCGTTTCTTAAACAAACCGTAGGGGAGGGTCTCACCTGTCGGTTCGGTCGGAGCTTCTGCATAAATGCAGAGGTGTCCACTGGACACCCGCACCGTCCTCGACCTCCCGTTAATAATTTTTATTCCTCGTTTCTCTTTTGGTCAAGCAACGCCTTAACCTTTATCGACAAACCGAACAGATTAATAAATCCTGCCGCGTCAGCCTGATTGTAAGCGCCGCCGTCGTCGCCGAATGAAGCAACATTTTCGTCGTAAAGTGTATATGGTGAGGTGATGCCTGCGTTGATTACATTGCCTTTGTAGAGCTTTAATTTTACGTCGCCTGTAACCGTCTTTTGTGTTTCGTCAACGAAAGCCGAAAGAGCCTGACGAAGCGGTGTAAACCATAAGCCGTTGTATACAAGCTCGCCGAATTTTTGAGCTACGAGCTTTTTGTAGTGCTGTGTTTCCTTGTCGAGCGTGATAGTTTCGAGCATATCGTGAGCCTTGTAAAGGATTTCACCGCCCGGAGTTTCATATACGCCACGCGATTTCATTCCTACAAGACGGTTTTCAACGATGTCGAGAAGACCGATGCCGTTCTCGCCGCCGAGCTTGTTGAGTGTCTCAACTATTTTAAGAGGAGACATTTCCTCTCCGTTGATTGCAGTAGGAACGCCCTGCTCAAAATGAATTGTGATGTAGGTTGGCTTGTCGGGTGCCTGTTCTGGCGATACTCCCATTTCAAGGAAGCCGTCCTTGTTGTACTGCGGCTCGTTTGCCGGATCCTCAAGGTCAAGCCCCTCGTGTGAAAGATGCCATACATTCTTGTCCTTTGAGTAGTTTGTCTCACGGTTTATTTTAAGCGGAATGTTGTGCGCCTCTGCGTATTCGATTTCCTGCTCACGCGAAACGATATCCCACTCACGCCACGGTGCAATGATTTCCATTTCGGGTGCAAACGCCTTTAATGTAAGCTCAAAACGTACCTGGTCGTTGCCTTTACCGGTACAGCCGTGACAAATTGCATCTGCGCCCTCCTTCTTTGCAATTTCTGCAAGTCCCTTTGCAATGCACGGTCTTGCGTGTGATGTGCCGAGCAAATATTTTTCGTAATCTGCGCCCGCCTTTAAGCAGGGGAAGATGTAATCGGCAACATATTCCTCTTTGAGGTCAAGAACGTAGAGCTTTGATGCGCCTGTTGCAAGAGCCTTTTCTTCAAGTCCGTCAAGCTCCGTGCCCTGTCCTACATCACCGCTTACCGCAATAACCTCGCAGTTGTTGTAGTTTTCCTTGAGCCACGGAATGATGATTGATGTATCAAGTCCGCCGCTGTATGCAAGCACAACCTTTTTAATATCCTTCTTGTCCATAATAAGAACTCCTTTTCGCTTAATTTCGTAACTGTTCCTATTATATCATCATAATTTGTAATTGCAACCCCTTTTTGTAAATTTATACATAAAATTCAAATATTTCTTAAAAATATAGCCTTATTATGTATACATTACCAATAATTAATGTATATTTATACATAATAATACCTCTGTCATACATCACCTTATACAAACTTAATCATCTTTTATCCCCTCAGTCGCTAATGCGACAGCTCCCCTTGATTCTCAAATCAAAGGGAGCCTTATTTTTCAAGACGAAACGCCGTTTACCGAACAAAGGCTCCCTTGTTAAAGGGAGCTGTCGCATTAGCGACTGAGGGATTCAATTGACGGACGATTAATAATCGTCCCTACGGCAGTTTGAATATTTAATAAGTCGTTTCTTTTTTGCGACTTCTCGTAGCGACGAGCATTGCTCGTCATAAAATTCAACCAATATCAAACCGATATAATATGTAATTAATTTATAATAAATTTATATAAGATTAATACATTCTTTATCCTATTTTAATAATCAATTTATAAATAAAACAACAGTTTTTTGCTTCAAATTCGTAAAAATGACCGATTTTTGTACAATAATTAAAATCTGTAACACACCCAAATATTAACAATTTATTAATTTTCAAAAATTAGTTACAATTTGGAAAAAATGTTATGTAAAAGTATTGAACTTTTATTAAAGATATGATATTATCGATTTGTATATTAAGGGGTATACTATGTCCAAATTGGTGCCAAAGAAAGACGGTGCCGCGTATTCAGCTTCGGGCTGTTGGTCAGATACGAAAAACTGAAATTTGGGTTGTAAATCCCTGTTGCAAATTTTATTCCGAAAGGGGAATGCTTTATTATGAAACGCTCATTGAAGCGCACTTTAAGTGTGCTCTTGGCTGTAGTTATGGTAATCAGCGCATTGCCGTTTACAGCTATTTCGGCTTTCGCAGAGGAGGATATGTCCACTGAATTGCAGACGGCCATTTCCGACTATGAGGAAGTTATGACAAGAATGACCACTGACAATAAAGTCTACAAAAATCTTACTGCCGCTTACGATAGCTACGTAAAGGCAAACAGATATGTAGATGCATATAAATATGGTAAGAAAGATATTACTGCGTCGGAATTTTCGGCTATGACAACCGAGCTTCGCAATAATACTGCCGCTATGACCGAATGGACTGCCCAAAAGGGTGAATATAAGCAGGGCTTTTCTTCGGGTGATACAGTTCCGGATGTAACTGCAAACAACAGTATCAATATTCTTTATACAACTCAGACATCCAACTCTGTAGGTACAAGTGAAGGCGGAAATGTTAGAAGAATTATGTATTATTCATCTGCCGTACTTCTTTACGACGGTATAACAAAGCCCCGTATGCCTGTTATGATGTCTGCTCAGGTAACAGCAAATAAGACAAGATATCTTTATGCAGCTTATCCTGTTGCTTCTGATGTAACCGACCCACGTACAATGCAGGCTGCCGTAGACCACTCGGATATTATTCTTATCGGCGGTTGGAGAGGTTGGGACGGCACCAACAGAGGTGAAACTCTTGACTGGGGCTGGAACTATCAGCTTGCAGGTAGCCCGACTGCTTATACGGCAGGTGCCGGCTTTGCAGGTCTTGACGATACCGGTACAAACGGTGTTCAGTCAACGAGCACTCGTTCAGCTGCGCTTCCTACCGGTATTCTTTCAAGTGCAAAAAAGCTTGTAATGTTCTCGAATGCGCTTCAGCTTACAGACAGCTTTGCGTTTAACGAGGGCGAATACTACCGTGATATATCAACAAACTGGTATGTATCGACCTCTGCTGATCCTAACTCTGGTCAGGACGCAGGTATTATCGACCCTACCGCAACAATTACAGTTCTTAACTATAAGGTGCTCATCGACGCTCTTACAGGTACGAAGAAGGCTATCTTTGCTGACTTCAAGAACTATAAGCAGGGCGGCTTGAAGGCTCTTTGCTCGGCATTCGATACTGCAACAAGCGTTGATATTTCCGATACAACAACCGATAACGTATCTGTTAAGGCTCAGCTTATTCAGCTCGCCGTAAACGGTATCAATAATTCAACCAGTCCCACAAAGGATGCAACAGGCTATGCTGCGCTTCGTAAAGCACTCGACGATACCGCAAAGGTTTACGGCGCAGGTAACACAAATAACGCAAACTACACAGCAGAGACTTGGGGTCCGTTTGAGACTGCCGTTCTCGCTGCACAAAGCCGTATGGCAAATCTGTATTCAAACGCATACAGCACGTCCGACGCAGATTTGGCACAAGCAGAGGCAACAACTCTTACAAACGCTTTCAATGCGTTGGTTCTCAACAAGGTACCTGTTGATACAACAAGCCTCGACGTTATTATGTACAACGCTCACGTTATTGCAAAGAATTCAAACTTCTTTACTGCCGAGTCAATGGCTGCTTCAAATATCGTAGAGCTTACCCGTCAGGCAAAGATTGCAATTTGGCAGGAGGAGGAAAACTATCCTCTCGAAGCGCAGAAGATTGCAGACTCTGAGGAATCACGCAGAATCGTTGCTTCCTATGTAGAATCACTCAGTGCCGCAATCAGACTTTGCGTGCTTGACTACGATGCAAATATTGCTCAAATCGGCTACTCGCTTACAGGCGCAGTTGCAAAGGGACAGTCCTATGAAGCAACCAAGGACGACTACGGCAACTATGCTATCCTCGACGAGGCTGTTAAGCAGGGTGTTGCATTTATGGCAAAAGATAACTCCATTGACCCTGAGGTTGCAGAAAACGCACTCAACGTTATCACAGCTTATGCAAACGCAACAAACAACATCATCAAGGCAGTCAACGGCTTGAAGCCTTCATTTGCAAAGATTTCAAACGGTACAATCGCTAACGAGGGCTATACAGCAACTACAAAGATTGACTCTGCAAGAGCTTCGGGTGTATGGACGCTTACTTGGAACCGTTCCGACCAAGTTATCTTCTTCAAGACGGTTCGTGAGCAAAGCGTATTCGAGCTTCCTGTATCAAATATGTCTTTCTACAATGACTGTAAGTATGACGCAATGCTCGACTCAATCAACCTTAACTCCGCAACAGACGTTGCAACAGGTGAGCTTACTGCCGATGTAAACTATTTAAGCAGTAATGTATCGCTTAACGCATATGGCGGAATTGCTTCGTATCCGGGTAAAACGGCTATCACAAGCGGTAACCTTGAGCTCAAGCTTGCCGGCATTAAGGTAGCTTCATCGAGCGGTTCATCAATCGCAAAGGATATGGCAGGTAATGATATTACCGATATCAATACCGACCTTACCTCGCTTCTTGAGACAACAGAGGGTACTTCTCCGATTTCCGGCGGTATTCTTGCAAAGAAGGGTACAACCGAATTTGCCTGCAAGACAACCATTACCGCTCCTCAGGTAACAGGTTCAATCAGTGAAGAATCTATTCCGTCTGCAAAGTCCTGTGTATTTGATATTTCTCAAAGTGCTTTGACAATGGGTATGTTCTATTATTGGAAGAGAATGCCTACCGGCGCACTTCCTTGTTATGCAGGTTGGTCTTATGATACTGCAAAGTATTCCGAGACAGTATATGTAGTTGATATTTCAACTCTTCTTGCTCTTATCAAGGAGTGCGAGGCACTTACAGATAATTCCGCTGATTATTCAACAAGCTCATGGAACAACTTCATCGGTGCGCTTTCGGGTGCAAAGGCTGAAATGGACTATGCAGGTATGACATACAGCGAAATCGTCGGCGAGTGCGACACAAGATACAACGCTCTTTGGAACGCAAGACAGGCTCTTGTTGCTCCTGCTTCAAACAAGGCATTGTCGGAAGCTCTTACAGCAGCAAAGGACGCTTACAACAACGACGAAAGCAAGGTTAAGCCGTCCACCTGGAATGCCTTCAAGGTTGCTTACCAAAATGCTCAATCTGCATACCTCGGTAAGTACAACGATACAAATATCCGCAACTACGACAAGACAGACGCAACCGTTATTGCAGAAATCAACGAGCTTGTAACTGCTCTTAACACTGCAAAGAACAATCTTGTCTATAAGATTGACTTCACTGCTGATGAATTCAACGTTGACGGTGCTGTAGCTTCGCTTATTGCTTCCATTGCAAACGAGACATACACCGCAACATCTGTTCAGGCTGTTGCAAAGGCTATTTCAACATTGACCTACTACAATATGTCTGCTATCGAAAGAGCAACTCACTATATGGACGAGGCTGACGTTGTAGCTGCTGTTAAGGCAGAGGTTATTGAAATTGGTCAGCTTGCTTCACAGCTTGTTGAAGGAACAGTTGACACTGAGGCACTTAAGGATGCAAAGGCAGAGGGCAAGTCAAAGCTTTCCGACCCTGACGCATATGACCAAAACGAAATCGCAGAAAAGCTTGCAGCTTTAACCGAATTTGTTGATGTAAATGTAGCGGGCACAATTATAAGCGCATATAAGTACAATACTCAAGAAGAGCTCGACGCAGACGTAACCGCTGCTTTGTCGAACATCTCGATTCAAAAGTATGCAGTATATGTTGACGGCGTTGAAGAGCGCGTATGCGACTACGGTACTCAAATTACCGTTAAGTCCCCGACAGGCGCACAGGTTGACTGGTACTATGCTTCGGCTTCTACAACTTCAACAACCGCAAACAAGTATTTCACAACCTGCGACGAGGTAACCTTTATCGTTAAGGGCGAAACTCACCTTGAAACAAAGAAGGCAAGCGACACCGAAACCGTAAAGGTAACTTATGTAAACAGCATTAATATGAAGAATGTTGACGTACAGTATGTTGCACCGGGCACAGAAATAACTCTCTCTGTTGCAAATGCACCGAGCGTAGTATTCTACACCTGCAACGGCATACAGATTAACGGCGCTTCATACAATGACGGCGACACATATGTAGTTAACGAGAACGTTATCGTTCTTTACACCTACAACCGTACCGTAACACAGTCATACAGCGTTTATGTTGCTGATATCGCATACAGATATCCTGCAGGTAACGTATTAATCAACGACCTTGCTTACAACGACGAGGTATCGTTCATCGGTGATAAGTACGGTAATGACGATATGGTATACTCCGTAAACGGTGTTGAAACTGTTGATGCTGGTAACGGAAGATACGGTAATGACAGTGTTTACGCATGGGTAGAGGTTAACGCTCCCGATGTACAGGCATGGCGTGACGCCGCCGCAGATGAAGAAAACGGAATTATTAATACAAACAGTGAATTCTCGGAAATGGCTTACAGTACTAACGGTAAGGTAGTTGCTTACGGCCCTGACTATACATTCAGAGTATATAAGGATACAACCTTGTTTGCTCTTGATGAAGCTGCATACAAGGATGCAGTTGCAAAGGGTATTGTTACCGAGCCGGGCGACGACAACGGCGCAAAGGTTGACACGAGTGATGAGCTTGTTATTACGGAAGGCGTTAAGTTTGCCATTATTTCTAACTTCACGGTTCCTGAAAACTGCAAAATGGTAGAAACAGGTATTCTCTTCGCTGCTAACAAGAACAGCTCCGACATTCCTACAGTAGACCTTACTCTCGGCAATGCCGGCACAAACGGTATCCTCAGAGTTAAGTCAACTGCTCATACACCGGGTAATCAGTATGTTATCTCCATTAACACTCCGAAAATCGCAGGCAATAAGGTCGGCGAAGTAGGAATGAAGTGGGTAGCATATATGACCTACACCGACAAGGACGGAAATATGATTACCGTATACTCCGATCCTACATCTCCGACAAACACAACTGATACATTCTAAGGAGGGAACAAAATGAGAAAACTATATACTCATCCTGAATTAGAAATCAGGAAGTACACAATGCTTGCAAACTCGGTTACTACATCAGATCCGGCAGTAAATCCGGATAACGACCTTAATAAGGACGATAATGTAGACTACTTCGAGTAAGCACAAATAACGATTACGCCTCGGCTTCGCCGGGGCGTTAGACTGTCGATAAAGTGGGCTGAACCACACATATTATAAAAACATAACCGATTTCTGCCTCCTTTGTGTAAAAGGAGGTGGCAGCACTTATGTGCTGACGGAAGGATTGGAAAAATGGCTTGGACATCGAATCCAAGCCATTTTTGTGTTTTTCGTTTTTTGTTCGGTCGAGGTACCGATGTACATCTTCCCTCGCAAGAAAACGAAATTCATCCCATTTCTCAACAGTCTACCAACGTGTCGAAATTTATAATTTGACTTTTTCGACACGCTGACGCCTCGGCTTTGCCGGGGCGTTTTTCTTTGACAAAAGGAAGATTCCCTGTCTTATACTCTAATGTAACATCTATACAAATTGTAATATTTTTCTGCCATTTTTTTCAAATATATTACAAACGTGTACAAGTAGGGACTGTCCCTACTTGTACACGCTATACGAAAATAAAACTTTTTATTAAAAATTGCCGGTTTCTTTAATTATAATTTGACATTAGAAAAATAATAATATATTATTAATATGTAATGTTATGCAATAGATTAATAAATCGAAAATCGGAGTAAAAAAATGAAGATTCTTATTTGCGGATTAGGTCTTATCGGTGCAAGTCTTGCCAAGACCTTGAAAAAGAATACAAAGCATACTGTTCTCGGTTGGAACAGAACGCAGTCCGTAACTCAAAAGGCGCTACGCGACGGCGTTATCGACAAAAGCGGCGACATTGACGAGCTTATCAGCGACGCCGATATTACTATTATTAATTTTTATCCGCAGGCTATCGTGCCGTTTATATTGGAGCATAGAAACAGCTTCAAAAAGGACAGCATTGTTACCGACTCGTGCGGTATTAAAACAAAGATATGCGATGAGCTTGCTGAATACGATTTTGATTTTTACTACATAGGCGCTCACCCGATGGCAGGCAGAGAGGTTGGCGGCTATGACAACAGCCTTGACACTCTTTTCGACAACGCAAGCTTTATCGTAACACCGTATGACGATACTCCGAGAAACAAGGTTGACGCACTTGTCGGTCTTGCGCAGGATATGAAGTTTGCAAGAACGGTAGTTACGACACCTGAGCATCACGACGAAATGATTGCGTTTACGTCGCAGATTGCACACGTTTTGGCTTGCTCCTACGTTCTTTCACCTCTTGCACCGTCACATCCCGGATATTCCGCCGGCTCATACAGAGATGTGTCGAGGGTTGCAAGAATTAACGCAGATATGTGGGCAGACCTTTTTGTAGACAACAAGGACGCTCTTGTCAGAGAAATCGACGACCTCGTATCTAATCTTATGCAGTTTAAGTACAATATCGTAAACGAGGACTCACAGGCGCTAAAAGACCTTATGAACAAGGCAAACAAAATTAAGGAAGAAATCGGCTAATGAAATCATTAAGAGTAAATGTGGGCGACGGATACGATATTTTTATCGAGCGTGGAATACTGTCCGATTGCTCAAAATACATAAAGAATATTACAAACGCTTCAAAGGTATGTCTTATAAGCGACAGCAATGTATATCCCATATACGGCGAGATAATCAAATTACAGCTAAAAAGCGCCGGATTCGAGGTTTTTGACTACGTATTTGAGGCAGGTGAAGCGTCGAAAACTACCGCAAGCGTAGTTTCTATGGTTGAGTTTATGGCTCAAAACGAGCTTACGAGAAACGATATTGTCGTAGCCCTCGGCGGCGGCGTAACGGGTGATATGGCGGGCTTTGCGGCTGCGATATATTTAAGAGGAATAAAATTTGTTCAAATTCCGACCTCGCTTCTTGCACAGGTTGACTCGTCTGTCGGCGGAAAAACGGCGGTGGATTTACCTCAGGGCAAAAACTTATGCGGTGCATTTCACCAGCCGAGCCTCGTATTGATTGACCCAAATACCCTTGATACGCTTACTCCTCATTTCTTTTCCGACGGAATGGCAGAGGCAATCAAGACCGGCTGTATCAAGAGCCTGTCACTCTTTGAAAGGCTCGAAAACGAGGATGCAAGGGAGATTATCGAGGACGTAATTTTTGAGTGCGTGAGCATAAAGGCAGGCGTTGTTGAGCGTGATGAAAAGGAGCACGGAGAAAGAGCGCTTTTGAACTTCGGTCACACTTCGGGTCACGCTATTGAAAAGCTCCATAATTTTACAACTGTTTCCCACGGTGAGGCTGTCGGAATAGGTATGGTAATGATTACAAAAGCGTGCGAGGAAAACGGCATTGCCCCTGTCGGCTCGTCTGACAGAATCGCAAAAGTGCTTGAAAAGTACGACCTTAAAACGAGTGACATTCATTCGGATAAGGAAATTATTTCGGCTATGAACGCAGATAAAAAGCGTACCGCAAACGCTATTAATTTCACGCTTTTGCACAGTATCGGCAATGCGTTCAGCCAAAAAATAAAGTATGAGGATATACCGAGCTTCTTCGGTTTGGAATAAATTGAGTAAGGTAGAAATAAGAAAATCACAGCTAAACGGAACGCTTGTAATGCCGCCGTCGAAGTCTGCCGCACACAGAGCCTTGATTTGCTCGTTTTTGGCAGGTGGAGGGAATGTTTCTCCGATAATTCAAAGCAAGGATATGACGGCTACAACGTGCGCAATTAAGGCTTTGATTAATAACGAAAACGAAATAAACTGCATAGAAAGCGGCTCAACGCTTCGCTTTATAATTCCTGTTGCGGCGGCACTCGGAAAAAGCGTTACTTTTGTAGGCGAGGGAAAATTGCCCGAACGTCCGATAGGCGACTATTTAAGGCTTTTGCCTGAGCATAATGTTGAGTGTGTTAGCAACGGCGGTCTGCCGCTGACGATAAGCGGAAGACTGACTGCGGGCAAATTTGAGCTTGCCGGCGACGTTTCGTCACAGTATATCACAGGCTTGCTTCTTGCTTTGCCGCTTCTTGACGGCGACAGCGAAATTGTGCTGACAACCAAGCTTGAATCAAAGCCGTATGTTGATATGACAATAAAGGTTATGGCTCATTACGGCGTAAGCGTTCGGCAGACCGAAAACGGTTATTTTGTCAAGGGTAATCAGCAGTATAAAAAGCGCGATTATGTTGTCGAGGGCGACTGGTCGCAGGCGGCATTTTTCCTTGTCGGCGGCGCACTTTTCGGCGACGTAACGCTCACAGGACTGGACATAAATTCCACCCAAGGCGACAAGGCTGTTGTCGATGTTTTAAGGCGCTTCGGCGCAGATATAAAGGTCGGCGAAAACACGGTAAGCGTAAAAAAATCAAGCCTTAAAGGGTGCGAAATTGACGCAACCGATATTCCCGATATGGTGCCTGCTTTGGCGGTTGCCGGCGCTTTTGCAAGCGGAACAACAGTTATCAAAGGCGCGTCACGTCTTCGTTTTAAGGAGTCGGACAGAATTGAAAGCGTTTGCTTTAATCTTAACGAATTGGGAGCCGATGTTACTCAAACCGACGACGGTATGATTATTCGTTCAAGAACGCTTCACAGCGCGGAATTAAAGGGCTTTAACGACCATAGAATCGTTATGTCAATGTCCGTTTGTGCAAGCGGTCTTGACGGTGTAACGATTATTGACGACGCGCAAAGTATAAACAAGTCGTATCCCGATTTCTTTGATGATTTTAACAGTATAGGAGGTAATGCAAATGTCCTCTGCGATAGGTGAAAAAATAAAATTATCCGTATTCGGCGAAAGCCACGGCGAAGCAATAGGCTGTGTAATCGACGGTCTTCCTGCCGGTGTAAAGCTCGATTTTGACGAGATTTACAAGGATATGGCACGTCGTGCTCCCGGCAAGGATTTGACTTCAACTCCGAGACTTGAAAAGGATATTCCGAAAATTCTTTCGGGCGTGCTTGACGGCTTTACAACTGGCGCACCTATTGCGTGCGTTATCGAAAACACGAATACAAAAAGCGGCGATTATTCAAATTTGATGACTGTGCCTCGACCGTCACACAGCGACTATCCGGCTTATGTGAAGTACAACGGCTTTAACGATATACGCGGCGGCGGTCATTTCAGCGGAAGACTTACCGCACCGATAGTATTCGCAGGTGCGGTAGCAAAGCAGGTGCTTAAGGAAAAGGGCGTTTTGATCGGCGCACATATTAAGCAAATAGGTACCGTTTGCGACGGCTTGGTTGATTATAACGACATTACCGAGGAGCTTGTTCTGTCGCTTGCTTCAAAGAGCTTTTCACTTGTTGACCAAAGCCGTGAGGAGCTTATGAGAAATGAGGTTGAAAGGGCGAGAATGAGCCTTGACAGTGTCGGCGGAATTGTCGAGTGCTTTGCAATCGGCTTGCCTGTCGGCGTCGGCGGTAATATGTTTGACACGGTGGAAAGCAGGCTTGCTTCGATTCTTTTCGGCGTTCCTGCCGTAAAGGGCGTTCAGTTTGGACTGGGCTTTGATTTTGCAAATAAAAACGCTTCAAGCGTGAACGACGAATATGAGGTTAAAAACGGCGAGGTTAAAACGCTTTCAAATAACAACGGCGGCGTTTTAGGCGGTATGACCAACGGTGCGCCGATTGTTGTAAGCGCCGTAATTAAACCTACTCCGTCTATTGCAAAGAAGCAAAGAAGTGTAAATTTGCAGACAATGGAAAATACCGAGCTTGAAATTCACGGTAGACACGACCCTTGCATTGTGCCCAGAGCCGTGCCTGTTATTGAGAGTGCAGTTGCGCTCGGCTTGCTCGATTTAATGATGTAAGAGGAAAAATAATTAATGGATTTATTGGAACTTAGAAACGAGATTGATAAAATTGACGATGAATTAGTGCCGCTTCTTTTGAAGAGAATGGATATATCCCGACAGGTTGCGGAATATAAGGTGCAAAGGGATATTCCTGTTCTCAATGAAGAAAGGGAGCAGGAGGTTTTGGAGCTTGTAGCGAAGAACTGCGGCGAGCAGGGCGAAGCTATGAAAACGATATTTTCGGCTATTATGGACGCTTCAAGAGCCTTACAGCATAAGATTATCGGCGGCGGTGACGCTTTGAGAAAATCTATTGAAAATGCCGGAACCTGTGCCTCTCTTACCGCAAACGGTGCACCCGTTGCCTGTCAGGGCGTTGAGGGAGCGTATAGCGCAAAGGCGGCAAACGCTCTGTTTCCCGACTCTCCGGTTGATTTTCATAAGAGATTTGAGGACGTTTTTGAAGCGGTAAATCAGAATAAAGCGAAGTACGGCATTATTCCTGTTGAAAATTCAACGGCAGGCTCTGTTCACGAATCGTATGATTTGATAATGAAGTATAGATTTTACGTTGTCGGCGCATATGATTTGAATGTTGAGCATTGTCTTTGTACAAGGCAGGATATTGATTTTGAGGATATTGAGAATATCTATTCCCATCCGCAGGCTTTGTCTCAATGCAGTATTTTTTTGAAGAACTTTGATTTTACGGGTATTAACTATTCAAATACTGCCGCAGCGGCAAAATTTGTCAGCGAAAGCCAAAAAACGAATATTGCCGCAATATGCAGCGAGAGTGCCGCAAAGCAGTACGGCTTAAAGGTTATTCGTCGCGGTATACAAAACGTTGCGAATAACACAACGAGATTTATCGTTATTTCAAAGGAGCTTGTTATTGACGAGTCGGCTCATAAGATTTCGCTAATATTCTCCGCACCTCACCGTACGGGCTCGCTTTACAGAGTTCTCGGCAGATTTTCCATGACGGGGCTGAACCTTACAAAGCTTGAATCACGCCCTGTTGCAAACGGAAAATTCGACTACTATTTTTATGTTGATATTTTAGGCTCGGTTACCGATGAAGCAACTCTTGACCTGCTTTGTGCTTTGTCCGACGAGCTTCCCGAATTTACATTTTTGGGTAATTATTTTGAAAAAGGCTAATTTTAGCAGAGTTGGTTTGATTTTATGAAACAGACAAAACGACATAGAACAGGCTTTACATCGGCTGTAATACTACTTGTAACAGTCGGTTTGCTTGTGCTTTTGAGTATTGCTTTATATAATCATACAAGGCTTGAAACAAGATTTGATACAATGATTGCGTGGTTTTCAAAGATTGATAACGCCATTGCGCAGCTTGATACAACTTTTGAAATAGTGCTTTGTATATTCGCTTTGTATATTGCAAAATGCCAGCTTCCCATACCGCTTTCGGCGTGCTGCGTTATTTCGGGAATGGTTTTTCCGCTTTCGACTGCGCTTGCGCTTAACGTTCTTTTCATTTTCTTCTTCTTTACCGTTAAGTACGTTGAGGGAACGTTTTTAGGCGGCGGCTGGACAGGAATGATTTTGAATATAAAAAAGCTGAAATTTGTCCGTGATTGGATTCATTTTAAGGGCAACGGCAATCCGTATGTTCTTGCCGTAACAAGGCTTGTGCCGTTTATTCCAGTCGGAATGGTGTCGAAGTATTACGGCTCAATGCACTATGATTTTGTATACTATTCGCTTTTGAGCCTTCTCGGTTTTGCTCCGAGACTGTTCGTTTATACAAAATTAGGCGCTTCGTGGACAAATCCGTTTTCGGTAACGTTCATAACGCTTGTTATGATAATCGTTGCTTTTTCGGGAATTTCAAGTTTGATATTTAACATCTTTTACGGTATCAGAACTCGCCAAATGACGCAGACCTTGCTCATTTACAGCGAAAAAAATAAGTATAAAATTGTATTATAAATAAAGGGGTATTTTATGAACACAAAAGAAATGATTGCTGCTGTTGAGGCAGGAAAACTGGATGAAAATCTTAAAAGAGTTTATGTAACCGATGAAGCTGTTGAGCTTCAAAAGCCGCGATATGTTGAGGCTCTTAATACCTTCGGCGAGCTTTTCGGTTGGGACAGAGAGGTAAAGATTATGTCCGCACCGGGCAGAACGGAGGTTTGCGGAAACCATACCGACCATAATAACGGTAAGGTACTTGCGGCTTCAATCAATTTGGATGCTATTGCAGTTGTCAGCGAAAACGAGGATAATATTATCAGAGTTAAGTCAAAGGGTCACAGAATGAATGTTGTTGACCTTGATAACCTTGAACCCGACGAGGCTAAATACGGCGACTCAACTACTCTCGTTCAGGGTGTTGCAAGAGGTATTAAGGATTTAGGCTTTAAGGTAAAAGGCTTTGACGCTTGTACAACGAGTGACGTTATGGGCGGTTCGGGACTTTCATCGTCTGCCGCATTTGAGGTTTTACTCGGAACGGTTTTGTCATATATGTTTAATGACGGAAAGATAAGCCCTGTTGATATTGCAAAGGTTGCGCAGTTTTCCGAAAATAAGTTTTTCGGTAAGCCCTGCGGTCTGCTTGACCAGATGGCGTCGTCCGTCGGAACATTCGTTACAATTGATTTTAAGTCAACCGAAAGCCCTGTTGTTAAAAAGGTAGACTTCGATTTTGCTTCGTCGGGTCATTCTCTTTGCATAGTTGATACTCACGGTAATCACAGCGATCTTACAGACGACTATGCCGCAGTTCGTTCGGAAATGGAGGACGTTGCAAAGGCGCTTGGTAAGTCCGTTTTGCGTGAACTTACATACGAGGAATTTTTTGCGGCTTTGCCCGAGCTTACCGAAAAGGTAAACGACAGAGCGCTTCTTCGTGCAATTCATTTCTTCAACGAAAATAAGAGGGTCGACGCGGCTGTTAAATGTCTTGAAAACGGCGATTTTGAGGGCTTTAAGCAGGTTATTATTGATTCCGGACTTTCGTCATATATGCTCAACCAAAATGTGTATTCTCCGAAAAATCCGACTGAACAAAAGCTCTCTCTTGCACTTGCAATCAGCGAAGAGCTGCTTAAGGGCAAGGGCGCTTGGAGAGTTCACGGAGGCGGCTTTGCAGGTACTATTCAGGCTTTTGTTCCAAACGATATGCTTGACGAGTATAAAAATACAATCGAGGGCGTTTTCGGTGAGGGTAGCTGTCACGTTTTGATTATCCGACCTGTCGGCGGCACCCAGATTATCTGATAGAAATTATCCTTGTGATGAGAGGAAATAAACAAAATGAAATATGTATTTATTATTAATCCTATTGCAGGAAATGATGATAAGCAAAAAATATTTTCCCGCATTAAATCCACATTTCGTCTCATTGACGATGAAATGATTATTGAAGAAACGAAGAAGCCCGGCGACGCTATGCGTATTTCCCGTGAATATGCTTCAAAATACGGCGACAAATGCGTTATCGTTTCGTGCGGCGGTGACGGAACTGTACACGAAATTGCAAACGGTCTTGCATCAACAGATACTCCGCTTATGATTCTGCCGCTGGGCACGGGAAACGATTTTGCAAAAAAGGTTTACGGTACGAATAAAATCAATGTTGAAAATGTCATAAAGGCTTTCGGTCTGTACTCCGGAAAAATTAAGTATGACATTATGCCTATCGACCTTATCGACTATAACGGCGAAAAATGTATAAATGTTATGTCCTACGGTCTTGATACGTTAGTTGAAACCATCGGCAGAAAGATTGCCGCAAAGATGCCGTCATTGGGACACAACGCCTATAATATTGCGGTTGTTCCTGTTTTAATGAAACCGTTGCATTATAATATTGCATATGAGCTTAATTGTGTAAATAAGGACACGGGCGAGGAATTTTGCGTAAGCGAGGAAAATAAGGATTACGCGCTTATGGCTATTTGTAATGCAAGCTGGTACGGCGGCGGCTTTTGCCCTGCACCGAATTCCGTGCTTGACGACGGCTTGCTTGATGCGTGCATAGTTGACGGAATGTCGCTTATTAGTGCACTTCCGCTGATTGGTAAGTATTCAAACGGTACGTTAAATGAGAATACTTCGTCATTTTGCACAAATTATTACATAAAATCCGGCACAATAAAAAGTGTTGACGGCACAGCTCTGTTGGGTAATTGCGACGGCGAGAATTTTGACTATTCGCAGGTTGACTTTTTTGTTGACCATAAAGCCCTGAAGCTCTGCGTAATTAAATAAATACACATAAAAAACGGCGACTCAGTCCAAAAGCTGAGCCGCCGTTTTTGCTGTTTTTTACTTTTCAAATACTGGATATGTTCGCCTGTAAAGCGAATTGATGTGCCTGAAATATTCTGCGTCGATATTGTCGATTGTATCTCTTGTGGTGCGGAATCTCCAGTTTTTTTCGGGCACGCCCGGTATGTTCATTCTTGCGTCCGAGCCGAAGCCGCACATATCCTGAAATGCAATGATTGCAGTATTTGAAGCACTCTGCCAAACCGCCTCGGTTATCGCTCTGCACGATGCGCTTTTGAAGCCGCCGTCACCCCAATTACTGCCGTTGAAATGACAGTATTCAAGGGCAAATTCGCGCTCCTCTTCGCTTGCCTCCCAAAGCCAGCCGAGGATTGTATTGTTGTCGTGAGTGCCTACATAATTTACGCTGTTTTGACCTGCATTGTGAGGAAGATGAGAGCTGTCGGAATTAGGGTCAAAGCCAAACTGAACAACCTTCATTCCCGGAAATCCCGTGTCCTCCAAAAGCTCAACTACATCCTCGCCGAATACACCCAAATCCTCTGCGATAATCGGTGCGTCTTTACCGAATTTTTCGAATACGGCGTTGAAGAAATCCATTTTCGGACCGTCAATCCACTCGCCGACCTTCGCCGTTTTGCTGTCGGCAGGTACTGCCCAATACGAAGCAAACGCCCTGAAATGGTCAATTCTTACGGTATCGTAAATTTTGAGCGTGTGCTCAAGCCTTGAAAGCCACCATGTGTAGCCGTCCTTTTTCATACTCTCCCAGTTGTATATAGGATTGCCCCAAAGCTGACCGTTCTCGCTGAAATAATCGGGCGGAACTCCCGCAACCTTCTCAACCTTCAGCGTTTTTTCGTCTATTAAAAACATAGGCAGATTCGACCAAACGTCAACGCTGTCCATAGCAACATATATCGGCATATCGCCAATGATTGCAACGCCCTTTTTGTTGGCGTATTTTTTGATTTCGCCCCATTGCAGATAGAAAATATATTGAACAAATTTCCAAAATGCCGCTTCGTTTTCGTATTTGTATATGTTCTTTATGCACTCGTAATAATGTGCGTGTTCGTCGCTCCATTCCCACCACGGTCTGCCGTTTTCAAGCTCCTTAACAGCCATAAAAACTGCGTAATCCGTGAGCCACGAATTGCTTATTTCAAATTCCTTTATTTCCTGTGCAAGATTAGAGCCTACGTTCAAAAACGCTTTTTTCAGCGTTTGAAGTCTTGCTTTGCGTGCAAATTCGTAATCAGCCGTGTAGGGCGTTTCGTAATAGATATTCGCCTTGACGTCGTCCTCGCTTATTAGTCCCATATCGCAAAGTCCCTGCGGATTGATGTAGATGTAATCTCCGGCAAAAGCAGATACGCTGCAATACGGACTGTTTGCGCCGTCAGTCGGATTTAGTGGTAAAACCTGCCAGTAGCCGAATGACATATCGCAAATTTTATCTATAAAGTGTAAAGCGTTTTCGTCAAAAACGCCGACGCCGTATGGCGAGGGCATACTGCTTATGTGCATTAAAACGCCCGAGCCTCTTTTTTTCAGCATAAAATCACCGTAATTTTGTAAAATATTTCCCGATTATTTTAACACTTTGTTACCAATAAATCAACCTGTATATAAATATTATAATAATTAAAATTTTTTATTGAATATAGCGGTGTGTTCTGTTATAATAATTTATATTATGTCTAATATGGGTAGGTGTATCTATGGCAGTTGAGATTAAAAGGATTTCCGAGCCGGAGCTGAAGCAACAAAATGAGTATTCCCAAAAAGTGAATAATCTTTTGCAGTCCCGATATAGCGGCAAGCCTCTCGCCTGCGTAGTTACCTACGGTTGTCAGCAAAATATAGCCGACAGCGAGCGTATCAAGGGTATGCTCAGTGAAATGGGATATGCTTTTTGTGAGGAGCGAACACAGGCAAATTTGATTATTTTCAACACCTGTGCCGTAAGAGAGCACGCCGAGGACAGAGTTTTCGGAAACGTCGGCGCACTCAAGAAGTACAAGCTTTCTCACCCCGACACGATTATTGCACTTTGCGGTTGTATGATGCAGCAGGAGCATATCGCAAAAAAGATTAAGCAGTCGTTTTCTTTTGTTGATTTGGTTTTCGGAACACACGTTGTTCACCGTCTGCCGGAGCTTTTGTATAAGGCGCTGACAGGAAAACGCAGAGTGTTTGAACGCCCCGATATCGACGGCGTGATTGCCGAGGGAATACCGGTAAAGCGTGATGAGGAAAACAGAGCGTGGCTCCCGATTATGTACGGCTGCAATAATTTCTGCTCGTACTGCGTTGTTCCTTACGTTCGAGGCAGGGAGCGAAGCCGAAGGGTAGACGACATTGTTCGCGAGTTCAAAGATCTTGTTTCTGACGGCTGTAAGGAAATTACTCTGCTCGGTCAGAATGTAAATTCCTACGGCAAAGACCTTGAACCGAAAGTGACATTTGCCGAGCTTTTGAAAATGCTAAACGACCTTGACGGTGACTTTAGGATTAGGTTTATGACCTCGCACCCGAAGGATTGCACAAAGGAGCTTTTGGAAACGATGGCGAGCTGTGACAAGGTTGCAACTCATCTTCATCTTCCGTTCCAAAGCGGCAACGACAGAGTGCTCAAGGCTATGAATAGACAGTACACCCGTGAAAAATATCTCTCGCTTATCAACTACGCAAGAGAGCTTATGGGTGATAACCTATCCGTAACAAGCGACATAATAGTGGGCTTCCCCGGAGAAACCTATGAGGAATTTCAGGACACGCTTTCTCTTGTCGAAGAAATAAAGGCGACAAGCCTGTTCACCTTTATTTACTCTCCGAGAGTGGGAACGCCTGCGGCTGAAATGGACGACCCTATTGCGTATGAAGAAAAGTCAAAATGGATGCGCGAGCTTCTTGCTGTTCAGGAAAGAATTTCGGGCGAGCAAATGGCTTTGCATAAGGGTAAAACATTCAAATGCTTTGTTTACGGAAAAGGCAAACAGGGTGATAATTATCTTGCCGCAAGAACAGACGGCAATTTGATTATAGAATTCGAGGGTGACGACGGGCTCATCGGCACCTTTCAAAATATTAAAGTAACCGAGCCGCTCACCTACGTAATGCTGGGTGAATTAGAAAGGACAGAAAAATGAGTTTAGAATCAGCACTTAGAGAATTGGGCAAGGAAATTCAGGCAGATCCAAGATTTGCGGCTCTTCAGGCAGCTGCAAAGGCAAATGACGGCGACGAGGCTTTACAGGCTCAAATGCAGGAAATGCAGCTTATCTCCCTTAAGTATCAGCAGGAGGCTGAAAAGGGCGAGGAGGCTTCCCAGGACAGAATTGCCGAGCTTCAGCAGGAATATCAGGATCTCTATGCAAAGATTATGGAGGGCGAGAATATGAAGAACTATACTAATGCCGCTGCCGATATGGAGCAAATGGCACAGTATATCAGCCAAATGATCGGCTTGTTCTTTGACGGTCAAGACCCTGCAACCTGCGAAATTCCTGCAAGCAATTGCACACATGATTGCTGCACCTGCGGCGGTTGCCACTAATTAAATCAACCCAAAATAATTATTGAAATTTAAGGACGGTGAACAAAATGGCAAAGGAAATGAAGCTGTCGCCTATGATGCAACAGTATTTGGAAATAAAAAAAGAATATCCGGGCGTTATTTTGTTCTTCCGTCTGGGTGATTTTTACGAGATGTTTTTTGACGACGCCAAGGTTGCGTCAAATGTGCTTGATCTTGTTCTAACCGGTAAGGATTGCGGTCAGGGTGAGCGTGCTCCGATGTGCGGAGTGCCGTTTCACAGCGCCGACTCATATATCGCAAAGCTCGTGTCCTACGGCTACAAGGTTGCGATATGCGAGCAAATGGAGGACCCTGCAACCGCAAAGGGAATAGTTAAAAGAGATGTCGTAAGAGTCATAACTCCAGGTACAGTAATTGAGAACAATATTCTCGACGACAGTACAAACAATTATCTGTGCGCTCTGTGCAGAAATGCAACCGAAACAGGTATATGCTTCGCCGATATATCAACAGGCGAATTTCATATTACATCATTTGGCAGAGACGACGAGGAAAACAAAATAATTAATCAGCTTTCGACATACGCGCCTAAAGAGGTTTTGGCGAACAAAGAGGTCGAGGGGCTTGAAAATGTTTTGAGATATGCAAAGTCGATGCTTAATATTGAAGTTGAATTTCAAGACGACGAGGCATTTGATTTTAATAATTCAACCGAGCTTATTCTGCAAACGATGAACAGAAGCGAGATTGATTCGCTCGGTATCGGCAGAAGTAAGGCTGCTGTTTCGGCACTCGGTGCAGTTATTCTCTATCTGAAAGCAAATCGAAAAACAGATACGCTTGAGGCTCCGAGCGAGGTTGAGTTTTACGAGGAAACCGAGTTTATGAAGCTCGACGTAAGCGCAAGGAGAAATCTTGAGCTTACACGCTCAATGATGACCGGCGACAAGCGTCATTCTCTGCTTTGGGTAATTGATAAAACGAAAACCTCTATGGGTAAGCGCCAGCTTCGTGCGTGGCTTGAAAGACCTCTTGTGAGCGAGGCACAGATTGCAAAAAGGCAAAACGCCGTTGCGTGCCTTGTTGACGACAGTATGCTTCGTGATACCGTGCGTGAACTGCTCGGCGGAATAAAGGATATCGAACGCTTGATGAGCCGTGTTGTTTATGGCACGGCAAATGCAAAGGAGCTTCGTTCCCTTGCTTCAACGCTTAAAATATTGCCCGAAATTAAGTCAAGTCTGACAGGCTGCAAAACAGCATTGCTCAAGAGTATTTACGGCAATATTGACGAGCTTCGTGATGTTTTCAGGCTTATTGACGAAGCACTTGAGGACGAGCCGCCGTTTTCCGTAAGAGAGGGCGGTATGATAAGAGACGGCTATAATGAAGAAATTGACTCTCTGCGTGAAATTTTGAATAACGGCTCCGAGGTGCTTGCGAAAATCGAAGCAAGAGAAAAGGAAGCAACAGGTATTCCAAAGCTCAAGGTATCTTATAACAAGGTTTTCGGCTACTTCATTGAGGTAACTAATTCCTACAAGGATATGGTTCCCGAAACGTATATAAGAAAGCAAACGCTGACAAACTGCGAAAGATATATAACTCAAGAGCTCAAGGAGCTTGAGGGTAAGGTTTTGGGTGCAAAGGACAGAAGCGTTGCGCTTGAATACGAGGTTTTCTGTGCAGTTCGCAACAGTGTATCTGCCGAGCTTGAAAGAATACAGCGTACAGCAAAGGCGCTTTCAACTCTCGATTGTATTGCAAGCCTTGCACAGACCGCATTTGAAAATAATTATTGCTGTCCGCAGATAACGACCGACGGCACTCTTGATATCAAGGACGGCAGACATCCCGTTGTTGAGACTATTCTCAATTCATCGCCCTTTGTGCCGAACGATGCATTGCTTGACTGCAACGATAATAAATGCTCGATAATTACCGGACCGAATATGGCAGGTAAATCGACCTTTATGCGCCAGACTGCGCTGATCGTTATTATGGCACAGATAGGCTCCTTTGTTCCTGCAAGAAGCGCAAGGATATCTGTTTGCGACGCTGTGTTTACGAGAGTCGGAGCCTCCGACGACCTTGCAACAGGTCAGTCAACCTTTATGGTTGAGATGAACGAGGTGTCGAATATCCTTAAAAACGCAACCGATAAATCGCTCATTATTCTTGATGAAATCGGCAGGGGAACATCAACCTTTGACGGAATGAGCATTGCCCGTGCCGTGCTTGAATATGTTGTTAAAAAAATCGGCGCAAAAACTCTTTTTGCAACCCATTATCACGAGCTTACCGCTATGGAGGGTATGCTAAAGGGTGTAAACAACTATTCAATAGCCGTAAAAAAGCGTGGAGATGATATAACGTTTCTTCGCAGAATTGTTCACGGCGGCGCCGACCAAAGCTTCGGTATTGAGGTTGCAAAGCTCGCAGGCGTTCCCTCGGCGGTAACTAACCGTGCAAAAGCAATCCTAAAGGAGCTTGAAGCAAATAAGATTGAAATCGACTTCAAGGCTGAAAATGCCGTAATTGAAGAAGAAACACAGGAGGATATTCAGTTTAATTTCAAGACGAAATCGACCGATGAAATCCTTGAACTGATAAAAACCATCGACATCAATACCCTAACTCCGATTGAAGCTATGCAAACGCTTTACGATTTGAAGAAAAAGGTGTCGGAGATTACCGATTGATGAATTACCGAAATATATGACAGAAAGGAAGTGAGGAATATGCCCGAAATTAATATTTTGCCTAAAGAGGTTTATCAGCTTATTGCCGCAGGCGAGGTAGTAGAAAGACCGTCTTCCGTTATTAAGGAAATGATAGAAAACTCTATTGACGCAGGTGCAAAAAGCATAACCGTTGAAATCAAAAACGGCGGAACAACCTATATGCGCATAACCGACGACGGCTGCGGAATCGCAAAAAGTGAGGTAAAAAAGGTTTTCATTCCTCACGCAACCTCGAAGATAAAATACAGCGAGGATTTGGACAAAATAGCAACGCTCGGCTTTAGAGGCGAAGCTATGGCTTCGATTGCCGCAGTTGCAAAGGTTCAGCTTTTGACCCGTACGCCCGATGAGGAGGTCGGTACACGCTACGAAATTGCCGGCTCGCAGGAAATTGAATTTTGCGAAGCGGGCTGTCCCGTAGGTACAACCATATGTGTTGCCGATATATTTTTCAACACTCCTGCAAGAATGAAGTTCTTGAAAAAGGATGTTACGGAAGCAAACGCAGTAGCCTCGGTGGTAGAGAAAATTGCCGTAAGCCATCCCGAAATATCGTTTAGATTTATCCGTGACGGAAAGCAAACGCTTATTACATCGGGCAACGGCGAATTAAAGGACGCAATTTACAGCGTCTTCGGCAGGGAATTTGCACAGTCGCTTATTCCTGTTGATTACACAAATAACAATATGCGTGTTTCGGGCTTTGTAACGAAGCCGTCTATGTCACGCAAAAGCAGGGGAATGCAGTTTTTCTTTATTAATTCCCGACTTGTTAAGACTCAAACCGCTATGGCGGCGTTGGAGCAGGCTTACAGAAATTCGATTATGGTCGGCAAATATCCCGGCTGTGTTTTGAATATAGAATGTGACTCGTCCTTTGTTGATGTAAATGTTCATCCTGCGAAGATTGAGGTTCGCTTTGCGAATGAAAAGCCTGTTTTTGACCTCGTTTATTATGCGACTAAATCGGCTATTGAGGCAGGCGACACTCCGGTTGAAATGCGCTTTAACAAAAATGTGCAAAAGTCTGCGCAGGATTTTTGGGCAAAGCCCGAACCGCCTGTGCAAACAACTTTTACACATACCGAAAAAGAGGATTTCGACGATGCGTGGAGCGTCAGCGCTTCAATCGGCGGCAAGGATTATTTTTCAAAAAAAGAAATTGCAAACGAATCGCCGACTAAAAAATTCAGCCTGAACATTTCCGAAATAATGAAAGCCGAAAACGATGAAGAGAGTGTGCAGGAAGCAAAAACAGATGAGCCGACAGAGCAAAATATTGACAATGCTTCACAACCGAGCATACCTGATTTTAAGCTGATAGGTGAGGTGTTCAAAACCTATATTCTCATCGAAATGGAAAGCTCGCTTTACATTATCGACAAGCACGCCGCACACGAGAGAATGAATTTTGAAAAGCTCAAATCGTCTCTTGAAATTAATTCGCAGGTGCTTTTAAGTCCTGTTACCGTCCGTCTTTCAGCCGACGAATACAACACGGTTTTGCAGAATATTGACCTTTTTACAAAATGCGGCTTCTTTATTGAGGATTTCGGAAATTCAACCGTTATCGTAAGGGAATGTCCGTCGATACTTGACGGCGAGGATGTTGCCGGACTTATTGAGGAAACTGCCGAAAAGCTGCTTGACGGTAAGACGGATATCACTCCCGATAAGCTTGATTGGATACTTCACTCCGCTTCCTGTAGAGCCGCAGTTAAAGCAGGTGATTATACCTCCCGCTACGAAATGGAAATATTTGTCAAAAAGCTGCTTTCAAATCCCGACATAAGATATTGTCCTCACGGCAGACCTGTTATGATAAAGCTTTCAAGGTACGATATAGAAAAGCAGTTCGGCAGGGTGCAGTAATGGAAAAAACGAAAATTATTTGCGTTGTAGGTGCAACCGCTTCGGGAAAAAGCGCACTCGGTATAGAAATAGCAAAGGCAATCGGCGGAGAAATAATTTCTGCCGACTCAATGCAGGTCTACAAGTATATGCCCGTAGCAACTGCCGTTGTAACCGAAGAGGAGGCGCAGGGAATACCGCATCATCTTGTGGAATATAAGGAGCCTGACGAGGTATTTTCGGTTGCCGATTTCGTCAGTCAGGCAAGGATAATAATTAAAGAAATCACCGACGCAGGAAATGTTCCGATTATTGTCGGAGGAACAGGCTTGTTCGTTGACAGCCTTGTAAAAAACATAGAATTTTCCGACGTTTCAGCCGATAACGAATTGAGGCAGGAATACGAAAGGTATTCGAACGATGAGCTTTATGCAATGCTCAAGGAGGCTGACGAAAAAGCGGCTAATGATATTCACCCAAACAATCGAAAGCGAGTAATAAGAGCGCTTGAGCTTTGCAGTGCAGGAATATCAAAGACTGCTCAAAATGAGGCTTCAACCCTAAATGAAAGTCCATATGAAGCGCTTTATATCGGCATAGGCTATAAAGACAGAGAGCGCCTATACGAGCGTATTAATCTTCGCGTTGATATTATGATGAAAAACGGCTTGGAGCAGGAGGCAAGACGAATGAGCAGCCGCCTCGGCTCAACCTCACGTCAGGCAATAGGTCATAAGGAATTAATGCCTTATATCGAGGGCGAATGTTCTCTTGAACAGGCGGTGGAAAGCTTGAAGCAGGCAACACGCCGATATGCAAAGCGACAGCTTACGTGGTTTAGGAAAAACGAGAACATCAACTGGCTGTATGCCGACGAGCTTTCAAGCGAGAGCCTTGTCGAAAAAGCCGTATGCCTGTCAAAGGATTTTTTGAAAAGCCGATAAGATAACACTATGAAAGGAGTTCGGTATGAAAAAGCTATTGCAGAATGTAAACAAGGGCAATCTTGCCATGATAATTTTCATATTCGTTATTCTCGGCATTTTTTTAGTCGAGGTTTACAGCGTAACTCATATTGAACTGAAAACACAGACGGCAGGCATCTCGACCGTTTATGATACGATTAGCGCAAACGCCCTTGTTGTAAGGAATGAAACGGTCATTCCGGACAGCGGTGACGGAATAACTGTTGTCGGCTGTGATAACGGTGACAAAATAAAAAAGGGCGGAAGCGTTGCAATGGTTTTTTCGTCCGAGCAGGAGGCTGTGAGCTATTCAAAATACCGTGAGCTGAGCCGTCAGCTTGCACAGTATGAAAGTCTTGTGTCCCAAACCGTCGGTCAGTCGGCAGATTTGGAAACGGTCGATAAGGATATAGAACAAAAGGTTGTTGACTACGCCCTTTCGCTTGATGAAAATAACATTAACGATGAAAAGGAAAATCTTAATTCCGTGCTTATACGTCGTCAGATTTTGATAGGCGAGCAGGTTGACCTACAATCATATGTCACAAGCCTGACTAATGAGCTTTCGCAGTATGGCGCAGTTGCTCCGAAAAAGCAAATAACAACCGACGTTTCGGGTGTTTTCAGCACCTATACCGACGGCTTTGAAGGTCTTGTTGATTATGACAGCGCGGTTAATATGAGCGTCGATGAGTTCAAGTCAATTAAGGAAAAAATCGACTCGTTAACCGTTACCCAAAGCGGAAATATCGGCAAGGTTATTACGGAATATAATTGGTATCTTCAAGCGCTTGTTGACTGCGAGCGTGTAAAGGATCTTGGAAACGGAGACTATGTTGAAGTTGTCTTAAAGGGCGACAGTAATACCGTTTTGAATGCAAAAATCGTAACAGGCGCGGAGCCTGAGCTGAACAATACGCAAACGCTTTTGGTGCTTCGCTGCGACAAAATGGACGAAAGTCTTGCCGAGCTTCGATGTGCCGATATAGAAATAAGGCTTAAAAAACATGAGGGAATAAAGGTTCCTGCCGACGCACTTCATGTTGTTGATGGCAAAAAGGGCGTTTATGTACTCATTGCAAGCCAGGTTAAATTTAGGCAGGTAAATGTTATTTACAGCGACAATGATTACGTATTGGTTGAATACGATTCCTCTGATTCAAATGGTATTCACCTTTACGATAAGATAATTACACAGGGAAAGGATTTAGAGGATGGAAAGGTTTATACTTGATGAAAACAGAGTTAAAGCAACTCTTGAAAATTACAGGCGAATAAAAAATGATGTTGCCGAAACCGCAATAAAGGCAGGGCGTAATGCAAATGACGTTCGCCTTATGTGCGTGACAAAGACTATTGAGCCTGAGTACATCAATCCTGTTTTGGACGACGGCGCCGATTTGATAGGCGAAAACAGAGTTCAGGAGTATTGCTCAAAGCTCAATACGCTTCATCTTGACGGAGTGGAAAAGCATATTATCGGTCACCTTCAAACGAACAAAATTAAGTATATTGCCGGCAAGGTCGATATGATTGAATCGGTCGACAGCATAAGGCTTGCAAAGGAAATTGACAAGGGCTTTTGCAAGGTCGGTGCAAAAGCGAATATTTTGGTCGAGGTCAATATCGGCAACGAGGAGTCAAAAAGCGGTTGCGATATAAGCGTTCTTGAGGAGCTTTTGCTGCAAATTGCCGAGCTTGAAAATGTGAATATTAAAGGTCTTATGACTATTCCGCCGATTTGCTCTGGTGATGAGGCAAGACGGTATTTTGCAAAAATGCACGAAAAATTCCTTGAAATTAAAGAGAAAAATTACTGCGGCGTTGATATGGATATTCTGTCTATGGGAATGAGCGCAGATTATGAGCAGGCAATTATTGAAGGCTCAAATATAGTAAGAGTAGGCTCTGCGATTTTCGGAGCCAGAAAATATATATAATTAACAGCTTACGAGGTATGAAAAGATGGGATTATTTGACAAGATTAAAGACATTATGACAGAGGACGCAGACGATTTCGACGATTTCTACGACAATGCGGACGACGGCTTAAAGCCGCCGCGCAGACACCGTAAGGAAGCAGAACCGACGCCTATTATCGAAAGAGAGGAAAAAAGCGATTTTTCTTCACGCCGTCAAAAAAACGACAAGGTTGTAAATATTCACACTACGGCACAGCTTCAGGTTGTTTTGGTTAAGCCGGAGGTTTTCGAGGAAGCGGCTTCTATCGCCGACAATCTTAATGCAAGAAGAACGGTTGTGCTGAATTTGGAAAGTGCAAGCCGTGATATTGCAAGAAGATTTTTGGATTTCCTTTCGGGTGTTGCTTATGCAAATAACGGTCAGATTAAGCGTGTTGCAAACTCAACATACATCATAACGCCTTATAATGTTGACGTTATGGGCGACCTTATTGACGAACTTGAAAACAACGGAATGTTCGGTAATTAATTTTGGAGGGATGAGAATATGATTAGTTCAAAGGAGATTAGACATCTTGATTTAACCGTAACTCAAAACGGTTACAATACAAAAGAGGTTGACTCCGTATTAAGCGAATGTGCGCTTACGATTGACGCTTATCAAAAGGAAAACGAGGAGCTTTATCGCAAAATGGAGCTTCTTGCTGCAAAGATTGAGGAATACCGCCTTGAAGAAAATGCAATCAAAACTGCGCTCGTAACCGCCGAAAAAATGGCAGAGAAGATAAAAAAGGAATCTAACGACGAAGCGACTGAATTGCTTGAAAAGAGCAGGCAGGAGGCTGATTCTACTGTTTCAAGTGCAAAGACAGAGGCAGATAAAATCATATCAAGCGCAAGAGAATATTCCTCTACACTCATAGAAGATAAGACAAATGAGGCAAGTGAGATTATCACCAATGCACAGAATAAAGCTAATGAAGCAATAAATTCCGCCAAGATTGTAGCGCAGGATATTCTTGACCAGGCAAAGCAGATAAGCGAGGATCTTATTTCAAAATCAAAGGCTGAAAAGGAAGCCTATGAGATTTTGACAAATACAATCAAGAACGACGCAAAGGAATTTATCGAAAAGGTAAAAGCGCTTTATAATGCCGAGCTTGAGGCGCTGAACAGCGCAAATCTTGAAACAAGCGACGAGGATACAAAGCAGGCACAAAAGGACGTTGACGATATTGACGACGACGTTTCAAGCCTTAAAGAGGAAATCGAAGACGTTTCAAGTTCAATTCCCGACGAGGTTGTAATTGAGTCGACACAAGACGAGGAGATTGAAGTTGAGCAAGAGGTTGAAGAAGCCGAAGCCTCGCAGGAATCGCAGGACGATTTTGAAATAATCGACGATGAGCCTGAAATCGAGCAGGAAGAAGTTGAAGAGGCAGAAGAAACTCAAAGCGAGGAATTAAATGAGCCGGCAATAATCGAGCTTGACGACGAAGATGACGAAGACGACGAGCTTACCGACCCGATGGCGGCTGTTGAAGCATTTTCAAAAACGAGCGTTACGCCCGTATCTGCGGATGCACGCACGGTTACCGAGATAACGGACGAAGCCGATATGCAATCTCAAAGTTCACTTTTTGACGATGAAACGGCACTCCCGTTTGAATCATATTTCAATGTAAAGCGCGAAGACGCTCACACCGATAAATCCCAGGTTATCTCCCTTGTACCGCCCGAGGAAGACGAGGAGGATGACGAGCCGAGATTCAGAGGATTTTTCAAGAAAAAGAAATAATTTTATAATTGATATACATAACAAATTATAAGGAGAAGGTTTAATGGATTACAATCAAACGCTTAATTTACCGAAAACCGATTTCCCTATGAGAGCTTCGCTCCCGCAGAGAGAACCGGAATTTCTGAAATTATGGAATGAAAACGACCAGTACAGAAGACTTATGGAGCATAACGAGGGCAAGCCGTTGTTTGTCCTTCACGACGGCCCTCCGTATGCAAACGGCGATATTCATATCGGTCATGCGCTTAATAAGACTCTTAAGGATTTTATCGTACGATATAAGAATATGACAGGCTTTAATTCGCCTTTCGTTCCCGGTTGGGATACCCACGGTCTGCCGACCGAGCTTGCGGCTCGCAAAAAGGCAGGAATTACCGCAGAGTCGAATATCTCTGATTTAGAGCTTCGCAAAATCTGCCGTGAAACAGCGCTCGGTTATGTTGATTTGCAAAGAGAGAGCTTCAAGCGTATGGGCATTATCGCAGAGTGGGATAATCCGTATATCACTCTCCAAAAGGAATTTGAGCAGGAGCAGATTAAGGTGTTCGCTTCCATGGCTTCAAAGGGCTATATTTATAAGGGCTTGAAGCCTGTTTACTGGTGCCCCGACTGTAATACTGCGCTTGCAGAGGCTGAAATCGAATACGGCGAGGATCCGTGTCATTCAATCTATGTTAAGTTCAGAGTAACCGACGATATGGGTAAGCTTTCGGCAATGGGCGCCGAGCTTGACAAAACCTACTTCGTTATCTGGACAACAACAACCTGGACGCTTCCTGCAAACGTTGCTATCTGTGTAGGTCCGAATTACGAATACAGTCTGCTTAAAGCAAACGGCGAGTATTATGTTATGGCAACCGACCTTGCACCCCAAGCAATGGCTGACGCAGGTATCACAGATTACGAAACAGTCGGCATTATCCGCGGCAGCGAGCTTGAATATATGAAAACGGCTCACCCGTTTATCGACAGAACTTCGCTCGTTATTGTCGGCGACCACGTAACTCTTGAAAGCGGTACAGGCTGTGTTCATACTGCTCCCGGTCACGGTGTTGACGACTTTATCGTGTGCAAGAAATATAAAGAAATTCCTATTGTAGTTCCTGTTGACGAAAAGGGTATTCTTACCGAGGAAGCAGGACAGTTTGCAGGTCTTTCGACCGATGATGCAAACAAGCCTATCGCACAGCACCTTGATGAAATCGGCGCATTGTTTGCACTTAAAAAGATTAAGCACCAATATCCTCACTGCTGGAGATGTCATAATCCGATTATCTTCCGTGCAACAAGTCAGTGGTTCTGCTCTGTTGACGATTTTAAGGATGCGGCAGTTAAGGCGGCAGAGGACGTAAAATGGTATCCCGAATGGGGCAAGGACAGACTTCAATCAATGGTTGTTGAGCGTGCCGATTGGTGTATCTCCCGTCAGAGAAAATGGGGCGTTCCTATTCCTGTTGTATATTGTAAGGATTGCGGTAAGGAAATCATCGACGAGTCTGTAATGGCAAAGATTTCCGACATCTTCGGCGAGGAGGGCTCGGACGCTTGGTATGCTCACGAGGCTGAATACTTCCTGCCCGAAGGCTTTAAGTGTCCTCATTGCGGAGCTTCGAACGGCTTTGAAAAGGAAAAGGATATTATGGACGTGTGGTTCGACTCCGGCTCGTCACACGCCGCAGTTTGCAAAAACAGACCTTATCTCAAGTGGCCTGCCGACGTATATTTGGAGGGTGCCGATCAGTACAGAGGTTGGTTCCAGTCCTCACTTCTTACATCTGTTGCAGAAGGTAACGGTGCACCGTATAAGCAGATTATCACTCACGGTTGGACTGTTGACGGCGAGGGCAGAAAGATGTCAAAGTCGCTCGGAAACGGTATCGCACCTCAGGAGATTATCGACAAATACGGCGCAGATATTCTTCGTTTGTGGGTTGCTTCTGCCGATTATCACGCAGATATTCGTATCAGCCCCGAAATTCTTAAGCAAATCTCCGACAACTACCGTAAGATTAGAAATACCGCAAGATACTGCCTCGGCAATCTCTACGATTTTGACCCCGATAAGGATATGGTATCTAACGACGAGCTTGAGGAGCTTGATAAGTATGCTCTTATGAAGCTTGACGGCGTTCTCGAAACAGCACGCAAGGGCTATGAGGAATACGAGTATCACACTACTGCTCACGCACTTCATAATTTCTGCGTTGTTGATATGTCAAACTTCTATTTTGACGTTTTGAAGGACAGACTTTATACCTCTGCTCCGAACTCAAAGAGCAGACGTGCGGCTCAAACCGTACTTTATAAGGTTCTCGATGCACTTTGCCTTGTGCTCACTCCTATTCTTGCATTTACCTGTGATGAAATTTGGAGAGAGATGAAGCACGACAGCTCAAGAAATCCTGAGTCGCCGCTCTTCAATGATATTCCGAACGCCGATTATATTGATGCTGACGAGGAATTTATCGCAAAGTGGGATAGAGTTCACGAAATCAGAACCGATGTTCAAAAGGCTTTAGAACTTGCAAGAAACGAAAAGATTATCGGCAAACCGCTTGAAGCAAAGATTACTCTTTTTGCCGACGGTGAGCTTGCGCAGTTCCTTGAAAGTGAAATCAACGCATTGCCCGAAATCTTCATTACCTCGGCAGTTGAGCTTGCCGACGGCGAGGGTGCGTTCAAGGGTGATGTTAAGGGACTTAGCATTACTGTTTCAAAGGCGGACGGCGAAAAGTGTGAGCGTTGCTGGAAGTTCTCCGACACGGTCGGAAGAGACAGCGAGCATCCTACTCTTTGCGCTTGCTGTGCCGAAACAATGAAGCAACTTTAATTAATTAATTTTTACGCAGAACTATGGGATTTTTCTCATAGTTTTGCGTGTTGAGGGAGTATAATGAAGCATACGAAAAAGCACATTTCCTGTTTGATTATGATTGTGTTGATAATCATTTTTGACAGGGTGACGAAGTATTTTGCCGTAAAAAATTTGTACGGCGGCGATATAGTGAATTTTATACCCGGCGTTGTTCAGTTCAGATATGCCGAAAATACGGGTATGGCGTTTTCTATGCTCAGCGGCGCAAGGTGGATTTTTATTTTTGTTACCGTTGTTGCGTGCGTTGGTGTGCTTTATTATATGCTCTCAAACCGTTGCAAAAGCCTTTGGCTTTATTGGAGCCTCGGTGTTGTCGTATCGGGCGGAATAGGTAATCTTGTTGATAGGATAATGCAGGGGTATGTTGTTGATTTTATCGAGCCTACCTTTGTGGATTTTGCCGTCTTCAACATTGCCGACTGTGCCGTAACCTGCGGCGCCGTCTCACTCGTTATCTATCTTGTCTTCGATATTATAAAGGATGCAAAAAAGTCAAAGGAGCAAAGTAATGGCTGATACCTTTAATTTTGTGTCAACTGAAAACGGCGTAAGACTTGATAAACTCTTATGTGAAAATTTAGATAGCTTTACGCGTTCAGCAGTTCAAAGGCTGATTGAAGGCGGAAATGTAACGGTTAATGATGTAATCGTTGCAAAGAATTATAAATGTAAGCAAGGGGATAATGTTGAAATTTTCGTCCCCGATGCAAAGCCGCTGGAGGCAACTGCACAGAATATTGCGCTTGATATTGTCTACGAGGACAATGACCTGCTTGTTGTGAATAAGCCAAAGGGTATGGTTGTTCATCCGGCAAACGGAAATCCCGACGGCACTCTTGTTAACGCTCTGCTTTATCATTGCGGCGAAAGCCTGTCGGGCATTAACGGAGTAATCCGACCCGGTATTGTTCATAGGATTGATAAGGACACATCGGGGCTTTTGATTGTTGCAAAAAGCGACAAGGCTCATATCGGACTTGCCGAGCAGATAAAGGAGCATAGCTTTTCAAGAGCGTACGAAACAGTTGTTTACGGTAATATAAAGGAGGACAAATTCACCGTTTGTCAGCCTATCGGCAGAGACAGCCGTGACAGAAAGAAAATGGCGGTCACTCCGAAAAATTCAAAAAAAGCCGTAACCCATTTTGAAGTAATAAAAAGGTACGGCGAGTTTACACATTTGAGGTGTACCTTGGAGACCGGCAGAACTCATCAAATAAGAGTGCATTGTGCCTATATCGGTCACCCTGTTGCCGGTGACAGCGTTTACGGACCCAAAAAGGTTATTGAACGATTGCACGGTCAATGTCTTCACGCAAAGCATATAGGCTTTGTTCACCCTATAACAAACGAATATTTGGAATTTGAAAGCGAGCTACCCGAATACTTTGTATCGTTTTTGAATTATTTGGATAACAAATACGGAGGATAAATGGAAAGAACCTTTGAAAATTGGCTTGTTGTGTCGGATATAGACGGAACGCTGAACAATAAACTTCGCCGCCTGCCAAAGCGTAATTATAACGCCATTAAGGAATTTACCGAAAGAGGCGGAAATTTCACTCTTGCATCCGGCAGACTTCAGTCAAGCCTTGAAAGAAATTACAACAGAATAACTCCCAATCAGCCTGCTGTTGTACTCAACGGTGCAGGTCTTTACGACTATAACAACAGGGAAATGCTATGGCGTAATACAATCGGTAAAAAGGGAAGAGAATTCGTAAAATACATATCCGAGGAGTTTGACGAGATATTCAAGAGCGTCGATATCGGCGTATATTTTGACGACTATGTTTATATAGTGAACAAGGGTCTTATGTCGCGCTTTACAATGCACGCTGACAAGGCGAAGTACGAGTATGTTGATTCTATTGACGATATTCCCGAGGAGGGCTGGATGAAGGTCATTTTCTGGTCAAATCCGGTTATGATAGGCAAGCTGCGAAAGATTATCGCAACTCTTGAAAACCCCGACGCAAACTTTATGTCTTCGTCTATTCTCACCCTTGAAATGCTCCAAAAGGATACTCATAAGGGCGTTGGAATTATGAAACTCGCCGATATGCTTGGGATAGAAAAGAGTCACGTTGCCGCAATCGGAGATTACTATAACGATTGGGATATGCTCAAAACAGTCGGACTTCCTGCCTGCGCAGGTCAGGCTCCGAGCTCAATACACAAGATTTGTAAATTCGAGGCGTGCCATTGCAATAAGGGCTGTGTTGCCGATTTGCTTGAGTATATTATGAGCGGTAAGGCAGACGACGACATAAGAAGGGGAAGAATTTAATGATTACTCTCGGTGCTCATTTGTCCGCTTCTAAAGGCTTTGTGAATATGTACGAAACAGCGTTGTCAATAGGCGCAAACACATTTCAGTTTTTCACACGCAACCCCAGAGGCGGCAAGGCAAAGGATATTGATATAGCGGATATAGAAAAATTTTCAGAGCTTGTAAACGCAAATGCTTCTTTCGGCACCGTGCTTGCTCACGCTCCGTATACTCTTAACGCTTGTTCTGCAAAGGCAGATGTTCGCACCTTTGCGCTTGAAACCTTTAAGGACGATATTGCAAGAATGGAGCTTATTCCCAATCAGCTATATAATTTTCACCCCGGCTCTCACGTCGGTCAGGGCGAGGAAAAGGGAATTGAACAGATTGCCGAAATACTCAACGAGGTCATTTTTGAAGATATGACGACTACCGTTTTGCTCGAAACAATGGCGGGCAAGGGCAGTGAAATCGGAAAAAACTTTGAAGAGCTTAATGAAATTATAAAAAGGGTGGAGCTTAACGGTAAAGTGGGCGTTTGTCTTGATACCTGTCATGTTCACGACGGCGGCTATGATATTGTGAACAGTCTTGACGAAGTGCTTGAACAGTTTGATAAAGTTATTGGTATTGACAGACTTAAAGCGCTTCACCTAAACGACAGTAAAAATCCTGTCGGCGCACATAAGGACAGACACGAGAAAATCGGCGAGGGATATATAGGAATAAAATCCTTTGAAAATATAGTTAACCACCCTGTATTGAGTACGCTTCCTATGTTCCTCGAAACGCCAAACGAGCTCGACGGCTACGCAAAGGAAATTGAACTTTTAAGAAGTCTTGTAAAATAATTTGACGAATAATCTATAAAGGAGGTGAGCTTTTGAACGGATATTTAATGCACAAGGATAGTGTCGTTTCACGAATTGAAAATGATATAATTCTTAATGATAACCATCGTCTCCCCTTGATGCTGAAAAAGGGTTCGGATATAACGCCTTGGATTTGTTCTCGTGCCGTTGACAGACACAGGATAAATTCCCGACTGCTCAAAAAGGTCATCAGGCTTACCGATACAAGTGACGTTTCAACTGTTTTGAAGGCTCACGCTGCAACAGTAACGGATAATTATTGGATAAAATTTGACAGCGAAAATATTGAATATAAAGATATTTTGCTTAATGATGACAGTCTTGCCGATGTTGCACTTTTCGGAACCTTTGAAAGTATTTCAAATGCGAAATATATACACTGCGAATATTCAAAATCACCGGAGCTTACAAATATCGGAAGCTTTGAAAAATGCTGGCGATTAAAAAATAACAAGTGGTATATGTATAAAAAGGAAAGCCCGCAGGAACGCTTTTCCGAGATTTTTATTTATAAGCTCGGCACTTTTTTCGGCTATGATATGGCTCAGTATGAGCAAGACGGCGATTGTGTTGTTACAGAGGACTTCACGCTTTCGAAAAAATATGATTTTGAAAGCGCCGCTTCGATAGTTGGCGACGACGAGGATTATACGCTTAACTACAAAAAACTTTATGAAATCAGTCCAAATATTGCATACGATTATCTAAAGATTATTTTTATGGATACCCTTTGTATGAATATGGATAGACATACAAATAATTACGGTATACTGCGAAATTCAGAAAACGGAGCAATCGAAAAATCAGCGCCGAATTTCGATAACAATATAGCACTTATTTCAAGAGGCTATACCTCAACGCAAGTATCACAAAATGATTTACTAATCACCCTGTGGCGTGAGCTTTGTGAAAATATTGATGTTGACTTCCAATATCCTACACTTAAAAAAGACGATATTATACGAATAGCAAATTCAATTGAAATTAATGTCGATAAGCAATATGTTGTTGATTTTGTATACAATAGATACCTTGCTTTAACAAAATAAAACCTCTCCGATTTGTGGAGAGGTTTTGTTCTTGAAATAATGTTATACGTTGATTTCAACGTCGATTCCGAGAAGTGCTTTGTTTTCTTCAAGGATTGGTGCGATGACTTCTTTAAGGAAATCTGCAGTTTGCTCTGGTGCTCTGCCGACGAAATTCGACGGCTTGAGAATAGCGAGGATTTCTTCCTTTGTTGTCATAAACGCAGGGTCGTTTGCGATTCTGTCAACGAGGTCGTTTTGTCCGCCCTCAACCTTAACTACAGCACCGGCAGCCATGGAGTGCTGACGGATTTTCTCGTGAAGCTCCTGTCTGTCGCCGCCTTTTTTAACGGCGTCCATCATAATATTTTCGGTTGCCATAAACGGAAGCTCGCTCATAAGTCTTGCTTCGATTACCTTCGGATAAACAACAAGACCGCTTGTTACATTAATATAAAGGTCGAGTATTCCGTCGATTGCGAGGAATGCTTCCGCAACGCTGACTCTCTTGTTTGCGCTGTCGTCAAGCGTTCTTTCAAACCATTGAGCCGAAGCAGTCCAAGCAGGATTGAGCGCGTCAATCATAACATATCTTGAAAGAGAGGCAATTCTCTCGCTTCTCATAGGATTGCGCTTGTAAGCCATTGCCGACGAGCCTATCTGGTTTTTCTCAAACGGCTCCTCAATTTCTTTAAGATTTTGAAGTAATCTTAAATCGTTGGAGAATTTGCAGCAGCTTTGTGCAATGAGCGCAAGACAGTTGCAAACAATGGTGTCGAGCTTTCTCGCATAGGTTTGTCCGCTTACAGGGAAGCAAGCCTTGAAGCCCATTTTTTGAGCAATCTTTTTGTCAAGCTCCTTGCATTTTTCGTGGTCGCCGTCAAACAATTCCAAAAAACTTGCCTGTGTTCCCGTTGTACCCTTTGAGCCTAAAAGCATAAGAGTGTCGAGAACGTGGTCAACCTCGTTTAAGTCCATAACCAAATCCATAAGCCAGAGAGTTGCTCTCTTGCCTACGGTTGTCGGCTGTGCAGGCTGGAAATGTGTGAATCCGAGACAGGGCATATCCTTGTATTCATCGGCAAATTTTGAAACGCTTGCGATTGCGTTAACAAGTTTTTTCTTAACAAGCAAGAGTGCCTCACGCATTGTGATAACATCTGTGTTGTCGCCGACATAGCAGGAGGTAGCACCGAGGTGAATGATGCCCTTTGCTTTCGGACATTGCTCGCCGTAAGCGTGAACGTGGCTCATTACGTCGTGGCGGAATTTCTTTTCGTATTCCTGCGCAACCTCGTAGTTTATATCGTCTGCATGCTCCTTGAGCTCGTCGATTTGCTCCTGTGTAACGTTTAGTCCAAGCTCGTTTTCAGCCTCGGCAAGTGCAATCCACAGCCTTCTCCAAGTCTTGAACTTGAAGTCGGGAGAGTAGATATACTGCATTTCCTTGCTTGCGTAACGGGCGTTGAACGGTGAATTATAGGTATCCTTGTTCATTAGTTTAATCCTACTCTTTTCATCATTTCTTCATATGCTTCCTCAACGCCGCCGAGGTCACGTCTGAATCTGTCCTTGTCAAGCTTTTCGTGGGTGTTGATATCCCAGAAACGGCAGGTGTCAGGGCTGATTTCGTCAGCGAGTACTATTGTGCCGTCAGCGGTTTTGCCGAATTCGAGCTTAAAGTCGATAAGCTCAACACCGATTGAAGCGAAATATTCCTTTAATACATCGTTTACCTTGAAAGCCATAGCCTTGATTGTTTCAACCTCTTCGGCTGTTGCAAAGCCGCAGGAAATTGCGTGATAGCCGTTGATAAGCGGGTCGCCGAGCTCGTCGTCCTTGTATGAAAATTCGATTGACGGACAAACGAAATCCATACCTTCCTCAAGACCTAATCTCTTGCAGATTGAGCCTGCTGCTCTGTTGCGGATAATAACCTCAAGCGGAACGATAGTAACCTTTTTTACTGCCGTTTCTCTGTCCGAAAGCTCCTCAACAAAGTGGGTTGGAACACCGTGCTTTTCAAGGATTTGCATAAGGTAGTTGCTCATTTTGTTATTAACAACACCCTTGCCTGCGATAGTACCCTTTTTGATACCGTTGAACGCTGTTGCGTCGTCCTTGTAGTCAACGATTACGATATTCTCGTCGTCGGTTGCCCAAACCTTTTTTGCCTTGCCCTCGTAGAGCTGTTCTGTCTTAACCATTGGTATTACCTCCTAATGTATATGATGTTATTATTTTTTATAAACCGATTTAATTCTTTCGATAGCTTCAACAGTTTTTTCCGCATTGCCGAATGCAGTCAGTCTGAAGTAGCCCTCGCCTGCAGGACCGAAGCCGCTTCCCGGTGTGCCTACAACTTGACACTTGTCCAAAAGCTCGTCGAAAAATTCCCAGCTTGTGTAGCCCTGCGGAACTCTGAGCCATACATACGGTGAGTTAACGCCGCCGTAGCATTCAAAGCCTGCATCCTTTAAGCCGTCATAAATAACCCTTGCATTTTTTTGATAATAAGCGAGTGTTTCGGCAATTTGTTTCTTGCCCTCTTCGCTGTAAACAGCCTCGGCTGCTCTTTGAGTAATGTAGGATACGCCGTTGAACTTTGTTGCCTGGCGTCTTGCCCAAAGCGGATTGAGTGATGTTCCGTTGAAAACAAGCTCCTTCGGTACAACCGTATAGCCGCATCTCATACCTGTAAAGCCTGCTGTCTTTGAGAACGAACGAAGCTCAATAGCGCATTTCTTTGCACCCTCAATTTCATAAATTGACTTTGGAATATCCTCTTCAACAATGAAACTTTCGTAAGCCGAGTCGAAAAGAATAAGTGAATTATGCTCAAGTGCGTAGTCAACCCATTTCTTGAGCTGTTCTTTGTTTGCAGTCATTCCTGTCGGATTGTTCGGGAAGCAGAGATAAATTACATCGGGAACCTCGCTCGGAAGGTCTGGAGTGAAGTTGTTTTCAGCGGTGCAGGGCATATAAATAATGTTGTCCCAAAGACCGTTTTCGTCTTTGTTACCGCTTCTGCCTGCCATAACGTTTGTGTCGATATATACCGGATAAACAGGGTCGCAGATAGCAACCTTGTTGTCTACTGCAAAAATATCACCGATGTTGCCGCAGTCACTCTTTGCACCGTCGGAAAGGAAAATTTCGTCCTTTGCGATGTCGATGCCTCTGTCGGCATAGTCATTCTTTTGGATTGCTTCAAGAATGAAGTCGTAGCCGTACTCCGGCGGATATCCTCTGAATGTTTCCTCGCTTGCCATCTCGTCAACTGCCTTGTGCATAGCTTCGATTACAGCAGGTGCAAGCGGCTTTGTAACGTCGCCGATTGAAAGGCGAATAACGTCAGCCTCGGGGTGAGCTGCCTGATATTCTCTTTGCTTCTTTGCTACGGTAGAGAAAAGATAGCTTGACTCGATTTTTAAGAAATTCTCGTTAATTTTCATATAGTTAAACCTCCTATAATTTACTTATATTTCAACCTCACCGGTGAAAGCGTATGCGGCAGGACCCGTCATAATAACACTGTCGTCCTCCTTGCCGCTCCATTCGATTTTAAGGTCGCCTCCTAAAAGGTGAACTGTTACCTCGTTGTCGACATAACCGTTGAGAATTGCCGCAACAACAGTTGCACAGGTTCCCGTGCCGCACGCAAGCGTTTCGCCTGCGCCGCGCTCATAAACACGCATTTCGATTGTATTCCTGTCGATAACCCTTGCAAATTCCGCATTAACTCTGTCGGGGAATAACGCAGTATTACTCTCGGCAATTTTGCCGTATTTGTTCAAATCAAAATCCTTAACGCTCTCGTCTATAAACATAACTGCGTGAGGATTTCCCATTGATACGCAGGTCATTGTGAACTCTCTGTCACCGATTGTAACGGATTGATTAATACATTTTTCGCCGTCGCAGACAACGGGAATATCCTTGCTTGTCAATATCGGACTTCCCATATCAACTCTTGCGCTGACAGCCTTGCCGTTTTTGGTAAAAACTTTAATATATTTTATTTTACCCATTGATTCAATAGTGAAATTTGTCGAATCGGTATAGCCGTGGTCGTATACATATTTTGCAACGCAGCGAATACCGTTTCCGCACATAGCGCCTCTTGAGCCGTCTGCGTTGTACATAACCATTTCAAAATCGGCAATGGTTCCTTTTTTGATAATAATCAGTCCGTCGCCGCCTATGCCGAAATGTCTGTCGGAAAGCTTTATTGCAGCTTCGCTTTCGTTAGGTATGCTTTCCTTCATACCGTCAACATAAATGTAGTCGTTGCCGCAGCCGTGCATTTTTGTAAATTTCATAAAAACCATCCTAACTGAATTGGGATATAATATCTCTTGCAACTTCAACGAGTTTTTTTGAGGTTCTCATACTTTCCTGCTGAAGTCGCTTATGAGCCTGCATTTCCGTTATGCCGTGAATGTTCATAAGTATCGTTTTTGCACTCGATATCAGCTCGCTGTCGTCGAGATTGCGATTTGTAAAAGATGTTTCGGTAGCAACTAAAACGCGAACAGTGCTTATAAATTCCTGTCTGTCAAGCGGTAGTGGAAGACTGATGAGGTTGCCCATATAATCCTCTCGTCCCGAGGGCGAAAGAGCGACAACATCAAAGCCCGGCGGCAGTCTGTCGGCGATTACCGTGGCGGACATATCGCTGAGAATTGAAGCTGTAACGACAACTCCGCTTCTCATATCTGCCGCTATGCCCAAGACGCTTGCTCCCGTGGCGCATATATGCGAAACATAAATTCCCTCTTCTTCAAGAGCACTTCTCAGTTTCATAGCGGTATTTTTCTTTGGATAAGCAACTATTATGCTTTTCATATACCGTCTCCCGAAAAACATCTGTACCTATCTTTATTATAAGTACATACAATTATAACATATTCTGCTTAAAAGTGGCAATAGAAAATATTGCGATATTTAAGAAAATTTTTGTACTATTTGCCATAAATAAAGTTTGATTTGAAAAATTTGTCAAATTTAATACAAAATGCACAGAAATTGAAAATTTTTTTTATTTTCTTGTAACAAAATAACCAAATACCACTTGAAATATTTTGTTCGTAGTGGTATTATTAATTTATAATATCGGCGTATTGTAACAAATATACCTATTCATTAAGGAAATCTGGAGATGCTTATGACAAAACTAAAGGAAACATATCAGCTTCCGGTGTACTTATTTCACAACGGAACGAATTATAAGGCATACGAGTTCTTCGGTAATCATAAGATTGGTAAGGACAAGTATGCATTTAGAGTGTGGGCACCACATGCACAGAGCGTCAGCGTTGTAGGAGACTTCAACGGCTGGGACGATACCAAGCACAAATGCTTTCCCATATCCGACGGAATTTGGGAAGCAATAATCGAAGATGTTAAGGTCTTTGATTGCTATAAATACGCAATCAAAACACCGTCCGGCAAAACCGTGTTAAAGGCTGACCCGTATGCTGTTCATCACGAAACACGTCCGGGAACAGGCTCAAAGATATATGAGCTTGACGACTTTAAGTGGAACGACGACGAGTGGCAAAGCGAGAAATCAAAGCAGGATATACTGAAAAAGCCTGTAAATATTTACGAGGTGCATTTCGGCTCGTGGAAGCAGCACGACGACGGCAATTTCCTTACATACCGCGAAATGGCTGAGCAGCTTGTGCCGTATGTAAAGGATATGGGATATACTCATATCGAAATGCTGCCTGTTATGGAATATCCGTATGACGGCTCGTGGGGCTATCAGGTAACAGGTTATTTCGCACCTACCTCAAGATACGGTGTGCCCGAGGATTTGATGTATTTCGTAGACTGCTGTCATAAAGCGGGAATCGGAGTTATTCTTGACTGGGTGCCTGCTCATTTCCCGAAGGACGGCTTCGGACTTTATGAGTTTGACGGTACCTGCTGCTATGAATACAGCGATATGAAAAAGGGTGAGCATAAGGAATGGGGCACAAGAGTGTTCGATTACGAGAAAAACGAGGTTCGCTCGTTCCTGATTTCTTCGGCTAACTACTGGATAGAAAAATTCCATTTTGACGGAATAAGAGTTGACGCCGTTGCTTCTATGCTTTATCTTGACTACGACCGCCGTGACGGCGAGTGGACGCCTAACAAAAACGGAGGACGCGAAAATCTTGAAGCGGTTGAGTTTTTCAGACAGCTTAATTCTACAATTCTTACTAACCACCCCGGCACTATGATGATTGCCGAGGAAAGCACGGCTTGGCCGATGATTACAATGCCTCCGAGTGAGGGCGGTCTCGGCTTTAACTTCAAGTGGAATATGGGCTGGATGAACGATATGCTTCGTTATTCCTCTATGGATCCGCTGTTTAGAAAAGGAAATCACAGCTGCATTACGTTCAGCTTCTTCTATGCGTTCAGCGAGAATTTCATTTTGCCTATTTCTCACGACGAGGTCGTTCACGGCAAGGCAAGCCTGCTCAATAAGATGCCCGGCGATTACGATATGAAGTTCGACGGACTGCGCTTGTTTATGGCGTATATGATGGCTCACCCCGGAAAGAAGCTTTTGTTTATGGGCAGTGAGTTCGGTCAGTTCATTGAGTGGAATTACGAGCAGGGACTTGACTGGGTGCTTCTCGGTTACGATAAGCACAGACAGCTTCAGGGCTTTGTAAAGGAGCTTAACGAATTTTATAAAGACCACAGCGAGCTTTGGGAAATTGATTATAGCTGGGACGGATTTCAATGGATTTCGTCCGAGGATAACTGCAACAGCGTTATTGCTTTCAGACGTATAAATTCTAAAAAAGAGGAAATTATTGCCGTGTTTAACTGGACGCCTAACAGCTTTGATAGCTACCGTATAGGCGTTCCCGAAAAGGGAAGCTACAAGGTTTTGCTTGATACCTCGCTTGAAAAATACGGCGGCGATAAACCGAAGGTTGACAGAAGCTACCGTACAAAGGCGAAGAATATTCACGGTTATGAGCAGTATATCGACCTGAAGCTTCACGGACTTTCGGCATTGTTCTTAAAGAAGAATCCCGAAAAGCCGAAAATTGAGCCAACAAAAAAGACAGAGAAAAAAGCAGAGCCAAAAAAGTCTGCTGCTAAAAATAATAAATCAACAAAGAAATCAAAATAATTAGGAGGAATTATTATGGCGAAAACTGATGTTGTTGCTATGCTGTTAGCCGGCGGACAGGGAAGCCGTCTCGGTGTTCTGACCAAAAGCATTGCAAAGCCCGCAGTACCTTACGGCGGAAATTACAGAATCATCGACTTTCCGCTTTCAAACTGTGTAAACAGCGGCATTTATACCGTCGGAGTACTTACGCAGTATCAACCGCTTGTTCTCAATGACTATTTGGGCAACGGTCATCCGTGGGATTTGGACAGACTTAACGGAGGCGTTCATGTTCTCTCGCCGTATGAAGCAATCGGCGGAGCCGAGTGGTACAAGGGAACGGCTAACGCTATTTACCAAAATATTGCATTTATCGAAAAGTATGACCCGGAATATGTTGTTATTCTTTCAGGCGACCATATTTATAAGATGAATTATGCCGATATGATTGAATTTCATAAAAAGAATAATGCCGACTGCACAATAGCCGTGCTTGAGGTTCCGTGGGAGGAGGCTTCGCGCTTCGGCATTTTGGCAACCGACGAAAACGAAAAGATTTACGAATTTGCAGAAAAGCCTGCCGAGCCTAAATCAAATAAGGCTTCAATGGGCGTGTATGTTTTCTCGTGGGATAAGCTTAAGAAATATCTTACCGAGGACGAGGCAGATCCGAATTCCTCAAATGATTTCGGTAAAAATATTATTCCTAATATGCTCGGCGACGGTCAGCGTATGTTCGCTTTCCCGTTCAAGGGTTATTGGAAGGACGTAGGCACAATCGACTCACTTTGGGAAGCAAATCTTGATATTATCAATCCTAATGTTGATCTTGATTTGTCGGATAAATCCTGGAGAATTTACAGCCGTACTCCTAATTCACCGCCTCATTACATAGGCGCAAACGCAGTTATTGAAAATTCGTCAGTATCCGAGGGCTGCGATATCGACGGCTTGGTTGATTACTCTGTTGTTTCCCCGAATGTAACTATCGAAGAGGGCGCAGAGGTTAGATTTTCCGTTATTATGCCGGGCGCAACCGTTAAAAAGGGCGCAAAGATTTATTATTCAATTATCGCAGAGGACGCTGTTATTGAAGAAGATGCACAGGTCGGCGAAATCCCCGAAAACCTTACCGATTCGGCAGATTGGGGAGTTGCAGTTGTCGGCTCAGGTGCAACGATAACAAAGGGCAAAAAAATTCCGCCCAAGGATATGATAGCGTCAGGAGAGGAGGTATAAGCAATGAACGGAAAAAAAGTACTTGGAATGATTTTTGCAAACATTCATGAAGAGGTTTTAGGAACGCTCACAGACCAGAGAACAATGGGCTCTGTACCGTTTTGCTCAAGATACCGTCTTATCGACTTTCCGCTTTCAAATATGGTCAGAAGCTCTGTTACAAAGGTAGGCGTTGTAACTAACGCAAACTTTAATTCGCTTATGGACCATATCGGAACAGGCAAGCCGTGGGATTTGTCGAGAAAGAACGACGGACTTTATCTCTTACCGCCGTATTCAATTAATTCGGTTACAATGTGGGGCAACCGCATTGACGCAATTTACGGAAACCTCAATTTCCTTGAGCACTCAAATCAGGAATATGTTTTGCTTGCAGACTGCTATAATGTTATGAGCATTGATTTCAGCGACGTTTTCAACGCTCACGAGGAGTCGGGCGCAGACATTACAATCGTCGGCGTTAAGGCAAAAATGCCGGAGAATATTCAGTCCATTCTTGTTTTCGATAAGGTTGACGAAAACGGTCGCATAGTTGAGGCTTCTATTGACCCGGCAGTTGACGAAGCATATTATTCTACAAATATTATACTTATTAAGAAATATTTGCTTGAAGAGCTTGTTACCTCTGCTCATTCAAAAAATGAGGTTTCCTTCCAGAGAAACATCATTATGAAATGTATTCAAAATAAGCGTGTTTATGCTTATGATGCAACCGATTGCTTCGTCGGTACAATCGACAGCGTTCAAAGCTATTATGACATTTCAATGAGCCTTTTACAGCGTGAAAACCGCAAAAAGCTCTTTAAGAATGATTGCCCGATATTTACAAAAGAGCGCGACGATATGCCCACTCTTTACGGTATGCAGGCACAGATTAAAAACTCTCTCGTTGCCGACGGCTGTGAAATCAAGGGCGAGCTTGAAAACTGTATCGTATTCAAGGGCGTTAAGGTTGAAGAGGGTGCAGTAGTTAAAAATTCTATTCTTATGCAGGATACCGTTGTAGGTCAAAATGCAAAGATTAACTGCATAATTGCCGATAAGGATTGCAATATCAAGTCGGGAGTTGAGCTTTCGGGCGCTTCTAACTATCCTGTTTGTCTTGCAAAGGACACGAGAATATAAAGGAGAAAATTAATGAAGGTTTTATATGTTTCAAGTGAAGCCTTGCCGTTTATGGCTTCGGGCGGTTTGGGAGATGTTGCAGGCTCACTTCCTGTTGCGCTTCGTAAAAGACTAATCGGTTGTCGAGTAGTTATGCCGCTTTATGATTCGATTAAGCAGGAATATAAGGATAAGATGAGATTTATTACCTCTATTTCTGTTCCTGTTTCGTGGCGCAGACAGTATTGCGGCATCTTTGAAGCAAAGCATAACGGTGTTGTTTACTACTTCCTTGACAATCAGTACTATTTTAAGCGTGACGGTATCTACGGTCACTATGACGACGCCGAGAGATTTGCGTTTTTCTCAAGAGCCGTTTTGGAGATTATTCCTCATATTGACTGGAAGCCCGATATTATTCATTGCAACGATTGGCAGAGTGCGCTTACTCCGCTTTACTATTCGTGCTATTATGCAAAGCAGATGGGCTATGAGAATATCAAGACTGTTTTCACAATCCATAATATCCAGTATCAGGGTAAGTACGGCACCGAGCTTCTCAACGATGTTCTCGGTATCGCACCGGAATACAGCAATTTGATTTTGTACGACGGACTTGTAAACTTTATGAAAGCGGGTATTGAGTGCGCTAACAAGGTTACAACCGTTTCGCCCACTTACGCAAAGGAAATCCTTGACCCGTGGTATTCTCACGGTCTCGACCCTATTCTTAATCAGAGAAGCTGGAAACTTTGCGGAATTCTTAACGGTATTGACGTGGAGAATTATAATCCCGAAACCGATAAGAATATTGTTGCAAATTATAATGCCGACAATTTTGCAAAGAATAAGCCGAAGAATAAAAAGGCGCTTCAAGAGCAAATGGGACTTGCCGTTCGTGATGATGTTCCGGTTATCGGTATCGTTTCGAGGCTTGTAGGTCATAAGGGCTTCGACCTCATTCGTGAGGTTATGGAAAAGAGCCTTTGGGAGAGAGATATTCAGTATGTTGTGCTCGGCTCCGGCGAGTGGCAATATGAGAGCTTTTTCAGAGAGCTTCATAATAAATATCCCGATAAGGTCGGCGTTACAATCGGCTTTGTTCCCGATTTGGCACGCAAGATTTATGCAGGAGCGGATTTGTTCCTGATGCCGAGTAAGAGCGAGCCCTGCGGACTTTCTCAAATGGTAGCGCTTCGCTACGGAACGCTTCCTATCGTTCGTGAAACAGGCGGACTTAAAGACAGTATTTCCGACTGCGGCGACGGCGAGGGCAACGGCTTTACCTTTAAGACCTACAATGCTTATGATATGCTCGGTGCAATTTACCGAGGCGTTGGCGCTTTTTATAATAAGTCGGATTGGAAGGTTCTTGTTAAGAGAGCGCTTGAGTGCGATATGTCTTGGGGTAAGTCGGCTAATGAGTACATAAAAATGTACAAAAGCCTGCTTAAAAACTGATTAAATTTTATTTCAAAAGCAACTCTTTGAGGATTGTCAAAAAGAGTTGCTTTTTTACTTGAAAATACATAAAATATGTAATATAATATTGGTTTAGAAAATATATATTGGAGTAAAATATGATTGAATTAGAAGAACTTGCTCAAAGATTGCAACAGTCAAGCGCACCGATTGAAAACTTAAAGGAAGCGCTTGATATAGATAATCTCAAGGTTGAGGTTGAAAAGCTTGAGGCTCAAAGTGCCGCGCCCGATTTTTGGAACGATGCAGAGAATAGCCAAAAAATTATGCAAAAAATCGGCTCAATGAAAGCAAAAATTGCATCCTATGAAACGCTCAAAAACGATTTTGACGACGCTGAGGTTATGATTGAGCTTGCAAATGAGGAAAATGACGAAAGTCTTGTTGAGGATTGTACACAGTCCGTTGACAGTATTGAGAAAAAGATTGAAACGCTTACTCTTTCAACTATGCTCAATGGCGAATTTGACGCTAATAACGCTATCCTTACATTCCACGCAGGTGCAGGCGGAACAGAGGCACAGGACTGGGCTGAAATGCTTTTCCGTATGTATAACCGCTGGGGTGAGAGAAACGGCTATAAAATGTCAACTCTCGACTATTTGGAGGGCGATGTTGCCGGAATAAAGAGCGCAACCGTTTTGGTTGAGGGTGAAAACGCTTACGGTTATCTTCACGGCGAAATGGGTATTCACCGCCTTGTAAGAGTGTCGCCGTTCGACAGCTCGGGCAGACGTCATACTTCGTTTGCATCACTGGAGGTTATGCCGGAAATTAACGACGACGTAAATATCGAAATTCGTGATGAGGATATAAAAATGGACGTTTACCGTGCTTCCGGTGCAGGAGGTCAAAAGGTAAACAAAACCTCATCCGCTGTTCGTCTTACCCATATTCCGACAGGTATCGTCGTTTCGTGTCAGGTTGAACGCTCACAGCACCAAAATCGTGAAATGGCAATGCTTATGCTTAAATCAAAGCTTGTCGAAATTAAAGAAAGAGAAAATCTTGAAAAGATTGAGGATATCAAGGGCGACCAAAAGGAAATTGCGTGGGGAAGCCAAATCCGTTCCTATGTATTTATGCCCTACACTATGGTTAAGGATCATAGAACAAACTACGAAATGGGCAATATCACCGCTGTAATGGACGGAGATTTGGACGGCTTTATCAATGCTTATTTGAAAATGAAGAGCCTTGAAGGAAGCGAAGGATAATATGGATTGGTTTTTTAATACGAGCATTGTCGGAATTGACGGCTTTATTATTCATATGATAATTGCCGGTATACTCGGCGGTATTATCGGCTTTGAAAGGCAATGGACGCGACATCAAGCAGGAATTTTAACAACGCTTATTGTGTGCCTCGGTTCATATGCCTTTACTGCATTCGGATATCTTTTGAGCGACGGTAATGTTGACTTAACCCGTATTGCGGCGCAGGTTGTTTCGGGTATAGGCTTTTTGGGTGCAGGTGTTATTTTGCGTGAGGGCGGCAATGTCAAGGGTCTGAATACGGCTGCAACCGTTTGGGCAAGCGCCTCTGTCGGTATACTTTGTTGTTTGAATAATCTTACTTATGCGTGCCTTATTTCTGCGTCGATTGTTCTGTTTCATCTTATCCTTCACCCTGTCAGCGAATTTCTTGCAAAAAAGCGCAAGTATGAAAAATCTGAAAAGAAGAAAAATGTGGAAACGTATTATAAAATTTCCGTTTCCTGTCCCGAAGAATACGAGCTTGAAATACGCAAAAATATTATGAGTATAATTAAAAGTGAGCCGGACGCACTTTTGCATAATATGGAAAGTACGAATGACCCAAGCGAAAAGGGACTTAAGAAAATCCGTGCTTATATAACGACAAAAACGGATAACGACGCACTTATCGAATCTCTTTTGACAAAGGTCGGCAAAAATGAGGAAATAATTTCCGCAGGCTGGAAGATTGATGAATAGCCTAACAGTATCCGAACCTAATAGCCTAAAGTAAGCTATTTATGGCATCTGTCGCCATTTTTTGCCTTGATATACGACAGTATAACTTCGTCAAAGAAATGACAACAGCTGCTCAAACTAACTTACTTTAGGTGCGAAGCAGTTTATATTAAACAAATTTTTGATCAGACAAGGCATATTTTTAATTGCATACTTGCGTATTCAATTAAAAATTAACGCAGTATAATCGGAAATTTGTTAATATAAACCTAATTATGTTCGAATACTGTTAGGCTATACAAAAATTGTCACTACTAATATAACCTCTCAAGCAAAAAATAAGCTTGGGAGGTTTTTGATTTGAAAAAGGAAAAATTTTTAATACCGATAATTGCCGCTTCGCTTCTGTGCGGATGTGCGGCGAATAACAACAATAATAATTCAGGCACAACTTCAACAACTGCCGAAAGCACAACAAACAGCACTCAAACCTCGGCGCCTACTGCAAAAGCCGTTGCCGGTATAAACGATTTGAGCACCGAAAAGGTAATTTGGGGACCGGGGAATATTACCGACCACCAACAGCCGAATGACCCTGTTTTACTCCAAAGACAGTTTTCCTCCTTTAACGCAAGCTGGCTTTTGGATAACGAAAAAAGTGTTTGCTTAACCTTTGACGAGGGTTATGAAAACGGCTTTACTCCGCAGATTTTGGACGTGCTGAAGGAAAAGCAGGTCAGCGCAATTTTCTTTGTGACATACGATTTTGCAAAGGATAATCCGGATTTGATACGCAGAATGATTGACGAGGGACATACTGTCGGAAATCATACCTACCGCCACTATACAATGGACGAGGTGAGCGAGGAGGTTGCAAGGGAAGAGGTAATGTTTCTTCACGATTATATTCAAAAGGAATACGATTATTCAATGACTTTGTTCAGATTTCCAAAAGGAGAATTTAGCGAACAGGCGCTGGGAATAGTCAATGAGCTTGGATATAAATCGGTCTTCTGGTCATTTGCCTATGCCGACTGGGATACTCAAAATCAAGTCGACGAAACAAAGGCGTTTACAACTATTTGCGAAAGCACTCATCCGGGTGAAATTCTTTTGCTTCACGCAGTCAGTCAAACGAACGCAGACATTCTTCCAAAGGTAATTGACGACATTAGACAGCAGGGTTATGAATTTACAACTCAATTATGAAAAATTGGGCAGATACATTTTTGTGTGTATCTGCTTTTACATATTGCGATTATATTTTACGAAATTATTAATTTTCAAATTAATTAAATTTACTGTTGAGATTATCGGCTATATAATATATAATAATTTAGATATAGGAATTTATGTGAAAGCGAGAGAAGACTATGCTTTTTTCAAGAGATATAGGTATCGACTTGGGTACCTCAAATACAAAGGTAGCTGACAGACGAGGTCATATTGTTATCAACGAGCCGTCTGTTGTTGCGGTTGACGTAAGAACGAAGCGTGTTTTGGCAACCGGTAAGGAAGCAAAGCAAATGATTGGCAAGACGCCCGGCTCAATAGTTGCCGTACGTCCGATGAAGGACGGCGTTATTGCCGATTTCGATATGACTGCGGATATGCTTCACGACTTTATGTACCGTTCGTCGGGCAGAAATATTTTTACAAAGACGAGAGTTGTTATTTGTGTTCCGTCCGATGTAACCGAGGTTGAGCGCAGAGCCGTTGAGGACGCAGTTCGTTCGGCGGGCGCACAGGAGGTTGAGCTTATCGAAACCTCTATGGCGGCGGCTTTGGGCGCAGGACTTCCTGTTTATGAGCCGACAGGCTCAATGATTATCGACATCGGCGGCGGTACAAGTGACGTTGCTGTTTTGTCGCTTGGCGGAATTGCCTGCTGTAAGAGTATAAAGGTCGGCGGTGAAACGATGGACGACGCTATTGCTTCATATCTTCGCAAATCCCATAATCTGCTTATCGGCGAGCGTACTGCCGAGGATATTAAGCTGAAAATCGGCTCGGCTATGGAGTACGACGGTGAGGCGGCTATGGAGGTTCGAGGAAGAAATCTTGTTGACGGTCTTCCTGCAAGCGTTGAGGTTACATCTGCCGATATCCGTGCGGTGCTTGCGGAGCCTGTTTCCCAGATTATCGCCGCTGTCAGAGAAACCTTGGAGGTTACCCTGCCGGAGCTTTCTGCCGATATTATCGACAGGGGCGTATATCTCACCGGCGGCGCAAGTCAGCTTCGAGGCTTGCGTGAGCTTCTTGAGCAGGAAATAGGACTTCCTGTTATCGTTCCCGATAATGCGGTTGACTGCGTAGCTGTCGGAACGTCGATTAAACTCAGACGAGCAAATAAATAATAAGACTGTGATTGGATTATGAAAAGTATTTTTAAGAGCAGACCGTTCAAAATGGTTTGTATAATTGCGGCTTTGCTGCTCACCGGTGCGCTTATCAGCGCCGCTAATTCAAGCGGCAAAACGGTGCAGTCCGGAATTATCGGTACTGTGTTTGCGCCCTGCCACTATGTTTCCCAGAAAATTGCAAACGGTATCGACAAAATTGCGGGAAATGTTAAGGGCGACGAGGCTTATGTTCAGGAAATTCAAAAACTTCAGGGACAGGTCGGCGAGCTTGAGGCACAGCTTGTTGACTACGAAAACCTGAAAAAGCAAAACGAATTGTACAAGGAATTTTTGGGTCTTCGTGAGGAAAATGAAAATTACGAATTTGTCGAAGCCTCTGTTATTGCAAGAGACAGTGCAGATGTTTATAAGTCCTTCACTATTTCAAAGGGCTCTGTTAACGGAGTTGAGCAGGGTGACGCCGTGCTATACGGAAAGTATCTTGTCGGCGTTATTGAAAAGGTTTATCCTACATACAGCGTTGTGAAAACTCTTTTGAGCGCAGATTTTAATGTTTCGGCTTATGAGCTTATTTCCGGTGAAATATCCTATGTTACTTCGAATGCAAGCCTCGCAAAGGAAAATAAATGCAAAATGGCAAATCTTGATTCTGCAACGAAGATTGCATATGAGTCAATAATCTGTACGGCAGGTCTCGGTGAAAATATACCGAAAGGACTTATTATCGGAACTGTTGACGAAATCGAGGGCGAAGCAACCGATATTTCCTCGTATGCCGTTATCTCTCCGGGTGTTGACCCTAATGAAATCAATACCTGCTTTGTGCTTACGGATTTTTAATTTACTGATAAAAAGGGTTGAACTATGCAGCTGACAAAAAAGGAAAAGACAATTAAATATTGTGTTTATACCGCTGTAATCGTTGCTTTGGCTCTTGTTCAAAATGTCAGAGGGCTTATGCCGGAAATATTCGGCGCAAGATGCTTTTTGATTATTCCTGCGTGTGTACTGCTCGGTGTCGGAGAGGATGAAAAAGCGTCTGCGCTAATCGGACTTTTCGGCGGAGTTTTGTGGGACTGCGTTGCAACAGGCTCGCTTGGCTTTAATGCTCTGTTCATTATGACGGCGTGTTATATACTCAGCGTACTGATTACTCATTTGCTTCGTGCAACATTTTGGCTCGGAGTTTGTGCAAGTGCTTTAACGGCTTTTTTGTACTGCGTAATTTATTGGCTCGTTTTTGTTGTCTCAAAGGGCGGCGACGGCGCAATTTCAACACTTTGGAGCTTTTATTTACCGTCATTTGTTTATACCTCGGCGGTATCGTTTTTAATGAATCTGCTTTTTGTGCCGCTGAAGCGAAAGCTGAATAAGCAGTAATCTTATATTGAATCTAAAGAAAGGAGCTTGCTATGGGCGAAAGATATAAAAGTGTAAGAACGACTGTTGCGATTATTCTCGTTATTGCCGTAATGCTTGGTTTTGCATACGATTTGTTCGGTATTCAAATAAAGAATAACGAATATTACCTCGCTCAAAGCAGCGCCGTAAAAACATATACAGTACCTATTGAAGCGGCAAGGGGCGATATTGTCGACAGAAACGGCAACACACTTGTTACGAACAGAAAGGGAAACAGCATTGTCCTAAACGCCGCATATTTTCCACCCGCCTCCGAAAACGAGGAGCGAAACGCTATTATTCAAAACCTCATTGCTTTGTTTAACAAAAACGGCGAGGAGTATGTTCACAATCTTCCGCTGAAGCTGACCTCGTCGGGAAGTATTGCTTTTTACGACGAGAGTGACGATGAAAAATACGAACAGTCGATAAAAACGCTCAAAAGCAAGGATATGCTCAATTTGCAGGATTATGCGACTGCCCAAAACTGCTTTGACGCAATGGTTGAAAAATACGGTCTTGAGGATTTTGATGCTGCTACCGCACTTGAAATCGGAAGTATACGATATGAACTTACAAGGCTTCTTTTCTCCGTTTCAAATCCTGTTACCATTGCCGACGACGTATCCGACAAAACTGTTGCCGAGATTAAGGAAAACGATGAGTATTACCTCGGTGCGGATGTTCAGGTTGTTGCATATAGGTCATATACCGACTCGTCGCTTGCTTCTCATATTATCGGAACGGTGCGCAAGATTAATGCCGACGAATATAAGAGACTTAAGGACAGCGGCTACGGAATTAATGACCAAATCGGAGAGTCAGGAATTGAAGCGGCTTGCGAGTCCGAGCTTCGAGGAACTGCCGGTGAGAAAACCGTAACCATTGACGCGCAGGGTAATGTCAGCGAGGAAATAACAAAGGAGCCTGTTCAGGGCGATACAATAGTTCTTACTATTGATAAGGATATGCAAAAAATCGCAGAGCAAAAGCTGTCCGATATTTGCATTAAGACCTCTTCGGCGGCAACGGGAAGCGTTGTTGTTGAGGATATCCATTCCGGTGAGGTGCTTGCTGCGGCAAACTATCCAACCTACGACTTGCTTGAATACTATGACAATTATACTGCGCTTACGAAAAACAGCAAAAAGCCGCTTATCAACCGCTTTGCAATGACCGCATATGCGCCGGGCTCGGCCTTTAAGCCGCTTATGTCGGTTGCCGCATTGGAGGAGGGCAAGATAACGGCAAGCACAAGATTTACCTGTCACAACGTTTATTCCGTCGGCGAAATGACTTTCGGCTGTCTTGACGCTCACGGAAGCCTTGACGTTCAGGGTGCGCTTGAAAAATCCTGCAACGTGTTTTACTATAACTGCGCCGAGCTTATGGGCATTGACATTATGAATAAGTACGGCAAGATGTTCGGCTTGGGACAAAAGACAGGCGTTGAAATTCCCGAAGCAACGGGTATTATGGCGGGACCCGAATACAGAAAGAAATTCGATATGACATGGAACCCGGGTGATACCGTTCAGGCGGCAATCGGTCAGTCCGAAAATTTGCTCACTCCCTTACAGCTTGCAAATTACTGCGCCGCAGTTGCCAATGGCGGAACGAGATACAAGGTGCACTTTGTTAAATCAAAAATAACAAAGTCGACAGGTGAGGTCATCGACTCGGATATTGAGGTGCTTGAAGAAACAGGCGTTAGTGCAAAGACCTTAGAGATTGTTCAGGGCGGTATGAGAAGAGTCGGTATCAAACTTTTTGACAGCGACTTCAATCCGCTCACAAGAATTACAACTCCCGTTGCATCAAAAACAGGTACGTCACAGGTTATCGTAAACGGCGTTAAGCAGAATAACGGCTTTATCATTTCCTTTGCACCTTATGATAATCCCGAAATCAGCGTTGCCTCTGCAATAACCACGGCTGGTAGCGGTACATCAACTGCCGAAATCACGGCGGCAGTTATTGATTATTACTATAATCAGAATAATCAGGAGGAAAAAGCGCAGACTGACGCAACTCTCCTTTTGTAAAATTCTTAAATTTTTCTAATCTTTTATTAATATACAATTTTTACCGTAAAAAATACTTGTTAAAATTGACAAATTATGATATCATATTAACAATATTGTTAAAAATTAAAAACAGAAAAAATCAAGGAGGATGTTATGAATATTGCACTTATAGCGCATGATGCGAAAAAAGAGCTTTTGGTACAGTTTTGCATTGCTTATTGCGGAATTATCAGTCGACACGATGTTTGTGCAACTGGTACAACAGGTAAGCTTGTTAAGGAAGCAACAGGTCTTGATATAAATTGCTTTTTAAGCGGCTCGCAGGGCGGCGGTCAGCAAATTGCAAGTCGTATTGCCTGCAACGAAATTGACCTGCTTATCTTCTTCAGAGATCCTCTTACCGCAAAGCCGCACGAGCCTAACGATAATGATTTGCTTCGCCTTTGCGACGTCCACAATATTCCGTTTGCAACCAATATTGCAACTGCGGAAGCGTTGATTCGCGGAGTTGAACGAGGCGATTTTGAGTGGAGAGAAATTGTAAATCCAAGATATAATAGCAAAAAGTAAATTCGAGGTGAGAGCTTGCTCTCACCTTAATGCTTGAATACGAAAGGGAGAAAATATGGCGTTATTAACCAAGGCAATAAAGGGAACAAAGGACGTGCTTCCCTCAGAGTCATACAAAAATCAATATATTGAAGCAACGTGCCTGAGCGTTGCAGAAAATTTCGGATATAAGGAAATGCGTACTCCGGTTTTTGAGCATACCGAGCTTTTTCAGCGTGGAGTAGGCGACACAACCGACGTTGTTCAAAAGGAGATGTATACCTTCGACGATAAAGGCGGCCGTTCGATAACGCTTCGTCCCGAGGGTACTGCCGGTGCGGCAAGAGCGTTTTTGGAAAACGGTCTTTCAAATGAGGCGTTGCCGCAGAAAATATGCTATCTTACCTCCTGCTACAGATACGAAAAGCCGCAGGCAGGCAGACTTCGTGAATTTCATCAATTCGGAATTGAGTGCTTCGGTGCAACCTCGCCGCTTGCCGATGCGGAAATGATAAGCCTTGCAAAGCAGGTGTTTGATGAGCTGGGAGTAAAAAAGCTTCATTTAGAGCTTAATTCAATAGGCTGTCCGAAGTGCCGCGCCGACTATCACAACGCACTTAGGGAATACTTTAAGGCACATACAGATGAGCTTTGCGACACCTGTAACGAAAGACTTGAACGCAATCCTATGCGTATTCTCGACTGCAAAAGTCCTGTATGCAAGGAAATTTCAAAGAACGCACCTGTTGTTCTTGATTACCTTTGCGACGAGTGTAAGGAGCATTTTGAAAAGGTAAAGAGTTATCTTGATGCTATGAATATCGAATATATCGTTAACCCTCAAATTGTTCGAGGTCTTGATTACTATACAAAAACCGTATTCGAATTTGTGTCCGATGAAATCGGCTCACAGGGAACGGTTTGCGGCGGCGGAAGATATGACGGCTTGATTGAAGAACTCGGCGGTCAGCATACCCCGTCACTCGGCTTCGGTATGGGGCTTGAGAGAATACAGCTTGTTATGGAAGCGCAGGGATGTGCTTTTCCCGAACCTAATAAGCCCGATTTGTTCATTGCCGCTATGGGTGAAAAAGCGGAGCTTAAAGCTGTTGAAATTGCAAAGGATATGCGTGACGAGGGATTTGCCGTCGTGTATGACCTTAACGGTAGGTCGCTTCGTGCGCAAATGAAATATGCCGATAAGGTTTGTGCAAAATATCTTGTCGTTATCGGTGAGGACGAGGTTAACTCCGACATCGCAAAACTCAAGGATATGCAAACAGGCGAGTCGACCGAAGTAAGTCTTACAACCTTTGTCAACGCTTATTACAGCATTAGTATGGAAAGTCAGCTTAAGGATTTGGAGATTAACGGCGAAGCCTTTGACTTTAATTCTCTGTTTTCGGGAGGAAATGTAAATGACTGATTCACTTAAAGGAATGAAAAGAACAGATTATTGCGCAAATTTTAATACCGAAAATATCGGACAGGAAATAACCGTTTTCGGTTGGGTACAGCGTCAGCGTGACCTCGGAAACCTTATATTCATTGACCTGCGTGACAGAACAGGTATTATTCAGCTTTCGTTTAACGACAAAACCGACAGGGAAATCTTTGCCCGTGCGCAGAGCGTAAGAAGTGAATATGTCGTTGCCGCAACAGGCGTTGTTGCAAAGCGTGAAAGCGTAAATAAGGATATTCCGACAGGCGAGATTGAAGTTATTGTAAACGATTTTAGAATTGTATCAAAGGCAAAAACTCCGCCCTTTGAAATCGAAAAGAGCGAAAAGGTCGGCGACGAAACAACGCTTAAATACAGATACCTAAATCTTCGTAACGAAAAGCTGACAAAGAATATTCTTATGCGCCATAAGATTGCGCGTATTGCAAGAGAGTATTTTTATGATAACGATTTTATCGAGATTGAAACCCCGATGATGATAAAGTCAACCCCGGAGGGTGCAAGGGACTATGTTGTTCCGTCTCGAATCCATAACGGCAAGTTTTATGCTCTGCCGCAGTCGCCGCAGATTTATAAGCAGCTTACTATGATTGCAGGCTTTGACCGATATATTCAGCTTGCAAGATGCTTTAGAGACGAGGATTTGAGAGCTGACAGACAGCCTGAATTTACTCAAATCGACCTTGAAATGAGCTTTGTTGATTGCGACGATATTATGGATATGGCAGAGGGCTTTATTTCGCGATTGATGAAAGAAACCATAGACGTTGAAATTCAGTCTCCATTACCGAGAATGACGTTTGCCGAGGCTATGAACAGCTACGGCTCGGACAAGCCCGACACTCGCTTCGGTATGCTTATTCAGGATTTGAACGAATGGGCAGGCAAAACCGATTTTGCCGTGTTTAAGAATACTGTTGAAGACGGCGGCTCGGTTAAGGCTATAGTTGCAAGGGACTGTGCTTCGATTTATACAAGAAAGAAGATTGATAAGCTCACAGAGCACGCAAAGGGAATAGGCGCAAAGGGACTTGCGTATATCCGCTGGGCTGACGAAGCTCCTAACTGCTCGTTTGCTAAATTCTTAAAGGACGGCGAGCTTGAAGCGCTTTTGTCACAGCTTGATGTTCATCAGGGTGACGTTGTTTTCATCGTTTCTGACAAGACTCGCAAGGCGCTTACGATTATGGGTGCGCTTCGTCTTATTGTTGCAAAGGAGCTTGACATAATCCCGCAGGACAAATGGAATTACCTTTGGATTACCGAAATGCCTTTCTTTGAGCAGGATGAGGAAACAGGAGAATGGGTTGCAGCTCATCATCCTTTTACCATGCCTATGGAGGAGAGTATTCAGTATCTCGATACCGATAAATCAAAGGTTAAGGCACAGGCGTTTGACCTTGTTCTAAACGGTACGGAGCTTTCGTCGGGCTCAATGAGAATTACAGATGTTGAGCTTCAAACAAAGATGTTTGAGCTTTTAGGAATGGAGCAGGAGGAAATTGATGCAAAATTCGGCTTTCTCGTTGATGCATATCATTATGCCGCACCTCCTCACGGCGGTATGGGTATAGGTCTTGACAGACTTGCAATGCTTATTTGCAAAGCCGATTCACTTCGTGATGTTGTTGCATTCCCGAAGGTACAAAATGCAAGCGAGCTTATGAGTGGAGCGCCGTCATATATCGACGATGTTCAGCTTGATGAGCTTGGTATTGACTTAAAGGCGAGTGATAAGAATGAGTGAAAACTATAACTTTTTCGCAATGGTCAACAGAATGAAATATATTGACCGTTGGGCGCTGATGTCGAATACACGCAAGGAGAATATTGCCGAGCACAGCCACAGCGTTGCCGTTATTGCTCACGCACTTGCGCTTATCGGTAATAAGGAATTTGGAAAAAAATATGACGCCGACAGAGCCGCCGTGCTTGCTCTCTATCACGACACAACCGAGGTTATAACGGGAGATATGCCAACGCCCGTCAAATATTATAATGACGATATTAAAAGCGTTTATAAGAATATCGAGGCGGTTGCGGCAAAGCGGCTTTTGGATATGTTGCCTGATGAATACAAAGAAGATTACGACAGCGTGCTCAATCACAGGCAGGGTGATGAAGACCTTTGGAAGCTTGTTAAGGCGGCAGATAAAATCAGCGCCTTGATAAAATGTATCGAAGAAAGCAGAATGGGCAATAGGGAATTTGACATTGCACTTTCTTCACAGGAAAAAAAGATTGCCGAAATCGAAATGCCCGAGGTTCGCTTCTTCGCCGATAACTTTCTGAAATCCTACTATCTCACTCTTGACGAGCATACAAAATAATTTCAGCCGTGTACTGCTTTTCGGTACACGGCTGCTTTCATTCTTTTTTTGTGGGCGTTGCCTTATTATTCTTATTTGAGCACGCATTGTCGCAGCAGCCGCAATTTCCGTTACAGCCGCAGGAACCCTTGTTCTTTTTTATTTTTATTATCGCAATAACAACTGCCACAATTAGAATTATCGAAATAATAATATTTGCAAGGTTGTTGTGTAAAAATTCTGTCATTTTCTTTTCCTTTCGGCTTTGCTTTCTGCTAAAATTTTATAATATTATCGTTAAGCCTGTCAATAGTTTTTTGTATTATTTTCTCAACTTGTGTTGACTTTTAGTGCTAAAAAATATATAGTTAATTTATATATTATAACAATTATTTAGGTGAAAAAATGAAGTGTAAAAACTGTGGAGCGAATATTGAAAATTCCAGAGGCGTATGTCCTGTATGCGGAGCCGTCGTTGTTGAGGACGAGGGTGTAAGCCTCGGTAATATAAAATACGATTCTGCGAAATACGACTATGCACCGGTAAATAAAAAGAAAAGATTTATTATTGCTTCGATTGCAATAATTTTGATTTTTGCAATAGCGTCGTTTGCGTTTTTTTATGTTCAAAATCTTAAAATTCCACAGCCTGAAATGAGCTTTACAACAGGACAGGGAATTATTAATGATGACGAGCATATAATCTATGCCTTTATCGACGATTCCTCGCATTTAGAGTATATTCACGGCGTGAATTTGTACGAGGGCAAGATTGACGAGAATACTATAAAAATATCAAAGCCTGTATTGTCAGACTATCAGTATACAAAGAGCGTTGACGAGGGCTTTCGTGCAATATTCTTCGATTTGGACGAGCTTAATTTGGAGGAGCAGGGGAATTATACCTATACCTTTCAAATGACGTTCAGCTTTGTCGGTGACGAAAATTGGTACACATATTACGAGACGGTGAATATAACCGGCTCAACAAATCTTGATGTTACTAAAGTCATTTTTGATTACAGTATGCTTGACTCTCCTAATGTGAACAGCACAACTGCTTCCTCAGACCCGCTTGACTTCGTATATGACGGATATTGGTATACCCGACCCGAACAGTCGCAGGATAAGTTTACGATTTATTCTCTTAAGTTTAATAAGGACGGCTCTTGCGTCATTACGAAGTATTCTAAATCCGGCGAAATGAATTGGGAGGTCGAAACCGAAGAATCCACCTATACCCTTGAAGAAGAAAAATTGAGCGTTGACTTCGGCAATAATCATAAAGAGTCGTATGTTGTCGATACGAAGAACAAAACCATTGCCGTTTCCGGCACCTCCGATAAAAAGGTATTGCTCATGCAACGAAAGAATAACACCCTGAAAAACGCCGAGGATTTCTTCGGAGTGTAAAAAACCAAAATAATAATGAGGTCGGTATTGAATTGAATACTGACCTCATTTTCTTTTAACTATTGATAACATTCTTTTGAAAACATTTTCGATTTGTGCAAATTCAGGCTTGTTTTTGAAAAAGAGTATGCACAAATTTGGAATAAGCGTACAGATTATCACCTTTAATATGATGTTTATTATCGGCGAAAAATTGATTTTCGAGCAGATAAAATAGCATACCGCACCCTCAATAAAGAGCATAAGCAGTGACGAAATGTATTTTAGATAATACCCAAAGGGCTTTTTGCCGAATGCATTTTTGAAAATTATATACGGCTCGTACCAGCTGACGGTGAGCAATCTTGCGATAATCGTTGCGGCGAAAATTCCGAGTATTCCGAAATATTTTCCCAGCACGATATCGCCTATGATGTTAAGCGCCGCCGTGAATAGCAAAACGTATTGCCCCTTTGAAAAAATGCCCCTCGTTTCCTTGTATATTACAATCGGATTTTGAAGCCCTGCAATGAAAAAGCTAAGCGCAAGAACGACCGGTATTCTTATGTCCATAACATATTGACTGCCGTACAAAAGTGACACCGCGTCCGACGATACAAATGCAAGTCCTATTGCCGCCCAGCTGTAAACCCAGAAGTTCAAAAGATATATGGAATTGAAAAATGAGAACTGTTCTTCCTTGCTTTTTTCAACGTTCATATCTCCGATGCTCGGCGTAATTGATTTGAGCACCTGACCTATCAATGCGTTTAGCGTCGTTACAAACAGGGAATAGTTCGTCGCCTTACCCGTTTGACTGAGCCCTCGAAAAACGCTAATCATAATTGAGTCGGTGTTATTTACGCAAATATCGCTGAATTTGTAAACAATCAAGCCCTTGAAGCTTTTTAGAAGCTCCTTTGTGCTGAAGCCCTGTGGCTTTTCGTTTTTGTAGAGCTTTAAGTAGGGGTACTTTTTGTTTGCAATAATATTTATCAAAAGATTATAAACAATAGTACCGCCGACGATTACAATGATGTAAAGAAAATATGATTTGAACGCCAGCAAAAGAATTATCTGTACAACATTTTGAATTGCTATTACAAGATAATTCAGCCCCGTTACGGCGTAAACCTTTTGGTGCGCCGTGAGAATGAGCGTTTTGTAGCTGAAAAAATATCCGCTGACAACACCTGCAAGATAGATGATGTACATAATGTAGATGTTCTCGCTGATGTCGCCTGTGTCGCCTGCGATTTTTCCTAAAAATACAGCAACTATCAGTCCGCCAACCGCAACAAACGCTCCCAGACCTATGTAGATTTTCTTGGCAAGGCGCATAACTGCGGCAATTTCACGCTCATCTTTTTCGTGAACAGGCTTGTAAAGGTAGTAAATTATCGAATTTCCAACGCCGAGTTCAACTATTGAAAGTACGCTGAAAATGTTTGAAAACAGACTGTTAAGCCCTAAATACGAGTCGGATAATACTCTTACGAATATCATTCTCGATATGAACGCAATTATCGTATTGACAATGTAAATGCCGGTTGAGAGCGTTGTATTGAGTATTGAATTTTCTGTTCTCGTTCTGTCGCTCATTTTCTGCGTCCTTTGATTTTTGTTTGATAAAGTACGAACAGTCCTGCGCCTAAAGCTCCGCCAAGAGTGTTGTAAACGATGTCGGATATCTGAAACGTACCCTTGTGAAATATCAGCTGTAAAAGCTCAATTATTAGAGAAAGGCAAAATGAAAATGCCGTGCATTTAATAAAAACATCTTTAATTGAAGAAAAAATATCGGGGAATGTACACAGAATAATCACTGTTAAAGGTACAAACATTAATATGTTTCCTATCAGCGAGCCGTAGTTTATACCTGTGTATTCAAAAACCTCTATTCCCCAGCCGCCCCATACGTTTTCAAGAGGCTTATAGTCGCTCGTTCTGCAAAGCACTGTTCTGTACAGCAGCATAAAGATATATGTTATTGTGTACAAAATCATTCTAAACCGCTTTTTGTTGAGCAGTTCGGTATAACTCTTGAAGGTGTTTCCAAATATTTTGTTCAGGCATAGCGTTATTATTACGGCAACAGTAAGCCCGTACGGAACGCTGAGCAGGGTGGTTTTTATTATATCCTTAAACATATAAAGCATATCTGTACCCTACTAAATATGAATGTTAAGCGTTGAGCCGGTGTATTCCTTTTCGTAATTGTGCTGCGAATAGCCGCACATTAAGCCAATCATCGACATAGCCAAAACGCCTATGTTCATTTTTATCAGAGCCGAACCCAAGCCGCTTATAATCAGTCCGATAAACATTGCAAGAGTAAACGCTTTTGCTTTTTTCGGAACGTTGATGCTGTTAATTTGTAAAAACATAATTACCATTAATATGATGAATATTGCTGCGCCGATGTATCCGAATTGTCCGAATATCATCGCATAGTAGCAGTCGGTGATGAAAAATCTCTGCCGCGGATTGAGACCGTAAATTTTGTGAAAGCCGTATCTGTAATAAAGCGGAGAGTAAAGTCGTCCCGCCATATCCGAGCCGTATGTTGCAAAGCCGGAGCCAAGCGGAAAATAATTATTAGCCGTTACAAAGCCGTACTTCAAAAACAACATTCTCGGCGTTTCAGCGTTGCTGAGATATGTTCGTATTTGGAACATAGACACAACGGCACCTGCCACACCGAGTGGAGCAGCTTGAACAAGAGTCATTTTGTTTGTCTTTCTCCATAGAATTAAAAATCCTATATAGCAAACAATTATTACGTATACAGCACCCTTTGTTGTGAAAACTAAGTTTATGATTCCGAGCAAAGTGTAGATGTTTTCTTTTGTCCTGTTTTTTTCAATTAAAAGAACCACAAGCATACAACAAGCAATGATGTATCCGAATCTCGGCTCGCTGTCAAAAATGAAATAATACGGCTTCATTCCGTATCTGTCGTCGCCTAAATACATATCAGTATATCCAAGCTGTGTAAGAAAGCCGAAAATCGTACTTATAATTATAAGTATCTTGGCAAAGGGAAGCATATATCTCGCGATGTACAAGTCCTTGTCCTTTTGACCTATGTATTTCATAACAATAAACGGAAAGAATACTTTGAAAAGGCATAGCATATCAACCGCTATTGAAAACCAATCGTCTATTACGTTGTATATGATATTGCCCATAACGCCGAAAAAGGCGCATATTAAAACCAAAACAATAAATATTACGTCGTTTCGTTTTATGTTGCGTCTTATGAGCGTTATGAATACATAAACAACGCAGAATATGCTCCACAATTCGTCAAGATAGTCAAAAGCGTTAATACCTGTGTACTTTTGAAATATGATTGTCATGGGAAGCATCATCAGTACAATTGCAAAGCATAACTGCATAGGATGTATGTCAAGTTTAATTTTTGTTTTAAGCATAGTAGCCTTTTGTCCTTTGTGTATTTTTATTGTTACAAATTCTGCAATATATTCTTGTATATCGTATCAAATTTGTAATCAAGTGAAAATTTGCTGTTGGCATAATTGAAACCGTTTTCACCAAGACTCTGTCTTAAATCACGATTTTCTATAAGCAAAGTAATTTTGTCGGCAAATTCTTTAATAATTTCGTTCTTGCTCTGTTCGGTGTTGACGAACAGACCGCATTTGTTGTCATTTAATTCCCTTGAAAGGCTTTGATTTAGTGCAATAATCGGAAGCCTGTACGCCATCGCCTCAACGAAAACAGCTCCGCCGCTGTCTCTAAAGGTCGGGTGAACAAATATGTCGGCGTTTTCGTAGATTTTTGATATTTCGGTATGGTCCACAAGTCCGCCTAACGTAACCTTATCTTCTAATGAATATTCCTTGATTTTTGCTTTCATTTCATTTTCAAGCTCACCGGAGCCGTAAAATGTAAAGTGATAGGGCTTGTCGGTTTTGATTTCCTTTATTACGTCGATAAGAAACATCAAGCCCTTTAATTCAATGAATCTGCCTGCATATATTATTTGCGTTGCTTCATTGTTCCTGTCTCTTGCGGGAATATCCTTTAATTCTTCGGAAATTGATATTTCGGCAAGCTTTTCGCATTTTCTGCCGGACGCTTTTTCTATTGCTTGTTTTGTTTCTTCGTTTACGGTGTAAACCTTGTCGAATCTGTTAATGCTTTTTTTGTAGGAGGGGAGCTTTTCAAAAATTTTGTTTACCAAATCTCTGTATTGCTCGTAAAGCCTTTGACTTTTGTAGTAGCCTCTTAATGCCGCAGGTGTGGTCTGTCCGCCGCCTACGGGACCGAAAATCGAGTAAGCGTCCAGCTTACCCATAGAACCGGTTATTCTGTAATTTCCCATTGTGATATGATGCACTATGTCGAACTTTATGCCGCAGTTCTTTGCCCACTTATACGCATATTTCTGCCATAAAATGTAGTACATATGGTGAAACGCCGAGTGCTTTTCCCTAAACCAATTAAGACAGTCGGGAACATCGACAATGATAAGCCTTACGTTTTTCAAGTCGTATTGCTCAATACCTTTTTTTGTATCTTCTTCGTTGAACTTTTTTGTAAGCAGATATATTGTGCTGTCGGGAAGCCTTCTGCTGAGCATTACCGTCCAGCTCCAGCCCACTGCGTCTTCAGATCCTTTGTATGGATTTACGCTGTATGATGATAGTAATATGTTCATTTTTCCTCCAAACACAGTGAATAGGGGATTACTTAATGTTTTTTTCGTAAACCTCGCAGAATGACTCAACCTTGTTCAATGTTGAAATATTCTCTCTGAATTGAAGACAGGCGTTGACATATTCTTCGTTGTTTTCAACAATTTTCTTAATGTCGTTTTCATCCCAGCAATCCTTTGCAATTCCGAGCTTGTGCGCCTTTATATCCCTTGCGTTATACGGCACACAGGTTGTTATAATCGGAGTAGCAACGGCAATTGATTCCGTTATGGAAATCATATTGTTGTCCTTTTCGGTATAAATCAGCATTGCCTTTGCCTTTGATAAAATGCCGATAAGCTCATCGTGAGCGAGATTTCCGGTAAATTTTACTCTTTGCTGAATACCGAGGCGCTCAACCTGTTTCTCCAATTCGATTCTTTTGTCTCCGTCGCCCATAATGACGAGGTTTTCATTTGCATTATACTTTTCAATATATTTTGAAAATGCGTTGATTGTTTTTTCAATGTGCTTTCTTTCTATTAACTGCGAGCTGATTGCAAATATGTCTTCTTTTTCACTACTCGGCAGGAATTTCTCCAGATTGACGCCGTGGTCTATGATATCGTTGCATACGTTATTGCAGTATTGCGAGATAAATTCCTTTGCTTCAAGGCTTCTTGCAACAATAAGCGTGTTTTTGAAAAACAGCTTTGCGACTACTCCGTACCAAAATCTTGAAGCGTAGCCTCTGAAAATCTTATTGTGCTTTGCAAGCTCGTGCCACACGATAAGATTTTTCTTGGAATGAAGTGATAACAAAAGAGAATTAAGCGAAAATACCTCGCTCGTTATGATAAGGTCGTAGTTGCCGTTTTTTGCAATCTTTTTTATTTCGGGACAGTAGGGGAGAGTGTGCGGCGGAAACAGCTTTGTAAGCTTTATTTTCATCCATTTTATTTCAAACGGATAGCTTTCCTCCTGCGTCGGCTTGTATAAATCTCCCGTTGCAAGAGTAATATCAATACCTTTTTCAAAAAACGCAAGGCATAAATCATAAATCATTGTATCTTTAATAGAATTAACCTTTTTGATACAACTTGTTTCATTAGTATACATTATCGGATTTACAATTAATACTTTCATTTTTTTCTCTTGTTCTTGCTTTGATAATGCTTTGCCGATATTCCTTCCCATTGCGCCTCTTGAATAATTTTCAAGATATGATTTTCTTGCGCTTTCGCCGATTTCTATGTTGTTTTTTAGTAAGTAATTCATTTTTTCGGCAAGCTCGCCTTTTTTCTTGGAAACGATTATTGCGTTTTCGCCGTCTTTGACATACATTTCCGTAAGAGTGCTCGGACCGTTTACTATTACTGTTTTTTTGTTTGACATAGCAGTCAGCAATACGGTATCACCCGAGCAAATACTCTCGTCCTTAATAGGAAGAACGAGATATTTGCAGCTTGCAATGTATTTGTATTGAGCATTGCCGGTAATGTTGTTAAAAATTTTGATATTATTTGGGAGATTGTTCGGTGCCTTGAAGGTGTCGCAGATTATATAAAGCGGATAATCAACGTTTCTCCATTCGTCGATAAGCCATTCGTAATCTCTGTTTGATCTGCCTATTGCGAGGACAAATTCATTTTCGGTTTTCTTTATTTTCTTGAATGATTCATACTGGTCGTTGGTGCCGAACGGAAAAACCAAAATCTTTTTTTCATCAATTCCTAATTCTTCAACACATTTCTTTGCATAATTGTGAGACAGAACGTGAATATAATCAATATAATCACTGTTTACCATATACTGCATAAAGCGTTTGTATATTTTGCCGATAAAACTCTTCTTTGACTTATATGTAAAATTGAGCGCAACAACCCGATTTGTCTTTTTAACTTTGAAAAGTCTGCAATAAAAGCAGAAAATCAGCGCATAAAATTGTTGCCAGCCGACGATGGAGGCATATTGCTTGCGCTTGCAGAAAGCCTTGAACGGTGCGGCGAAGTATATTGCATATCTTTTAAGATTTTGAATTTTTGAGGCTTGCCCCCAATTGCTGACAGAGGATACAATTTCCCAATTCTTGTTGGTCTCTTTGCTTAAACCGTCGGCAAACGAGGTTATTTCATTTTTTGCACAGTCGGCTAAAATAATGTTTTTCATACTTGTTTTCCTGATAAGCCTATCTGTTTTTCGATATCTGCATCAACGATTTCCTCACCTGTTCTGTCTTTAAGCTGTTCGAGTGAAGCGTCGGATAAACCGTTGTTTATTACCGCATTCATATCGCAGGTTGAAAGCTCGTCAAGCTCCTGCTTTGTCACCTTGCCGTCGCGGTAATCGCGAACTATCTTGTTTTCGTACATAGAATACTTGTTTTTTGTCCAGAACTTAAGCTTGTGCTTTAGTACCCATATTGCCGGAACCCAAATATATTTGTGCATAGCAGGGGACACCGAGCCTATCATCCAGCAGTTTCTGTCGCAGCATCTTACCTTTGCTCTGACATTTTCTGCCTGCTCGCTGTTCCAAAGCTCGTCCCAGCTTTGAGTGTTGATGTTGCCCATAACCTCCTTGTCCTTCGTACCGTTGCACGGCATTACGTCGCCGTATGGGTCAATAAAGAACGTGTCGAAGCTCATATCGCAGGGAAGCAGTCTTTTTTGCGAATAAATGTAGTTTATCAGTCCGTGGTTGAAATATGCCCTAAACCACTTTTTCGGACTTTTTGAAGCGAGAAGCTCGTTAACCAGCGCTTCAAAATTCTCTGCAACCATCGGTCTGTCTTCAATCTTGTTTTTCGCTTCAACGAAGTAAAAGCTATTGTGAAGTGAGGCGGTTGCAAATTCCATACCCATTTCGTCGGATAATTTGTAAAGCGGCACAAGGTCAGGAGCATTTTTGTCCTGAACCGTCATACCGAAGCCGACGTCCTTCATACCCATATCAACGAGCTTTTTGAGCGTCTCGTACCCTCTGTTAAAGCCGTTTTCAAGACCTCTTATTTCGTTGTTTGTCTGCTCCAGACCTTCTATTGAAATTCTGATTCCGATTTGCGGAAATTCCTTGCACAAATCAACTATTCTGTCGGTAAAAAAGCCGTTTGTGGAAATAACAATGCGGTCGCTCTTTTTGTAAAGCTCACGCACGATATCCTTTAAATCCTCTCTAATAAACGGCTCGCCGCCCGTGATGTTTGTAAAATACATAGGCGGTAGCTTCTTTATTGCTTCAACCGTCAGCTCCTCTTCGGGCTTTGACGGCGCCTTGTATCTGTTGCACATAGTACAGCGTGCGTTACATCTGTAAGTTACTATTACCGTTCCGTTTAGTTTTTTTGCCATTGCTTCCACTTTTCCTTACTGTTTGTAAATGTTCATCAGCTTTTCGGCGTATTGCTCAAGAGTGTCGAATTTCTTATCAAAGCACGCCTTGCTCATTCTCATTGCCGTTTCGTCGTTATTGAGAATAGAGAGTACCGCATTTTTGAAATCCTGTGTGTTGTTCGGCTCAAAGAGTAAGCCTGTTTCGCCGTCGTCTATTAATTCGGGTATTCCGCCGATTTTTGAGCCTACAACCGGAGTGCCGTACATTATGCTTTCCATTACCGAAAACGGACAGTTTTCATACCACACACTCGGATAAACCGTCAGCTTTGCTTTTGATATAAGCTCCTTTAGTTCGTCGCCCGTTTTGAAGCCGAGGTATTCAATATTATCGGCACTTTTGATTTTTTCTTCATATTCGCCCGTACCTGCAACCTTGAATTTTACGTCCTTGCAGTTGAGTATGGTGTCGATTCCTTTTTCCTCGCTGAGTCTGCCGAAATAAAGAACGTAGTCTTCCTTTTCGCATTCAACACCGCTTGTGCTTTCGATAAAGTTGTGCATTGTTACGGTCTTGTTTTTGAAAATCGGGTATTCGTCTAACTTGCTTTTCATAAATTCACTGCAACAAATGATTTTATCAAGCTGCTCATAAATTCCTTTGTTTGTCCAAAAATACGCTTCCATAGCTCCGAACAGGGATTTAAGAGCAGAGGAGTGAATACATTTTCCTTTAAGACAGCTTATGAATTTTCCGCCGGAGCACGCCTCACATATTTTGCCGTTGTTGAACATAGCGTGATTCGGACAAATAAGCTGGTAATCGTGCGCCGTGTAAATTATTTTTACTCTGTTATTACTGCTTTTTTCCCAATCTCTGACTGCCTGTATAACCGTCGGCGTAAGCTGATAGTTGAAGTTGTTGAGATGTACAACCTCAGGAGAAAAGCTGTTAAGAACGAGAAGCATTTTGTTGTATGCTTCCTTTGAATAAACGGTTTTGAACGACATTTTTATTTTTCTTAAAGCGGATGCCGTGTGAAAATCCATATTTTCGGTGTAGGCGTTCGCAGAATTTTCTACGCATCTGTCGGGATGCTCCATTCCGAAATATTCAACCTCGTGTCCGTTTTCCGAAAAATACTTTCCCAGCTTGAACATATATGTTTCCGAGCCACCGTTTGGGTACAGAAACTTGTTTACCATTAAAATTTTCATTCAATCACCGTTTTACGTATTGTGTTATTTTATGCTTTCGTAGAGCTTGAGCGTTTCGTTGCACACCTTGTCCCAATCGTAGCGAGACAGTATGTACTCAGATGAAGAACTTTTAAGCTCACTCACTCTTTCTGTGTTATTAAGTAATATTTCAAGCTCATTTTTTAGGCTTTGTACATCGCCTTTATTAAAATAAACTGCGTTTTCGCCGCAAACCTCGCTGCATTCCGCTATATCCGAGGTAAGACAGCAGTTGCCGTAGCTCATAGCCTCTAATAGACTAATCGGCATACCCTCCAAATCACTCGGCAAGCAGTAGATATATGCGTTTGAATACAGCTCGTCAAGCTCCTTGCCCTGAACAAAGCCTGTAAATACTATCTTCTCGTTACCGCTTGCAAGAGCTATAAGCTCGTTTTCGTATTCCTTTGTGTGACTGGCACCGCCGGCTATAACTAACTTTTTGTCGGTATTAAGTCCCTTGTATGCTTCGATTAGATAATGCACGCCCTTTTCGGGAACAAGTCTGCCCAAAAAGAGAATGTAGCCGTCCTTGTCAAGACCGTATTTGTTTTTGATGATTTCAGGCTCGTAATTGTCGGGCTTTGAAATTCCGTTTGGAATAAATACAGTTTCTCTGCCGTAGACCTTAATGAAATAGTCCTGAACGTTTTTTGAAAGAACGATAACCTCGTCGGCATATTTTGCCGCCACTCGTTCACCGAATTTGAGAAATTTTGTTGCAAAGCCGCCCCACTTGCTTCTCTGCCAGTCAAGTCCGTGAATAGTAACAACGCTTCTTTTTTTGAAAAGCTTTGCCAAAATCACCATAGAAGCAGGACCCTCTGCGTGAAAATGGATTATGTCAAAGCGTGAAAAAGCCGCCCTTAATGTTGCAAAAAAGCTGTAAACAATGGCATTGAGCTTTGATGAGTCAGGTGTTTTTACCCATTTGATTTTTACGCCCTGCCATTGCTTTATTTTTTCGCCTTGTTCAAAATCCTTGCCTGCTATGTGTTCACTTTTTCTGTTGTATGCCGTAACGTCGTGACCTTGCTTTGCCATTCTTTTTGAAAGCTCAGCTACAACTATTTCAATTCCGCCCTCACGGGAGGGAATCCTCTTGTGACCTATCATAGCAATTTTCATTTATTCTGCTCCTTTGTGAGTAAGCACAACCTTGATTGTTTTGAAAAAGATTTTTATGTCAAGCAAGGTGCTCCAGTTGTCGATATATTCGCAGTCGAGCCTTACGACTTCTTCAAAGTCGATTATATCCGAGCGTCCGCTTACCTGCCACATTCCCGTTATACCCGGTCGCATTGAAAGTCTGCGCTTGTGACGGTTTTCGTATTGTTCAAATTCCTTGACTGTCGGGGGACGTGTTCCTATAAGGCTCATATCGCCTTTGAGCACGTTGACGAATTGCGGAAGCTCATCAATGCTTAGCTTGCGAATGATTCGTCCGACCTTCGTTATTCTCGGGTCGTTGTCCATTTTGAACATAAGACCGTCCATTTTGTTGTGCTTCATAAGCTCCGCCTTGCGCTTTTCAGCGTCCTTATACATCGAACGGAGCTTGTACATTTTGAATATTCTTCCGTTTTTACCGACTCTTTCCTGCTTGAAAATAAGCGGTCCGGGGGATTCGATAAGCAGGGGAACTGCAACTACCGCAATAATCGGTATGCTCAGTATTATTCCGATAATTGAAAAAACGACGTCGACAAATCTTTTCAGCGCAAGCTGTGAGCTACTGTGAACGGCAGGTGCAAAGGTAGCTATCGGATAGCCTGCGTACATTTTGCAGTTGATGTTGTTGAAATTACTTTCGTTTAGCATATTGTCGAGAGTGGGAACGTTGATATGAACCGTAACGCCCATACTTTCAAGCTCCTCAACTATCTCGCTGATATCCTCGCTGTATTCGTAAGGCAGGTTGATGAAAACCTCATCAAGCGGTGCGCTTCTTATCCAGTCGAGAAATCTGTTGTCGGTTGCAATGACGGGAACGTCGTCGCAAATTATATGAGGAAAATTGATTTTTTTCTTCGTCGCAACCGTCGAGCTTTCGTCCTGCGAGCCGAAAAGGAGATTTTTGTCGTAGACAAATCTTCCGTTTTCAACGAAATTGTCAAGAAGCGCAACGCCTGTAACCTTTACGCTCCAATCTTCTTTGAGCTCCGATACAAAATTCTCGGCTCTGTCCTTGACAGTAAGCACTCCCGTGTAAGACGCAATCTTGCTTTTCTGCTCGGAGAAGCTTCCTGTAAGCCATCTTTTAAGGTAATACCTCGATATTGAGGTGAACAGTAAATAAAATGCAAATACCAGCGCATATAGTCTTCTGATTACCATAAGCTCGTTTTTGAAAAGCAAAAGCAGCGCAAGGAATACGAGAAAAACAAGAACATCGTTTTTCAGTATATTGACAACCTCAACAAGTCTGTTTCGCTGATGAATGTCAATGCTTGTATGAAAAAGCAGGAAGGTCGCAATATACGAAGCACCGAGCAACACTATGTATTGAATCCATTCGCTTATAGGGCGTTCGTCAAGCCTTTCGGAAAACAATTTTAAGATTACAAATGAAATTGCAAATCCCAACCAAAGCGACAAACCGTCCAAAAAGAATTCCAACCAAAATTGAGTTTTGGCTCTTTTTTCCATTATGCCACCCTTGCTTTCTTATTCTTTGCCGTAAGAATAGTAGTATGAATATCTGTCGGCATTTTTGTAGTAGCCGAAGTATTTTTTCTTTTCGATGTTTGTATCGTTCATAACGAAGCCGAGTACGTCTGCACCAAGATTTTCAAGAGTTTTAACCGCGTATTTAAGCTCAGGCGTTTTTGTGTAGTCGTTCTTTACAATGATGATGTAGCCTGTTGCGTTCTCGGCAAATGCCGTTGCGTCCGTTACGAGATTAACCGGAGGAGTGTCAATGAATACACAGTCGTAATGCTCCTTCACAAATTTGAGCAGGTTAGCCATTCTCGGAGAAGCGAGAAGCTCTGCCGGATTTGGCGGAATTTTTCCTGCCGTGATTACCGAAAGATTTTCGATATCTGTCTTTGAAACGGTAATGTTGTCCGTCAAGCCTGCAAGTATTTCGCTGAGTCCGTTTTTCGAATTGAGCGAAAACAGCTTGTGAAGCGACGGATTACGCATATCCGAGTCGATTATGAGAGTTCTTTTGCCCATTTGAGCAAAGCTTATTGCCATATTTGCCGAGTTTATTGTTTTGCCGTTGTTTGCCGTTGGGCTTGTAACAACAAATACCGGACATTTCTCACCCTGCTGGGTAAACAAAAGATTTGTTCTGATTGCGTTGTACGCTTCTTTAACTGCAAACGGAGAGTTCGTTTTGAGGAGCTTTCTCGGCTCCGATGTGCGAAGATTTGATTTTTTCTTATTGCTTTTCATTATTTGTCCTCTCCTTTCAAATTATTTGAATCCGTGTTAAACGACGACGGATATATGCTTTTTTGTGATTTCTTGCCGTACGACTTGACCGAGTCAAGGTTAGGTACTGTTCCGAGTATCGGAATTTCAAAGTCGTTGCTGATATCTCTTTCGCTTGTAATCGTTGTATCAAACAGCTCATATAGGAAGAATGATGCAAACGAAAGAACAAAAGCGATGAATAATGCAAGCGCAACATTTTTCTTCAGGTTGGGAGATGACGGCTTTTTGGGCTCTTTTGCATAGTCGATTATCTCAACGCCGCCCGCTTTAACAACTCTGACTATTTCAGCCGGCGCAACCTTTGCAATTGAGTTTGCGATTTTTGCGCTGAGGCTTGGATTTTTCGTTGTTACCGTAACCTCAAACGCAACTGTTTTTTCTGCCTGACTTGCACTGATTGCTTTTCTTAACGAAGCTGCCGTGATGTTGAGGTCCAAGTCCTCAATTACCGCTTCAAGCACAGTATCGCTTTTGAGAATGTAGATATATGTATTGATGAGCTCCTGCGACGCGTCAAGCTCTACCGAGGTGATTGATGAGTCGGTAGAGATTCTGTCGGTGTTTGAGTATACATACATTTTTGTTGTTGCAGAGTAAGACGGCTTAATTGCGAATTGAGTGATTAAGCCGCTGCCGAGTCCGGCTATAACGGTAATAATGAGAATATAGATAAATTTGTTTCTCATTTTGTAGAAGATTTTACCAAGGTCAATTTCTATTTCCCTGTTTTCTTTGTTTTGTTCCATAAGGCTTCCTCCGGAATTTTCTTTATTACTTATAATATATAATATAACATTAACTAAACTTAAAGTCAATAATATATAAGACTTATAATATTAAAATTATATAAATATATGAACAAAAAGACAGCCTTTTTGTACAGACTGCCTGTTTTGATTATTTACTTATTGCAATTGAAAAAGTTGTACCCTTGCCGAGCTCACTTTCAACATTAATACTGTTTCCAGTAAGGTCGAGGATTTTTTTGGTCAGCGCAAGACCGAGACCGTTTCCTTTTTCGCTGTGCGAGGTATCGCCCTGATAGAATTTTTCAAAAATATGTCGGGTTGTTTCCTCGTCCATACCGCAGCCCGTGTCGCTTATTTTTACGATAGTCCAATTCTCGTTGTCACTTGCATCAAAGCTTATCGTACCGCCGTTTGGCGTAAATTTTATAGCGTTTGAAATAAGATTGTTCCACACGAGATTCAGTAGACTGCTGTCGCTGGTAACCGTTATATCGTCTTCAATATTGAAAATGATAGTAATATTCTTGCTTTCCCAAACCTCTTCAAAATCAAGCACGCATTGCGCAAGCTGTGAAGTCAGATTGTACTCGCTTTTGTTGACCGGAAACTGATTGTTATCAATCTTGTTGAGCTTCAAAATGTTTGCCACGAGTGATGTCAGCTGTTGAGTGGATTCGATGATTTTATTGAGGTAAATCCGTTTTTCCTCGGTTGTAACACTCGGATTTTGTATTAGCATTGCATAAGACTGAATAACCGAAAGGGGAGTCTTGAACTCATGAGAAACGTTTGAAATGAAATCGTTGCTCATACTGTCAACCTTACTCAAGCCCTCAACCATCTTGTTAAAATTTTCAGCTAAAAGAATGAGCTGAATGTTACTGAATTTAATGTTGTCAATATTGATTCTTACCGAATAATCGCCGTTTACAACCTTGTCGGTAGCAATTGAGAATTCCCTGATAAGCCCGCTTACAAGCGCCTTGTTGAAGAACGTTTCAAGAAGCGTCAAAAAAACGCTCAAGGCAAGGGCGGCAACTATTGCAGCAGGAATATTGTTAACAAATATTTGGTGAATAACTCTCGTTTCGTCGGTTGCCGCAAGGAAAATAAGAACTCCCGTAATAGCTATCGCAACAATAAACGTCATAAACAAAAACGTAAAAAGAACGTTCTTGAAATAGTATTTTGAGGCGAGCTTTATTTTGTTGTAATCTTCCTTTAACTCTCGGTTAGTTTTTTTAATTTTGTCCAGCATCGTTCTTAATTACCGCCTTGTAGCCCAAGCCGTGTACCGTTACAATTTCAAATTCGTTGCAATTCGAGAACTTGTCTCTGATTTTTGTCATATAAACGTCGACCGTTCTTGTCCCCGATGTGCTTTCTACGCCCCAAAATTCGTCCATAAGCTGTGTTCGTGAAAAAGTTTTCTTCGGGAAAGAAAGCATTTTGTAAACGATATTGAATTCTCTTGCGGTGAGGCTTATTTCCTCGCCGTCATACATTACGCTTCTTTCGTCGGCGTTAAGCACAAGCTTACCGATTGTGATTTTTTTGTTTGCGGCAATTTTCGCCCTTCTTAAAAGTGCGTTTATTCTTAAAACAAGCTCGTCCAGATTCAGCGGTTTAGTCATATAATCGTCAACGCCGAGGTTGAAGCTCTGTTGTTTAGCCGGCATATCGTCCCTTGCCGACATAAATAAAATCGGAATATCCGTGTTTTGCGCCCTGACGTTCTTTGCAAATTCAAAGCCGTTGTCGCCGGGCATCATAATATCCGAAATAATCAAATCGTGAACGTTGTCGTACATAGCGTTGTATGCGTCCGTTGCATTGAGACAGCCCTCAACCTCAAAGCCGTTTTGTCTTAAATAAGTGCAAACAGCATTGTTGAGGTCTCTGTCGTCCTCTACCACCAAAATTCTAAACATTTGCCTTACCGTTTCCTTTCTTTTCCTGCTTAATTAATGTCATAGTCGATTGCAACCGAGGTTTCAACCACACTGTGCATATATTTTTTAACCACATCGCAGTGATATTTGTCCTGCTGATATTCTTCGAGCGCCTTTGCGTCATCAAGCGTAACCTGCAAAATAACGTCGTAAGAACGCTGCGAATGTAAAAAGTCAACGCCTACCTCAATATCTCTTATAAGCTCAACGTTTCCTTTCATAGACATCAAAACCTCAGCCGCCTTTTGACAGGCTTCGGGAGAGTTGTCTTCTAATTTGAAGCATACAATGTGTTTAATCATAATCGGTCTCCTTGTATTCCTTTGATAACTGCGTAACAGTAAGCTGTCTAAAAAAACAATAGGGCGTCCGAGGACACCCTAATTTTGTTATTTTGCTATGTCCGAGTGTCTGCTTTCACGGATGATGTTTACCTTGATTTGACCGGGGTATTCCATCTCTTCCTCGATTTTTTTGGCAATTTCGTGAGCAATATACGGCATCTTTTGGTCGGAGATTACCTCCGGCTTAACCATTACTCTGACCTCTCTGCCGGCTTGAATAGCATAAGCCTTTTCTACGCCGTTAAAGCTTGTTGAAATTTCTTCAAGCTGCTGAAGACGTTTGATGTAGTTTTCGATATTCTCACGTCTTGCACCAGGTCTTGCCGCACTTACTGCGTCTGCCGCCTGAACAAGACATGCTACGATTGTCTTACATTCAACGTCGCCGTGGTGAGCCTGAATTGCGTGAACTACGGCTTCACTTTCCTTGTACTTTCTTGCGTACTCAACACCGAGAGCAATGTGGCTGCCTTCCATTTCGTGGTCAAGCGCCTTGCCGATATCGTGCAAAAGACCTGCACGTCTTGCGAGCTTTTCATCGGCGCCTAATTCAGCCGCCATCAAGCCTGCAATGTATGAAACCTCAAGCGAGTGCTTGAGCACGCTTTGACCGTACGAGGTACGGAATTTCAGCTTTCCTAACAGCTTAACAAGCTCCGGATGAATAGAACCGCAGTTAGCGGTAATAACAGCCTTTTCACCCTCTGCCTTGATTGTCTGTTCGATTTCTTTCTTGGACTTTTCGTACATTTCCTCAATTCTTGTAGGATGAATACGACCGTCCTGAATGAGTCTTTCAAGAGTGAGTCTTGCGATTTCTCGCCTTACGGGGTCAAACGAGCTTACCGTGATAGCCTCCGGCGTATCGTCGATAATAAGCTCAACGCCTGTAATTTTTTCGATTGAGCGAATGTTTCTGCCCTCTCTGCCGATAATTCTGCCCTTTGTTTCGTCCGAGGGGAGAGCTACAACCGTTACGGTTGTTTCGGCTGTGTGATCTGCGGCACAACGCTGAATTGCCGTGCCGATGATTTCTCTTGCAAGAACATCGCTTTGGTCCTTAATCATTTGCTCGTGTTCGAGGATACGCTTGCTCTTTTCTACGTCAAGCTCGGATTCGAGCGAGCTCATAAGCTGAGCCTTTGCGTCCTCTTGGGATAAGCCCGATATTCTTTCGAGCATATCAAACTGACTTTTCTTGATGCCATCGATTTCAAGTAATTTTTCGTCTGCTTTTTTGAGCTTTTCGCTCAGTGATTCATTCTTTTGTTCGAGAGTATCGGCTCTCTTGTCGAGATATTCCTCACGCTGAATGAGTCGTTTTTCCTGCTTTTGAACCTCGTTTCTGCGTTCACGGATTTCCTTGTCCGCGTCGGAACGAAGCTTGTGAATTTCGTCCTTTGCCTCCATAAGCTGAGCCTTTTTAGTGCTTTCAGCCTCTGTGAGAGCATTATTCAAAATTTTAGTTGCCTGCTCGGTAGCGTCGCCGATTTTCTGTGCGTCGTCCTTGCCACGCTTCAAAAAGCCTAATGTAAAGCCTAAAACGCCGAATATTACTGCGCAAACAACTGCTATAATAACAGCTACAACAATACTTACTGACATATCAATAGCACCTCCTTCTGTTTAGATTTTAGTTACATAATTTCGTATAACTTGATTAATTTCATCAGAAAAGGTACAGTTCTATGTAATCCACAGGTATCCTGCGCTTTCACAGTATCGAGCGTAAAATACCAAAACTATAATACACCTATATGTTGTACTTGTCAAGAAATTATTGTCATATAAATTGTATATAGTAAGAATAACGAATAAGGTCTTGACAAAAAATAATAAAAGTGATATCATAATCAAATGTAAAAACCGTGACGGGGACATGACCGTAATTACGAGGTTAAAGAGAGCATTCGGCAGGTGTGAGAATGTACCGAGGATTTATGAGTTACCACCCCTGAGTGCCTTTAATACAGGTCGGTCGGCTTCCGTTATGAGCCTTATGAGTGGCAATTTTTTTGCAATTCAGGTGGAACCGTGGATATTTTATTCACCCTGTTTTTTCAGGGTGATTTTTGTTTTTTAGGAGGTATTTAATATGAAGATTACATTAAAAGACGGATCGGTTTTGGAGTATAATGAGGCTAAAACCGCGGCGGATATTACAAAGGATATCTCGATGGGTCTGTTTCGCAACGCAACCTGTTGCAAAATCGACGGCGAGATTAAGGATTTGAGAACCGTTGTTGACGGCGATTGCAGTCTTGAAATTCTCACCTTTGACGATAAGGACGGTCAAAAGGCATTTAACCATACTGCGTCCCATATTATGGCTCAGGCGGTTAAGCGCCTTTATCCGGATGCTAAGCTTACCATCGGTCCTGCTATCGACAACGGCTTTTACTACGACTTTGATGTTGAGAATTCTTTTTCACCTGACGATTTGGTGAAAATAGAAGCTGAAATGAAGAAGATTGTTAAGGAAAATCCGGAAATTAAGCGCTTTGAGCTTCCTGTTGAAGAGGCTGTTGCGCTTATGGAAAGCAAAAATGAGCCGTATAAGGTTGAGCTTATCAATGAGCACGCCGCAAAGGGCGAGCCTATCAGCTTTTATGAGCAGGGTGAATTTGTTGAGCTTTGCGCAGGACCTCATCTTATGGATATGAAGAATGTAAAGGCGTTTAAGCTTACACAGTGCACGGGCGCATATTGGAGAGGCGACGAGAAAAACAAGATGCTTTGCCGTGTATACGGTACTGCTTTTCCTAAGGCTTCCATGCTTGAGGATTATCTCAACGCTCTTGAAGAGGCAAAAAAGCGTGACCACAATAAGCTCGGCAGAGAGCTTGAAATATTCACAACCGTCGACTATATAGGTCAGGGCTTGCCGATTCTTCTTCCAAAGGGAACAAAGATTATCCAAACTCTTCAGCGTTGGGTAGAGGACGAGGAAGAAAAGAGAGGCTGGTTGCTCACGAAGACTCCGCTTATGGCAAAGTCCGATTTGTACAAGATTTCGGGACATTGGGATCACTATCAAGACGGTATGTTTATTATGGGCGACCCCGAAAAAGATAAGGAGGTCTTCGCACTTCGTCCTATGACCTGTCCGTTCCAGTATCAGGCTTATCTTAATAAGCAGCGTTCATACAGAGATTTGCCGCTTCGCTATGATGAAACCTCAACTCTTTTCCGTAATGAGGCGTCGGGTGAAATGCACGGTCTTATCCGTGTTCGTCAGTTCACAATTTCCGAGGGACATCTTATGTGCCGTCCCGACCAGCTTGAGGACGAGTTCAAGAGCTGTCTTGAGCTTACAAATTATATGATGGAAACCCTTGGACTTAAAGAGGATTTGACCTACCGCTTCTCACAATGGGATCCCGATGACCGTGAAAAGTATATCGGAACAAAGGAGCAATGGGACGAGGCTCAGGGCGTAATGAAGAATATTCTTGACGACCTCGGAATTGATTATGAAATCGGTATCGGCGAAGCTGCCTTCTACGGACCGAAGCTCGATATCCAGATTAAAAACGTATTCGGCAAGGAAGACACGCTCGTTACTATTCAAATCGACCAGATGCTTGCCGAGAAGTTCGGTATGGAATATGTTGACTCCGACGGACAGAAAAAGAATCCGTATATTATCCACAGAACTTCAATCGGATGCTACGAAAGAACACTTGCGTTACTTATCGAAAAGTATGCCGGTGCATTTCCGACTTGGCTTGCTCCCGTTCAGGTTAAGTTCCTGCCTGTTGCAGACAGACATCAGGATTACTGCCGTGAGCTTATGTCGAAGCTTCAGGCTGTCGGCGTTCGTTGCGAGCTTGACGACAGAAGTGAAAAAATCGGTTTCAAAATCAGAAGTGCACAGCTTGAAAAGATTCCGTATATGATTTTAGTCGGCGATAAGGATATCGAAGCAGGCACAATTTCAGTTCGTTCCCGTAAAAACGGCGATGAGGGTGCAACAACTCTTGATGAATTTATCTCAAGAATTACTGTTGAAATCGCGTCAAAAGCAAGATAATTTCCAATAGGCAATAAACAAACCCTGTAAAGCTTAATTGCTTTACAGGGTTTGTTTCAGCGTGTCGAAAAAGACAAATAATAAATTTCGACACGCTGGTAGGCTGTTGAGAAATGGGCTGAATTTCGTTTTCTTGCGAGGGAAGATGTACATCGGTACCTCGACCGAACAAAAAACGAAAAACACAATAGGCAATAAACAGCAACTCAAATTCGGTTAAAAACAAGCCAATTTGCTCTTACTCTGCGTTGAAAATGCTCTGAATACAAAAAAGTATTCCTGTGCTTTTCGCCTTGATTAAGAACAAATTGGCTTGTTTTTAACTCTTCGACCGAAAAATGCTTGTAGTAAAGATGAATTTTGGATTTTGAGACGGAAGTTCTACTCGCGTAGGACAACGGCGAAAAGTTCAAAAGTCGCTTTAATACAAGCATTTTTGGCGGATTTGAGTTGCTGTTTATTGCCTCAGGCTTGGATTCGATGTCCAAGCCATTTTTCCAATCTTTCCGTCAGCACATAAGTGCTGCCACATCCTTTTACACAAAGGAGGCAGAAATCGGTTATGTTTTTATAATATGTGTGGTTCAGCCCATTTTATCGGCAGTCTAAAACAAATCCTGTAAAGTTTAATTACTTTACAGGATTTGTTTGTTGTCAAGTATATTTACTTTACAAGTTCTTTTGCTTCAAAAATAGAAATATCTCGCTCATCTGCTATTTTTGCAAGCTCGTCAAATTCGGGCTTTTCTTTTTTTACACCGTAGCCCTCGCTTCTTTTAATCTTAACTGTGTTTTTTTCCGTGACTTCTCTCGTCAGTACGCTTCGCATACATTCAATCCGGCGTATTCCGAGAGTTGTTGTGTGCTTGAAAATCTGCCTGATGAAAAAATCCATTTTGTTGGGGTGGGTGATAACCGTCAGTTCAAAGGCAGGTCTGCTCTTTTTCATAACAATCGGTGTGATGTATACGTCAAGTGCTCCGAGGGATAACAGCTTGTTTATAGCATATCCCATTTCCTCGCCCGTCATATCATCAATCTGGCATTTCAGCTCAACAACGGCTTCCTCGTTTTCGTCGCTTGCAAATACTCTGACACAGTTCGGCTTTTCAAAATCCTTACTGCCCATTCCGTAGCCTATTTTGTCATATACTTGCGGTCGCTCGGTTGTTATTTCCTTTGCGAAATACTTAATAAGCCCTGCACCTGTCGGGGTTGTCAGTTCTCCCTTTACGTCACCGGCGTAATTTTGTATCCCCGCCAAAAGTAAAGCTGTTGCAGGCGCCGGAACAGGAAGTATTCCGTGTGCCGTTTTTACCTCGCCGTAGCCTGTCGCAATAGGGGAGCAGGTTATTATTTCGGCATTGATACGGCTTACAATATAGCAAAATGCCGTTATATCCATTATTGCATCCTTCATTCCGACCTCGTGAAGATGAATGTCCGCAACTTCAACACCGTGCACCTTGCTCTCCGCATTTGCAATGATTTTGTAGACTTCCTTTGCGTTTTGCTTAACGCTTTCGTCAAGCGCAAAGCCGTCAATTGTGTCAAAAATTTCGTTTATCGACGAATGATGATGTCCGTGTTCTTTGATATCAACATTGAATTTTGTTCCCGTAATACCGCGTTTTCCGCTTTTATTGCAGGAAACGGTAACACCACTCATAAGTGTATTAAGCTTATTTATTATTTCGTTTTGCTCGTTTTTGTTTAGTGCGTCAAGCAATGCGCCGCACAGCATATCACCCGAAACACCCATATTACATTCTATATAAATCTTTTTCATATCTTATTATCGCCTATTTGTTGCATATCATATTTGCTATGTAGCCTGCGCCGAAGCCGTTGTCGATGTTTACAACACAAACGTTGCTTGAGCAGGAATTGAGCATTGACATTAATGCCGCTGCACCTCCAACGCCTGTTCCGTATCCGACAGATGTTGCAACGCCGATAACCGGACAGCTTGCAAGTCCTCCTATAACGCTTGCAAGCGCACCCTCCATTCCTGCAATTGCAATTATTACAGATGCGTTTGCAATTTCGTCTGCATGCTCAAGTATTCTGTGAATACCTGCAACTCCGACGTCGCATAGCAGCTTTGCTTTGCAACCGAAAGCTTTTAGCGTCATCATAGCTTCGTTAGCACAGTATAGGTCGCTCGTCCCCGCACAGCACACCAAAACCTCGCTCTTGCTTTTGGGAGCCGGTATTTCTCCCGCGATTGCCGCGCCGGAAATTTCGTCGTATTCGATTTGAATTTCCCTGCTGACAAGCTCTGATTTTTCCTTACTCATTCTTGTAATAAGCACGGTTTTTTCGCCGCCGTCAAGAAGTGATTTTGCGATTTGAGTAATTTGATCGGCTGTTTTTCCCTCGCCGAAAATAACCTCGGCAACGCCGTGTCTTATAGAACGGGAGCAGTCTAATTTTGCAAAGCCCAAATCCCTGTATGTCATTTTTTCGACCGCTTCATCGGGCGTCAGCCTTCCGCTTTTTACTTCGTTCATAATGCGAAGCAGTTCATTTTTTCTGTACATAGAATTATTCCTAAATATATTTTATATACATTTTATTATCCATAAAAAGCCCTGTGTGTCAAGGCTTTTCGGACGTTTTGAAAAAATTTTTTCAACAAAATGTAGAAAACCTATTGACATACTGGGTATTGTCGTGTATAATGCAGTCATAACCAAAACATACTATTTCACTATGAATTAAAGGAGACAGAAAAAATGAGCTACAAATTTGAAACACTTCAGCTTCACATAGGACAGGAACAGCCGGATCCGGCAACAGACGCAAGAGCCGTTCCGATTTATCAAACAACGTCGTACGTTTTCCGTAACAGCGACCACGCACAGGCAAGATTCGGTCTTGCAGACGCAGGAAATATTTACGGCAGGCTGACCAATAGTACACAGGACGTTTTTGAAAAAAGAATTGCGGCATTAGAGGGCGGTGTTGCGGCTCTTGCAACTGCTTCCGGAGCTGCGGCAATTGCCTATACATTCCAGGCTCTTGCTCAGGCAGGCGACCATATCGTAGCCGCAAAGACTATTTACGGAGGCACCTATAATTATCTTGCGCACACCTTTCCTAATCACGGCGTAACAACAACCTTCGTTGACCCCGACGATGTATCTAACTTTGAAAACGCCATTCAGGAAAACACAAAGGCAATCTTCATCGAAACACTCGGAAATCCTAATTCAAACATTATTGATATTAAGGCGCTTGCCGAGATTGCTCATAAACACAATATCCCGCTTGTTATCGACGATACGTTCACAACGCCGTATTTGCTTCGCCCCATCGAGCTCGGAGCAGATATAGTGGTTGCTTCTGCAACAAAGTTTATCGGCGGTCACGGAACTACACTCGGCGGTGTTATCGTGGACAGCGGAAAATTCGATTGGAAAACAAGCGGAAAATTCCCTCAAATCAGCGACGCAAATCCGAGCTACCACGGTATCAGCTTTGTTGACGCAGTAGGCGAAGCCGCATTTGTGACATATATTCGTGCGATAATTCTTCGTGATACAGGCGCAACAATTTCTCCGTTTAACGCATTTCTTCTTTTGCAGGGCACTGAAACGCTTTCACTTCGAGTTGAACGCCATGTAGAAAACGCGTTAAAAGTTATTGAGTATCTCAACAATAATCCGCTTGTTGAAAAGGTTAACCATCCGTCGCTTAACCCGAAGTATAAGGCTTTGTATGACGAATATTTCCCCAACGGCGCAGGTTCGATTTTCACCTTTGAAATCAAGGGCGGCGAGCAGGAAGCAAAGAAGTTTATCGACTCCTTGCAGATATTCTCGATTCTTGCGAATGTTGCCGACGTAAAATCGCTCGTTATTCACCCTGCAACAACTACTCATTCGCAGTTGAGCCCCGAAGAGCTCAAAGAGCAAAATATAAAGCCGAATACAATCCGACTTTCAATAGGTACCGAGCATATCGACGATATTATTGCCGATTTGGAGCAGGCATTTGATAAAATAAAATAATTGTAAATAAAAATCGGAGGACTTGAAATGTCCTCCGATTGCTAACTTTTAAGTAAGCCCTGTTTTACAAATTCAATTACGCAGTCATAATCGGGAGCGTCCTTTTTTGATTCATCAAACACAAGTCCAACCACGAGATATTTTACTGCAGCATAGAAAAATTCAGTAACCTTGTCTTGATTTCCGGATGAAATTCTGACATATTCTCTGACAAATTTTTCGACGCTTCGGCTTAAAAGAGAGTAAATAAAAGTGCTTTTTGATGTGTACAAAGAGCTACGAATCAAAACAGTAAGCTTGTCTAAAAGCGTTATGTAGTACTTTGAAGCAATAGGCCACGTCTCGCCCTGTACGAGCTTTTCGCACGCTTTGTTTGTTTCGTTTTCAAAAGCCCATTCAATAAGACCGTCGAGATTTTTGAAATAATAGTAAAACGTCTGTCTGCTTGCCTGACTTTTTTGAGTAAGGTCGATGATTGATATTTTTGTTATATCCTTTTCATCAAGCAAAGCCAAATAAGCGTCAACGAAGCTTTCTTTTGTGGTTACGGACATTATGATCTCCTCTCAAAACATACTTCACCTATATTCTACATTTTATTGAAAATCATTTCAATAAGTAAAAGAAAGTGTTAATAAATTGTTTATACATTTCTTATAATTTGTCAGCATATTCTCGGAAGACCCTCGCCGATTAAAATGTTCACCTTTTTTCTTCCGCCCAGCTCGGTGATTAACGTAACACCCTCACCGTTTGAAACAACGCCGATTTCTGCCGCATTTTCTCCGTATTTTGAGCCTTTGATTATATCAAGGGCTTTTTTTGATTGCTCCTTGCTTACAAAAATCACCATTTTGCCTTCATTGCCTAAATGCAAAAGATTTAATCCGAGAATTTTTGAAAAAGCCCTAACCTCGTTTGAAACGGGAATTTTGTCTTCAAAAATATCAATATGAACGTCGCTTGACGACGAAAGCTCGTTTAGAACAGTACCGAGTCCTCCTCGCGTTATATCACGCATACAGTGTATGTCTATTGCGTTTTCCTGCAAGGCGTATACCATTTCGCAAAGTGGTGCGTTGTCAGAGCAGATTTCGTTTTCGATTCCCATTCTTTCTGAGAGTATCGCAGCGTGATGATCGCCCATATTTCCGCTGACAATAACACGGTCGCCGTCTTTTATGCTGTATGCCGAAACGCTGTCGTCTTCAACAAAGCCTACTCCTGCGGTGTTGATGTAAATTCCGCCGTTTCCCTCGATAACCTTTGTATCTCCGGCAACAACGATAACGCCTGCTTCATCGGCGGTTTTTGCCATAGAACACACTATTTTTTCAAGCGTTTCGGTATCTGCGCCCTCCTCAATGATGAATGCCGAGGTGATATATTTTGCTCTTGCGCCTCTCATAAGTAGGTCGTTTACCGTTCCGCAAACGGCGAGCCTGCCGATATCACCGCCCTTGAAGAATAACGGAGTTACAACAAAACTGTCGGTTGTTATTGCAATCTTTTTATTGCCGTCAACTACTGCGCTGTCCTCCATAAGATTAAGCACGGGATTTGAAAAATGCTTTGCAAATATTTTATCAATCAGCTCACTTGTGGCTTTTCCGCCGCTTCCGTGGGATAATGTAATTTTCATAAGCCTTATTCCTTATTCTCTGTTATTTGTAATATAATTGAAGCATGCGCCCTCGTTGCTCACCATACACGCGCCTATCGGGTGCTCGGGAGTGCACGCCGAACCGAATAGCCTGCATTGAGAGGGACGCTTTTTGCCTGTGATGATTTCACCGCAGGAGCAACCGCTGTTGTGCGAGAAGTCGTTTATAAGCTCCCTTGAGCCTGCGTCAAAGCAGGAATATTTCTTTTTCAAAGCTAAGCCTGAGCCCTTGATAATTCCCAGACCTCTCCAAGCCGCGTCGCAAACCTCGAAGTATTTGCCTACAATTTCGCTTGCCTTGTCGTTCGGCGACGGTGAAACGGCTTTTTTGTAGAGGTTTACAACCCTGCCCTGACCTCTTAATTTTATAAGTGCATAAATTGATGCAAGTATTTCCTGCGCCTCAAAGCCGCTTACCGCAAACGGTTTCGAATACCTTTCGGCAATCGGTGCAAACGCTTCGCTTCCTGTAATTACCGCAACATGACCAGGTGCCAAAAAGCCGTCGATTTTACTATCGCTTTCGCATAAAACTTTGATTACCTGCGGCATTGTTTTGAGCGCCGTTAAAATCCAAACATTTCTTACATATTTTTCGATTAGCTCATCAATAAGAAGTGCGTATATAGGCGTTGTTGTTTCAAATCCTACTGCCGCAAAAACGAAATCCTTTTCAGGCTCGGCAAGTGCAAAGTCAATGATTTCAGTCGGAGAGTATACCATTCTTATATCTGCGCCCTGCGACTTTATATCCTTTAACGCTTGCTTGCTTCCCGGCACTCTTATCATATCCCCGAAGGTTACGATAACCTTGCCTTGCAGTGCAAGCTCAATCAGCCGGTCAACATAGTCGCTGACGGTCACGCATACGGGACAGCCCGGACCGCTGATTAACTTGATTTTATTGCTTATAAGCGAGGGTATTGCATTTTCGGCAATAGAGGCGGTATGCGTGCCGCAAACCTCCATAATTGTTATTTCCTCGCCGTCGTATTCTTTTAGGAATTTCAGTACGTCCTTGATGTCCATTATGAGCCAAGCTCCTCTAATTCATTAAATAAATCGACCATATATTCCGCCTCGTTTTCGGGCAAAACCTGAATTACAAGCCCTGCGTGAACCAAAACCCAGTCGCCGACCTTGCAATCAACAATGCCGATATTAACATTTGTTACGTTTGTTGCGTACTCAACCTTTGCACGGGAACCGTTAATTTCTATTATTTTTCCCGGTGATGCTACACACATAGACTTACTCCTTTACTTGCCTGAGTGCCTGCAAATACGCCTGTCCGACGCATATTCCCTGATCGGAGCAGGGCACAATGCTGTTTATATATACTCGATAATTTTTTTCTTCAAGCAGTTCAATTGCTTTTGATGTCAGTATTTCGTTGTTGAAGCAGCCGCCGCTTAATACAATTTGCTCAACGCCGTATTTTTCGGCGGTTTTCAGTATTAATTCGGCAAGCATATAATGAAATCCGAGTGCAATTTCTTCCTTGGGTGCGTTTGCGCTTTTTATTTCGTCGATTATTTCGGTAGGCGAAAAGCTGTGCCTAATGTAATACGGCTTTTTTGCCTTTCTTGCACATCGCTCCAAAGCTATTGCACATTCGCCCTCATATGTGTTGTAATGCTTTATGTCAAGAAGTGCGCTTACTGCGTCAAACAACCTGCCCATACTTGAAGAATTAACTGCGTTTATGCTACTTTCAACAGCCTTGTTTATTATAGGATTGCTTTTCTCGTAGCACGCAAGACATAAATCCGCATTTTTTGATATTTCATCCGAGGCTATCATTTTTGCGTATTCAAGGTGTTCAACTCTCTTTGTGTTGAGAAAAACCTCGCTTCCCCAAATAGCTCCGTCGTCTCCGTAGCCCGTGCCGTCAAATACAAAGCTCAGCGTGTCACCCTGTAAATTATGCTCTGCAATAACGCTGTAAGCGTGCGCAAGGTGATGTTGGATTCTTTTGTCGGCAGGGAATACCTGCGACGAGTAGTACAAGGGGTGAGCGTCGCATACAACAGTTTTGGGCGAGAACGAATGTAAAGTCTTGAAGCGTTCAATGTTGCTTTTGTATTTTTGCAGGCATTCCTCGTCTTCCAAATCGCCGAAATACTGCGACGGATAAATGTATTGATCGTGCATTATTGCAAAGCTGCTTTTCAGGTCGCCGCCGAGAGCAAGAATGTCGCTATTTGCTTTAATCCCCACCTTTATCGCAAGCGGAACATATCCTCTTGCACGGCGTACGGTCTGCACTCTGTTTTTGACAACCTTTACTATACTGTCGTCAAGTGGGGTTAGTATTTCTCGATTGTGCGATAACACCTTTACGCCGAATTTTTTTATGCTTTCGTCATCAATAATTATTGGCTCGCCGCTTATATTTGCGCTCGTCATAATAAGCGGAGATACCTTTTCTAATATTAATATTTGAATAGGATTGCAGGGGAGAAATGCGCCGATGAAGTCGCTGTCGTCGCAAATACCCTGCGGCAAATCTTTTATCTTTTTGAGCAATACAATCGGTCGTGCGCTTGATGTCAAAAGCTCCCGTTCCTTTTTTGACACCTCGCAGTATTGCTTGATTTCGTCAACGCTGCCAAACATCACGGCAAAGGGTTTTGTTTCTCTGCCCTTGATTTCTCTTAGCCTTTGTGCAATCTCGCTTTCGCATTTGCACGCAAGATGATAGCCGCCGATATCCTTGATTGCAAGTATTTCACCGCTTTTCAGAATGTCAACGGCTTCGCTTATCGGTATGTTCGTTTTCGGTCCGCAGTCGTTGCACGCAATCGTCTGTGCGTGACATCTAATGTTGTCGCTTGTTGTGTATTCCTCTTGACATTTTTCGCAAAGAGGAAACTGCGACATTGTTATGCTTTCCCTGTCGTAGGGCAGGGCTTTAATTATTGAATATCTTGCTCCGCAGTTGATACAGCTTATGAACGGGTGAGCGTATCTGCGGTTGTTTTCGTCTTTAAGCTCTTTTTCGCAATGCTCACAGGTTGCCAAATCGGGAGTTATAAACGGCACTGTAAAATCATTTTCGCTGTGAACAATTTTGAATTCTGTGAAGTGACTTTGATTTATCTCTTCTTCGTTTAGGCTTTCAATTTTGAATATGTCGATAAGGCGTCGGCTGAATTCAACCAACGCCTTATTTTCTCCCTGTGCGATAATCTGAACATTACCGCCTGAATTTTTAACCTCGCCCGTTATTTTAAGCTCGTTTGCGAGCCTCAGGGCAGTCGGACGAAATCCCATGCCCTGAACGATACCCGAAAGGGTATATTTTTTTGTTATATTTATACTTCCTTTTTGTAGGTAATAATGCCGAATTCAGCGTCGTCCTCAGCGTAGCCGAGACAATGAAGCTTCTTGCAAGCGTCTATGCAAAGACCGCATTGCAGGCAATCGTCACGGTCAATGCTCCAGGTTTTTGCTTCCTTTCTGTCAACCGTAATTATCTGCTTTGGACACGCTCTTGCACAAAGTCCGCAGAGAATACATGCTTCAATATCGTTTGCAATCTTGCCGTAGGTAAGTGAGCCGTCCGGCTTTTGAGTGCTGATTTTGCCGACAATCTTTGTATCATTTGGTTTTTCGTCTGCCTTGCTTTCAGACTTTGCTTCTTCCTTTTTAACAGCCGGCTTTGCAGGAGCAGGAGCGCCGTCCTTGCTGAATACAACCTCGCCTGCTTCGCCGTCATCCTCGGCATAAGAAAGACTGTGGAACTTTTTGCACGCTTCGATACAAGCGCCGCATTGGGCACATTCATCACGGTTGATTGTCCAGGTCTTTGCGTTCCTGTCAACGCTTATGCAGTCGGCAGGACAAGCCCTTGCGCAAAGTCCGCAGAGAATACAGGTACTCATATCGTTTGTAATCTTGCCGGAGGTAAGCTCTGCCTTGCTTTCACCGTCATTTCCTGTTGACGCCGGCTTTTCGGGGATAGGCTGAGAATAGCTGTCAACCGTGAGCGTTGTGTTGGGCTCGGTGTAGCCCGGTGCAATGTGCAAGCACTTTTTCGGACAGCCTTCAACGCAGTTTTCGCATTGAACACAGCCCATTCTTTCAATGCTCCAGGTGCGAGTTGCCTTGTCAACCTTTATAGCGGATGACGGACATTTTCTTTGGCACATACCGCACATAATGCAGTCGTCAATATCAATTTCGATATGACCTCTCGAACGTTCGGGATATACGGCAGGCTCGGCAGGATAATTCTTTGTTGCCGGCTTTGAAAATAAATTTTTCAAAGCGATAGATGTAAAATCCATTAATTTCATAGTCGTTCTCCTTATCTTTCGGTACAGCTGATGCACGGGTCGATTGTCAAAATCTGCATAGGAACATCGGCAAAATCAGAGCCCGGTAAAATGTGGATAAGCGACTGAATATTTGTAAATGTAGGAGTACGAAGTCTGAAACGTTCAAGGAATTTTGTTCCGTTTGCCTTTGCGTAGTAGATTGCTTCGCCTCTTGGCTGTTCAACTCTTATGAACGCTTCGCCGTTCGGATTGCCCTTTTGAGGATTGCATATAGCCCCCTGCGGCATCTTTTGAGCGCATTGACGGATAATGCTTATGCTTTGAAGAAGCTCGCCGATTCTAACCTGACATCTTGCATAGCCGTCGCAGTCATTTGAGGTGATAATATCAAAGTCGATTTTGTCGTAAGCCTCGTAGCCTGTTTTTCTCATATCAAGCTCAATTCCGCTGGCTCTTGCCATAGGACCTGCCGCACTTAATCTGTGAGCGTCCTCCTTTGTAAGAATACCTACGCCTTTAAGTCTTGCCTGAACGGAGTAGTCGTTAAGGAAAACCTTTGCAATTCTCTTGATATCCTTTTCCATATCGTCGAGAATATCAAGAAATCCGTTAATCATTGAGCTGTCCATATCCTTGAGAACGCCGCCGATTTTGTTTATGCTGAAAATAACTCTGCCGCCTGTCGACTCCTCAAACATATCGAGGATTTTTTCTCTCATTCTCCAAGCCTGCATAAATAATGCGTCAAATCCGAATGCGTCAGCCAAAAGACCGAGCCACAGTAAATGCGAGTGCATTCTGCTCATCTCAAACCAGAAGGTTCTTAAAAACTTTGCTCTTTCCGGTACCTCTGCCTTGAATATAGCCTCAAGTGCTTCGCAGTAGCCCAGACCGTGACCGAACGAACAAATGCCGCAGGTACGCTCAACTACATATTGATAGTCGTTGAAATCTCTCTTTTCGGCAAGCTGCTCCAAGCCTCTGTGAACAAAGCCGATTGACGGAATTGCTTCGATAACCTTTTCATCTTCCAACACAAGGTCGAGGTGAATAGGCTCCGGTAAAACCGGATGTTGAGGACCGAAGGGTATTGTTGATTGCTTACTCATTCTTGTCGTCCTCCTTTTTGATTACGGTAATTTGCTTTTTGAACGGAGCGTCCTCTTTTATTCTGTAAAACTTGTTTTGGTAGTCCATTGCCATACCGACAACCTGAACGCCCCAAAGCTCCTTAATTTCGTTTTCGTACAAAGCCGCCGCAGGGAAGATGTCGGAAAATGACTTAACCTCCTCGTCAACCGGAAGCTTGATTTTGTAGTTTTCCATAGTGTAGTCGAGATTTACGGAATATGTAACCTCGTTGTAGCCCTCAAAAGCAACGCTGCAAATCTGTGAAAGACGCCAGCCGTCTTCGTATTTCTTTTGCATAATATCGTAAAGCTCCTGCTTGGAAACCTCGATAATAGGAAAATCGTTGTAATTATTCAACTCTGTCCGCCTCCCTTACTGCCGCCTTGTTAGCCTGTAATTTTTCACTTTTTTCCTTGAGCAGAGCAAGTGATTTTACTACGCCGTCGATGATAGCCTGCGGTCTTGCCGCGCAGCCGGGAACATAAATGTCAACCGGAATAGCCTTGTCAACGCCGCCGATAATATTGTAGCAATCCTTGAAAACGCCGCCGTTGCAGGCACAAATGCCTATTGCACAAACAACCTTTGGCTCTGTCATTTGGTCATAAATCTGCTTTACAACGCTGACATTCTGCGTGTTAACCGAGCCTGTAATCAAAAGGATATCTGCGTGCTTCGGGTTACCTGTGTTGATTACGCCGAATCTCTCAACGTCATAAAGCGGTGTAAGACACGCAAGCACCTCGATATCGCAGCCGTTGCACGAGCTTCCGTCGTAGTGCATAATCCAAGGTGAATTTGTTACATCTGCCATTTATATAACCCCCTTGCCCTTTAATACTTCAATTACGATAAGATTGATTGCGCCGAGTACGGCAGTTACAATCCACGTGTTGTCGAACATTGTTTTCCATTTAAGTCTTGCGTTTGTGTTGTCAACGAGTATTTCGATAAAGTAGCAAATCGCAACGAATACAAATGCAAGAATTACGCTCCACCATTTGTTGTTGAGGAAGAACAATGCAAGCATACCCATAAGGAAGATACTCTCGTACCAGTGGGTAATCTCAACAATCGCAAACATTTTTCCGTTGAACTCGGTTGTAAGACCCTTAACCATTTCCTGATGTGCATGATGTGAGGTTGAAAGGTCGAACGGGTGCTTTCTGAGCTTAATTGTAAGAATAAAAATGAAGCCTAAGAAAATTCCCGGAAGATATATGATAGCCGGAAGTCCGTTGTGAACAACTATTTCGCTTACCTTGAAGCTGCCTGTTACAACGTAAAGACCGATTGCCGCAATGAGCACCATCGGCTCATAAACAAGCATTTGAACAAGCTCTCTGCCTGCACCCATAAATGCATAGGGTGAATGTCCGCTTGAAGCGGCGATAACGAGAAACAAATTAGCAGTTGTAAGAGTAAACAATACGAATAAAATATCATAGCCTGCAAAGAAAAGCACACCTGTTACGAGTATGAAAAACAGAAATGTCAAAAGATAAAGCATTTGAACTCTGTTGATAACCTTTGTCTGCTTTTTCAAAAGCTTTTGTACATCATAAAGAGGCTGAAGCAGGGGAGGACCCTGTCTGCCCTGCATTCTTGCGGTAATCTTTCTGTCAAGACCTGCAAGCAATGCTCCGAAAATCGGTGCAAGAATTATGTAAAGTACAGCACTTATTACAGAATATACCGTTGTCATTACATTCCACCTCCTACAAAGTATGCCGCAACCGTTAAGGCGATTATTATAATAATGGCAACGTAAACGCTCGGCTTGTACATTTTGTGCTCACCGAAGATGTTTTCCATATACCAGTTTGTGAGGAATTCTCTTTTTTCGTTGCCGAAGCTGTCGATAAATCCGACTTGGTCAACAGTACCTGCGCCGTTGAAATATCTGTCTGCCTTCGGGAACGGTCTGTTTTTTGCAATGAGGAAGTACGAAACGGCAGGTACTATAAATATGAATACGAGCATAATTATAGTGAGAATGATATTCTCTTTCGAAACAACCTCAAGACCGCTGTGATAAATACTGGAAGTGTAAGGATTAACAACATTCTTTGAAATAATCGGGAATAAGAAAATGATTGTAATCATCATAGTTCCGTGAATGAAAAGTGAAATCCATTGATTCTTTGAAATGGTGTTCTTCATTCTCTTGTCGGCAGGGTTTGAAGCAAGAATTGTTGCAAGCCACTTTGACCAATAGAATAAGGTTGTAGCCGAGCCGAAGCAAATACAAAGCACAAGTATGGTAGAGGTGAATATTTCAAGAATATTACCACTTCTCAGTCCTGTGTCAACAAATGCCTTGAGTGCTGCCCACTTCGAAACGAGCATACCGAACGGAGCAAGGAACATACCTGTAATACCTACAACCAAGGTCCAGTTGAGATACGGATATTTTCTTACGAGACCGTGCATACTCTCGATATCCCTTGAGCCTGTTTGATGCTCGATTGAGCCGACTGTCTGGAACAACAGCGACTTTGATACTGCGTGGAATATCAAAAGGAATATAGCCGCCCAAACGGTTTCCTGCGTTCCTACACCGGCGCACGCCGTGATAAGACCGAGGTTTGAAAGTGTTGAATAAGCCAATACCTTTTTGCCGTCGGACACGGTAATTGCAAGCATCGACATTGCAAGGAAGGTGAGACCGCCTATAAGTCCAACAAGATAGCCGCTGCATTCGCCTGTCATAGCCGGTGCAAGACGGATGAGAAGATATACGCCCGCCTTAACCATTGTTGCGCTGTGGAGAAGTGCAGAAGACGGAGTCGGTGCAACCATTGCACCCAAAAGCCACTTTGAAAACGGAAGCTGTGCACTCTTTGTCAATGCACCGAACGCAAGACAGATAACCGGAATTGCAATAGCCGCCTTGCTTTCGGGAGTTGCAATAATGCCCTGCAAATCGGTAATGCCGAATTTTGTACCGAAAAGGACAATGCCTATTGCCATACCCAAGCCGCCGAGCAGGTTCATCCACAAAGCTCTGAAGCAGTTGTGAATAGCCTCGTTTGTTTTCGTGTAGCCGATGAGCAGGAATGAGCAAACGCTTGTTACCTCCCAGAAGAAGTACAGCCAGATAAGACTGTTGGAAAGTACAAGACCGAACATTGCGCCGATAAATATGTACATAATAGCAAAGAAGTAGCTTCTTCTGTCCTTGACCTCGTCACCGTGATGATGGTGATAGTCGTCCATATAGCCGCAGGCATATACGGTTATGAGTGTACCGACGATTGCAATAATCAAAATCATAATGACCGTAAGCTCGTCGCACCTCATATAATTTATTGCGTTGTGCGGCTTTTTGCCCGAAAATTCATACCAGAATTCAAGACCTGTCTGCGCTATTGAAAGCACAGCCGCATAGTATTTTTTGTACTTAATCGAAAGCACCGTGATTAATCCAACGAGGAATATCTCTCCTGCAATCATGGCGTAATCGACAAGCTCGATTACCTCCTTGCCGAAAAGCGTTGCATTTTCAACAAATGTAACCTCTCCCGCGCCAAGCATAAAGTAGCTTAGTGCAAATGTGATTGCCGTGAAGATAATTGCACCCGATGATACATAGGTGATGACCTTTCGTACAGCGTTTTGCTTTACTATCGACAGAAGCAATGCGCTGATAAACGGAAAACCAACTAAAAATGTAATCATGCCCTCCATTTTTTTACCTCTTTTCCTTATAGAATTTCTCATTGAAAGCGGTGTCGCTTTTCCACCGTCTTGAATATTAACACACATTAGGTGAAAAATCAATTATAAATATGAAATAATTTTAATATTTTATAACACATTTATATATGCATAAAAATAATTGAAAATATCGACAAAAATTTGTGCAATATTTTAGTTGCAAAATGCTTAAAATATCTAAATATATATTGCAAAAGTGTTACAAAAAAGATATAATATTTACAATATAGTAAACGAAAGGAGAATAGGGTTGTCAAAGAAAATCAGACTTATAGGATTGATATCCGGTGCCTTTATCATTGCTTTGGGAATTATTGCATTATGCATTTTCTCGGCGAAAAATGTCGGAGACGTGAAATATCTTGAATCGTCCTCTGTTTCTCAAAGCAGTGTTGACCTTAATTGGAAAAAAGTCGGATCGGCTGACGGCTACAATATTTATCGTATTGCGGGCGATGATTACGAAAAGGTCGGTCAGGTTGAAAAAAATGATGAATTAAAATTTTCGGTAGAAAGCTTGGAGCCTTGTACAAAATATGATTTTTGTATAAAAGCATATAAGATTTCGGGCAAAAAAATTTATGAGAGTAAGCAGGAAACGACAACTCAAGCCTGCACCTTACCGACGCAACAGGAGATTACTGCCGTAGCTCAGGCAGGTAGGTCTGTTTTGCTCTCGTGGCAGGCAGTAGAATCTGCTTCCGGCTATGATATTGAGTATTCTCAAAATGAAGACTTTTCCGAAAGCAGTCAGGAGAGTATTTCCGATTTTGCACAAACCGAGCTTCAAATAGAGGATTTAAGCGTTGATACCGACTATTTTTTCAAGGCTCGTACCTTTGTTGATTTTCAAAATGAAAGGCTGTACGGCGACTGGTCACAGACTGCAAGAGTAACCGTTTTTGATAAGCAGGATGAAAGCATTGACCCTACAAAACCGATGGTAGCGTTTACCTTTGATGATGGTCCTTCGTATAACGGAGCCTCCGACCGTATTCTTGATACAATTGAAAAATACGGTATTAAGGCAACGTTTTTTATGATCGGAACGAACGCAAAGGCAAATTCCGATAATGTAAAACGTAAGGTTGAGCTTGGGTGCCAGATAGGAAATCATACCTATGATCATAAGCAGTACGGCAAGAATGTTTCAGCAAGTTCTATTCAAAAGGGCGCAGAGGCTATCAGCAATGCCGCAGGCGGTGCAAAGGTAACCTGCTTTCGCTCAACAGGCGGAATGACTACCGACACAATGCGTGACGAATGTCGTAAAGAGGGCGTACCGCTTTATCATTGGTCGCTTGATACGGAGGATTGGAAAAGCCGCGACGCCGAGAAGGTTTATGACGTTGTAATGTCGCAGATTAAGGACGGAGATATCGTTCTTATGCACGAAATATATGAATCTTCAGCCGAAGCGTTTGAAAAAATCGTTCCCGAATTATTGTCGCAGGGATATCAGTTTGTAACCTGTGACGAGCTGATAACGGCAAAAACGGGAGCACCGCCCGAGCCCGGCACGCAGTATAAGAGTGCAACGGTAATTAATAACAATACAAACTGAATAATCATAAATCCCGATTGAAGCTGAATTTTTCTTCAATCGGGATTTTTATTTTCCGTAAGTCTTGACATTCATACCGATAAGATTTATATTAAAATAAGTATATCAAAATTTTGTTCTTGATATTACTGTATAGAAAATAACACTTTTATTAATTGGGAATTTAAGATGAAAAAGGAAAACTATATCAAAACTGATACTGTAATAGTCGGCTCCGGAATTGCCGGAATTTTTGCCGCATTATGTCTGCCGGAGAGTCAGGATGTGCTTGTGATAACAAAGGAACGCCTTGATGAGTGTGATTCGTGGCTTGCCCAGGGCGGCGTTTGCGTTTTGACCGATATTAACGACTTCGACTGCTATTTCGAGGACACTATGAAGGCAGGTCATTACGAAAATAATCCCGAAGCCGTAAGAGTTATGATTGAGTCCTCTCGTGACGTAATAGGAACGCTTGTTGATTTAGGTGTAAAATTCGACGTCGGCGACGACGGAGACTACGATTATACAAGAGAGGGCGCGCACAGACGCAACCGTATTTTGCACCATAAGGACGAAACAGGCAGAGAGATTACTCAAACCCTGCTTGAAATAGCAAAGCAAAAGCCGAACATCACCTTTGTAACACGCACTACGATGATTGATTTGATTGAGCGTGACAACACCTGCTACGGTATTGTCTGCCTTGATGAATACGGTGAGAGAGGTGCTGTTATAGCCGATAACATAATTCTTGCAACAGGCGGAATCGGCGGACTGTTTGTTAATTCCACAAACTTTCCTCACATTACGGGCGACTCGTTTGCCCTGAGCCTAAAGCACGGCGTGGAGCTTGAAAATATAAATTATATCCAAATTCATCCTACTACTCTTTACAGCAAGAAAAAGGGCAGACGCTTTCTTATCAGCGAAAGCGTAAGAGGCGAGGGTGCTGTTTTGCTTAACGAAAACGGCGAACGCTTTACCGATGAGCTTCAGCCCAGAGACGTTGTGACGAATGCAATTCTTGAGGAAATGCACAAATTCGGCACCGACCACGTTTATCTTACTTTGCCCAATATGACGAGCGAGGAAGCGCAAAAGAGATTCCCGAACATATTTGAAGCGTGTATGGCAGAGGGCTACGATATGACAAAGGACCCAGTGCCCGTAACCCCTGCACAGCATTATATGATGGGCGGCGTAAAAACCGATACAAACGGCGTAACATCTATGAAATATCTTTATGCAGTAGGCGAAACTGCCTGTAACGGAGTTCACGGCAGAAACAGACTTGCTTCGAATTCTCTGCTTGAAAGCCTTGTTTTTGCAAAGAGGGCGGCAGATACCATTGCAAAGGATAATTCCGTAAAGGACGATAATTATCCCGATGTTGACCTTGAAAAATATCCCGAACGTGACGAGATTAAAAAAGAGTTCAAAAAGCTCATAATGGACGAAATTAAGAGAAAGGATGAAGATTTTTATGCTAAATGGTGTAACGATGAAAATTAATGTTGACGATTATATTCTCAATACATTAAAGGAGGATATTACCTCCGAGGACGTGTCTACAAACGCAGTTATGCCTGAAAGCAAGCAGGGCAGAGCCGACTTGATTTGTAAGCAGGACGGAATCGTTTGCGGTCTTGATGTTTTTGAAAGAACCTTCAAATTGCTTGACGAAACGAGCCGCTTTGAAGCGAATTTCTCCGACGGTGATTTTGTTAAAAAAGGCGAGCTTATCGGCGTGATATACGGTGATGTAAAGGCAATTTTGTCAGGCGAGAGAACTGCGCTCAACTATCTTCAGCGAATGAGCGGAATTGCAACCATGACCCGTGAGTATTCCGACGAGCTGAAGGATTACAAAACCGTTTTGCTCGATACAAGAAAAACCACTCCGAATATGCGTCCGTTTGAAAAGCACGCAGTAAGGGTCGGCGGCGGTACTAACCATAGATATAATTTGTCCGACGGCGTTTTGCTTAAGGATAATCATATCGGTGCCGCAGGTTCCGTTACAAACGCAATAAAAATGGCAAAGGCGTACGCTCCGTTTGTACGCAAGATTGAGATAGAAACCGAAACTCTCGAGCAGGTTAAGGAAGCGCTTGAAGCAGGCGCAGACATAATTATGCTCGATAATATGGATAATGAAACGATGAAGAAAGCCGTTGAAATGATTGATGGCAGGGCTCAAACCGAGTGCAGCGGAAATGTCACAAAGCAAAGACTGAGGGAAATTGCCGAAATCGGCGTTGATTTTGTTTCCTGCGGTGCGCTTACACATTCTGCACCGATTATGGACGTCAGCCTTAAAAACTTAACTGTTATTGATTAACTATATTAGAGGTGTTGTTATGCTTTATAAACCCGAATACGACGAAAACGGTAAAAAAATACTTTGCGAGATGAACGGCGTAAATTCCGATATGCTTATGGATATTTATGTCAAAAAGCTCAAAAAAGGCGAAACGCTCGATATTCTTGAAGACAAAAACGAGTGTGCCGTGCTGTTGCTCGCAGGCGAGGTTAATTTCAAGGTGGGCGACAGTATCGACGAAGTGTGTCAGCGTAAAAATCCTTTTGAAAAAAAGCCTTACGCCGTACATTTTCCGCATAGCGTAAAGGCAAGCGTTGTTGCTGTTGAGGACAGCGAGGTGCTTGTTCAAATGACCGATAACGAAAGAACTTGGGAGCCTGTTTTCTACAATCCCGATAACTGTCTTTATCAGGAATTTGGCAAAGGACAATGGAACGGAACGGGTCACAGAATTGTATCGACTATGTTTGATTTGGATAACGCTCCTTATTCAAATATGGTTATGGGCGAGGTATTCAATCAACCCGGACGTTGGTCTTCTTATCCGCCGCATCATCACCCGCAGCCAGAGGTTTATTATTATCAGTTTGATCATAAGGAGGGCTTCGGCGCAGGATTTGAGGGTGATACTCCGTACAAAACCGAAAACGGTACGTGTCTTTGCATAAGAGGCGGTAACGCTCATCAGCAGGTGACTGCACCGGGCTTTGAGATGTACTATGTATGGCTTATTCGCCATTTAGACGGCGATCCGTGGGATAAAACAAGAATCTATATACCTGAATACGAGTGGCTTGCAAATGCAGATTAAGGAACAGAAAATTTTAGACAGTTATACTCAAATTGCCGATATTTTCAGGGAACTCGGAGTTCAAAAGCCGTTTTTGTGCTGCGGAAAAAGCTTTGAAAAAACGCAGGTTTTTGAGTATCTTAAACAATTTGATATAGTAATTTTTGACAATATTCGACCTAATCCGAGATTCGAGGATATGGTTGACGCCGCAAGGCTTTTCAATGATGAAAAATGCGATTTTATTATCGGCGCAGGCGGAGGCTCGCCTATTGACAGTGCAAAAATGATAAGGCTTATGACGACAAATGATATTTCACTTTGTCTTAAAGAGCCTATGCAGGATAACTGCATTAAGTCGCTTTATATCCCGACTACTGCAGGTACGGGAGCGGAAGCTACCAAAACCTCGGTTTTCTATATCAACGAGAACGAAAAAATGAGTATTTCAAGCCTCGATTTTCTTCCCGACTATGTAGTTATGATGAGCGAGCTTTTGGAAACTCTGCCGCTATATCAGCGCAAGGTGACAAGTCTTGACGCGCTTTGCCATTGTATCGAAAGCTATTGGAGCGTAAAGGCAACCGATGAAAGCCGTGAATATGCAAGGCGTGGAATTGTCGGCTTTTTCGAAAATTATCAGGGCTATATCGGTAATACAAAGCAGGGCAACGAGGGTATGCTTTGGGCTTCGTATTACGGCGGTAAGGCAATAAATATTACCGGCACAACAGCGGCTCATGCAATGTGCTACAATATTACGATGAACTGTAATACTTCTCACGGTCACAGCGTAGCCGCAGGGCTTTGCGTTATCTGGGAGTATATGCTCAAAAACGAATTGACCCCAAACGGCAGTCGCACGAGAGAGGACGTAATGAAAGCGTTTGACGAAATTGCGTCGTTTATGGGCGAAAGTAATGCTCAAGGCGGTGCGCTTCGCTTCAAACAGCTTCTTGACGAGCTTGATTTGCCTATGCCGAAAACGGAAAAGGAGAACATTCCTGTTTTTGCTTCAAGGGTTGATGTTACTCGCCTGGGAAATAATCCGTTTGAGCTGACTTATGATGATGTAACGAATATTTATACTGAAATTTTCAACAGCACTACGGAGGGAAAATGAAAAGATTACTGAAAATAATTGCCCTTGTTACGGCGTTTGCGTGCGCTTTTGCATTGTTTAGCGCCTGCTCATCGGATAAAGAAAAGAATGAACCCGTGACAAATGCGGGAATGTATTACGACAGAAACGGCGAGGAAAGCTCAAGCCGTGAGGAAGTAAAGTATTACGATAAGGACGGAAACGTTTATCTCTATGAAATGGTTGAGGACTATCTGCCCGATTATGTAAATCAGCAAACAGGTGAGAGACTTAACGGCTTCAACTGCTATATAACCGAGGATGGATATCTCTATAACGATATATCAAATAAGCTCAGCCTTGTGTCCGGTACAACAGATACTTATTCCGACTCCGACTCAAATACATATTACGATATCTCAACGGTATATTGGGATATGAACGGTAATATGTTCCATAGAGCCGTAAAATAGAAAATGAATAAAACAAAAACCGTTCGTTACTCCGAGTGAATAACGAACGGTTTTTTTATTTGTTTTGTATTATTTATCTGTGTCGGTTGTGTAGTTAAATGACGAAGCGTTGTAGCCGAAATACTTTTCAACGATTGGCGTAAAGGTGTCGCCGTCGCCGTATTTTTCACTCTTTGCCTCGCGGATCGCTTCGTTTATCGAATCCTTCCAACCGCTGTTTTTAGCACATGCGATAACGTACTCGATTGTGTCAAGCTCGCCGTTTAATGTTGTGTATTTATCGCTCACACCAAGCGGCATATATGTAAATTCGTCTGTGATTACTGCGTCGATTTCGCCGTTTTCAAGTCTGCCGAGCGAAGCGGAAGCGTCGTTTGAGCCGACTACCGACGAGCAAGCGCCCGAAATGCTTGAATGTGTATCAAATGCAGTCTTTGCAGTCTGTCCGACAACCTCAACCCTTGCGCCTGAAAAATCGGCGTAGGTCTTGATATTACTGTCTTTTGTTGTTATTGCAATAACTCTGTTTGTGATGATAGGCTCTGTGTATGAGTAATCCTCGTTGAATGTGCCTGTGTTCTTGCTGACTGCACCTAAAAGCAGACATGCACTGTATTCCTTGCCAGCTTCGTCAACAAAGCCGCCGTCCTCTTCAAGAGTGTAGCCCTCGTTTATCTGCTCAAATCTGTAACTCTTAAGGTCGCCCTTAACGCTGTCAAAGATTTCAGCCCACAAATCAGCGCAAAAGCCCTGCGCAGTGCCGTCGTTAACCTCTGTAATAAACGGCTCGGCAATTTGCGTATAGCCGAGTATTGCAACCGTGTCGGAATACTTTTCCTCCTGCTTTGAAGAACAGCCTGTAAAGCACAGCGCAATAAGCATAACGCTCAAAGCTATTGCCAATAGTTTTTTAGTAGTTTTCATATTTATATATACCTCCGCTTTAAGCATAATTACATATTAATTTTATATTAATGTGCACTTAAAGTCAAGAATAATAATAAAAATTACAAAGTATTTGTGTAGCGTTACAATAGATGTGACACCAAAAAAGAAAAAGATATAGAAAAAGCGA
>CAMCPL010000003.1 GCA_945876745.1 uncultured Clostridia bacterium
TCGCTTTTTCTATATCTTTTTCTTTTTTGGTGTCACATCTATTGTAACGCTACACTTTGTTTATTGAAAAATAACAATTGACATTGATTAGTTAATAATATATAATTATTAAGTTAAATTGTATAATTTTGAAAGGGAGTTTTAATATGGCAGCTAAAACATTTACAATGACTGCGGCAGGCAAGGCTGAATTAGAGGCAGAGCTTGAGCAATTAAGAACAGAAGGTAGAATTGATATTGCAGAAAAACTTAAGGTTGCTCGTTCATACGGTGACCTTAGTGAAAACAGCGAATATGACGAAGCAAAATCCGAGCAGGCAAAAATCGAGGCTCGTATTCAGGAGCTTGAGTATCAGCTCGAAAATGCAGTTATTATTGATTCTGTTGCAGGCGACCATGTTTCTATGGGCTCAAAGGTAACCGTTGTTCGTGACGGCAAGGAGTCCGTTTACGAAATCGTAGGCTTCTCACAGAGCGATCCGTCAAACGGAAAAATCTCCGATGAAAGTCCGGTAGGTAAAGCGCTTATGGGAGCTTCAATCGGCGAAAAGGTAACTGTTGAAGCACCTATCGGTACGCTTGAATTTGAAATCAAGTCAATAGACTAATTTATAGTAGAGGTATATATTTATGGCAGGAAAGTTTGAAATCACCAAGCACGGTGACGGTACTTTCACATTTGAATTATTAATTGACGAGGTTAGCGTAGGCTCGTCTCCTGTTTTCGACAAAGAGGACGCCTGCAAGCGCGGAGTTAAGGCTGTTAAGAAAAACTCGCGTATGAAGGTACAGAATAATATCGCAGGGGACGAAGAAAAGACAAATCCGAAATACGTTGTAGATAACGACGGCGACAAAGCTTGCTATACTCTTTTCCTGCAAACAGGCGACGTTGCATTTAGCGGCAAGGCTGATACGGCAGAGCAGGCTTTGGAAATTATCGAAAAAATCGGCAATAACGCAAACTCTGCTCAAATGACAATGGCAGAGGTTGTTTTAACCGAAAACGAGCAAAAGCAAATTAGAATTAATAAGCTCAGAAAATTGCAGGATGAGGGCAACGACCCGTTTGAAATTACCGTTGCAACTCAAACTCATCACAGCGACGAAATCAAGGCTGATTTTGAAAATCTCGAAAATAAAGAAGTAACTATTGCCGGAAGGATTATGACATGGCGTGATATGGGCAAGGCTAACTTCGTTGATATTCAGGACAGAAACGGCAGAATACAGGCGTATGTGAGAATGAACGACGTCGGCGAGGATGTTTTTGCGCAGTTCAAGAGCTGGGATATCGGCGATATTGTCGAGGTTACGGGCTTTGTATTCAAAACAAGAACCGGTGAAATTTCCGTCCACGCACAAAGAATCAGACTTCTTTCAAAGTCGCTTCTTCCGCTTCCCGAAAAGTTCCACGGTCTTACCGATACAGATACAAGATATCGCAGAAGATATCTCGATATGATTATGAATCCTGATGTAAAGGACACCTTTATTAAGCGTTCAAAAATCATTTCATCAATCCGTCATTATCTTGATAATCTCGGCTTTGTTGAGGTTGAAACACCTATCCTCAACACTATCGCAGGCGGTGCCGCCGCAAGACCGTTTATCACTCACCACAACACTCTTGATATGGATATGTATCTTCGCATCGCAACCGAGCTTTATTTGAAGCGTCTTATTGTAGGCGGTATGGAAAGAGTGTATGAGATTGGCAGAAACTTCCGTAACGAGGGTATGGACGTTCGTCATAATCCGGAGTTCACCTGTATTGAGCTTTATCAGGCATTTACCGATTATCACGGTATGATGGATATTGCCGAGGCGCTTATCCGCAATGCCGCAAATGAGGTTTGCGACAGTCTTCATATTGTATTTAACGGTACTGAAATCGACCTTGAAAGTCCGTTTAAGCGCCTTACTATGGTTGAAGCGGTTAAGCAGTACAGCGGCGTTGACTTTGCAGATTTTATGAGCGATGACGAAAAGGCTGTTGCCGTTGCAAAGGAAAAGGGAATAGAAATCGAAAACGGCAAGGCAACATGGGGTGATATTCTCAATAGCTTCTTTGAAGAATTTGTTGAGGAAAATCTTACTCAGCCGACCTTTATTATGGACTATCCCGTTGAGGTCAGCCCTCTTACAAAGAGAAAGCCCGACTGTCCTGCGCTTACAGAACGCTTTGAGCTGTTCATTTTGGGCGGCGAGTACGGCAACGCTTATTCCGAGCTTAACGACCCGATTGACCAAATGCAGCGCTTCGAGGCTCAAATGAGGCTTCGTGAAGCCGGCGACGAGGAAGCCAATATGATAGATAACGATTTCGTTATGGCACTCGAATACGGTATGCCGCCGACAGGAGGCTTGGGTATCGGTATCGATCGCCTTGTTATGCTTCTTACAGATAGCTATTCTATCCGCGATGTTCTCGCCTTTCCGACGATGAAGCCGCTGGAGAAGTAACAGAATATTGTATTTTAGTATACAGGACAGGCTTTTTGCTTGTCCTGTTTTTCTATGCGCTTTAGCAACAGAGGGTTGCTTGCGTAAAGGAAATTTCTGCTTGTTTGCACCTATGAAAAGGACGGCTTGAATCCCGAATTAGTGCTTTACAAAAAAAGATAAAAAAGTATTGACAAATCATTACTTGACGAATATAATATACACGGTTAGCAAACGCTAACCGTATTTTTAGACTAACAAGTTAGCATATGCTAATCGTAGTATGGTTATGGAGAGAATGAAAGGATTAAGTATGATGCCGCTTACATTTGCACATATAGGAGAGGAAAATATTATTAAGAAAATCGGCGGAAAGCAGGAGGTTAAAGCTCACCTTGAAAACCTCGGCTTTGTTGTCGGCGGAAACGTTACGTTGATAAATGCTATCGGTGGAAATGTCATTGTTAATGTAAAGGAATCACGCATTGCAATCAGTAAGGAAATGGCGCAAAAAATTATGATTTAATTTTTTTCGGCAGTAATTAATAATAAAAATTTTAAGGAGGACAATTGTATGAAAACGCTTAAGCAGGCAAGGGTCGGCGATACGCTCAAGGTTGTTAAGCTCCACGGCGAGGGCGCAGTCAAGCGTCGTATTATGGATATGGGGCTTACAAAAGGCGTTGAGGTGTATATCCGAAAGGTTGCGCCTCTGGGCGACCCGATAGAGATAACAGTTCGAGGCTACGAGCTGTCGATTCGCAAAGCAGACGCACAAATGATTGAAGTAGAATAAAGCTATACATAATTAGGGGAATGACCCTATATTTTTTGAGATATAGGTTAGCCAACGCTAACCGGAAAGCGAGGAATACATATGAATTTGAGAATTGCCCTTGCGGGTAACCCGAACTGCGGAAAAACAACCTTGTTCAACGCTCTGACAGGCTCTAATCAGTTTGTGGGAAACTGGCCGGGTGTTACGGTTGAAAAGAAAGAGGGAAAGCTTAAAAAGCACGACGGCGTAATTATTACAGACCTGCCGGGAATTTATTCACTTTCTCCTTACACCTTGGAGGAGGTTGTCGCAAGAAATTATCTTATCACCGAGCGCCCCGACGCAATATTGAATATTGTTGACGGTACAAATCTTGAGCGAAATCTCTATCTTACAACACAGCTTGTCGAGCTTGCTATTCCTGTTGTTGTAGCCGTAAATATGATGGATGTCGTAAAGAAAAACGGCGATATAATAAATACGACGCAGCTCTCCCGCGAGCTTGGATGCAGGGTGGTTGAAATTTCGGCACTAAAGGGCAACGGAATAACGCAAGCCGCACAAGCCGCCATAGAAGCGGCACAAAACGGCAGGACATTTCCTGCGCACACTTTTTCGGGTTCGGTTGAGCACGCTCTGGCACATATCGAGGAAGCTGCTGTGCATAATCTGCCCGAGGAGCAACAACGCTGGTATGCAATCAAGATTTTTGAACATGACGAAAGAGTGCTCGAACAGCTTAATCTCGGCAAAGATATTCTTGAGCATATTGAAAACGATATTAAAGCGGTTGAAGATGAGCTCGATGACGACGCAGAATCAATTATCATAAACGAGCGTTATATTTATATCGGAGAGATTATTAAGGGCTGTTATAAGAAAAAGTCAGCCGGCAAGCTGACTGCTTCCGATAAGATTGACAGAGTTGTTACAAACCGTTTTGCGGCATTGCCGATTTTTGCGGTTATAATGTTTCTTGTTTATTATATAGCGGTTTCGACCGTAGGCACATTTGCGACCGACTGGGCAAATGACGGATTATTCGGCGACGGATATCATTTGTTCGGTATCGGTACATCGGCTTATAACGACGCAATGACCGATTATGCAAAGGAAAACGTATGGACAGATGAAATGATTTTTCTTGTTGATGAAGCAGTCGAAAACGGCGTAATCGGTGCACAGGATATTCAAAGCGCTATTGCCGACGGGGATTTCGGTGCGTTCGACGAAGCCTACGCCTTGTATGCAGATTCTCTGTCGGAAGCGGGCTACGATATTTCCGAAATATATGAGGCGGCTCTCGGTGATGAAGTTGAGGGCGTACCCGATAACTCCGAATACGGCGTGTGGGTACCCGGTGTTCCGGTAATTATCGAAGCCGGTCTTGAAGCCGCACGCTGTCCCGAATGGCTCAACAGCTTGATTATTGACGGTATTGTCGGCGGCGTCGGTGCGGTTCTCGGCTTTGTACCTCAAATGATTGTGCTGTTTATTATGCTTGCTTTTCTTGAATCCTGCGGTTATATGGCTCGTATAGCCTTTGTCCTTGACCGTATTTTCCGCAAGTTCGGTCTTTCGGGTAAGTCATTTATTCCGATGCTTATCGGTACCGGCTGCGGCGTTCCGGGAATTATGGCAAGCCGTACTATTGAAAATGAGCGTGACCGCCGTATGACGATTATGACTACAACCTTTATTCCCTGCGGAGCAAAGCTGCCGATTATAGCACTTATTTCGTCCGCTTTGTTCGGCGGTGCATGGTGGGTTGCACCGAGCGCATATTTTATAGGTATTGGCGCAATTGTCATTTCGGGTATTATGCTTAAAAAGACAAGGAGATTTGCAGGTGAGCCTGCACCGTTTGTTATGGAGCTTCCGGCATACCATTGGCCTACTGTCGGCAATGTGCTTCGTTCAACCTGGGAGCGTGCATGGTCGTTTATTAAAAAAGCAGGAACGATTATTCTTCTTTCCTCAATCGTTATTTGGGCAGGCTCCTGCTTTGGAATAACCGACGGCTCGTTTGCTTTCAGCACTCAAACCGAGCTTGAAAACAGTCTCCTCGGTATGCTTGGCAAAGCACTTTGTTGGATTTTTGCACCGCTTGGCTTCGGTAATATAAAGGCTACGGTTGCAACTGTTATGGGACTTGTTGCAAAGGAAGAGGTTGTCGGAGTGTTCGGCGTTCTTGACTTTGAGGGAATGAGTCAGCTTGCCGCTTATTCGTTCCTTGTATTCAATCTTCTTTGCGCACCTTGCTTTGCGGCAATCGGCGCTATTAAGCGAGAAATGAACAGTGCAAGGTGGACTTGGTTTGCAATAGGCTATCAATGCTTGTTCGCGTATTCAATCTCTTTGATGATTTATCAGTTCGGCTCGGCTCTTTCGGGTAACCTCAATGTGATCGGCTTTATAGCCGCTGTTGTTGTACTTGCGGCTATGGTATATATGCTGTTTATCAAGAAATATTCACAAGCAACAAGGCTTACAAAAAACGTTAAGGTGACAAAATAATTCGTTTGAACAGGAGGTAAAATATGATTACTTGGCTAATTGAAAATACTGCGACAATTATTATATGTGCCGTTTTGATTGCCATTGTCGCGGCGATAATTATCGGTATGATAAAAAATAAGAAAAATGGCAAATCATCTTGTAGGTGCGGGTGCTCAAGCTGCCCAATGAGCTCCTCCTGTCACACTAAAAGCAAGAAAAAGTAATAATTCTAAGTAATGCAAAACTGTTGCTTACAATGCCCATAATTGCTATTTGTTTTTACCGCTATTGACTATATCGAAAAAAGACTGTATAATATAAGGAAATAATTATTATTAATTAAATTTTTGTGAAGAAGGTAATTATAAATGAGATCTGATTTGATTAAGGAAGGACCGTCAAGAGCGCCTCACCGTTCTCTTCTCAGAGCGCTTGGCATTGACGAGCTTGAAATGAAAAGACCTTTCGTTGCGGTAGTCAACTCAAAGAGCGATTATATTCCCGGTCATATGCACCTTGATAAGATTGCGGAGCAGGTAAAAGCCGGTATCAGAAACGCAGGCGGCGTTCCGTTTGAGTTCAATACAATCGGTGTTTGCGACGGTATTGCAATGAACCATAGAGGTATGAAGTATTCTCTTTGCTCACGTGAGCTTATCGCCGACAGTATTGAGGTTATGCTGACTGCACACCCGCTTGACGCTATTGTATTTATCCCGAACTGTGACAAGATTGTTCCGGGTATGCTTCTTGCGGCTTGCAGACTAAACCTGCCTTGTATTTTCATCAATGGCGGACCGATGATGCCCGGCAAGAGCACTCAAACCTGCAATCCTATCGGTCTGTCCGAGCAGTTTGAGTATGTAGGTGCTAATGCAGTAGGTAAGATGTCCGATGAAAATCTTGAGAAGACTGCGTTTACCGCTTGCCCGACCTGCGGCTCGTGCTCCGGTATGTATACCGCAAATTCAATGAACTGTCTTACCGAATCAATCGGTATGTCGCTTCCGGGTTCGGGTACTATTCCGGCTGTTTATTCTGCCCGTCTGCGTCTTGCAAAAATGGCAGGCGAGAGAGTTATGGAGCTTTTGAAAAACGATATTAAGCCGTCGGATATTATAACCGAAAAGGCTATACAAAACGCTATGAGAACCGATATGGCTATCGGCTGTTCAACTAATACAATTCTTCACCTTACTGCTGTTGCTCACGCCGCAGGTCACGATATCAATCTTGACGACCTTAACGAAATGGGTAACTCAACTCCGCAGATTTGCAAGCTCAATCCTGCATCATCTGTGTTTATTACCGACCTTAACGACGTTGGCGGTATGCAGGCCGTAATCAAGGAGCTTGCCAAGGGTGGCTTGATTAATACAGATTGCCTTACCGTAAACGGTACTGTTGCCGACAGAATTGCCGCAGCTCCGGACGCAGACGGCGAGGTTATTCGCAAGCTCGACAATCCTTTCTCAAGGGACGGCGGCATTGCGGTATTAAAGGGCAATTTAGCCGAAGAGGGCGCAGTTGTAAAGAAGGGCGCAGTTGCTCCCGAAATGATGCAGCATAAGGGTCCTGCAAAGTGCTATAACAGCGAGGAGGAGGCTATTGCGGCTATCACCGGCGGCAAGGTTGTTTCCGGCGATGTTGTTGTTATTCGTTATGAGGGTCCAAAGGGCGGACCGGGTATGAGAGAAATGCTTTCTCCGACATCGGCTATTATCGGTATGGGACTCGGCTCCGAGGTTGCTTTGCTTACCGACGGACGTTTTTCGGGTGCTACAAGAGGCGCTTCGATAGGTCACGTAAGCCCCGAAGCGGCAGTAGGCGGAACTATTGCGCTTGTTGAGGACGGCGACGAAATCGAAATTGATATTCCTGCAAGAGTGCTTCGTGTGAACGTTTCCGATGAGGTGCTTGCAGAAAGAAGAAAGAATTGGACTGCTCCGAAGCAAGAGCTTACAGGCTATCTCAAGAGGTATGCACAGCACGTAACAAGCGGCTCAAGAGGCGCAGTATTTGAAGACGATTAATAAATCATAGGTATGTGTGATGAACGAGAATCAAAACGCAAAAAAGAATACCGCTGAAAAGAAAAAGCATAAAGAAAAAAAGCATTATACCGTTTTGCCGTATTTCAAAAAGGCGATTTTGTATGTGCTCGTTTCAATGATAGTGTTTGTACCTGTCTCGGCGTTGCTTATGTCAAGGGCTGTGTCAACAGTTCATAAGGCACAGACGGTTATGACAAAAACCGCCAACGAGCTTGAGCTTGATAACTCTTATGAGAAGTGCGATTATTCGCAGTATCTTGAGAAAATATCAATTGGAAAACGCCTCGGTACAATAAGCTGTGAAAGCGCGGGCATTTGCGAAAATGTGTATTACGGAATTAACCGTGCCTGTATGCGAAACGGTGCAGGGCTTAACAGTAATTCATATTTGTTCGGTGAGGGAGGCTGTACTCAAATTGCCGCTTATCCCTCAAGCTCGTTTGCAAGGCTCGGCAATGTGTCCGTCGGTGATACCGTAAACGTTGATACTTTTTGGGGAAGCTTTGAGTACAGAGTGATTTCGGTAGAAAAGACCGAAAGCGTAAGTGTTCCCGAATATGACTCGATTATTCTTGCGTCATTTGATTCAAGCAAGCCGTTTGCGGCTCAGGACGAAGAAAAGATATATGTAACCGCCGAATTGGTAAATAAGGAGGTATCGTGATGTCAAGACGAAAGCTTCGTAAAAGAATCTCGTTCTTCCTTTATATTTGCATTGCATTTGTAAGTATTTTTGTGTGCTGCCTTGTTACGGTTGCAAATCCGAGCGTTTTTGTAAAGACGTTTACTTCAAGCGAATGTGTTGAAGCTCTTCGCAATGATGTTGCGCTTTATGCTTCGGATATGTGCAAAAAGAACAATATCAGCGATGATTTTGTTGATGACGCAATAAGCTATGATACTATGTATCATCTTCAAAAGGCATTTGTTTCCGGCACACTCGGCGCATCAAAGCAGTATAATGAAAACGCCTTTGCCGGTATGCTTGAGGATTTTGAAGCCGATTTGGAGCAAAGCGTTGCAAAGTCGCTTGATGCAAATGCAATAAGCGCCGATTCGTATGATGGAAACGGATTGACGCAGTTTTGCCGAAATATTGCTGACTATGTTGAAAGCAGAATTGACTTTCAGTATATGAATGATGTTCGTCACGCAATAAAAAGGATAAAGATTATTTCTTATATATTTATTGCGGTTTTTGTTCCGACAGCAGCGGCATTGATTGTCGTTGTGTCGTTAAAGGGCGGAAAAAGCTACAAGATTTTGCAGAGTATAGCGTCGTCTGTTTTGGGCGCTTCGTTTATGAATGTTGTGGTTGCTGCCGCATTGGGTATTGTAAATGCTACGAAGGATTTGGTAATATATCCTTTGTATATAGCAGGAGCGTTTGTGGATTATTTTCAGCTTACGGTATTAACCTTTACGTCCTGCTCGGCAATTTTGTTTATGGTATTCCTTGTTTTGCTCGTAGCGGGCTGGAAGCTCAAACGAAGCGAGAAGGAATAAATCATTATGAGGTAAAAAGCTATGGAAGATAATAAAACTACCTTACAGGAAAATGAACAGGTTAACAAAAATACCGTTCAAGCAGTACAGGACGACCGTCCCGTTATGATTGATGTAAACCATGTAAATATGGAATTTGTGCTCAGCAGGGAAAAGGTAGATAATCTCAAGGAGTACGTTATCCGTAAGCTCAAGCGTAATCTTGAGGTAAAGAAATTCAAGGCGCTTGACGATGTAACATTTCAGGTAAAAAAAGGCCAGAAGCTCGCTATTATGGGTCTTAACGGTGCAGGTAAGAGTACACTGCTTAAAACCATTGTAGGAGTTTATAAGCCAACCGACGGAACTGTCACAAAGACAGGCGTTATGGCTCCGCTTATTGAGCTTGGCGCAGGCTTCGATCCGGAGTATACAGGTAAAGAAAATATATATCTTTACGGTGCAATTTTGGGTTACAGCCGTGAATTTCTTGACACAAAGGTTGATGAAATAGTTAAGTTTTCGGAGCTTGGTCATTTTATAAATGTACCGCTTAAAAACTATTCATCCGGTATGAAAGCAAGACTTGGCTTCTCAATAGCTACGGCGGTTGACCCTGATGTGCTTATTCTTGACGAGGTGCTTTCGGTAGGTGACGCAAAGTTCCGCGCAAAGAGCCTTGCAAAGGTTAAGTCAATGTTTGACAACGGCGTTACCGTTTTGTTCGTATCTCATAACGTTGACCAAATTTTGGCTATCTGTGACTCTGCTATTTTGCTTCAAAAGGGCAAAATTATCGCGTCGGGTACCGCAGAGGAAGTCGTTAAAATCTACCAGGAAAAAACAGGCGTTAAAAAATAAAATATATTTTGTTATTACAAAAAAACGGCAGTTGTTTGAATTGCCGTTTTTTATTTCGACTTTCAAATCAATATATAGTATGAAATTTGTTGTAATACACCATATATTGTTTGTGAAAAACTACCAAAGTTTAATTTTTATTTTTGTTAATTCCTACGAAATTTTTTTGAAAAAATTGCCCGAAAACCCTTGACAACAGGGCTTGTGTATATTATAATAGGCGAGCGTGAAAAAGTGCGTACATAAGTTATATATTATATATAGCATTTATGCAGCATAACACGCATTGATATGCGATGATGTCGGAGGTTGCGCAAACCCAGCGGTAATTTCGACGGAGTATGTCCGGTTTCAAACACGGGCGAAATTATCTGGACTTAGAACGAAACGAGTAGCTTGCGAATGCTCGGTCGTGTAAAGGATTATTCTGCGCCCGAATGAATATTGTCATTCGGTTTTAATAAAAGCAGGGATAGAAACACACGGCTTCGTGGTAAGTTTAGAAACTCGCACCACTAAATTTCATGGAGGAATTAAAATGGCAGCAAGTAAAGTCAGAATCAGAATCAGACTTAAGGGCTATGATCACAGCATTGTTGATCAGGCAGCAGAGAAGATTGTTGAAACTGCAAAGAGAACAGGAGCACAGGTTAGCGGTCCTATCCCGCTTCCTACCGAAATCGAAAAGGTAACTATCCTTCGTGCTACTCACAAGTACAAGTACAGCCGTGAGCAGTTTGAACAAAGAACACACAAAAGACTCATTGACATCCTTAGACCTTCAAATAAGACAATTGAAGCGTTGCAGGGTCTTGAGCTCCCGGCAGGCGTTGATTTGGAAATTAAGACAAAGTAATCCAAACCAAAACGCAGTCGAGGTCATGTTGGGGGTACCCAACCAATAACCAAAGGAGGAAATACAAATGAAGAAAGGTCTTATCGGTAAGAAAATCGGCATGACTCAGATCTTCGACGAAGCAGGAAAGGCTATTCCTGTAACAGTTGTTGAAGCAGGTCCGTGCGTAATTACCCAAAAGAAGACAATGGACAACGACGGCTACGAGGCAGTTCAGGTTGGCTTCGGCGATGTAAAGGTTGCCAGAGTAAATAAGCCAATGAAGGGACACTTCGACAAGGCAAACGTTGCTCCGAAGAAAACACTCAAGGAATTCCGTCTTGACGACATCTCAGCTCTCAATGTAGGCGACATCCTTAAGGCTGACGTATTTGCAGCAGGCGATGTAGTAGATGTTAAGGGAACAAGCAAGGGTCACGGAACAGCAGGCGCAATCAAGCGTTGGAATTTCGCAAGACTCAGAATGACTCACGGTACAGGTCCTAACCACCGTCACGCAGGTTCACTCGGTGCTTGTTCAAGCCCATCAAGAGTATTCAAGGGCAAGAAGATGGCAGGACACTACGGTCACGAAACAGTAACAATCCAGAACCTCACGGTTGTAAAGGTTGACGCAGAAGCAAACCTTATCGCAATCAAGGGTGCAATTCCGGGTCCAAAGGGCGGAATCGTTGTTATTGCTGACGCCGTAAAAGCTTAACGAAAGGAGAGATAAATATGGCACAGGTTCAGGTTTATAACCAAGAAGGCAGAAAAACTTCAAAGCTCGAGCTTGCTGATTCAGTTTTCGGTATTGAGCCGAACAAGGAAGCAATGCATCTTGCAGTTGTTAGCTATCTTGCTAACCAAAGACAGGGCACACAGTCAACTCTCACTCGTTCGGAAGTAAGCGGCGGCGGTGCAAAGCCTTGGAGACAAAAGGGAACCGGTAGAGCTCGTCAGGGCTCAACAAGATCTCCGCAGTGGACACACGGCGGTATCGCACTCGGTCCTAAGCCAAGAAAGTACAAGGTAGAGCTTAACAAAAAGGTTAAGAGACTTGCTATGAAGTCAGCTTTGTCGGCAAAGGTTGCTGATGAGGAAATGATGGTAGTAAACAAGATTGAGCTTGACAGCATTAAGACAAAGGCTATCGTTGAGATGCTTGCAAAGCTTAAGTCAGCAAAGAAGGCGCTTATCGTTACCGCCGATGTTGACGAAACAATCTACAAGAGTGCTCGTAACATTGAGGGTGTTAAGGTTGTAACAGTAAATACACTTTGTGTATATGACATTCTTAACTGCGACAGCTTTATCGTACTCAAGGACGCAGCAAAGAAAATTGAGGAGGTATATGCATAATGAAAGCAGCACAGGATATCATCCTTAAGCCTATCATTACAGAAAACTCAATGATGGGTATCGTCGAAAAGAAGTATACCTTCAAGGTAGCAAAGAACGCAAACAAGATTGAGATTGCAAAGGCAGTTGAGGAAGCTTTTCCGGGAACAAAGGTTGCAAAGGTTAACACAATGAACGTTCGCGGTCGCAAGCGTCGTCAGGGCTACAATGTAGGCTATACTCCGTCTTGGAAGAAGGCTATCGTAATTCTTGCAGAGGATTCAAAGGAAATCGAATTCTTCAGCGATATGATGTAATCATCACAAACAGTATATTATAATAATTATATACATTATAAAGCAACGTAAATTTGCGAATGATGAGGTATGAAAGGTGCCATCCTTTCGCAAAGTTATTCGCAGTAAGGAGATTAATAAATGGCAGTTAGAAATTACAAGCCGACTTCACCTTCAAGAAGAAATATGTCGGTAGTTGATTATTCTTCTCTCTCAAAGGTTGCTCCTGAGAAATCACTTCTTGAGCCGATGAACAAGAAGTCAGGTCGTAACTCTTACGGAAGAATTACAGTTCGTCACCGCGGTGGCGGAAACAGAAGAAAGTATCGTGTAATCGACTTTAAGAGAAATAAGTTCGATATTCCTGCTGAAGTAAAGACAATCGAGTATGATCCAAACCGTTCTGCTCACATTGCTCTTATTCAGTACGAAGACGGTGTAAAAAGCTACATCACAGCTCCTGAGGGCTTGAAGGTAGGCGCAAAGGTTATCGCAGGTAAGGATGTTGATATCGTAGTAGGTAACGCACTTCCTCTTGAAAATATGCCTGTAGGTACAATCGTTCACAACGTAGAGCTTTATCCGGGCAACGGCGCACAGCTTGCAAGATCTGCAGGTAACAGCGCACAGCTCATGGCTCTCGAAGGTCCTTATGCACTTCTCAGACTTCCTTCTGGCGAGTTGAGAAATGTACCAAAGGAGTGTATCGCAACAGTCGGCGTTGTCGGTAACGCAGACCACGCAAATGTAAAAATCGGTAAAGCAGGCCGTAAGCGCAACATGGGTTGGAGACCTACTGTTCGTGGTTCTGTAATGAACCCGAATGACCACCCGCACGGTGGTGGTGAAGGTAAGTCACCTATCGGACGTCCGGGTCCGTGCACACCTTGGGGCAAGCCTGCACTCGGTTATAAGACACGTTCTAAGAAGAAGGCATCTGACAAGATGATCGTTCGTCGCAGAAACGGCAAGTAAACGGAAAGGAGAAGATTAAATGAGTAGAAGTACTAAAAAAGGACCTTATGTAGAAGAAAGCCTTTACAAGAAGGTCGAAGCTCTTAACGAAAAGGGCGACAAGCAAGTTATCAAGACTTGGTCAAGAAGTTCAACAATCTTCCCTGAATTCGTTGGTCACACCTTCGCTGTTCACGACGGAAGAAAGCATGTTCCGGTATATGTTACCGAGGATATGGTAGGACACAAGCTCGGTGAGTTTGCACCGACAAGAACATTCAGAGGCCACGCAGGCTCGAAAACCGGTAAGTAATAGAAAGGAGAATTATTATGGAAGCAAAAGCTAAAGCAACTTATGTCCGTATGTCTCCTCGCAAGGTACAGATCGTTTTGGACCTTATCAGAAAGCAGCCGGCAGACAAAGCAATGGCTATTCTCAAGTACACACCAAAAGCAGCAACAGAGCCTGTTATGAAGGTTTTGAAGTCTGCAATGGCTAACGCAGAGAATAACTTCAATATGGACACAACAAGATTATTCGTAGCAGAGGCTCACGTAGCTCCGGGTCCGATTCTCAAGAGAATTCAGCCGAGAGATCATGGCAGAGCTTACAGAATCAACAAAAGAACATCACACATTACCCTTGTTTTAAGGGAAATGGAAGACTAAGCAGGAGGAAAAGTTAAATGGGACAGAAATGTAATCCAACCGGTTTAAGAATCGGCGTAATTAAAGACTGGGACTCCCGCTGGTATGCAAAGAAGGGTCAGTTCGGCGATTTACTCGTTGAAGACTACAATCTTCGTCAGTATTTGCTCAAGACTCTTTACAGCGCGGGTGTTCCGAAGGTAGAAATCGAAAGAGACACAAAGAGAGTAAGAATCAATATCCACTGTGCAAAGCCGGGTATGGTAATCGGTAAGCAGGGTGCAGAGATTGAAAAGCTCAAGGCTATTTGTGCAAAGAAGCTCGGTAAGGATGAGAGCGAGGTTTTCATCAACATCATCGAGATCAAGCAGCCTGACCTTAATGCAACACTCGTTGCACAGTCAATCGCACAGCAGCTTGAACGCCGTGTAGCATTCAGAAGAGCTGTTAAGGGCGCTATCAGAAACACAATGAGACTTGGTGCTCGCGGTATCAAGGTTATGGTTTCCGGTAGAATCGGCGGTGCAGAAATCGCAAGAAGCGAAACCTACAAAGAGGGTACAATTCCGCTTCAGACAATCCGTGCCGATATCGACTACGGTACTGCGGAAGCAGCTACAACATACGGTAGAATCGGCGTTAAGGTTTGGATTTATCAGGGCGAGGTTCTCAGAGAATCACGCAACAAGAAAAGAAGAACAAATCGCAAGGAAGGGGGAAATAAATAATGCTCTTACCTAAGCGTGTAAAACACAGAAAGCAGCACAGAGGTCGTATGACAGGTGCGGCAACAAGAGGTAATAAGGTATCATACGGTGAGTACGGCTTGGCAACAACAGAGCCTGCATGGATCACAGCAGCTCAGATTGAAGCAGCCCGTATCGCTATGACCCGTTATACAAAGCGTGGCGGTAAAGTTTGGATTAAGATTTTCCCAGACAAGCCGATTACAGCAAGACCTGCCGATACTCGTATGGGTAAAGGTAAAGGTAACGTTGACTACTGGGTAGCAGTAGTTAAGCCGGGTAAGGTTATGTTTGAGCTTGCAGGCGTTAGCGAGGAGGTAGCTCGTGAGGCTATGAGACTCGCTGCAAACAAGCTTCCGGTAAAGTGCAAGTTTGTTAAAAAAGAAGAGGGAGGCGAGCAGTAATGAAAGCATCAGAAATCAGAGCACTTTCAGCAGATGAAAGAGCAAAGAAGTTAGCAGAGCTTAAGGAAGAGCTTTTCAATCTTCATTTCCAGCAGGCTATCAATCAGCTCGAAAACCCTATGAGAATTAAAGCAGTCAAGAAAGATATCGCTCGTATCAAGACAGTTGAGAGAGCTATCGAGCTTGAAAATGCAAATTCCTAAAAAGGAGGTAACTGATTATGGATAGAAACCTCAGAAAGACAAGAGTAGGTATTGTTACATCCGACAAGATGGACAAGACAGTTGTTGTTACAATCAAGGACAGAGTTAAGCACCCTCTTTATAATAAGATCGTTGATAAGTCTGTTAAGTACAAGGCACACGACGAGAATAACGAATGCGGCGTAGGCGATAAGGTTCAGATTATGGAATGTCGTCCTATGAGCAAGGATAAGAATTGGCGTGTTGTTGAAATTATCGAAAAGGCTAAGTAATCATTACGAATTACAGCTTTGAGAAATAAAGTCTATTAATTTAGTCAATAAAATAATAACTGCAACTTAGCAAAGTGTTATTTTGCAGTACGAAGGAGGTAAACACTGTGATACAACAGGAAAGTCGTTTGAAGGTTGCCGACAACACAGGCGCAAAGGAAATTCTTTGTATTCGTGTACTCGGCGGTTCAGGCAGAAGATATGCCAATATCGGCGATGTTATCGTAGCTTCTGTAAAGAAAGCTGCACCGGGTGGTATCGTTAAGAAAGGCGATGTTGTTAAAGCAGTCATCGTTCGTACAACTAAAGGTGTACGTCGTGATGATGGACAGTATATTCGTTTCGACGAAAATGCTGCCGTAATTATTAAGGAGGATAAGACTCCTAAAGGCACCCGTATTTTTGGCCCCGTAGCAAGAGAGCTTCGTGAGAAGGATTTCATGAAGATTTTGTCACTTGCTCCGGAAGTACTTTAATGGAGGTGCGAAATAATGAAGAAAATGTTTGTTAAGACCGGTGATACCGTACAGGTTCTTTCCGGTAAGTCAAAGGGCGTTCAGGGCGAGGTAGTCGCTGTAAGTCCGTCAGAGAACAAGGTTATCGTTAAAGGCGTTAACGTTGTTACAAAGCATGTTAAGCCTACAAAAATGGGTGAGACAGGCGGTCTTGTACAGGTTGAATCCGCACTTTACGCATCAAAGGTACAGTTAGTTTGCCCTAAGTGTAAGGAAGCTACAAGAGTAGGTCACAAAAAGGGCGGCATCCGCGTTTGCAAGAACAAGGACTGCGGACACGAGTTTTAAGAAAGGGAGGACATAACAAATGGCAGCAAGACTTAAAGAACTTTACAAGTCAGAAGTAGCACCTGCGTTGATGAAGAAATTCGAATACAAATCTGTTATGCAAATCCCAAAGCTTGACAAGATTGTAATCAATGTTGGTTGCGGCGAGGCTCGTGAAAATGCAAAGGTTGTTGACGCAATCGTTAACGACTTAACACAAATTACAGGTCAAAAACCAATCGTATGTAAGGCTAAGAAATCAGTTGCTAACTTCAAGCTTCGTGAGGGTATGCCTATCGGCGTTAAGGTTACACTTCGCGGTGAGAGAATGTATGAATTTCTTGACAGATTCTTCAATCTCGCTCTTCCGAGAGTTCGTGACTTCCGTGGAATTAATCCTAATTCCTTCGACGGTCGCGGTAACTACGCAATGGGTATCAAGGAGCAGTTGATTTTCCCTGAAATCGATTACGACAAGATTGACAAGGTTCGTGGTATGGACATCATTATGGTTACCACAGCAAACACAGATGAAGAAGCAAGAGAGTTGCTCAAGCTTATGGGCGCTCCGTTCTCAGAGTAAGGAGGGATTATCGTGGCAAAGACATCAATGAAAGTAAAGCAGCAAAAGCCTGCTAAGTTCTCAACAAGAGCTTACAACAGATGTAAAATCTGCGGTAGACCTCATGCTTATCTTCGTAAGTATGGCGTATGCCGTGTATGCTTCAGAGAGCTCGCTCACAAGGGTGAGATTCCCGGCGTAAAGAAATCATCTTGGTAAATCGAGAATTGCTAAATTTATAAGGAGGAAATATCAATGCATATTACAGACCCAATCGCTGATATGCTTACAAGAATTCGTAACGCGAACTCAGCAAAACACGAAACAGTAGATATTCCTGCATCAAATATGAAGAAGGCAATCGCTCAGATTCTTCTTGATGAAGGCTATATCGCATCATATAAGGTTATTGAAGACGAGAAACAGGGTGTTATCCGTGTAACACTTAAGTACGGCGAGAATAAGGCACAGGTTATTACCGGTCTTCGCAGAGTATCTAAGCCGGGTCTTAGAATTTACTCAAACGTTGAGGATATGCCAAAGGTAATGAAGGGCCTCGGTATCGCAATTGTTTCTACATCAAAAGGTATAATGACAGACAGAGAAGCTCGCAAGCAAAATGTAGGCGGCGAAGTTCTTGCGTTCGTTTGGTAAGGAGGTGCAGTTAGGATGTCACGTATCGGTTTAAAGCCAATCGTAATTCCTGCCGGCGTCGAGGTATCAGTTGACGACGCAAACACTGTAACCGTTAAGGGACCAAACGGTACTCTTACTCAGGATGTAAACAAAGACATCACAGTTACAATTGAGGGCAGCGAGATTACTCTTCAAAGACCATCTGACGATAAGGAGCACAGAGCTATGCACGGCTTGTACAGAGCACTTATCGCAAATATGGTTAAAGGTGTTACAGAAGGCTTCAAGAAGAACCTTGAAGTAAACGGTGTTGGTTACAGAGTTTCTGCTTCGGGCAATACTCTTACAATGAACCTCGGCTTCTCACACCAGGTTATTATGGAAGCTCCCGAGGGAGTTAAGGTTGAATGTCCGAATGCTAATGCAATCGTAATCAGCGGTGCAGACAAGCAGAGCGTCGGTCAGTTTGCGGCACAGGTTCGTGAAAAGAGACCGCCGGAGCCATATAAGGGCAAGGGCATTAAGTACTCATATGAGACTATTCGCCGTAAAGAAGGCAAAGCTGGTAAGAAATAAAGGAAGGAGTGAATTACAATGGTTTCAAGACAAGATTCTAACATCGCAAGAAAGAAGCGTCACGTTCGTGTACGCGGTAAGATCAGCGGTACTGCTGAATGTCCAAGACTCAACGTATATCGCTCCCTTAGCAATATCTATGCTCAGCTTATCGACGACGTTGCAGGTGTAACACTTGCACAGGCGTCATCTGTTGAGAAGGACTTTGCTCAGTACGGCGGAAACGTTGAAGCAGCTAAGGCTGTTGGTAAAAAATTAGCAGAAAGAGCCACAGAGAAGGGCATTAAGGAATGTGTATTCGACCGTGGCGGTTACGTATATCACGGCAGAGTTCAGGCATTGGCTGACGGTGCTCGTGAGGGCGGACTTGAGTTCTAAGGAAGGGAGTTAATTGTTATGGCAAATAAAATTGATGTATCTTCAATGGAGCTTGAAGAAAGAGTAGTTACCATCAATCGTGTATCTAAGACAGTTAAGGGCGGTAGAATTTTCAAATTCGCAGCTCTCGTAGTAGTAGGCGACGGTAACGGACTTGTAGGCTTTGGTATCGGTAAGTCAGGCGAAGTTCCTGATGCTATTCGCAAGGGTATCGAAGATGCAAAGAAAAATATCATTAAGGTATCACTCAGAGGAACAACAATTCCTCACGAGGTTAAGGGTAAGTTCGGCGCAGGCGAGGTATTGCTTATGCCGGCTCCAAAGGGTACCGGAGTTATCGCAGGCGGTCCTGTTCGTGCCGTTGTTGAAACAGTCGGCATTAAGGATATCCGTACAAAGGCGATTCGCTCAAATAACCCATGTAATGTAGTTAGAGCTACAATCAACGGTCTTGCACAGCTCAGAACTGCCGAAGAGGTAGCTGCTGTTCGCGGTAAGAGCGTTAAGGAAATCGTAGGTTAAGGGGGAATTTGATTATGGCAACTATTAAAATTCAGCTTACAAAGAGCTTAATCGGCTGCAAGAAAGATCAAATCGCAACAGCTCATTCACTTGGCCTTCGTAAAATCGGCAACATTACAGAACAACCTGATAATGTACAGACACAGGGTAAAATCGCAAAGATTTCTCACCTTGTAACTATCGTAGAATAAGGAGGGCGCTCAGATGAAATTACATGAACTTTCTCCTGCTGAAGGCTCAAAAAAGGCAGTAAAGAGAATCGGCCGCGGCGCAGGCTCAGGTCAAGGCAAGACTGCCGGTAAGGGTCACAAGGGTCAAAAGGCTCGTTCAGGCTACAGCAGACGTGCAGGCTTTGAGGGTGGTCAGATGCCGCTTCAAAGACGTGTTCCGAAGAGAGGCTTCAACAACATCTTCGCAACAGAGTATGCTATCGTTAATGTTTCGGACCTCGAAAAGAAGTTTGAAGCAGGCGCAACAGTAGACGCACAGAGCCTCATCGAGAGTGGCTTAATTAAGAAGACTCTCGACGGTATTAAGGTTCTCGGAAAGGGTGACCTCACAAAGGCATTGACAGTTAAGGTTGATGCCGTAAGTGAGTCAGCTAAATCAAAGATTGAAGCAGCAGGCGGTACAGTGGAGGTGCAGTAAATGATTAAAACCATCATTAACGCATTTAAGGCCGCTGATATAAGAAAGAAGCTTTTATTCACTGCTTTTATAATTTTGGTTTTCAGAATCGGTTCTGTTATTCCTGTACCGTTCGTTAACATTGTTGATGAAATTAACGTAGGTAAGGGTAACACAATTATGACTTATCTGAGCTTGATGACAGGTAGTGCATTCACATACGGAACTATCTTCGCTATGTCAATCACCCCGTACATCAACTCGTCAATCATTATGCAGCTGTTGGCAGTCGCTATTCCTGCTTTGGAAAATCTCCAAAAGGAAGGCGAGGAAGGCAGAAAGAAGATTACTGCAATTACAAGATTTTTGACAGTCGCACTCGGCTTGCTTCAATCTCTTGCATATTTCTTCTACCTTCGTGCTCAGGGCTATCTTGCTACTGACGCTAACGGTATGGCATACACCGGCTTCGACGCAGTATTCCAGGCAGTAGTTATCATTGCCGTTCTTACTGCCGGCACAGCCGTAATTATGTGGCTTGGTGAGCAGATTTCAATTCAGGGTATCGGCAACGGTATTTCGATTATCCTCTTTGCAGGTATCGCTTCCCGTTTCCCGACCATCATCAAGCAACTCTTCCAGTACATTTCAACAGGCAGAACAGTATACAAGGTTCTTGTTCCTGTGGTATGCGTAGTATTCGTACTTATGATTGCATACATTGTACTGCTCGATAATGCTGAAAGAAGACTTCCTATTCAATACGCAAAGCGTGTTGTAGGCAGAAAGATGTACGGCGGTCAGTCAACACATATGCCTATCAAGGTTAATATGTCGGGCGTACTTCCTATCATCTTCGCCTCCTCAATACTTTCTCTTCCGGGAACTGTTCAGATGTTCCTTTCAAGCAGTAAGTACGAAGGCACATTCTGGGAAAAGTTCTTTAACGCTTTCCAGAGTGATTCCTGGTGGTATGCAGGAATGTACTTCGTTCTCATTATTTTCTTCGCTTATTTCTACAGTACAATTCAGTACAATCCGATAGAAATGGCAAACAATCTTCGTAAAAATAACGGCGTAATTCCGGGTATCAGACCGGGCAGACCGACATCGGACTACATTTTGAGAATTATATCAAGACTTACCTTGATTGGCGCTCTTATGATTTCGGTTGTTGCTTTGTTCCCGATTGTATACTCACTTATTTGTGACGCTGCAATTAAGCCGCTTACAGAGTCGGGTACCGACGGCGGTATGTCAATCACAATGGGCGGTACATCGCTTATCATCTTGGTTGGCGTAGCACTTGAAACTGTTCGTCAGTTAGAGTCACAAATGATGATGCGTCATTATAAAGGCTTCCTTGATTAATCGAAAGGACAAATGATATGAAACTTATTCTTTTAGGTGCTCCCGGTGCCGGTAAAGGCACACAGGCAGAAAAGATTTGTGAAAAATTCAACATTCCGGCTATTTCAACAGGAAACATTATCCGTGCCGCACTCAAAAACGGTACCGAAATGGGACTCAAGGCAAAGGCTTATATGGAAGCCGGTCAGCTTGTTCCGGATGATGTAGTTATCGGAATTATCAAGGATCGTCTTGTAGAAGATGATTGTAAAAACGGATTTATTCTTGACGGCTTCCCGCGTACAATTCCTCAGGCTCAGGCTTTGGAGGATATGGGCGTAGAAATCGACGCAGTAGTTGACATCGAAGTACCTGATGAAAAGATTACTGCAAGAATGTCCGGTCGTCGCGTTTGCTCAAAATGTGCAAACTCCTACCATATGGAATACAAAAAGCCAAAGGTAGAGGGCGTTTGCGACGCTTGCGGCGGCGAACTTGTTCAACGCAAGGACGATGCTCCGGAAACAGTTCAGGCTCGTCTTGTGGAATATCACGAGATGACCGAACCACTCAAGGGCTTTTATGAAAAGCTCGGCAAATTAAGAATTGTTGAGGGTCAGGAAGAAGTTGCTGACACAACAAAATTAGTTTTCGCTGCATTGGAGGATTAACATGATAGTGCTAAAAAGCAGTCGTGAATTGGAGCTTATGAAAGAGGCTTGTATAATTTCGGCTCAGGCATTACAGGTGGCAGGCGAGGCTGTAAAGCCCGGCGTTACTACCTATGAGATTGATAAGCTCGCTTACGATTTCATTAAGAAATGCGGCGCAACGCCAAACTTTCTTAACTACGGTGGTTATCCTGCTACCGCATGTATATCTATAAATGATGAAGTTATTCACGGTATCCCAAGTAAAGATAGAGTTCTTAAGGATGGCGACATCGTTTCTATCGACTTGGGTGCTGCGAAGCACGGATATAACGGCGACAATGCTGCCACATTTATCTGCGGGACTTGCTCTCCCGAAGTAAAGCGGCTGGTGGACACAACTAAGGAGGCTCTTTATAAGGGCATCGAGGCTGCTGTCCCGGGCAACAGAATCGGCGATATCGGCTTTGCGGTACAATCCTATTGCGAGGAGCGCGGCTTCAGCGTTGTTCGCGACTATGTAGGACACGGCGTGGGTACAAAGCTTCACGAAGAACCCAGTGTACCGAACTTCGGACACGCAGGTCGTGGTATCCGACTGTCACCCGGAATGACATTGGCAATTGAACCGATGATAAATCTGGGAACCTATAAGGTTAAACAGCTTTCAGACGGCTGGACCGTAAAAACCTGCGACGGAAAATGCTCTGCACATTTTGAGCATACCGTTGCAATAACAAAAAACGGCGCAGTTATTATGACAAGACCGTAGAAGGCTGCTTGTTGAATTGCAGGCGATTACGCCGTAATGTGATTCCAGATAGTTAAAACATCAAAACATCATACTTAATTGTAAGAGAGGTAAAATGATGTCAAAGTCAGATATGATAGAAGTTGAAGGTACTGTGGTAGAGTCGCTTCCTAATACAACCTTTAAGGTAGCGCTTCAAAACAACCACATTATTACAGCCCACATCAGCGGGAAACTCAGAATGAACAACATTCGTATTCTTCCCGGTGATAAGGTAACAATGGAAATGTCACCTTACGACTTAACTAAGGGTCGTATAATATGGCGTTCAAAGTAAATTTAAGGAGGATATTCAAATGAAAGTTAGACCTTCTGTAAAGAAAATTTGCGATAAATGCAAAGTTATCAAGCGCAATGGAAAAGTAATGGTTATCTGTGAAAATCCAAAGCACAAACAGCGTCAAGGCTAATCTTGAACTAATAATCGGAGGTAAACTGTAGTATGGCACGTATTTCAGGTGTTGACTTACCTAATGACAAGAGAGTTGAAATCGGTCTTACCTATATTTATGGTATCGGCAATACAACCTCAAAGAAAGTTCTCGCAGAGACAGGAGTTAATCCTGACACTCGTTGCAGAGATTTAACAGAAGATGATGTTAAGAAGCTTAGCGATTACATCACAAACAACCTTGATGTAGAGGGTGACCTTCGTAGAAACGTTGCTTTCGACATTAAGAGACTTAAAGAAATCGGTTGCTACCGCGGTATGCGTCACATCAAGGGTCTTCCAGTAAGAGGACAGACCTCAAAGAATAACGCAAGAACACGCAAGGGTCCGAAGAGAACCGTAGCAAACAAGAAGAAGTAAAGTAGGAGGAATATTCAGTATGGCTACTAAGAAGACAGCTTCTCCTCGTAAAAAGCGTGAGAAGAAGAATATTGAGCGTGGTGTTGCTCATATTCAGTCAACCTTCAACAATACTATCGTAACAATCACCGACACACAGGGCAACGCTGTTTCATGGGCATCAGCCGGTGAAATGGGCTTCCGTGGTTCAAAGAAATCAACTCCGTTCGCAGCACAGACAGCAGCAGAAACAGCTGCAAAGATTGCAACAGAGCACGGTATGAAAACTGTTGAAGTATATGTTAAGGGTCCGGGCGCAGGTCGTGAAGCAGCTATCAGAGCACTTCAATCAGCAGGCCTCGATGTAAGTCTTATTAAAGATGTTACTCCTATCCCACATAACGGATGTCGTCCGCCTAAGAGACGTCGTGTATAATTTTTTGGAGGTTACTTGATATGGCAAGATATACAGGACCTGCTTGTAAGCTTTGCCGTCGTGAAGGCAAAAAGCTCTTCTTAAAAGGCGACAGATGTTATACAAGCAAATGTGCTATTGAGCGCCGCTCATATGCACCGGGCCAGCACGGTCAAAATCGTAAAAAGACTTCAGAATACGGACTTCAGCTTAGAGCAAAGCAGTCAGCCCGTAGATATTATGGTGTAAGCGAAAGCCAGTTCCACAAGTATTTTGTAGAAGCTGAGCGTAGAGAAGGCGTAACAGGTACAAACCTTTTACAGCTTTGCGAAAGCCGTCTCGACAACATCGTTTACACAGCAGGTTTTGCAAGCTCAAGAGCACAGGCTCGTCAGCTTGTTAACCACGCTCACTTCACCGTAAACGGCAAGAAGGTTGACATTCCGTCATACCTCGTAAAGCCGGGCGATGTAGTCGCTGTAAAGGAAACAAGCAAAACAACAGACGAGTTCAAGACTCTCGCTGAAACAAATGCCGCTCGCCCTGTTCCGAAGTGGATTGAGGCTGACGCAAACGCTATGACAGCAAAGGTTGTTGCACTTCCTGAAAGAGAAGAAATCGCAACACCTGTTGAAGAGCACTTGATCGTTGAGTTCTACTCTAAATAATAATTAGTCAAACTAATTCGTTATTTAGCGAAAGCAAAACTAATTTTAGGAGGCTTTTAGATGATTGAAATTGATAAGCCTAATATCGAAATAGTAGATTTATCTACTCAGGGAAGCAGAAGCGTCGGCAGATTTATTGTTGAACCTCTTGAAAGAGGCTTCGGCACAACTCTCGGAAACTCAATGAGAAGAGTCCTTCTTTCCTCACTTCCGGGCTACGCTATCACTTCCGTTAAGATTGACGGTGTACAACACGAATTCACAACAATTCCTCACGTAAAAGAGGATGTTACCGAAATAGTTCTTAACCTTAAGAATGTAATCTTAAAGATTCATGACGAGGAGGCTAAAACCCTTTACATCAGCGCAAAGGGCGAGGGCGAGATTACAGCTGCTGACATTCAGCATGACGGCAGCGTTGAAATTCTTAATCCTGAGCTTCACCTTGCATATCTTGAAGACGGTGCAGAGGTAAATATGGAGCTTACTGCTGACAACGGTAGAGGATATGTTCCTTGTGACCGCAACAAGCAGATTATGGATTTGCCTATCGGCACAATCGCAATTGACTCTATCTACACCCCTGTATTAAAGGTAAACTATACTGTTGAGAATACCCGTGTAGGACAGCAGACAGACTTCGACAAGCTTATTCTTGACGTGGAAACAGACGGAACAATTCCTGCTGACGAGGCTGCGTCATTGGCTGCAAAGATTCTTAACGAGCATCTTAACCTCTTTGTTGACCTTTCTGAAGAAATGGGCAATGCAGAGATTATGGTTGAAAAGGATGACGACGGAAAAGAAAAGGTACTCGAAATGACTATCGAAGAGCTTGACCTTTCTGTTCGTTCGTTCAACTGCTTGAAGAGAGCCGGAATAAACACAGTTGAAGATTTGATTGGAAAATCTGAAGAAGATATGATGAAAGTCAGAAACCTTGGTCGTAAGTCACTGGACGAAGTAGTTGGTAAACTTGCTTCTCTTGGTTTCAAACTTAGCAAGGAAGAAGACTAAAAGGAGGGAATTTCAATGCCAGGTAGCAGAAAACTCGGTCGTCCTACCGACCACAGACAGGCTATGCTCAGAGGATTAGTTACTTATCTTCTCGAAAACGGCAAAATTGAAACAACCGTTACCAGAGCGAAGGAAGTTCGCGCAATGGCAGAGAGAATGATTACTCTCGGCAAGGAGAACACACTTCATTCAAGAAGACAGGCACTTGCTTATATCACAAAGGAAGATGTCGTTAAAAAGCTTTTTGATGAGATTGCTCCTAAGTATGAAGATAAAAACGGTGGTTACACTCGTATAATTAAAACAGGCCCTCGTAGAGGCGACGCCGCAGAGATGTGCATCATCGAGCTTGTTTAATTAACTAAAACTCTTTAACACCCTAACTCAAGCAGTTGGGGTGTTTTTATGTTGTAAAACGCCGCTTGTTGTGGTATAATATTTTGGAATAATTATTATGGAGTAGAATTATGACTTTATTAGTTCTTGACGGAAACAGTATTATAAACCGCGCGTTTTACGGCATTAAGCTGCTGACAAATAAGCAGGGCGAGTACACAAACGCTATATACGGCTTTTTGAATATGATGAACAGATTTGAGGATATGTGCAAGCCTGATGCAGTTTGCGTTGCGTTTGATATGCACGCGCCCACCTTTCGCCATAAGATGTATGACGCATATAAGGCGGGTCGTCACGCAATGCCCGACGAGCTTCGTTCCCAAATGAAGGTGCTCAAAAATCTTCTGCCAATGCTCGGAATTAAGATTATCGAATGTGAGGGCTGGGAGGCAGACGATATTCTTGGCACACTTGCAAGAGCGTGTAGGGAAAACGGTAACGCTTGCTACTTGGCAACAGGTGATAGGGATAGCTTACAGCTTGCTCACGACGGCGTAAAGGTTTTGCTTGCAAGAACAAAGAGTACCGACATTATGGATGAAAAAGCCATATTTGACGAGTACGGTGTTGAGCCTGTTGATTTAATACAGGTTAAGGCGTTGCAGGGCGACAGCTCCGATAATATCCCCGGTGTTCAGGGTATAGGACCGAAAACCGCACTTGATTTGATTGCGAAATATAAAACGGTTGATTATATTTATGAAAATCTTGACACTCTGGATATAAAAGCCGGAGTAAGAAACAAGCTCGAAGTAGGTAGGGATAACGCTTATCTTTCGCTGAAGCTGGGCGAGATTGTAACCGATGCGCCGATAAATACGGATATTAATGAATATATCGTGGGTAACGCAGATAAGCAGTCTGCGGCGGCAGAGTTTATAAGACTTGAGCTTTTCAGCCTAATGGATAAATTCGGTTTGGACGCTAACGAGGGTATTAGCGCAAGCGTTGAAGAAGAAATCAAGCCCCGTGTTATTGAGCGCCTGACCTGTGTTGACGCAGATTATCTGCTTGAAAAAATCGGTAATAGCGACGCATATTTTTATCCCGATATTGTCGAAAATGAGATAGTTGATTTGTATTTCAGCTTTGACGATACAGTGATTGTTATGCCGTCGGACACCCCTGAATTTAAGTATTTTGTGCGCAATTTCTTTGAAAACGAGAATTGTAAAAAGTATACCTATAACTCAAAATTTGCTCATAGATTAGCCTGCAAATTAGGTGTTGAATGTAAGAATATTTGCGGCGATTTGATGCTTGGGGCATATCTTTTGAAGCCGTCGGATAACAACTATTCCGTTGAGCATTTAGCGGTTGAATACGGCGTAAGACAGCCGGAATACAAAAACGCTCTCGGTCACGGCGACGAAAAGGTAGTTGCCGCCGCTATGCTCAAGCCGCTATTTGATAAAACAAACGAGCTTTTGTGCGAAGCAAACCAAATGAAGCTGCTCACCGAAATCGAGCTTCCGCTTGCAAGAGTGCTTGCAAAAATGGAAATCGAGGGCTTTTGTGTTGATAAGCAGGGTATAGAGGATTTCGGAAAGAGACTGTCCGGCAGAATAGACGAACTTGTAAAGCTTATTTACGACGAGGTCGGATATGAGTTTAATATTAATTCACCTAAGCAGCTCGGCGTTGCGCTGTTTGAAGACTTGGGACTTCCGGCAAAGAAAAAGACAAAAAGCGGCTATTCAACAAATGCAGAGGTGCTTGAGGAATTAAGAAGCGCAAATCCTGTTGTTGAGCACATTTTGGAATACCGTTCTCTTACTAAACTTAAATCAACCTATTGCGACGGTCTTATAAAAGCGGTTGCAAGCGACGGCAGAATACACACGTTCTTTAATCAGGTTGAAGCAAGAACAGGTAGAATAAGCTCGCTTGAACCGAATTTGCAAAACATTCCTATTCGTACCGAGCTTGGCAGAGAAATGCGCAGATTTTTCGTAGCCGGTGAAGGCAGAGTTCTTGTCGACGCCGATTACAGCCAGATTGAACTGCGTGTTTTGTCCGATTTGGCAAATGACGAAAATATGATAAATGCCTTTAACAGCGGCGAGGATATTCACACGGCAACTGCGGCGCAGGTTTTCAATATGCCAAAAGAATTTGTAACAAAGCAGATGCGTTCTTCTGCAAAGGCGGTTAACTTCGGTATTGTTTACGGCATAGGCGCTTTCAGCCTTGCAAAGGATATCGGCGTAACGCGTAAGCAGGCACAGGAATATATTGACAGCTATCTTGCAACATATAGCGGCGTTAAGGATTATATGCAAAGGGTAATTGAACTTGCCCGTGAAAGAGGTTATAGCGAAACTCTGTTTAACCGTAGGAGATACCTGCCCGAGCTTAATTCAAGCAATCATATGGTTAAGGCGGCAGGCGAACGAATTGCACGCAATATGCCTATTCAAGGCACTGCCGCAGATATAATTAAGATAGCTATGGTTAAGGTTGACGAAAGACTGTCAAGGGAAAATGTCGACGCAAAGCTGATTTTGCAGGTACACGACGAGCTTATTGTCGAGACGTCCGAAAGCGACAGCCAAAGAGTGCTTGAAATTCTCACCGAAGAAATGGAAAACGCCTGCAAAATGAAGGTAAAACTTCGTGCAGACGGTTGTATAGGAAAAACTTGGTATGACGCACATTAAGGCAAATCTTCTTCCGTTATGCTGCGTTATTGACAAAAATCCACTCGGTCAAATACATATGTATGCTCCCGTCGATGAATTTTTGCCAAAGCCTTGCCTAACGAAAGAATCTTTACCTTAATAATGTGGTATTTATTATGATAGATATTTTAATTGAAAATATGAAACTTCAGCATCTTGACGGCGTTGTAAATATCGAAAATATCTGCTTTGCTCATCCGTGGTCAAAGGCTGATTTGGAGCGGCAGTTAAATCTTGACACCTCGCATTTTGCCGTTGCAACGCTTGACGGATATGTTGTCGGCTATATGGGACTTCAAATTTTTTCTGGTGAGGGATATGTCACTAATGTTGCAGTTTTGCCCGATTTTCGCCGTATGGGTATTGCAAAAAAACTCATAGAGCATCAAATGCAAAACGAAATGTCATTTATCACCCTTGAAGTTCGTGAAAGTAACCTGCCTGCAATAAAGCTCTATGAATCCTGCGGCTTTGAAAATGTCGGCATACGCCCGAAATTTTATTCCAACCCCACCGAAAACGCAATAATAATGACCAAGTATTTTACGGAGTAAATAAATGAAAATTTTAGGAATTGAGTCCTCCTGCGACGAAACTGCGGCGGCAGTAGTCGAGGACGGAAGAAAAGTATTATCAAATGTAATAGCAACCTCACTCAACGAGCATAAGATATATGGCGGTGTTGTGCCCGAAATCGCCTCACGCCGTCACGCAGAAAGCATTAGCGGTGTTGTGGAGCAAGCGTTGAAAGATGCAAATTGCACAATGGACGATATTGAAGCTGTTGCCGTTACCTATGCGCCCGGTCTTATCGGCTCGCTTTTGGTTGGCGTAGGCTTTGCAAAGGGTCTTGCACTTGCGTGTGAAAAACCGCTTGTACCCGTTCATCACCTGCGAGGACATATTGCGTCAAATTATATTTCAAGTGATATTGAGCCGCCGTTTCTTTGCCTTGTGGTAAGCGGAGGTCACAGTCATATTGTCGCCGTAAAATCGTATACCGATTTTGAGGTTATCGGAAAAACACGTGACGATGCGGCAGGCGAAGCGCTTGATAAAGCAGGAAGAACAATGAAGCTTGAATATCCCGGCGGTGTCAGTATCGACAGAATTTCACCGCAGGGTGACGAAAACGCCTTTGCTTTCCCGAAACCGAGAGTTGCAAACTCGCCTTATGATTATTCCTTCAGCGGTCTAAAAACCGTTGTAATCAACATTGTTCATAACGCCGAGCAAAAGGGTGAGAGTATCAACATTCCCGATTTGGCGGCGTCATTTCAAAAATCGGTTGTCGATTGTCTGCTTTCAAATTTTGAGAGTGCGGCGAGAGATTTCGGGTATACTAAATTAGTAATAGCAGGCGGCGTTTCTGCAAACAGTAGGCTTCGCTCACAGGCTGAAAAAATGTGCAAAAAAAACGGCTGGTCTTTAACAATTCCCGAGCTTAAATACTGCGGTGACAATGCCGCAATGATTGCTTCCCAGGGATATTTTGAGTATAAAAACGGCGTATCTGCACAGGAAAATCTCAATGCCTATGCTACAATGCCTCTTGATAATTTACATTATTGACAAAAAATTATCAATACATTGACGATTAATGTTACATTTTAATGAATTTTGCCTTATACTATTGAATTTATTTCAAAAAATTAGTATAATAACCAACAGACAATGGGGAAAATTGCGGTTGCCCGTTGCTTTAATAATGTAATTAATATAAAGGAGAATAGTTTATGGAATCAAACCTTACTAAAAACCCATCACTCCTTGCTTGGCTCGACGAAAAGGTTGAGCTTTTGAAGCCGTCAAACATCGTTTGGATTGACGGTTCAAAGGAGCAGATTGACGCCCTTAAGGCAGAAGCAGTTGAAACAGGCGAAATGATTAAGCTCAACGAAGAGCTTCTTCCCGATTGCTATCTTCACAGAACTGCCGAAAACGACGTTGCACGTGTTGAGGATCGTACTCTTATCTGCACATCAAAGCAAGAAGATGCAGGCCCGACAAACCACTGGATGGACCCGCAGGAATGCTACAAGATGCTTTACGATATCGCTGCCGGCTCATATGAGGGCAGAACAATGTATATCATTCCTTACTCAATGGGACCTGTCGGCTCACCGCTTTCAAAGATTGGTATCGAAATTACAGACTCAATCTACGTTGTTCTTAATATGAACATTATGACAAGAGTAGGTAAGGCTGTACTTGACGTTCTCGGCGACAGCGACGACTGGGTACGCGGTATGCATTGTAAGTGTAATGTAGACCCTGAAAAGAGATGGATTTGTCAGTTCCCGGAGGACAATACAATTATTTCCGTTAACTCTGCTTACGGCGGAAATGTACTTCTCGGCAAAAAGTGCTTTGCACTTCGTATAGCTTCTTATCTCGGTAAGAACGAGGGCTGGCAGGCTGAGCATATGCTTATCCTCGGTCTTCAAAAGCCGGACGGAAAGGTTAGATATATCTGTGCCGCATTCCCGTCGGCTTGCGGTAAAACAAACCTTGCAATGCTTATTCCACCTGAGGGATATCAGGCAAAGGGCTACAAGGTATGGTGCGTAGGCGACGATATTTCCTGGATTAAGAAGGGCGAGGACGGCAGACTTTATGCTATCAACCCTGAAAACGGCTTCTTCGGTGTTGCACCGGGTACAAATATGAAGTCTAATCCGAACGCTTTGAAGTCAACTATGAGCGGCACTATCTTTACAAACGTTGCTCATAATCTTGATAACAACACAGTATGGTGGGAGGGTCTCGATAAGAATCCTCCGAAGAACGCTATCGACTGGAAGGGCAATCCTTGGGACGGCACAACTTCAACAGAAAAGGGTGCTCACCCGAACTCAAGATTTACTGCTCCTGCCGTTAACTGTCCTTGTATTTCAAGTGAATTTGAAAATACTCAGGGTGTTCCGATTTCAGCATTCGTATTCGGCGGTCGCCGTGAAAAGCTCACTCCGCTTGTATATCAGTCAAAGAGCTGGAACCACGGTGTATTCGTAGGCTCAATTATGGGTAGTGAAACAACTGCCGCTGCAACTGGTGCAGTAGGTGTTGTTCGCCGTGACCCGATGGCTATGCTTCCGTTCTGCGGCTACAATATGGGCGACTATTGGAAGCATTGGATTGAAATCGGTGAAACTCTTGACGAGGATAAGGCACCGAAAATCTTTAACGTTAACTGGTTCCGTAAGGACGAGGACGGCAACTTCCTGTGGCCGGGCTTCGGCGATAACCTTCGTGTTCTTGATTGGATTATCGACCGTTGCGAGGGCAAGGTTGACGCACAGGAAACTGCTATCGGTTATCTTCCTTATGCAAAGGATATCAACCTTGAGGGTCTTGATATGACCGAGGAAGACCTTAACAACATTCTTGATGTTGATAAGGCTGCTTGGGAAAAGGAGCTTGAGAGCGTTGACGAGCTTTATGCAAAGTTTGGCGACAAGCTTCCTAAGGAGCTTGCCGATGAGCTTGCAAGCGTAAAGGCTGCACTTAACGACTGATTATCATAAATTTCGACTCCTCTTTATAGAAGGGGAGTCGTTTTTTACAATATTCTATTGCACTATTATATATTTTTTGGTAAAATAGAAATGATAATATATTGAGGAGTGTTGTTATGGATACAGCAAGCAAGAGAGCATTGGAAATTTTTGCTCTAAAAATAAGAATGGGTATTATCGAGGGTACCTATAACGCAAAGGCAGGACATCCGGGAGGCTCGCTTTCCGCGGCTGATGTTTTTGCTTATCTTTACGAAAAGGAAATGCGCTATGATGCAAAAAATCCTAAGTGGGAGGATAGGGACAGATTTGTTCTTTCAAAGGGACATTGTGCTCCCGGTCTTTATGCCGCACTTGCAAATAAGGGCTTTTTCCCTGTTGAGGATTTGAAAACGCTTCGTCATATCGACAGCTATTTGCAGGGACACCCAAATATGAACACTGTTCCCGGCATTGATATGAGCACAGGCTCGCTCGGTCAGGGCGTCAGCGTTGCCGTAGGTATGGCAAAAGCGGCAAAGTATATGAACAAGGACATAAATGTTTATACTCTTCTCGGCGACGGTGAAATTGAAGAGGGTCAGGTTTGGGAGGCAATGATGTTTGCAAACCAATATAAGCTTGATAATCTTTGTGTAATTATCGACAGCAACGGCCTTCAAATTGACGGCGCATGCAGTGAGGTTATGTCCGCCGAGCCTATCGACGAAAAGGTAAAGGCATTCGGCTTTGACTGTATTGTTATTGACGGAAACGATTTTGATGAGCTTGAAAAAGCGTTTAACGCATTTCATAACAGTGACAAGCCCTTTGCAATAATTATGAAAACCGTTAAAGGCAAGGGCGTTTCGTATATGGAAAATCAAGTCGGCTGGCACGGTAAAGCACCTAACGAAGAAGAATATAATATCGCTATGGCAGAACTCAATGCCAAAATGGCAGAATTGGAGGCGTAATTATGAGTGAAGTAAAATGTATTGCAACACGTGACAGCTACGGAAATGCACTTAAAGAGCTTGCCGCACAGGGCGCAGATAAACTTGTAGTTCTTGACGCCGACCTTGCTGCCGCTACTAAAACAGGCATTTTCAAAAAGGAATATCCTAATCAGCATTTTAACTGCGGTATCGCTGAGGCAAATATGATTTGCGTTGCGGCAGGTATGAGCACTATGGGACTTGTTCCGTTTGCTTCTTCATTCGCTATGTTTGCCGCAGGCAGAGCCTTTGAGCAGGTTCGTAATTCAATAGGTTATCCCCACCTTAATGTAAAAATCGGCGCAACTCACGCAGGTATTTCTGTCGGAGAGGACGGCGCGAGCCACCAATGCTGCGAGGATTTTGCACTTATGCGCTCAATTCCGGGTATGGTTGTTATCTGTCCTGCCGATGACGTTGAAGCAAAGCAGGCTGTAAAAGCGGCTTACGAATATGAGGGACCTGTTTATTTGAGATTCGGCAGACTTGCCGTTCCTGTATTTCATAACGACGATTATAAGTTTGAAATCGGTAAGGGTGAGGTTGTAAGACAGGGTAAGGACGTTACAATTATTGCAAACGGTCTTATGGTTGCCGAGGCTATCGAAGCCGGAAAACAGCTTGAAGAAAAGGGCATTGACTGCGAAATCATCAATATTGCAACAATCAAGCCGCTTGACGAGGAGCTTGTTATCGCTTCCGCAAAGAAAACAGGTAAGGTTGTGACAGTTGAGGAGCATAGCATTATCGGCGGTCTGGGCGAAGCAGTTTGCTCGTGCCTTAGCGAAAAATGTCCTACTCCGGTAAAGCGTATCGGTGTAAACGACGAGTTCGGTCATTCGGGTCCTGCAAAGGACTTATTAAAGCAATTTGGACTTTCTGCTGAAAATATTGTAAATACGGTTACTGATTTTGTTAAGTAATTCAAAACATTTTTGTTGATTTATTGCTTAATATAATATATAATATCATTGTTAAAAATTCGACAAAGGAGAACGCTTATGGAAGCATTAAACAAAAAGACTATTGAAGACATCGAAGTACAGGGCAAAAAGGTTCTTGTTCGTTGCGACTTTAACGTACCGCTTAAGGACGGCGAAATCACAAACGACAAGAGAATCGTAGCCGCTTTACCTACAATTAAGTATCTTATAGAAAACGGCGCAAAGGTTATTCTTTGCTCACATCTCGGCAGACCGAAGGGAGAATACAAGCCTGAATTCAGCCTTGCTCCTGTTGCAAAGAAGCTTTCCGAGTATCTCGGCAAAGAGGTTAAGCTTGCCGAAGACCCGGAGGTAGTAGGCGAAAACGCAAAGAAGATTGCGTCAGAGCTTGAAAACGGCGATGTAATGTTGCTCGAAAATGTTCGTTACAGAGCAGAGGAAACAAAGAATGTTGAAACATTCTCAAAGGAGCTTGCTTCACTTGCGGAAATTTTTGTTAACGACGCATTCGGTACAGCTCACAGAGCACATTGCTCGACAACAGGCGTTGCAGATTATCTTCCGGCAGTTTGCGGCTATCTTATTCAAAAGGAAATCAAGTTTATGGGCGGCGCACTTGCTAATCCTAAAAGACCGCTTGTTGCTATTCTCGGCGGTGCAAAGGTATCCGATAAAATCGGCGTTATCTCAAATTTGATTGATAAGTGTGATACAATCATCATCGGCGGCGGTATGGCTTATACCTTTATGAAGTTCCTCGGTCACTCAATCGGCGACTCGCTTCTTGAGGCTGACTGGGTAGAAAAAGCAGGCGAAATGATGGCTGACGCAAAGGCAAAGGGTGTAAACTTCCTTATCCCTGTTGATAACAAGGTTGGTAAGGAGTACGACGAAAATACCGAGGCTAAGATTGTTAATTCCGATGAAATTCCCGACGGCTGGATGGGACTTGACATCGGCCCGAAGTCTATGGAACTTTTTGTTGACGCAATCAAGGGCGCAGGCACAGTAATTTGGAACGGTCCTATGGGTGTTTCCGAGTGGGAAAACTTTGCCGCAGGTACTATTGCAGTTGCTAACGCTGTTGCTGAATCCGGCGCAGTATCAATCATCGGCGGCGGTGACTCTGTTGCCGCAGTAACAAAGCTCGGCTTTGCAGATAAGATGAGCCATATCTCAACGGGCGGCGGTGCTTCACTCGAATTCCTTGAGGGTAAGGAGCTTCCGGGTATCGCAGCACTTATGGATAAGGACTGATTTAGATTAGAATAATTATGTTGTGAGGCGGACATTGTTCGCCTTGCAAATTATAACAAGGAGATACATTAATATGAATAAAGCATTGAGAAAGGCAATCATTGCCGGAAACTGGAAAATGAATAACACTCCTGCACAGACAACTGCGCTCATTAACGAAATGAAGCCGCTTGTAGCAGATGCAGATTGTGAGGTTGTACTTTGCGTTCCTTTCGTTGATATTCCTGCCGCAGTTGAGGCTGCAAACGGCTCAAACATCAAAATCGGTGCAGAGAATGTTCACTTTAAGGATAGCGGTGCTTTCACAGGTGAGGTTAGTGCCGATATGCTCAAGGAGCTTGGCGTAGAGTATGTTGTAATCGGTCACAGCGAGAGAAGACAGTATTTCGGCGAGACAGACCAAACTGTTAACCTTCGTACCTTAAAGGCTCTTGAAAAGGGCTTGAAGCCTATCGTTTGCGTTGGTGAAACACTTGAGCAAAGAGAACTCGGCTATACAGAAACTCTTTTGAAGTATCAGACAAAGATGGCACTTACAAACGTTACTGCCGAGCAGATTAAGGACGTTGTTATCGCTTATGAGCCTGTATGGGCTATCGGTACAGGCGTTACTGCAACTGCCGATCAAGCTGACGAGGGTAACGGCTTCGTTCGTCAGGCTATCGCAGAAGCATACGGCGAGGAAATTGCACAGGCTGTGACCATTCAGTACGGCGGCTCAATGAACGCAGGTAATGCCGACGAGCTTACTTCAAAGGAAAATGTTGACGGCGGTCTTATCGGCGGCGCTTCATTAAAGGCAAACGATTTTTCAATAATCGTTAAGGCTGCTTCAAAATAATAAATAAGGGCAGGGAATATACCCTGCCTGTTTTTCGGTATAACAAAGGAGACAGAAAATGAAAAAGACTAATGTACTTTGTATAATGGACGGCTTCGGTCATAATCCGAGCGACTACGGAAATGCCGTTGCCGCTGCAAAAAAGCCAAATCTTGATATGCTTATGGAGAAGTATCCGTATACCTATATCGGAGCATCGGGACTTAATGTAGGTCTTCCCGACGGTCAAATGGGTAACTCCGAGGTTGGACACACAAATATGGGCGCCGGCAGAGTAGTTTATCAGGAGCTTACAAGAATAACAAAATCTATCGAGGACGGCGACTTTTTTGAAAATGAAGCGCTCGTTAACGCCGTTAAAAAATCTGTTGAAGCAGGCAAGTCGCTTCACCTTATGGGACTTATGTCCGACGGCGGCGTTCATTCTCACAACAGCCACATTTTTGCTCTCGTTGAGCTTGCAAAGAGACTCGGACAGGATAAGGTTTATCTTCACTGCATTATGGACGGTAGAGACGTTCCTCCTACATCGGGTAAGGATTTTGTTGCCGAGGCTATCGAAAAAATGAATGAAATCGGCGTAGGCAAGGTTGCAACAGTTGTCGGCAGATACTATGCAATGGATAGAGATAACAACTGGGACAGAGTTCAAAAGGCGTATAATGCTTTTGTATTCGGCGAGGGTATTCAAAATACAAATCCTGTTGACGCTATCGAAAAATCTTACGAAACCGTGGACGGCGACGGCAAGAATTTGACCGACGAGTTTATTTTACCGACTGTTACTCTTGAAAACGAGGGCAGAATCGGTGAGGGCGACAGCGTTGTATTCTTCAATTTCCGCCCCGACAGAGCGAGAGAAATTACACGTACCTTTGTAGACGAGGCTTTCACAGGCTTTGAGCGTAATTTCTTTAAGACGAATTACGTTTGTATGACTCAATATGATGCAACTATGCCGAATGTTGATGTTGCTTTCAAGCCGCAGTTACTTAAAAATACCTTCGGCGAATATCTCGCTTCTCTCAATATGACACAGCTTCGTATTGCAGAAACAGAGAAGTATGCCCACGTAACCTTCTTCTTCAACGGCGGCGTTGAGGCAGTTAACGAGGGTGAGGACAGAATTCTCATTCCGTCTCCAAAGGTTGCAACATATGATTTACAGCCTGAAATGTCGGCTTATCTCGTTTCCGAAAAGCTCAATGAGGCAGTTCGTTCAGGCAAGTATGACGTTGTTATCGTAAACTTTGCAAACTGCGATATGGTAGGTCATACAGGCGTGTTTGATGCGGCAGTAAAGGCAGTAGAAGCAGTTGATGAATGTGTCGGCTCACTTTATGAGGCTGTTATGGATAATGGCGGTACACTCTTTATCACAGCTGACCACGGTAACGCTGATATGATGATGGAGCCTGACGGTTCTGCGTTTACCGCACATACTACCTTTGAGGTTCCGTTTATCGTTTGCAATTGCGGTGATGTTCAGCTTCGTGAGGGCGGTAAGCTTTGCGATATCGTTCCGACTATGCTCAAGGTTATGAATATTGCCCAGCCTGAGGAAATGACAGGTACAAGCATCATTAAGTAATTTTGCATAATCTTTAAGGCAGAGAATTAGTGAATGTTCACATATTCTCTGCCTTTGTTGTTTTTTTGCTTGAAAAGGGCATTAATATGGTGTAAAATGTAAAGAAAAAGGAGTGTTTCCAAATGGCAAATATCTATACTATTACATATCCTAAAAATGAAAACGTCTTTATTCACGTTATGGCAGGACATTTTATTTCTGCAAATAATCATATTAATTACTACGTCGGAACGTCCGACATTAAGCATAATCTTAATGTTTCTACCCAAGCCGCAAAGCTTATGGCAGAGTATTACAGTATAAACGGAATTGATGTTGATACCGTGCTTTGTCTTTATGAAACACAGGCGCTCGGCGCATATCTTGCACAGGAGCTTTCCAATTCTACTATGATGGCTCCTAATCCCGACCAAACCGTGTTTGTTGTAGGAAGCGAATATGACGCGGCAGGAAATCTCATTTTCCGTGATAATCTTCGCCGTATGATTTACGGAAAGAATGTTGTTGTGCTCATTTCGTGTATTACTTCGGGCAGAACTGTAGAGCGTGCTATCGAAAGCGTAAGATACTACGGCGGCAAGGTTGCCGGAATTTCAAGCGTGTTCTCAATGCAAAGCAAGATTTCCGGCGTACCGGTAAGCTCGTTGTTCACTACAGATGATATTCCGGGATATATTTCCTATCCGTCCCACGATTGTCCGCTTTGTCAAAAGGGAGTTGCGGTTGATGCAATTTCAAACGGCTACGGATATTCGAAAATATAACACTTGACAAATTATTTTGATTTGATATAATATAATTACTGAAAATTTAACAGTACCCTTAAAAACGGTGATGCAGAAAAAGATTTTTTGTGCCAGCTTACAGAGAGTCGGTGGTTGGTGTGAACCGACGGACGGCAAAGAATGTATAACTCGCTGCGGAGTCGCTGTGCTGAATAGAAATTAATAGGTGCAGCCGTTTAACCTCGTTATCGGTTGAGGCATTGTTTGATGCTAAAGGGCAGTTGATAACTGCTGAAATAGGGTGGTACCGCGTATATTACGCCCCTATACTTCGTGTGTAGGGGATTTTTTATACCTACACTTCATTCCGTTAAGATACCTTATCCGGCTACAATAAGGCGTTAGGAATTTTTAGTATTACAATTTGTAGCCGGAAAGGATATGGGATTTATTATGAATCAAGGATTTAGAAAGTATGTTGCGTTCAAGCCAATAGACATTAAGGACAGAACTTGGCCTGACCAACAAATTACAAAGGCGCCGATTTGGTGCTCGGTTGATATGAGAGACGGCAATCAGTCGATTGTTGATCCGATGAATCTTCAGGAAAAGCTTGAATTTTTCAAAACTCTTTTGGATGTCGGCTTTAAGGAAATCGAGGTTGGCTTTCCGTCTGCTTCCGATACCGATTATGAGATTTTGAGAACTCTTATTGAGGGCGGATATATTCCCGACGATGTAACCATTCAGGTTCTTGTTCAGGCAAGAGAGCACCTTATCAGAAAGACCTTTGAGGCTATCGAGGGTGCAAAAAATGTTATTGTTCATTTCTATAACTCAACCTCAACGCTTCAAAGAAAGGTCGTTTTTAAGACCGATATGCAGGGCGTTATTGATATTGCCGTTAAAGGCGCCGAGCTTATTTATGAGCTTACCGAGGAGCAAAAGAAAACTCATCCGGAAATGAACATTCGATTTGAGTATTCTCCTGAATCCTTCTCTCAAACCGAGGTCGACAATTCTGTTGAAATCTGCCGTCACGTTATGGAAGCGCTTCATATAACAAAGGAAAACCCGATTATATTGAATTTGCCCAATACAGTTGAGTGTGCTTCTCCGAACTATTATGCAGATCAGGTTGAATATTTCTGCCGTCATCTTCCTAACCGTGACGCAGCAATTATTTCGCTTCATCCGCATAACGACAGAGGTGAGGGCGTTGCCGCAACAGAGCTTGGCTTGATGGCAGGCGCAGACAGAGTTGAGGGAACACTTTTCGGTAACGGCGAGAGAACAGGCAATGTTGACATTATTACCGTTGCTATGAATATGTGGACGCAGGGTGTTGACCCCGAGCTTGATTTCCACGAGCTTAAGAAAATCCGCGAGGTTTACGAGCGTTGCACAAAAATGAAGGTTCCTCCTCGTTGGCCGTATGCAGGTGAGCTTGTATTTACTGCATTTTCAGGCTCACATCAAGACGCAATTAATAAGGGCAAAATGTATATGGAGGAAAGCCATACTGACCTTTGGGAAGTACCTTATTTGCCTATTGACCCTGCCGATGTAGGCAGAGAGTACGAGCCTATTATTCGTATTAATTCACAGTCGGGAAAGGGCGGCACGGCGTTCATTCTTGCAAACAACTACGGCATTAAGATGCCAAAGGCGATGCATCCGGAATTTGGTGCAGTTGTTCAAAAATTCTGCGACGAGAAGGGCAGAGAGATTACTCCCGACGAAGTGTTCGACCTCTTCCAAAAGGAATACAGAAATGTAAATGGCCCTTACAGACTTGCAAATTATAAAATCAGCGAAGAGAAGAATGAGGAGGATTATCTAACCTCCGTTCATTTCACGGGCACGCTGAAGTATAAGGATAATGAACCTGTTGTTATTGAGGGACACGGCAACGGTCCTGTTGCCGCATTCTGTGATGCAATGAACAAGACCCCGCTTAGAGAATATGATTTTGTCGACTACGACGAGCACGCAATTTCCGTTGGCTCCGATTCAAAGGCTATCAGTTATATTCATCTTAAAAATCCAAAGGGCAAGAGTATTTTCGGTATCGGCGTAAGCCATAATATCGGCTATGCGTGTATGAAGGGCATTATATGTGCCATTAACCGCGACCAAGAGGATACAATGAGAGACGACACAATGCCCGGCATTTTCGATGTTTGCTGATAAACGATTTTACTACGGAGGATAAATGATGAAAAATTATAAGATTACTGTATTAAAGGGTGACGGAATTGGTCCCGAAATTGTAGACGAATGTATCAAGGTGCTTGATAAGGCAGGGGAGAAGTTCGGCTTTTCATTTGATTATAACTATCAGCTTTTAGGCGGTTGCGCTATTGACGAAACAGGTGTGCCATACCCGCAGGCAACTGCCGAAGCCTGTAAGGCAAGCGATGCAGTGCTGTTAGGTGCAGTCGGCGGTCCGAAGTGGGACAGTCAGCCGGGTAATAACCGTCCTGAAAAGGGACTTCTTGCAATTCGTGAGGATTTGGGCTTGTTTGCAAATCTCCGTCCTGCAAAGATTTTTGCACCGCTTAAATCCGCTTCCCCGATTAAAGAAGAAATTATCGGCGACGGACTTGATATTCTCATCGTTCGTGAGCTTACAGGCGGTATCTATTTCGGAGACAGAGGAACTTACGAGGAAAACGGCGTTGTCGGCGCATATGATACCGAGAGATATACTTATCCCGAAATCAAGAGAATTGTCGTTGCAGGCTTTGAATACGCTATGAAGCGTGAAAAGAGACTAACCTGTGTAGATAAAGCTAATGTGCTTGATAGCTCAAGACTTTGGAGAAAGGTTATGGAGGAAACTGCCGCTGATTATCCCGAGGTTGAGGTATCGTATATGTATGTTGACAACTGCGCAATGCAGCTTGTTCGCAATCCTAATCAGTTTGACACAATAGTTACTTCAAATATTTTCGGCGATATACTTTCGGACGAGGCTTCTATGATAAGCGGCTCAATAGGTATGCTCGCTTCTGCTTCTCTTGCCGAGGGCACATTCGGACTTTATGAGCCCATTCACGGCTCTGCTCCCGATATCGCAGGACAGGGCAAGGCTAATCCCCTTGCAACCATTCTTTCGGGTGCTATGATGCTTCGCTATACATTCGGTGAAATCGAAGCTGCCGATGCAATCGAAAAGGCAGTAGATATTGCTCTTACAAAGGTCAGAACTCCCGATATTTATGAGGACGGCTTTGAATCTGTAAACACCTCACAAATGGGCGACGCAGTTGCCGCATTGCTCTAATGTAATATAATAAACCGTTAATCTCGATTTTGAGATTAACGGTCTTTTTTATTTTGTCTTAATTGCTTAAAAAAGTCGGTCAAGATGCTTTGACACTCGTTTTCCAATATACCGCCCGTAACAATAGGCTTGTGATTGTAGGGCAGGGAGTTGAAATCAATCACCGAGCCGAAGCTGCCTGCCTTACTGTCGCTTGCACCGAAGTAAACTGCCTTTATTCTTGAATTGATTATTGCGCCTGCGCACATCGGACAAGGCTCTAATGTCACATATAAATCACATTGCCACAGTCTCCAGCCGCCTAACTTTTTGCACGCATTGTCTATCGCTTCTATCTCTGCGTGATACAGCGCGTTTTTGCCGTATTCACGCCTGTTTCGACCGGTTGCAATAATTTCTCCGTCCTTGACGATTACTGCGCCTATCGGCACCTCGCCCTCTAATTCACTTTCTCGGGCAAGCGCTAAAGCCGCTTTCATAAATTCCTCGTGCATAGCCTACACCTTTGTTATATATTCCGATGTGAGCTTTATTAATATTACGAACGGAATGAATAACCCCGGCATAAGACAGAGAAGCTTAACGAAAAAGCTGTTGTCGTATACGCTTTTCGGCTGCTTTTTAATTTTCAATAAGCCCTTAGCAGCAAGATAAATTAAACATCCGACGCCGATAATTGCCCACGCATAAAACACGACAACAGTTGCCGTTTCGGAAATTTTTTCACTGAGTGAAAACTCCAAAATATCAGCTAATACGGAAATTCCGTTGTTTAAGCCGTGTACTATCATAGCAAGAATTACATTATCCGTTTTTATAGTGATGTATGCAAGGATAAGTCCTACGAGAAACGCAAAGATGAATTGTACTGCGTTACCGTGCATAAGACCGAATACAATACTTACTGCAAATACGCTGAAGCCTTTTCCGAATTTTTTCAAAACTCCGAACGCACAGCATCTTAATGCGATTTCCTCGCAAACTGCCGGAACAATCATTGTTGAAACAATAAGAATAACGCAGGATAATATGCTGTCGGGGCCGTCGTATCCGTTTTCCTTTAGCTCATATCCGAATATATTTTTTGATACGGTCATAATGTATGACGTGATAAGATTTGCCGCAATGCAGCCGCCCATACCGAAGCCTATCCAAGCAAACGCCTGTTTCTTTTCTATGGCTTTAGCAGGGAAAAACGGCGATATAAAGTTCTTTTTCAGTATCAGTGCCATTATTCCAAACGGTATGATCATCGAAGCTAAATGAACCGCAATAACATTAAATCCATACTGAAATGCGACCGAATTTTGGTAATCCTCCAAAGCATTGAATGCTGATAAAAGTCCGACCATTACCGTTTGTATCAAAAGATACATTATAAGTGTCGCGCCTAAAAGAAGACCTGTTTTTATTAATTCTTTTCGTTGTGCCTTTTTGCCTTTTTCAATCTGCTGCTTTAGCATCATAGCCTGAAAAGCCTGCTGATTTGCCTGCTGATATTGATAATAGCCTTGGTTTTGGTTGGGATTTTGATTTGGATTGTAGTAATTCATATAAATAAATTATAGCTCCTTTGCTATATCCTTTATGTATTGCGTAAGCTCCTGCTTTATTTGAGGATGTTTAAGTCCTACCTCAATATTTGCCTGAAGTATACCGAATTTGTTGCCCATATCGTAGCGCTTGCCCTCGTAATCAAGCGCAATAACGCCGCTTTTCTGCGCAAGAGTCTTCATAGCGTCGGTCAACTGAAGCTCGTTTCCTGCACCCTTTGGCGTGTTTTCTAAAATTTCAAAAATTTCACTCGGCAAAACGACCCTGCCTAAAATTGAAAAGTTCGACATAATTTCTTCCTTTTTCGGCTTTTCAATCATATCTGTGCAGTTGTAAATTTTGTCCGAGATTTTGTCGACCTTGAGCGAGCAGTATTTTGTTATAGCCTCGTCGTCGACCTCTTTTACTCCGACAACGCCCTTGCCGTACTGTTCATATACTTCGATAAGCTGCTTTGTTACAGGCTTTTCGTTTATCATAACGTCGTCGCCGTACAGTATTGCAAACGGTTCGTCGCCGACAAAATTCTTTGCGCAAAGAACAGCGTGTCCTAAACCGCCCGTTTCCTTTTGGCGAAGAAAATAGATATTGCCGAAATTAGCGCAAGCCTTGACATCTTCAAGAATATCGCGCTTGTCCTCGTTGCCCTCTAATTTTGTTTCAAGCTCAAAGGCGTGGTCAAAATGGTCTTCAATAGCGCCCTTGCCTCTGTTTGTAATAATCAAAAGCTCCTCGATACCGCTGTTGAACGCTTCCTCAACAATGTACTGTATCGCCGGCTTGTCAACGATGTTGAGCATTTCCTTAGGTATCGCCTTTGAAGCAGGCAGAACTCTCGTACCCAAGCCCGCCGCAGGAATTATAGCCTTTCTGACTTTTTTCATTTTGTTTCTCCTCTTAATAAATTTATATGAACATCATCAGTATATAAAACGCAAAGTAAGCCGTAAACGGAGCAAAGAACGAAACTCCGCCCTTGTTGCTTAAATAAAGCGCTTTCATTTGATTTTGATCTAACTGCTCGTCCTGTCCGAAGAAAATATAGGTTTGCGTAAAGTTTGCACCGTTGTCGAGCTTATCCGTAACGCTCTTGATTATCGAGAAAACAGTGGTTTTGTAGAAATAATCGGCAAATAATGCCTGAATTATTCTCAACACGAGTATAACGCCCAAAATAATATATGCGATTTTTACAGCCGTCATTGAATCCGGCGCCGCCATAATGCTCTGCAAATCGGCAGTTGTAACTGCTTTTGAGGTGTCGTAGCCGTTTATAAAGCTCTGCATTGCTTCGATATATTTCGGTGCAAATCTCATTATTGCCGCTTCTCCGCCGATTATCGCAGTAATGACCAAGCAGAAAAACGCTATGCCTTGCTTGTACATTTTACGAAACAGCAGATAAAACGAGCCGAAGAAAAATGCGCTCCAGTTCCAGCTCAGCTTTTTCTTTTTCTCTGAAAATTGCTTGAATTTAGAAATGAATCTCGGCGCGTTGTTTCGGACTGTTGCGGCAATGTCCGCAATGCTTACGCCGTCAATTTCGCCCTTTTCGGGATATTGCCCAATATCGAGCTGTATGGTTTGAAACGGTGAAAAGCCGCCCTGTGAGGCTTGCTCCTTTTTATCGCTTTCGTCCTTTTGTGCGTCTTGTACAGTATTTGCTTTAGCTTCGTTTATAATATCCTCGCCTTGCTCATTTTCATTTTCGCTCGGAGAATAAAATATCTGTTCAATTTCTTTTTCCTTTGGCTTTTCGGCGTCAAGAAAGCTGTAATCATTTTTGTGAAGTCCCTCGTTTACGCAATGACCGACTAATTTGTAACATTCCCTGTGATGCGGAGTGCCGCATTCGGGGCAGGTGACTATGTCGTCGTTTTTTTCAAATTGCCTGTGACATACGGGACATTTGTAGTTTTCGTAATTCGGCATTTCTCTCTCCTATAAATGTTATAATTTACTATTATTATACTTATATAACCACAAAAAATCAATTATTTGATTAACAATAAGTAAATTTCATATAAATTCTTTTAGGCAATAAAGAACAATTTTAACCACGGTTCGGATTTATCTAATTGCTTACGGCTTGCATTGACCGCAGGGTGAATAGCCGTTTGAAATAAGATTTTCACGGTAGCCGTAATATGATTTCTTGTTTTGCTCCTTTGTATTTTTGAGACTGTCGCAGTCCTCCTTGTGGAACTTCTTTGTAGATATGTTGACTACATAATTTTGCTTTTCTGAGCTGTCGGTTGTTTGCTCCTCGTGTCCGATATACTTGCTTTCACCTGTGAGATAATCTATTTCAATATCGGGCTGAATGTTGTAGCAGTATACATTAAAACATATTCCTTCGCCCTTGTCCTCAACGCTGTAAGCTTCGATTTGAACTCCTCTTGCAACAAGCTCGTATCCCTGAAAATCGGGAGTAACCCTGTACAGTACATGATTTCCTGTATCCTTGATGTAGTCAGCAACCGCATTTTCAAAGGGTAGCATACCCTCAACGTTCAAATATCTTGTGCCCGTAATGAGATTCTTTTCATTTGCGTTTTCGGCGGTAAGCTGATATCCGATAAGGTGACAACGGTTGTAGAGATATTTTCCGTCAACGCAGTCGTATTTTGCACTTTGCCATCCTGTCGGCTTAACCGACCCGATTGCGCCTCGCTCCTCTTCGGGCATAAGCTCTAAGCCGATATTTGCAAAGCATTGCGTACATCTTCCCAATTCGTCAAGCTCACCGTATTCCTCAAAGGCTTCGGAGTATGTAACAGTGTCAAATTCGGGCTTGTTGTCGTTCAGTATTCCGTAAGCCTCGCTGTCGGACTGCGTAATTTGGTATGATTGTGTAGTGCTGTTTGTCGTCTTTTCGTCAACAGTATTCTTTGCAATTTCGTCAAGCTGTGAGCAGGAGGTGAGTATAAGAATACTGCATAAAACTGCCGCCAGTTTTAATAAAACCTTCTTCTTCATTTTTTTGCCTTCCTTATTTTATAGCCTAACAGTATCCGAACCTAATAGCCTAAAGTAAGCTATTTATGGCATCTGTCGCCATTTTTTGCCTTGATATACGACAGTATAACTTCGTCAAAGAAATGACAACAGCTGCTCAAACTAACTTACTTTAGGTGCGAAGCAGTTTATATTAAACAAATTTTTGATCAGACAAGGCATATTTTTAATTGCATACTTGCGTATTCAATTAAAAATTAACGCAGTATAATCGGAAATTTGTTAATATAAACCTAATTATGTTCGAATACTGTTAGGCTATACATATAATAGCACATAACGTCGCTTATATCAATTTTGATTTTCTGTTTTTTATATCGAATATTATTGCAACGCAGCCTGCAAGCAGAATTATGCTAAGACCCGAATTAACCTGACTTGCCTGTGGTATCGTTTGAGCTACGTTGCTGAAAACAGGCATTTGTTGTTCAAAGAAGGACGAATATAATTTTCCCGGGAAAAACGATAATAAAGCCGCAAGAAGCCTGTGAATAAAAAAGTCGCCGTATTTCATATCGAATGATTTTACTATTGAGAATATTTGAAAATGAATACAAAATCCTGCAAAGCTCAAAAAGAAGCATAAATATTCAAAGGGTATTACGGCGTTATTGCTGAAAATTCCGCTTGTGATTTCCAAAAGTGCAAGCACTTGCTTCGGCAAATCAAAAATTTGAATTATCGCAGAAAAGAAAACTATGTATGCGCACATATTCAAAATGCTTTTTGTCGCGTCCTCAACAGACGAAATAACAGCTTTGCCGAAGTCCAAACGCTTTATGTCGGCGTGATAATAATATCGCTTTTTCCTAAAGAATAAGCCTTGAATTATTCCGAGAAGTAATGAAGCCGCAGTACAGATTAGATATAGAATTACTCCCAATTTTGTGCTTTTTAGATACACGCTCCCGACTGCCGTTATTGTAAACGCAATTCCGGGATTGACATTGAAGCGCATAATCCTTATTGCGTCCTCGTTGTCTATAAGTCCGTCGTTTAGCATTTGTCTCGTCAGCACCGCGCCCGTCGGATAACCGCCGATTGCACCGAAAATTATCGGCGTTGTCGCCGCCCTCGGTAAATGAAAAAGAGTTTGCGTTATTCTTCCGAAGAGCTTTTCAAACACTTTGGCGCAATCTGAACGAGTCATTGTGCCGCATAAAATCAATATCGGGAGCAGGGCAGGAACAATAATATCCCTGCAAAGAACTATTCCGCAAAGCGCTCCCGATTTTGATTTTTCGTTGTTTAATACTATAATTACTATGAGCGCCGATAAACCGACAACCGCTAAATATTTACCCTTTTCTTTCATAATACCACCGTATAAGTATATTATTCTTTTTCGGTGAATATACAAAAACAAGGAAAGCGTCAGCCTTCCTTGCCTTGTTTTATTTGTAGTTTTTTATAAGAACGTTTGCGTTTTCAATCAAAGTGTCAATCGCATCCTGTCCGCTTTTCTTAATTATCTCCTTTACACCGTCCTCATATTCCGGCGGACGTGTGTCGAGGTTGTGACAGTCCGAGCCGATGAGATGAATGTGTCCTGTGTCAAGTAGCTTGAATAAAGCCTTCTTGAGCTTCTTCGGAGCATTTGAAAAGCTGCTGATATTGACCTGCGTAATACAACCCATATCAATATAATCCTCAAGCCTGTAAATATCCGACATAAGCGCAGGATATCTTTCGATATGAGCCAGTATCGGCTTTGCGCCGTAATCGCAGTACATATTCATCAGCCTGTCGTAAGTGGCTTCCGAAAAGCTGCTGCTAAATTGATGCTCAATCAGTATGTAGCTTGAATTTGCAATCTTCAGCTCGTCAATATTCGAATTGTTGAACAGATAGTCGCTGATGTAAACCTCTGCGCCGGGAATGATTTTCGGACTTCCGCTCGGTAATGCACGAAGCAGATCGTTTATCGCTTTGTCTCTGCGCCTTAAAAAATCATCAAGCGAGATTGTATCGGAATAATAGTGCGGAGTGAGGATAATGCTTTTTGCACCCTGTTGCTTGAGCCTTTCTATCATAGCGAGGCTTGTTTCAACATCTCTTGCTCCGTCGTCTATTCCCGGTGCAATATGACAATGCGTTTCTACTAAATTCTCAATAACCATATCTTACCGTTATTTCTGATTATACGAGCCGTAAGAATCATAAGAACCGTACGAGCCGTAGCCGTAATTGCCGTAACCGCCTCTGTTGTAGCCGTAACCGTAGCCATTGTATGAGCCCGAACCATAACCGTAACCGTAGCCGTTGTACGAGCCGTAGCCTCCATATGAACCGTACGAACCATATGAACCGTATGAGCCGTAGCTTCCGTAGGAGCCGTAGGAGTTCTTATATCTGCCGTAGCGGTAACGACCGTATTTGCCGTAGCCGTACTTACTCTGGCTTGTTTCAACAAAGTTAACGATAAAGCCGAGAATTTTTGCGTCAATAAATTCAAGCGCCGAAATAGCTCTTTGAACTTCAGGGTGAGTTGAACGGTTTGAACGAACAACAAGTACAACGCCGTCGCTTTCTCTGATTACCGGAAGTGCGTCCGATACAACGTTAATAGGCGGTGTGTCGATAATGATGTAGTCAAAGTCGGCACGGATTTCCTTAAGAAAATCGGACATTGGCTCGCTGCCGAGTATTTCGGCAGGGTTTGGCGGAATGGAGCCCGAACACATAACCGAAAGATTTTCAAATTCTGTCGGATGAATAACCGAGAAAAGGTCAACTCTTTCATCGTTAACCGAGCCCACTCTTGCACCGAGATAGTTTGTTAGTCCCGGTGAGTTCGGAATCGAGAAATAGTGGTGAATTTTCGGCTTACGAAGGTCGCCGTCGATAAGCAAAACCTTTTGGTCTGTCTGTGCAAAGGTGATTGCAAGGTTGATAGTTGTGGTAGTTTTACCCTCGTTAGGAGATGAGGACGAAACAACGATTGTCTTACAGCCCTTTTTCATTACCGAGAACATAATGTTTGTTCTTGCGCTTTTGTATGCTTCTTCAACTCTGAATTTGAGCGAAGGGTCCATGTTGATGTTTTGGAGAAGCTGTCTTGATGAGCCTACTGCTCTGTTTGCATTCTTCTTGTTTTTTCTTGCCATTATTCAACATCTCCTTTCGCTGTTTGAACATTTGCGTCACTTACAGAAGCAGTTCTTTGCGAATGGTGGCTTGAGCTGTTTCTGACCTCAAAGCTCGGAATACTTCCGAGAACGGGAATATTGTATTTTTCGATAAGCTCTTCGCTTGTGCGAATTCTAACGTCAAGAAGATTGCGAAGAATAATGAATGCCGCCGCAACAACTATGCCTATAACAGCCGCAATTGAGCATTTCTTTGCATAGCCGAGGCTTCCTGCCGCAGATGCCTTAACAGGCTTGTCCTCAACGCTTGCATCAACTAAACCGTTGTTCGTCGTCTTCATCATTTTCGGAACAGATGTCTCAAGCTGATGTGCGATTTCATACGAGAGGTCTGCGCTTGATGTTGTAACGGTGATTTTGAACATCGCCGTGTCTTCAATGCCTTCGATTGTGAGAGCGTTTTTTACGGTCGTTCCTGTGTAGCTTGAGTTAATTCTGTCATTCAAATCCTGCGCAACCATATTATTGAACTCGTTTGTACCCATAATTTCGATATAGGTGCTGAGCATTTTCATAGCGTAGTTCATCTTGCTTGTATTACTGATACGAGCCTGATTTGCACTGCTTGCGGTTGTTGTACCGTTGTCTAAAAGCTCGTCTCCCGTATCAACCGCATAAGCCAAAAATTCTACCGTAGAGGTGTATGTAAGCTGTGTAAAGTTTGCGGTGTAGAAATAGCCTACGAGTGCGCCGATTACTGCGAATAATACTATGACCTTCCATTTTTTGAGCAAGGCAACCAGTATTTTCATTACGTTTTCATCAATGTTCATAAGATTTCTCCTGCTTTAATTTAATATACAACAGTATAATACTTTAATTACGAAAATTTGTCAATGATTTTTACAATGTTAATTCTTTGTTATTGACAAAGTGCTGAATTTGATTAATAATATAGAAGTGAAAATATGTTTATTAGGGAGAAATTTGCTATATGAGTAAGCCGAAGCTTCCTGCGTGGGGTCCGTATTCAAAAAAATATATGGGTATCTCACGAGTTCTCGGAAGGATTGAAAATAAAACAGGAAAGACCTTTGCAGATGCCGTAAGATTTGACTTTACGGTGCACCCAAATATATGGAACAGCGCAACACCGGTGCCTAATGTAACTGTTCCGTCAAGCTATCATTTGTGGAAATGTGCAACCGATTATTCCTTTTATTCTTACAGATACGAGCTTATGTGGAAGGATATGGTTTATGCCGATGTCAGCTTTTCAAAAATTGATGACGAAGCATATCTTGCAAGGGTGGAATTTGTCAATAATACGGATTTGTCACAAAACGCCGTGCTGAATTTCTTTTCTTCACTCGAATTTCCTAATTCAAAGGAATACTGTATAGAAGCGAAGAACTATAAATACAAAATAAAAAAGGCTAACGACTACGATAAATATACTTACTCAAAAATCCGCCCTTGGGAAAATGAAACTCCCGACGGAATGTTCAGAGGTATGTTTAAGTCGGAGGAATTTTATCTCGGCTACGGCTTGGGTGACAGATGCGATAATGCCCATGTTCACTATCTCGGATTAAAGCCGTTCGGCTGTGAAGCGGGCGACTGCGTAGCCTATTCTCTGAACAGCGACGGAATTGAAAACCCTGTCGTTGCAGTAAGATATAAAACCGTTACCGACGGTGACGCCGTATTCAGCGTAAACGGTAAGGAAACGGTCTTTCCAAATAGTGACGAGCTTTGTTTTATCGAGCTTGACTATGCCGACAGCCTTGAGCTTGTAAGTCTCGGTAAGGCAGGCGTGGAGCTTGATTTTGTTGCCGTTTACGAAAAAGGGAACAGCCTTGAGGTTGTTGGAATTCCTCATAGCTTTGCACCGAAAATTGATACTTGCAGGGGAAACGGCGGCTATACCGTAAGCCTTGATTATGAGTATAACGATTGCGTTTTCGGCGTTACAACTTCAAACGAAAATACACGCTTTCGTACCCTTGAAAGCGGAAGCCTTGAGGACGCACTCATTAACCGTCTTTCAAACGGCGACCATACATATGACGACTTAAAGGAAACATTCTCCAACTCATTTAAGCGCAAAACCTCGGACGACGGCTTCTTCCAAAACACTCTTGTTAAGTCGATTTTCATTAAGCCTCATTCAACGCATATCGAGTACGCCGTTGTATCAAGGGGCAAGGCTCAGCCTATGAGTGCTGACGAAATGGAAAGCATTTACAGTATGCGCAAGACTGCCGGCGAAACCCTGCCGTTTAATAAACAGGGTGAGAAATATGCTCTTTCAACCGACATTCTGCGTGCAACGCTTCTTACAAATACTGTTTATCCCGTTTATTGCCACGGTGAGAATGTAATTCACCATACTCCCGGTAAGCGTTGGGACAGCTTTTATACTTGGGACAGCGGCTTTATCGGAATGGGACTTTTGGAATTCGACAATGATTTGTGCCAATATGCGCTTGATATGTATCTTTGCGACGACGATAACGAGGATTTCTGCTTCTTGCTTCATGGCTCGCTTGTGCCTACGCAGTTTGTTGAATATTTCGAGCTTCTCAAGCGCACCGAGGATAAGGAAAAGCTCAATTTCCTTTATGACAAAATGAAGCTGTACTACGAATTTTTGAGAGGCAGAACGCATAATTCTACCTGTGCAAAATTTGGCAACGGACTTCTTACAACCTATGATTATTGGTATTCCTGCTCCGGTATGGACGACTATCCCGCACAGGTTAAGATGATAGCCGATAAGGCGGAGGAATATTCCTGCCCCTGTCTTTCAACCTCGCAGATTATACGTGCCGGTAAGATTATGAAAATGGTTGCTTCATATCTCGGAAAAACCGACGATATTGCCGTTTATGACAACGATATTGAGTATTCGACAAACGCTCTGAACACTCTTGCGTGGGACGAGGAAAGCGGATATTTCGGATATACAATGTATGATAAGGACAGGGATAAGCCTTATATTATGAAAACACCCGACGGCGAAAATTGGGACAAGGGCTTTGACGGAGTTTATCCGCTTATCGCAGGTGCAGTTGAGGGCGAGCGTAAGCAAAGACTTATTGAGCACATAAAAAATCCTAACGAAATGTGGTCAAACGCAGGCGTTTCCGCAGTTGATATGTCGGCGTCCTACTATTTCGACGACGGCTATTGGAACGGCAATGTTTGGATGAGCCATCAATGGTTCGTATGGAAAACGATGCTTGATAACGGCGATACCGACTTTGCCTTTGAAATTGCAAATCGCGCCCTTGAAATGTGGAGAGAGGAAACGGACTTTACTTACTTTACTTATGAGTGCTTTGGTATTCAGACAAGGCGAGGCGGTTGGTTTCATAACTTCGGCGGTCTTTCGGCACCTATCGTTATTTGGGCAAACGCTTATTACAAGCCCGGCACCGTAACGACAGGTCTTGACGTTTGGACGGATTATCAAAGGGTTAATGAAGACGGCGGTGAAATTTCCTTTAAGTATTTCGGAAACAGCGATAAATATTCGATTATCGTAACTCTTTCGGATAAAAATTCATACATCGCAACGCTCGACGGAAAATCGGTTGACTTCAGCGAGCGTGTCGGCGGCTGTCTTGAATTTACCCTTGACGGTTCAGTCAAGGACGGAATATTAAATATTGAAAAAGCATAAAGGGGAATACTATGGAAAACAGAATTATCGGCTCAAATAATGAACCACTAAAAATCCAATTCATAACCGATACTCACTACTTTTCGAGAAAGCTCGGAACCGAGGGCAAGGCTTACGATAATGCTGAATCAAAAAGCCAAAAGGTCATTAAGGACAGCGACCTTGTAATAAAAGCAGGCTTCGATATGCTTTGTGAGGATAAGTCAACCGATATTGTTGTTCTCGCAGGTGACACAACAAAGGACGGCGAGCTTGAATCTCATAAGGAATTTATCGAAATGCTCTATGACTTAAAGGCGAGAGGTAAGCGTGTTTATGTAATCACCGCTACTCACGATTACCGCTGGAAGGGTATTGCAAGCGGCTATGACGGCGATAACGAGATTGAGGTTCCGGCCGTTGAGGAACGCCATGATTTGTGGGATATGTACTATGATTTCGGTCCCAACGAGGCTATTTCCTATCATAGAGAGTCAATGTGCTATGTTGTTCAGCTTGCACCCGGCTACCGTCTTTTTGCACTCAACGACGATACTAATTATAAGCCGGAGGGTGAAAGCGGCTCAGGTTATTCCGATGACTGTATGAAGTGGATTTTGGAGCAACTTGAGGATGCAAAAAAGAACGACCAATATGTCATTGCAATGACTCATCACCCGATGATATCTCCGTCGCCGTTTTATTCGATTATCGGTAAGGGCGATATGCAGAGAAATCACGAAACAACCCGTGAAATTTTTGCAGACGCAGGACTTTCCTGTATGCTCACAGGTCACACCCACGTTCACGATATCAGCGTTATTACAACTAAAAAGGGCAATAAGTTTTACGATATAGCCTGCGGTGCAATGGGGGGCTGTCCTCCTACCATGAGAACAGTAACCTTTGACCCGAAAAATGCAAAGATTGACGTTGATACCGTGATGATTACCGACGTTCCGGGACTTGACACAAACGGTAAGCCGTTTGATGAATATATGCGCGGCTTCTTCTTCGGTATGATAGGCGAGGTAATTTGGGCAATGGGCAACGATATTGACCGCCTTGCAGAAATGGCTCCTTCATTTTCGATCCCCGGAGAAAAGGTTAAGAAGCTCGCTTGGATTATAAAGCCGATAGGTAAGTTCCTTAATAAGCTCACCTTCAAAAAGATGTGGAAACTTTGCAAAAAAGAATGTGGTCTTAAGAAGTCGGATATTGCCGACATTGCCGATAATAAGGTTGTTGACTTCATTTTAGAGCTTGTTCAAAATCTCTATTGCGGCGACTCTCCCTACGGACCCGATACAAGGGAATATAAGCTGACCTGCGGTATTCTTAACGTGATTGATTCATTCCTTGATACTATCCACCTTTCAATCGGAAAATTCATAAAGGGCGCAACGACAGTTCGTTCTCTCGTTGAACCGCTTTTGTGGAACAGCGGCTATTGTGACGCAAAAGCAACGCTCCCGCTTTATCCGATTTATGACGACGAAAATCCCGCACCTGCTTCGGCATTTGAAGAAAAAGAATTTGTTGATACTGTAAAACAGAGCAAAAAAGGTCCTCTTGTTCTTTTGCTTCTTGTTTTGATTGTGATTCTTGTTCTTGCTCTCATTGTTGGTTTGGTTGCACTTGTCGTTTGGGCGATAGTTTCAATCGTTCATACAGTATCGGCAGCAACCGTTCTTGGCTTGTTGTTCTAAAAAACATTGATTTTTTGTTAAATTTTTGTTGCAATAGACAAATTTTGTTGGTATAATCAAGAAGTAAATTCGCTATTTACATAAATAATATTTGAGGAGTAAAATTATGGCGGACAAAAAATTCAGCCTCGGCGGACTTGATAACGCTGCCGAAGAAAAAGGCTCATTTATCAAAACAGTATGGCAATTAGTAAAATTCCTTGTTGTTTCAGGACTTGTTACTATCATTCAGCTTGTATTAGCTAATGTGCTGCCTCTCATCTTCGATAGCGTAACTGCTACTCTTCCTTCATTTTTACAGGGCATTTTCAGACCGGACTTCATTTTCGACGCTTCAACCGAAAAGGGTGTGGAGCAAATCGGAAAGTATGTTGTTGACGGCGTTGTAACTTGGGGCTATCTCCTTCCGTTCTTCCTTTCTAACCTTATTGCTAACATCTACGGCTTTTATCAGAACAAGAAGACTACCTTTAAGTCCGACGCACCTTGGTATAACTTCGCAATCTATATTGTGCTTATGATTGCTCTTATCCTGTTCTCAACATGGTTCCAGGGCTGGTTAGTAGGCGTTATTGCAAAGGCTCCTTGGGCTTGGCTCAACGGTCTTGCAAGAACAATTGCAGGCTTGGCAGCAGGCTTCGTACAGATGGTTGTTCTCTTCCCGATGGAAAAATTCGTTCTCCTAAAGGAAAAGAAGGAAGAAGCTGCCGAATAATTTGCGAAATATTAACAAACCGTCTCTCTTTTAATTGGGAGACGGTTTTGTTTTTGCCTTAATTTCAACGGATATATTTGGCTGAATATATATACTTACACTTGCACTTTTTTGTAAAATGTGCTACGATATTTTTATATTAATTGCCGCAGATAATAGGAGGCTGTTGTGAGCAATATTATGAAAAAATCCGAATTTACAAATGTTAAAAACAATATGCCGCTGATAAAAGCGACTGCTATTATGGGTATTTTTACCTATGTCTTTTTATGCTGCGAATATCTTTTTGTAAATGTGCTTTCGCTGTTTACATCTGCCGACAATACGGTGTCGGCTCAAAATTGCGCTCTCGGAATAAGTGCTGTAGGAATTATGCTCTACCCCGTATTTAACCGATTTTGTAAAAAACAACTCGGAAAAATATGCTGTGCTGTGACCTGCGTAATTTGTGTAATATGTATTGTTTTGGTTTGTATGCATATATCTTACGGCGTTACATTATGGATGGGATTTTTACTGTTTTTGTTTCTCGGAATTATCTTAAACGCCGTATTTTACACTTGCTCAAGCCTTATTAAGGACGATAAGTATTTGGCGCGTATTGTCGGTGCATCATATATGTGCGGCGTTTTGCTTCAGCTTTTCAGTAATAATATTATCAGCTCGGAAATTGTCCAGGCTGTTGTTCTTTCACTTCTTTTGTCATTACTCGTTTGGCTTTTGGCTAAGGTAAAGAATGTTGAGAGCAACGCTGTTTTAACCTATAAAAGAGTCTGTGAAAAGGCAGATAACAAGAGTAAAGCTGTTAAATCCTGTGCCGTATATCTTGCTCTGCTTATTGTTTTGATGACCTGTATTTTCAGCACTCTTGACAACGCAGTAACTCTTATTCACGCAAAGGGCGATATGGATATAGGACAAATGCCGAGAATATTGCTCGCCGTCAGCGGACTTGTTGCAGGCTTTGTTTTCGACATAAACGCAAGAAAATATATGGGTATTATAATGTATTGCGTTATGCTGCTCTCGACTATATGTATGGCCGTTATTGAGCTTTCCGGCTCGTATATGATAGGACTTACAATCTTTTATGTATGCGCAGGCTTTTTTGCCGTGTTTTTTACTACGGGCTTTATGGAAATATCTCGTTATTTGAAGACGCCGCAGCTATGGGCAGGATTTGGGCGTGCATTAAATAATATAACTGCCGCAGTAATTTCAGGCGTTTCAATGGCATTGTTATCCTCCGATAACGGTATCGCAGTCATTACGGTTGCCGTGATACTGTTTGCATCTGTAAGTGTTGTAACGGCTGTATATACATTTAAGCGTAAAGTGCTTTCGGAAAATTCGGACGTTGAAGCGTGCGAGTCTTTGGATAATAAAGAAAGGCTTAAAAAGATTGCTGAAAAATATTCGTTTACTCCGCGTGAAGCAGAAGCCTTTGGTCTGCTTGTAGACACCGTGGACAGTATTCAGGTTATTGCCGACAGTATGTACATTTCAAAACGAACTCTTGAACGGTATATTTCTTCAATTTACGAAAAAACGGGAGCAAAATCCCGTGTGGAACTGATTAAAATATTTAATAACAGATAAGGCTTAAAAATCCGCCATCCTTTCTTCGAAACGGCGGATTTTTTATGTTACAGTCGATAGGCGGAGAACCGTAAAGCCCGCTTTTTTCAAATTGGCGGACTTCCCTTATATACAAAATAACCTCATAGTGTATATAATGATGATGTAGAAAATTTAATTTTAAGGAGGTTTTTCAAATGAAGAAAAACAGTAAAAATCATCATGCAGGGCGAATTATAAGTCTCTTACTCGCGCTATGTATGGTACTGGCGATTGTGCCAATGACAGTATTTGCAGACACAGAGATCAGCATTATAGATATAGAAAATGCAACATTATATTATGATGCAGGAGATAAGCCAAAAGCAACAGCTGAAAAGTTTGAGGTTGAAGGTCTAATTTCAAATTATGAAATTGAGTATGAATGTTGGGAAGAAATGGAAACTACTGAAAGCGGTGAATCTGTTCCTATAAAGTTTTGGTATTCTGATGAAAGTCAATATACTTCTTCACAACAAAAAATAACTACCTTCGAAGTGGGCAAAACTTATATGTATAGTATTTCTGTAAAAGCAGAAGATGGATATTCTTTTGCAGATGATTACGAACTATATGTTAATAGTGTTGCCCAACAAAGTGTGATAAAAACTCAAAATAGATTGCTTATTACAGCAATAACAACGATTCAACCACGATCTACTCAGTTACAAAATATTAGTGTCGTTGAGATAAATAACGCAACAATTAGTTTTAATGTGGGAGATAAGCCTGTATTTACAGGAAAAACACCTGATAATGCTCCATATATTTACCAATGTGAATGGTGGGAAACAGATGAAGGTAAAGAAGGTAAACATTCTACCGATTTCTTTGACGGTGGCTTTGAACGCTTAATTACCAATTTTGAGAGAGGTAAAACTTACAATTACGGAATATATCTAAAGGCAGCAGAAGGATATTGTTTTACAACTGATACTAAATTAAAAATAAATGGTAAGTATTATGATTATGATACAAATGACTATGACCCGCTATTACAATATGATAATGGTGGATTTGCGACAATGTGGGTTCACACAGATTTGACAATGACACCAACAGCAGCAGGAGAAACGCCTAATTACAAAATTATCGAGGGAGCAAACGGCGCTTGGACGCAGAATAGCGACGGAACACTTGTTTTCCGCGCAAACGGTGATTTCGGCAAATTCACAGGCGTTAAGGTTGACGATACGCTGATTGACGCGAAGAATTATACGGCGGTTTCCGGCTCCACCGTTATCACATTGAAAGCCGATTACCTCAAAACGCTTTCGGTCGGCACGCATAAACTCACGGTTGTTTATACCGACGGCGAGTGCTTGACAGACTTTGAAATTAAGAAGTCATCGGCTCAGCAGACTGATAAGACACAGAAAAACGCCGCTGTCGTTAAAAGCCCCGAAACAGGAAACGATACAGGCGTCGCATTATTGGTATATATAGCATTTGCCGGCGGCGTATGTGTTGCCACATTAACGGTGTTGAAAAAGAAAAAAGTTAGATAAACGTATATTTTTGATAAATAAAAAGCCCTGTCGTCCGATACGAATTGTCGGACGGCGGGGCTTTGTGCTATTTGTCAGTTTTCCTGAGGAGGCTGATTATTGTTTTTTGCCTCGTTGAAATTCTTTGCGCCACGATTTATTTTTCCGCCTATTGAGGCAGAGGAATCCTTGTATACCGTTGAAGTCATTTTAATCTTTTTTGTTTGCTCTCCGGCTTGGAGGGTATATCTTGTACCCGCTTTAATATCGGGCGTGCTGACTGTTACGCAGTTGTATTTCTTTGTACACTCGCTTGAAATAAGCTCTTTTCCGAGTGAGGATTTGAGCGTAAATTCGCCGCTTGTCTCCTCGTCGAATACCGCTAAAATCGAGCCTTGAGTCGAGCAATCGTCGAAGCTCTCTGCCATTCCCGACATACCGAATGCAACTATTGTACCGCCGGTAATTTTGGAGGCTATGCCGTAGTCGATTGCGCCGTTGCCGCTGTTTTCGGGACCGTAAACGGTTACGTCGCCGCCCGTTTGAAGAAGATAGCCGTTGGAGTCAAGACCGTCTCCGCCTGCATCAATGCTGACAGTACCGCCGGCTATTATTATATGACAGCCCTCGTCTGTGTCGGTCATTCCCATATTATTTTTTGCTCTTAATTGACCTTGCTCTGTGTTGTCCGAATTTGGTATACTTTGGCTGTTGTTGGTAGGGACGGGCTTTTCGTTTGGAGTATTTTCGCTTGAGCTTCCCGTGCTTGCGTTGAAGCCGTCGTCTGTTGAAACAACGCTGACCTCGCCGCCGTTTATTTCTATTTTAGTAGCCTCTATGCCTTCGTTACAGTTTTGAATATCCGTTTTTCCGTCGTCAATAACAATGTAATTGCTCGAATGAATTGCGTCGTCCTGTGAGTTTATGAGAATTGTCGAGCCTGTGAGATAAATGCAACCCTTTTCCTCATCCTCGTCGTTGTCGCAATGAAGCGCATCCTCGCCCGAAATAAGCTCCAATTCCGCGCCGCTTATCGAAATGCTGTTGCTCGCTTTGACGGCGTGATTTTTTGCGTTAACCGTGATGTTCGTTGAGCAAATTTTCAAATCGTCGTTGCAAACAATTCCGTGACCGTACTGCGTTGAAATGTTCAGTATTCCTGTGCCGTTTAAGGTTAAATCGTCCTTTGAGTAAATAACGCCGTCTGCGCTTTTACCTGTAAATTCTCCCGCATTTGTAATCGAGCTTGTTGTACCCTCAGCGGCAGTTACGAAAACCTTTTTTGCATTTTCGACATAAATTGCCGAATCGTTCTCATTCGTTATTTGAACATTGTTAAGCACAAGCTGAATTTTGTCGTCGTCTTGCGCTTCTACGCTGATTTTTCCGTTTGTAAGCGTTCCCGAAATTTTATAGGTTCCTGTATCGGTTATTGTTACGGTATTGCCGCTTATATTCACACTCTCGCAGTCGGTTGAAGATGAACCGTCGGCAAGTGTTATAGTGTATGCGTTTTCGTCATATTCTGCCGATAAATCACGCTCGGTAAAAATCGTGCTTCTGTCAAGCGTTTCTGAAACCGACGTAAGTGTAAAGTCCGTTACCGACGGCGTTTCCTGCTCGGTCTGCGTGTTACCGCAACCTATTAATCCGAGTGCCAATACACCTATCATAGCCGCCGCAACTATTTTCTTAATCATATTCATTTATCAATCACCTCGTTATTATAGTAATTGATAAAACCGACCTCAAAATGAATATTTTATAGAAAAAATGCAAATATCGTAAACATAATGTTAATATTTGTTTGCTAAATTTTGCAAAACTTATTCCTGTACGCAGTAGAAATTGCTTTCCCACGCAGGAATGTACTTGCTGTGACGAAAGTATATTTTGTAATTGTTATCTAATGAAATTACCTTAAGCGGCAGAGAGAATAAATCCTCGTTTCTGTGATAAGCGCAAATATACAGCTTCGGTAAATATCGCTTAATTGTCCTTTCCATACCCTCAAGCGCCCTCATTTCGCTGCCCTCTATATCCATTTTAATGAAGCTTGCAGGTATATCAAGCGAGTCGATATCCGTAACCTCAACGCTTTTTCCTTTGTCCGAAAGGCGACTGTTTCTGCCCGCATTTTCGCTGAAAATAAGTGTGTCCCTTTCGTTCCACGCACCCTTGTTTATCAGCGTAATATTTTTCATACCCTCGGTGTTTTTTACTAATTTTTTGAAGCTTTTTGCATCGGGCTCCAACGCCGTTATTTGAGCGTAACGGTTGCCTGTTGCCTTGCAAAATTCTCTTATCGTGTCACCGTCGTATGCGCCTAAATCAATAAATTGCTCCTTGTCGCCGAGCTTTAATATATCCGAATATACCTCGTCCTTGTTGCAAAACGAAGATAGCAAATATTCTATTTTGCCCGAAACCTTGAAGTTAAGAATGTCGATATAAACACGCCTGCTTTCTTCATCTGCCAGTAGGGAGTATGCCCTATCAAATTCCGCCTCGTGTTGCCTTATGTATTCCCTTGTAAAAAGACCGCCGCCTGCTACCGGAACATCGGGTGCAAAAACAGTATGACGTTCGTTGATTTTGCTTATGTTCTCCAAAACCTCGTCAAGGTGCGTAGCAAAGCATAAAACAACGTTAAAGTCGTCGTATTTTTCGCAAACCTCGCTGTATTTGAGCACCTTGTAGCCTTTGAAATAATGACCTCTTACAAATTCGTCGCTTGCAAAAATATCACTTGCTTTAAGCCCTCTTATCTCAAGCTCCGCCATAATTTTTTCGGCGCCGAGCCCCATTCCGTAAAGTACGATAGGCTTATTACTTTGCTTTAGAAAATCCCAAACATTTTGTTCTTTAATATGTTCTAACATAGATTTCTCCGAAATAATTGTTTTTATTATATTAACATATCCTTGAGGACTTTACAAATACTAATTTTTATATTATAATACAAATTTGATATTAATAATAAAAAATGGAGGAATTTGCCTTTATGGCTATCGGCGACTTATTGCGCTTTTTCAAAAAGGAAAGCTCAACCGAAGAAGAAATTAAACAGCTTGTGGATGAGGATCAGGGCGAGCTTGAGGAATCAACCAGGGATATTATTCATAATGTTTTCGAGTTTGACGCAACAACGGCAGGAGATATTATGACCCACAGAACCGATATTGCGGCTGTGGAGATCGACGATGAAATCATCAATATCGTAAAGCTTGCTATTGATGAGGGCTTTTCGCGTATTCCCGTTTATGAGGACGATTTGGATAATATTAAGGGAATAGTATATATCAAAGACCTGCTTAAATTCATCGGTCAGGAAATACCGAAAAATGAAAAAATTGAGGATTATATTCGTTCGCCTCTTTTTGTTCCCGAAACCATACCCTGCGGAAGACTTTTTGAAAAGATGACCGAAACGCATATTCAGCTTGCAATAATAGTTGACGAATACGGCGGAACGGCAGGACTTGTTACTCTTGAGGATATTATTGAGGAGCTTGTCGGAGAAATCGAGGACGAGTATGACGACGAGGAGCAGGCAGTAAAAAAGGTTGACGACGGCACATATATTTTTGACGGCTCGTGCGAGATTGAGGATGTATGCGAGGCATTGGGCATTGAGCTTCCCGAAGGTGAATATAACACTATCGCAGGCTTTATTATCAATCAACTCGGCACCGTGCCTGACGAAAAAACCAAGGGCGAAAGCATTGAGTACGGCGGCTATCTCTTTACCGTGATTGATGTTTGCGACAAAAGAATTGAAACTGTAAGGGCAGAAAAGTATGACGGAAAAGATAATCAGCATTGAGAATATGGAGGCGATTGCTTCGCTTTTCGGCTCGTTTGACGAGAATATAAGAATGATAGAGCGAGAGTATGCGGTAAGCATTGTTTCACGAGGCTCCGACTTAAAAATCATCGGAGATGAAGAGGGTGTTTTCGCTGCTCAAAGAGCAATAAATTCTTTGCTTAACCTTATTGCAAAGGGTGAAGCGCTGACCGACCAAAATGTGCGCTATGTTCTTTCTCTTGTAAACGAGGGCAACGAGGATAAGCTGTCGGCTATGACAAACGACAGTATTTGCATTACCGCTAAAGGCAGACCTGTTAAGCCTAAAACTCTCGGACAGAAAAAATACACTCAGGCTATCGACGAGCATACAATAACCTTCGGCGTAGGTCCTGCCGGTACAGGCAAGACTTATCTTGCCGTTGCAATGGCAGTAACCGCCTTTAGGGCAAAAGAGGTAAACAGAATTATTCTTACCCGACCTGCCGTTGAAGCCGGCGAGAAGTTAGGCTTTTTGCCCGGAGATTTGCAAAGTAAGGTTGACCCTTATTTAAGACCGCTTTACGACGCGCTTTTCGATATGCTCGGCGCCGAAAATTTCCAAAATTATCAGGAGCGAGGCGCAATTGAGGTTGCACCGCTTGCATATATGAGAGGACGAACCCTTGACGACAGCTTCATCATTCTCGACGAGGCTCAAAATACAACGCCTGAGCAAATGAAAATGTTTTTGACGCGTCTCGGATTTAGGTCAAAAATGGTTGTAACCGGCGATATTACCCAAATCGACTTGCCCGACGGAAAGAAATCGGGACTAAAAACCGTACTCAATATTCTTAAGGATGTAGACGATATAGAAATAGTGCGGTTTTCACAAAAGGACGTTGTACGTCATAAACTTGTTCAGGATATTATCAAGGCTTATGAACGCTACGATGAACGAAATGCAAAAAAAGAAAAATAATGTATAATATATAACAAACTACGGAGGACTTGTAATTATGGAAAAAGCAAAGGTTATTATTTCCAACGACCAGAAAAAAGCGGAGGTGCCAAAAGGCATACGACTGCTTATTCGCCGTTGCTGTAATGCCGTGCTTCAAGAGGAAAATTTCGGCGCAGACGCAGAGGTAAGCGTAAGATTTGTCGACAACGTTACTATAAAAGAGCTTAATTCACAGTACAGAAATATTGATAAAGAAACAGACGTTCTTTCGTTTCCGCTCGGTGAAAACGGTGAGTACGATACTAATTTAGATACCGGCGCAAAGCTGCTCGGAGATATTGTTATCAGCGTAGAAAAGGCTATTGAGCAGGCTGATACATACAATCACTCGCTCCAAAGAGAAATCGGATTTTTGACCGTTCATTCAATGCTTCATCTTCTTGGCTACGACCACGAGTGCGGAGGCTTGGAGCAGGATCGTATGAGAAGCAAGGAGGAAGAGGTGCTTACAAAAATCGGCTTAAAGCGTGACAGCAGTCACTATATGGGAGAATAATTTATGACAAAAACCGCATTTATTGCAATAGTGGGATGCCCGAATGTCGGCAAGTCCTCACTTCTTAATAAAATGCTCGGCACGAAGATTGCCATTGTATCGTCAAAGCCGCAGACAACGAGAACAAAGATTATGGGCGTTTTGACCGAGGGTGAAACACAGCTTGTTTTCACCGACACACCCGGCTATCATAAGCCCCATAATAAGCTTGGCGAAAAAATGAATCAGGCAGTCGGTGATTCAATCGGCGGAGTGGACGCCTGTTTGTTCGTTGTTGAAGCAAAGGGCGAAGTGAAAAAAGGCGAATACGAGCTTTTGGAAAAATTCAAAAAGCTAAACGTGCCCGTAATTCTTGCAATAAACAAGATTGATATGCTCACCGATAAGCAGGAGCTGCTAAAAAGAATTGTCGAATTTGACAAATTATATGACTTTGAGGCGGTTGTTCCAGTTTGTGCATCAAGCGGCGAAAATGTTGCCGACGTATTGGAAGAGCTAAAAAAGCTTGCCTTTGAAAGCCCTCACTTTTTCCCGGACGATACCTTGACCGACCAGCCCGAAAGAGTGCTTGCAGGTGAGATTATACGCGAAAAAATATTGAGACTTATGGATAAGGAAATTCCCCACGGTATCGCCGTTTCTATCGAAAAAATGAGAGAACGCGAGGATAGGGATTTGCTTGATATTGAAGCGATTATTTATTGCGAGAGAGAAAGCCACAAGGGTATGGTAATCGGGAAAAAAGGCGCTATGTTGAAGAAAATCAGTACCTTTGCCCGTCAGGATTTGGAGAGCTTTTTCGGAATTAAGGTCAATCTTCAAACCTGGGTTAAGGTCAAGGAGGACTGGCGCAACCGAGAGGGCTTGATTCACAATTTCGGCTTGGATTAATTTGGAACAAATTTTATTCGTTCTCATAGGCTAAACTAAAAAGGGTGATAGCTATGCAGGATGAATTGTGGTCTAAATTTATGCAAACAGGATCGGTATCCGACTATCTAAAATACAGATTTGATAATAAACAAAACGAGGATAAGCAAATAAATGCAAACGAAGACGCAGGGACTTGTAATAAGAGAACAGACGGTTGGAGAGAGTGACAGACTTGTTACTCTCTTAACTGCCGATTACGGACTTGTCAAAGCGTTTGTGCGCAGAGCGAAAAACATAAAAAGCAATAATGTCAGCGCAACCTCGCTTTTTGCATACAGCGAATTTACGCTTTACAGAAGCAGGGAAGCGTATGTTGTTGATAATGCAGTTGCAAACGAGGTGTTTTTTGATTTGAGAAAGGATATAAACGCCCTGTCGCTTGCGCAGTATTTTGTACAGCTTGCGTATTTTTTATGCGCCGAGGAACAGCCTGCGCCCGATACTCTTCGCCTTTTGCTCAATGCGCTTCATCTGCTTTGTAAGGGCAAAAAAAACCATAAGCTCATTAAGTCGGTGGTGGAGCTTCGTATGCTTGCCTTGGGCGGCTATATGCCGAATTTGCTTGCCTGTTACCGCTGCGGTACATATGAAAGCGAAGTAATGTACTTTGATGTTCAGGAGGGCTGTATCTACTGCAAGGATTGCTTTAGGAATAACGCCCTTACCGCGCCGCTTGGAGTAATTACCGCAATGCGATATATTTGCCTTAGTGATTTGGGCAAGGTATTTTCCTTTAATATCGGAGAGGAAAATATGAATATTTTGTCCGATATAACCGAAAAATATACGCTTTCCCGAATTGACGGAAGGCTTACAACATTGGATTTTTATAAAGCGATTATTTAACTATGGAAAAGAATTATAAAACACTTGAGCTTGACAAGGTGCTCGAAATGCTCAAAGCCGAAACCTCTTGCGAGGACGCAGGCGAGCTTGCACTGAATATCAAACCGTGCAACGATTTCATAACGCTTTGCAATATGCTCAATCAAACCGAGGATGCCCAGTCGCTTATTTCACGCTTCGGCGCACCCTCATTCAGCGGACTTAATAATGTAAACGGACCGCTTGCGCGAGCTTCGGCGGGCGGCTCTCTGAATACAGGCGAGCTGCTTAAAATTGCCTACACACTTCGCAGTATGCGTGTACTTTACGAATGGCGCGGTCATTGCTCGGGAGTCAGGACAAGCCTTGATTTGCTTTTTGACTGCATTACGACAAATAAATACCTTGAGGAAAGAATTTTGTCCTGTATCATAAGCGAGGACGAAATTGCCGACAAAGCGAGCGAAACGCTGTACGATATTCGCCGAAAAATTAAGGCGAAGACTGCGGCAATAAGAGAAAAGCTTGACGGTATGCTCCACTCTTCTCATTACTCAAAATATCTGCAAGAGGCTATCGTTACCCAGCGTGACGGCAGATATGTTGTTCCTGTAAAAAGCGAGTATAGGGGCAATGTTCAGGGCTTGGTGCACGATACCTCGTCTTCGGGTGCTACCGTTTTTATTGAGCCTATCTCCGTTGTTGAAGCTAATAACGACATCAAAATGCTTCAGGGCAGGGAAAGGGAAGAAATAAACCGTATCCTCTTTGAGCTTTCGAGCGAAAGTGCGAATTTTGCCGAAAGCATAAAAAACAGCTATCTTTCAGCCGTTGAGCTTAATCTTATTTTTGCAAAGGCTCATCTTGCAAATAAGATGAAAGCCACGAAGCCGATACTTAATACCGACGGAATTATCGACATTAAGCAGGCTCGCCATCCTTTGATTGACAAAAATAAGGTTGTGCCTGTCGATATTTCTCTGGGTGAAAAATATGACACTCTCGTTATTACGGGACCTAATACCGGCGGTAAAACCGTTTCAATAAAAACGCTCGGACTGTTCACTCTTATGACTATGTGCGGTCTGCTTATTCCTGCGCTTGAAAGCAGTAGGATTTCAGTTTTTGATAAGATTTTGGTTGATATCGGCGACGAGCAGAGTATTCAGCAAAGTCTGTCAACCTTTTCGTCCCATATGACGAATATTGCCGATATTCTCCATAAAGCCGATGACAGTACGCTCGTGCTTATTGACGAGCTCGGAGCGGGTACAGACCCTGTCGAGGGTGCGGCGCTTGCCGTTTCGATTATTGAAGCTCTGCGTAATAAGGGTGCAAAAATTGCCGCAACAACTCACTATGCCGAGCTGAAGGCTTATGCTCTTGATACACCGGGAGTAACAAACGGCTGTTGCGAATTTGATGTTGATACTCTTTCGCCTACCTACCGCTTGCTTATTGGCGTGCCGGGTCGTTCAAACGCTTTTGCAATTTCTCTGCGCATAGGAATAGACGAAGAAATTATAAATCACGCAAAAGAAATTGTATCCTCCGACAATCGTGATTTTGAAGCCGTGCTTGATAAATTGGAACAGGCAAGACTTGAGCTTGAACAGGAAAAGATACTTGCTCAAAGGGCAACCGAGCAGGCTCGTAAAATGGCGTCAAAGGCGCAGAGTGAAAAGGATAAAATCCAAACGCTGAAAGAAAAGGAACTTGATAAGGCGAAAAAGGAAGCCGAAAAGCTCATTAATCAGGCACGCAGAAAATCGAGCGAATTTTTGCTTGAGCTTGACAAGATGAAAGAAATGAAGTCACCGTCAAATGCAACTGAGCTTGCACGCAAAACAAGGCGTGCAATAAAAACGCAAATGGGCGAAATGGACGACCTTGTTAATCCGCAGGAACTTTTGGATAATTGGGACGAGGATTATAAACTGCCACGCAGCGTTGTTGCAGGTGACAGCGTGCTCATTCGCGGCATAGGCGAGGGTGAGGTTTTGGAGGTTTCAAGCAGTAATGTTCTCGTAAAATCGGGAATGTTCAAAACGAGGGTAAAAATGTCCGACCTCGTTTTGCTTGAGAAGAAAAAGAAAAAGCCGACTGCACCGCAACGTAATTTGTACCGAACAACCTCACGTGCAGATGCCGACGTTAAAACCGAGCTTGATTTGAGAGGACAGACTGCCGACGAGGCTATCGGCAATTTGGGACTGTTCATTGATAAATGCGTGCTCAACGGCATAAACGAAATTCGTATAATTCACGGTAAAGGTATGGGTGTTTTGCGCTCTGCCGTTACAGAGGAGCTGAAAAATCACCCGAATATCCTCGAATACCGCCTCGGAAAATACGGCGAGGGTGAGGATGGCGTAACCATTGCAAAGTTAAAATAACGATTATAGGTAATTACTATGAAATTCAGATTAAAAAACGATAACTATAAAAATTTTGATGTGTTCAAGGACAATGTCCTTCAACCTCGTTCGTACTTTATTGCGTTTAACTCGGTTGAACAAATGGCAAAAACCGATATTCGCACCGAGAGATATAATTCCTCCTGCGTTAAGGTTTTGTCGGGCAAATGGGATTTTGCCTACTATGAGCGTGAAAGTGATTTGCCGCTTGAAATTGATACCGAAACGGCTTCGTTTGATAAGGTGAGCGTTCCGTCGGTGTGGCAGCACACAGGCTATGAAAAGCCGTATTATGTAAATTCAAGGTATCCCTTCACCCCGAATCCGCCTGAAATTCCCGTTGACTGTCCTGTCGGCGTTTATCACAGAACGTTTGACGTTGACGATTTGGAAAAGAATTATATTATTTCTTTCTTGGGCGTTGCCGGCGGTCTTGACGTTTTTGTTAACTCAAAATATGTCGGTTACAGCGAGGGAAGTCATAATACCGCCGAATTTGAGCTTGACGAATTTCTCGTTGAGGGCGAAAACCACCTCGTTGTCGTAAACCATAAATACACAAACGGCACTTATCTTGAATGTCAGGATATGTTCAGGGATAACGGAATATTCCGTGACGTGCTTCTTCATATCTACGAAAAAAACAGTATCTACGATTTTGAAGCAAGAACCGCATTTAATAACGACCTTACATATAATCTTGATATTCTGCCGTCGTTGAAGCTGGTTGACGAATGTGAATTCAGCGCCGCCTTATTTGACGGCGATAGTCTTGTTGCTTCAAAGTCTGTCAATGTAAGTGATAAGCAGATTGAAAAAATCAGCTTTTCTCAGTTGGACGTTGAGCAATGGTCTGCCGAATACCCGAAACTTTATACGCTTATTGTCTCGCTTTCAAAGCAGGGCGAGACAATACAGCTCGTTCGCCGTATGATAGGCTTCAAGCATATAAAAATTACCGGCAATGTATTTACCTTTAACAACAAAAATATTAAACTTCTCGGCGTAAATCACCACGATACAAACCCGAAAACAGGCTATGTAATGTCAGTCGAGGATATGGAAAAGGATGTTCGCATTTTTAAGGAATACAATGTAAATTGCGTACGTACATCGCATTATCCTCCCGATCCGATTTTCCTTGATTTGTGCGACGAATACGGTGTTTATGTCGTTGATGAAGCCGATATAGAAACTCACGGCTGTGAAACCGAAATATATAAGCCGGGTGCGTGCTCGCATAATCCTGAGTGGCAAAGTCGCTATTGGGATAGAGTCTACCGTATGTATCAGCGTGACCGTAATCATCCGTCAATTACCATGTGGTCGCTCGGAAACGAGGCTCACGGCTACAAAAATCAGGATTATTGCTACGATGAACTGAAAAAACTTACCGACATTCCGATTCACTACGAGGGCGTTTGTCGTACAAAGCGTTGGGCTTACGACGTTGTGTCGCAGATGTATCCGTACCCAGAGCTTGTAAAACGCATTTCAAACGGTCACGGACTTTCTAAGAAGTACTACACAAAGCCGTACTATATGTGCGAATATGCTCACGCAATGGGCTTGGGCGCAGGCGAGCTTGAAATGTATGTAAAAGCGTTTTTGAAAGCTGATAATATGCTCGGCGGATGTATTTGGGAATTTGCCGACCATAGTATTTACGACGAAAACGCAAGGTATAAATACACCTACGGCGGCGACCACGGTGAGCAAAAGCACGACGGCGCATTTTGCGTTGACGGTCTTTTCTTCCCCGACAGAACGCCTCACGCCGGTGCGCTTCAAATGAAGAATTGCTACCGCCCTGTTCGTTGCATGGAAATTGATACCGATAAGTATGAATTTCATAATTACAAATGCTTTACAAACGCCGATTATACGGTTAAATGGAGCTATCTGCTTGACGGTGAGGAAAAGCAAAGCGGCACTTTTTCGCTCGATATTGCGCCGCATAGCACCCAAAATGTTACGCTTGATATTAATCATTTACAGGGTGACGAAGCCGTTGTTTTCAGATATTTTGACGGCGATTTTGAAGTCGCAAGCGAGCAGGTGCTCAACCTTTGCGACGACTTCAAAATTCATACCTCAAACGAAACCGAACCGCCGACGGTTGATATTTCCGAGCGTAAGCTGATAGTTCGCTTCAAAAACGGTGAGCTTGTGTTTAATACAAAAACAGGCGCTGTTGAAAGCTATTCAAATGGCGCAAACGAGTATGTAAATTCCGCACCGTTCGGAAATGCACTCGGCTTCGGCGTAAGCGTTTATCGTGCGCCGATTGACAACGATATAAATTACTCAAGACATTGGGAAAGACTTTGCCTTGATACCGAAAAGCTATATCCCATTAAGCCTAAATCACCGTCGAACGCTTATAAAATTGAGGATAACAAGGTTGTTATATCTTATGATTATAACCTTGCAACAAACGCTTCGAAGCGACTTGCAAAGGTAAATATGACCTATAAGATTTATAACGACGGCAGTATAAAGCTGACTGCTCGTTGCCTGCGTTCTAAAAATCTTGTGTTTGCTCCACGCTTCGGAATTACTCTTGAAATGCCCAAAAAATACAGTAATGTTGAGTATTACGGCTTGGGCGAAAGGGAAAACACCTCCGACTTTAAGGAGCACGCAATGCTCGGAATTTACCGCCTTGACGTAAAGGATATGCACGAGGAATATATCCGTCCGCAGGAAAGCTCAATGCGCTGTATGACCCGTTGGGCAAGGCTGACCGATGGCGACGGTAACGGACTTATGTTCACCTCGCTCGGTGAAAGAATGACCTTCTCTGCCGACCATTATACCTCGCAGCAATGCGCAAAGGCGTCGCATATCGAGGATTTGCAGGAGTGCAATACAACATTTCTTCACTTTGATTCCTACGGCCTCGGTGCCGGCTCAAATGCCTGCGGTCCACCGCCGTCAAAAGCGCACCGCCGTTCAAAACTCACCGGCGAAGAAATCACCCTGCTCATCAAGCCCCTGTAATTATTTTCATTAATAACAAAAACGAGAGACACCCCAATGTGTCCCTCGTTTTTTATCTCTCGTCTGTCAAACCCAAACTATAATCACCCAAATCTCAACACGCCAACGGCGTATTTCACTTTGCAATGAAAATGCAAAATTTCACCGCTTGCGATTTCACCTGCGAAGCAGATATCACTGTCGGCTATGCCGACCACATTCCTCCGTTTACGCCTAAAACCTGCCCTGTAATATATCTGTTTTGAGCAAGAAACAGTACAGCCTGTGCGATTTCTTCGGGAGTGCCCAAGCGTCCGAGAGGTACCTCGTCAATCAATTCCTGTTTATCAAACATATCGTTCATTCTTGTGTCGATTATACCCGGAGCAATGCAGTTTACCGTGATGTTGCTTGGAGCAAGCTCTTGTGCAAGCGCCTTTGTAAGCCCTATAACTCCCGCCTTTGTCATACTGTAAAGCGTTTCGCACGACGCGCCGCATTGTCCCCATATCGAGCTTATGTTGATTATTGCGCCGCTGTGTTTTTTTATCATATTTAATGCGGCGTGCTTGCTTGCAAAATAAACGGCTCTTTCGTTAACCGCCGTTACTTCTTCGTAATCGTCAGGCGTTACATCGTTAATCATTTTTATCAGCGACACGCCTGCGTTATTAACGAGTAAATCAATATCGCCGACCTCGTCAAATACTCTTTTTATATCATCAAGGCTTTTCAAATCGCATTTTATCTTGTTTACCTCATAATCGGGCAGAGTGCTGTTGTATGTAATATAAACCTCGTAGCCGTTTTTTTGAAGCAAAAGCGCAGTTGCTTTGCCTATTCCCGTTGCTCCGCCTGTTATTAATGCTTTTTTCATCGTATCACCGCTTTCTGAAAATAATATATCATTTATTGTTGAATTTTTCAATTACATATTATATAATTTTATAGACTTGAATGATAATTTGAAAAAGGTGTTATTATGGACAGAGAATTTTATACAATAAGCGTGTATGTTGATAAGGACGAAAACCTTATCGGTATTCCGTGCGGCGACAGCGACAAATACGGTATTGCAGATATAGATACCGTTATGCTTCTTAAAGCTCCGTATACCGATACTGCGCTTGAGAATTATATAAACAAGGTGCTTGACGCCTGCTATACAAAGAAACATAACGACAGCGTTCCTACCTCAACTATCGAACGCTATACAAAGAAGACCGGTTTTGTAAATGCCACATCTGATTTTACAATGATTTCTATTGTAAAAACCGCAACTCATTATTCGCTTATGCCGACCTTTAACGACTTTGAAAAGGGACCGCTTGCAATTGACGACGACGAGCATATTTTGCTTATTAATCATCAACCGGGCGAGATGGCTCAGGTTATTCGAGGCTTTATCGAGGTTTACCTAAAGGCAAATATGTTCTATAAGGAAAAGGCTGAGCTTGAAGCCGAAAAGAAAAACAAGAAGAATAATTAAGGAGATTACCGATGCACTTGCTTAATGTTGATAAGGAAAATTATATAGGTCAGGCGGACCCGTTTATTCTCAAATCACAGGGCAGATACTATATTTATACAACCGGTCACGACGGTATTTACGCTTATTCCTCTGACAGTCTTTTTGACGGTTGGAAATTCGAGGGTATGGTGCTGACCGACGGAGTTCACGATTCCTGGTGGGCGCCGAGCGTTATCGAGCTTGACGGAAAATTCTATATGTATAACTCATTTGAAATTGAGGGCTATACTCCCGACAAGGGCGGTCACAGAGGTGCAATGCACGTGAGTGTTGCCGATAATCCGCTTGGTCCTTTTAAGGTCGTAAAGCAGCTTTTAGAGCCGTTTTCAATCGACTCTCACGTTGTTCAAAACGAAGCGGGACTGTGGATTTTTTATTCAACTAACACCTTTGAGGGCGAGAGAATAGGAACATATATTGTTGTCGATAAAATGCTTGACCCGTTTACCGTTGAGGGTAAGCCTGTGCCTGTCGTAGTGCCGACTCTTGACGAGGATATTTACCAACGTGACAGATACAAAAAGGGTCAGCATTGGCACACTATCGAGGGCGCTTTCTATTTCAAGGAGGGCGACTGGCAGTATGTTATGTATTCGGGCAACTGCTTTGAACAGCCGACCTATTATATCGGCTATGCAAGAGCTAAAACAGATGAAACCGATTTAAGAAAAATCAAGTTTGAAAAATATCCCGACGAAAATACATACCACCCTGTAATGAGGGCAAACGATTTTGAAGAGGGAACTGGTCATCATTCTATGATTAAAGAAGACGGTCAGTGGTACGCAATATATCACGCAAGAGATTATGAGGACGGTTTGGACGCTTCTGCCTTTGATGCGAGAAACGCCCGAATTTGCAGGCTCAACGTAAATGACGGCGTTATAACTGCTGAGCAATATCCCGACCGTGTATAATATATGTACGGATTGCCACCTTCGGCAATCCAAAAAACTAATATAGCTTGAAAATGTAGATTATTAATCCGTACAAAAATGAGCTTGCCGTACCGTAGACGATTACGGGTCCTGCAATGGAGAACATTTGCGCCGCTGTGCCTAAAACGAAGCCCTCGTGCTTAAATTCAAGAGCAGGGGAGACAACTGAATTTGCGAAGCCGGAAATCGGAACTATCGTTCCCGCGCCTGCAATTCTTGCAATGTTGTCGAAAACGCCTATTCCTGTCAGTATCGCCGTAATGATAATGACTACCGACGGAGTTGCAAGCTTTGCCTCGTCCTGACTTAAATCAAGCGCTCTCCATAAGCTGTTTAGCGCCTCACCGAAGCAACAAATACCCCCGCCGAACAAAAATGCAAATAAGCAGTTCTTGACAACGGGGGAGTTCGGACTCGCTTTATCGGTCATTTTTGAATAATCGCTGTTTGAAATGCTCATATTTTTACCTTGCTTTCATATTTTTTATTATTATTTGTAAACGAATTAAGAATATTCTTACAGTTTACTTGACAACGGTAATTAAGTTTTGTATAATTCATTTATACAATTTGTTATAAAGCAAAAAGGAGTGTTCTTATGGGACATCTTGTTGATGTAAGAAACGTATATAAAATTTATAATCCGGGCGAAAATCAGGTTAATGCGCTTGACGGCGTAAGCCTAACTATTGACGAGGGCGAATTTGTTGCAATTATCGGTCAGTCGGGCTCGGGTAAATCGACCTTTATGAATATGATAGGCTTGCTTGATACTCCGACAGAGGGCGAGTATTATATCAACGGAAAGCTTGTTGACGACCTTACAGACGATGAAATGTCTGTTATTCGTAACGAGGAAATCGGCTTTATCTTCCAGGGCTTCAACCTTATTCCGTCGCTTACCGCGCTTGAGAATGTTGAGCTTCCCCTTGTTTATAGAGGAATGAAAAAGGACGAACGCCGCGAAAAATCAATTGCCGCACTTAAAAAGGTTGGACTTGAAGGCCGTATGGATCACCTGCCGAAGGCTTTGTCAGGCGGTCAGCAGCAGAGAGTTGCCGTAGCCCGTGCCATTGCCGCAGCACCTCCGGTTATCCTTGCCGACGAGCCGACAGGTAACCTTGATACACGCTCAACAAAGGACGTTATGAAAATCCTTCACACCCTAAAGGACGAGGGCAGAACGGTTATCGTTATTACCCACGATAATGAGATTGCTATGGAAGCGGAGCGTGTTGTACGTATCCGTGACGGCAGAATCGTTGAGGACTACATCAACCCCGGATTTGAAGAAAAGTACGGCAGAAAAGCAAAGTACGATAACGCTAATCCTATTGATTTAGGTTAATTTTGAATATTTGGTAATAAAACCGCCTGTTTTGTAAATAATACAAGCAGGTGGTTTTTATGATGCTTTTGAAAGCGTTTATTGTAGGCGGACTCATTTGTGTTATAGGTCAGCTTTTGATTGATTTTACAAAGCTCACCCCGGCAAAAATACTTGTTTTGTTTGTTTGTCTGGGCGTATTACTCGGCGGCTTTGGTGTTTACGAAAGACTTGTTGATTTTGCGGGAGCAGGTGCAACTCTTCCGCTTACAGGCTTCGGAAACGCACTTGCACAGGGTGTTAAAACGGCAGTCAGGGAAAAGGGCTTTTTGGGCGTTGTAACAGGCTCGCTTACCGCCTGCGCCGGTGGAGTTACCGTTGCGCTGATGTGTGCGCTTGTTGTTGCGTTTGTAACAAAACCCAAGGATAAATAATAGTATGCCTTGGGTGATGTTATGCTAAAGGTAAAATCTGTGAGAACTGTCGGCTTTGTCGGAAATGACGATTTGCTGATTAAGGAGCTTACCTGTCCCTTTGCAAAGACGAAGCAGGGTAATTGCTTCTATTATAAATCTGCATTGTATAGGGTAGAGAATGTTGACGATGCGTGTGTAAGAGTAGTTGTTTTTTCTGCTGTCGAGCTTTACTGCGGATTTGAAAAACTGCTTGAAATGTGCGAAAATCCGAAAAGCGTCGTCTATATAACCGATTGCAAACGGGCAAGGAAAATGGGCGTTTCAATCGACAAAAAGCGGCTTTGCTATATGCTCGGATGTCCTGTTGTTTTTGATAGGGGATATCTCGTAACGGGAATAAATCGGCTTTTAGCGGCAATACATATTGTTTCCGATACCCCGTCGTATTATACTGCACTTGAAAATCCGTCAATCGCACGCCGTAGAGTTTTGAGCATAAAATTAGGTTTTATTCATAAAATAAAAAGGATTTGTATGAAAATTTTTGGTATAAACAAATAACCCCTTGTTAAATTCACAGTTATCTGCTATTATATATACAACAAAACAAAGGGGTGTAAAAATGAGTAATTCAGTAAAAACCTATACCAAAAAGGAAGCTGCCGGCTTTCTTACAGGTATGTTCGGTCAGAATCTTATCTACAATGTTATTGCGACAGGTCTTTATTTCTATTTTCAGAATGTAATCTGTCTTCCTGCAATGGCACTTGGTTGGATTATGGCTATTGCAAGAGTATGGGACGCAATTAATGACCCGATGATGGGTACAATTGTTGATAAGACCCATACAAAATGGGGTAAGTGCAGACCTTACCTTATCATCTTTCCTGCTATTATCGGCGTAATCACAATCTTAACCTTTATCAACGGTAATTATGCCGAGGCTTCGTCAACGACTCAAAAGGTGCTTATCGTAGCGTGGGCGGCTGTTTCCTATATTGCTTGGGGAATGTGCTTTACAGTTTGCGATATTCCGCTTTGGGGCATTACCTCTCTTATGACAGAGGACGAAAACGACCGTAGTAAAATTTTAGGTCTTGCACGTATGGTTGCAGGTATCGGCGGTATCGGCGTTGTAATTGTTCCTGTTGCACAGGGACTTGCAGGTGCGTTCGGTGGCGATATGCAAAAGGGATTTATCGTAACGGCAGTTATTTTCACCGTTGTTGCTTCAATCTGCTTTGAGTTTGCAGGAATCTTTACAAGAGAGCGTGTTGAAAAATCCGAGAAGAGCTATACCTTTAAGGAAAACTTCAAGATTATGTTCAGCAATAAGCCGTTCAGACAGATTCTTATCTCCGGTATTTTGAGAAGCCCTATTCAGCTTCTTATGATCGTTGCTATGACATTGTTTACCTATTATTATGCAAACGGCAATTTGATGAATGTTCTTGTTACAGACGAAACAGGAGCTATTAAGGGCATTGATATTAAGATTCTTATAGGTCTTGCCAGCGTTGCACTCGGCTTGTTTGTCGGACAGTTTGTAGCAATGGGTATTACTCCTGCACTTATTAAGAAGATTGAAAAGAAGACGCTTTATAATTTCTATTCAATCGCAGGTGCAGTTCCGTTCGTGCTTATCTTCGTGTTCTATAAGGTTTCAGACGGCGACCTTACAACAACATTTTGGTCAATCGCAGTAGGCGTTTGTATGCTCTTTGCAAGCGCTTCGTTTGGCGGTATCAATGTTCTTCAGTCCGTTATGATTGCAGACTGCGTTGACTATGAGGAATATACAAACGGCGTTCGTACCGACGGTGTATTCTTCTCCGGACAGAGCTTTATTACTAAACTTTCGGCAGGTATCGCAACTCTCATTTCATCAGGCGTATTCGCATATGTAGGCTATAGCGGTGCGAATGTTGATAAACTTAATAAGGCTATCGAAAACGGCGCAAGCTTTATCACATACGACGGCGGCACAGGAGCAGGAAAGTATGCTGCGGCAATGTTCTTCCTGATTTCCGTTCCTCCTGCAATCGGTATGATTTTGTCGGCTCTTCCGACTCTCAAATATGCGCTGTCCGATGCCGAGCATAAGCAAATTCTTGACGAGCTTGTTGCAAAGAGAAATAACGCAAATACAGAAAAATGAAATAACCGCGATGATATAGAGCAGGTCAATAATCAAAATGCCGATTATTCCGAGCTTGAGCAAAACCTCCTCTCCATCGTCGACGAAATAAATAAACTATAAAAAACAACCCGATTGGTCTCGCTCCAATCGGGTTGTTCTTTGTATCATTATTTGCCGAGTTCGAAGAGGTCTTCTCTTGAAATGTCAGCTTTTCTTGCTTTGTCGTCAAACGGGGACACGCTGACGGTTTTGCCGTTGTATTTTCCGACAAGAACCTGTGCGCTTTCGCCGTTGATGTCAACGGTTTTTACACTGTAATCCTCGTTAAGCGGAACCTGCTTTTTGAGTGCTGATTTTTCGGTTAAAGCACCGGTTGGGCAAAGCTGAACGCAAAGTCCGCAATTTGTGCACTTTGTTTGGTCAAGCGGAAGATTGAACGCAGGAGCGACCTCTGTTTTGAAGCCTCTGCCCATAAGTCCGATAGCGGAAATGTTCATAACTTCCTTGCACGAACGCACACAAAGTCCGCAGAGAATACATTTTGCACTGTTTCTCTCGATAAATTCGTTTGAATTTGCCGTGTATTTTTGCGGCATTTCGCCCTTGAATCTTGCAGGGTTGATGTCGTATCTTTGAGCAACATTAAGCAATTTGCACTTGAAATATTCCCTACATCCGCATTCAAGGCAACGGCTTGCCTCTGCCTGTGCTTCCTCCTCGGTGTAGCCGAGGCACACCTCGTCAAAATTATTTCGTCTGTATTCTGCGTCAAGCACCTTAGGACGCTTTCTTTCACATTTTTCCTTTGAGGAATAATCTATTATTTCCTCATCACGTCTGCTGATATACGGTACTCTTGTATCAATTTCCTCGCCTTTGAGATAAGCGTCAACTGCAACCGAGCATCTGTTTGCTTCGCCGATAGCCTCGATAGCGATTGAAGCGCCTCTGTTTGTTGCGTCACCTATTGCAAATACGCCGTCGATATTGGTTTCAAAGGTGTCGATGTCAGCCTTAATGTTTCCTCTGTCTGTAAGCTCAAGCTCTGCGACATCCTCCTTGACGAGCTTTTGACCGATTGCCATAATCACGCTGTCAATTGCGATTTCTTCCGTCTTGCCCTCGACAGGTACAGGACTTCTTCTGCCCGATTCGTCAGGCTCGCCGAGCTCCATAACCTGAAGCGTAATGCTCTTTACTTTGCCGTTTTCACCGTTGAATGAAATCGGGTTTGTGAGGAATTTGTACTGTACGCCCTCTTCCTCTGCCTCGTCAATTTCAATTTTTTCAGCCGGCATTTCGTTTCTCGTTCTTCTGTAAACAACGTAAACGTTCTTTGCGCCGAGCCTTACAGCCGTTCTGCAAGCGTCCATTGCTGTGTTACCGCCGCCGCAGATTGCAACGCTTTCACCTATTTCAACCGGCTCGCCAAGTATAACACTTCTAAGAAAATCAATACCGCCGTATACTCCGTCGAGCTCTTCGCCCGGAGTTCTCATTGAGCTTGACTGCCATGCGCCGACTGCAACAATTACTGCGTCGTAAACACTTTTTAAGCCATCGATGGTAATTTCTCTGCCGAGCTTGAAGCCGTTATTCATCTTAACTCCAAGACCTTCTATGATTGAAATTTCTTTGTCTAAAATTTCTTTTGGAAGTCTGTATTGCGGAATACCGTAACGAAGCATACCGCCCATTTTTTCCATCATATCATAGATTGCAACCTCGTGACCCATAATTGCGAGCTTGTAAGCCGCAGTAAGTCCGGCAGGTCCGCCGCCGATAATTGCAATTCTCTTGCCTGTCGGTGCGCTCTTTTCGGGTATATATTTTTCGCCGTTTAAGTCAACATCAGCCGCAAACGCCTTGAGCTGTGCAATGCTGATTGCTTCGTCAACATTCTTTCTTCTGCAAGCCGATTCGCACGGGTGAGGACAAACTCTGCCGATAGAAGCAGGAAGCGAAATTTTGTTTTTGATAAGCCTAATTGCCGAGTCGTATTCGCCGTTTGCAATAAGTCCGACATAACCCTGACAATCCGTTCTTGCAGGACAGTTAAGCTGACACGGAGCAATGCAGTCGCCGTCGTGAGCCGACATAAGAAGCTCCATTGCAATTTTTCTTGAATGAACAACTCTTTCGCTTTCGGTGTTGATTACCATACCCTCGGAGCATTTTGCCGAGCATGAACGCAGCAACTTTGGCATACCCTGAGCCTCAACAACACAAAGACCGCACGCACCGTAAACCTTTACCGCTTCGTCGTAGCAAAGGGTAGGGATATAAATTCCGTTGTCTCTTGCCGCTTGAAGAATGGTTGTGCCTTCTTCAACCTGAATAGCCTTACCGTTTATTGTTAAATTAAGCATTATCCATTCCTCCTTTACTCTTTGATTATTGCACCGAATTTGCAGGAAGAATAGCATTTTCCGCATTTGATGCAGGTTTCATTATTGATAACGTGAGCCTTTTTAACCTCGCCCGAAATTGCATTAACAGGGCAGTTTCTTGCACAAAGAGTACATCCCTTGCACTTGTCCTCGATGATTCTGTATTCGATAAGGTCGGTACATTCACCCGCAGGGCATTTCTTCTCATTAATATGAGCCTCGTACTCGTTTCTGAAATACTTGATTGTAGTTAGAACAGGGTTGGGCGCAGTCTGACCCAAGCCGCATAATGCGCCGTCCTTTACGGAATAGCAAAGCTCCTCAAGAAGCTCAATATCTCCGTCCTTGCCCTCGCCCTTTGTAATGCGCTCAAGCATTTCAAGCATTCTCTTTGTACCGATACGGCAATGAATACATTTACCGCAGCTTTCCTTTGCAGTAAAGTCGAGGAAAAATTTCGCCATTCCCACCATACAGGTGTCCTCGTCCATAACTACCATACCGCCGGAGCCCATAATCGCGCCTGTTGCACCGAGTGCCTTGTAGTCGATAACAGTATCAATGAGCTCACTCGGAATACAACCGCCCGACGGCCCGCCCATCTGAACAGCCTTAAATTCCTTGTTGTTCTTTATGCCGCCGCCGATGTCAAAAATAACGTCCTTTAGCGTTTTACCCATAGGTATCTCAACAAGACCGCTTCTCTTGATTTTACCTGTAACGGCGAAAACCTTTGTGCCCTTTGAATTTTCCGTACCCATTGCGGCAAAAGCCTCGCCGCCGTTGTTGATTATCCAAGATACGTTTGCAAAGGTTTCAACATTGTTGATGTTGCTCGGCTGCTGCCAGTATCCCGAAGCGGCAGGGAACGGAGGCTTTAATCTCGGCATACCTCTGTGACCCTCAAGACTTTCGATAAGCGCAGTTTCCTCGCCGCAAACGAATGCGCCTGCACCTGCTTTAATTGTGAAGTCACAGGAAAAATCGGTGCCGAAAATATTGTTGCCGATAATACCTTTTTCGCTCGCTTGCTCAATAGCACGGCTGAGCCTCTTTATTGCCAATGGATATTCGGCTCTGACATAAACAACAGCGTGCTGTGCGCCGATTGCATAAGCGCCTATCAGCATACCCTCGATAAGATTGTGAGGGTCGGACTCAATAACCGCCCTGTCCATAAATGCACCGGGGTCGCCCTCGTCTGCATTACAGATTAAGTACTTAACGTCGCTTTGACTTTGTCTTGCGGCGTTCCACTTGAACCAGGTAGGGAAGCCTGCGCCGCCTCGTCCTGCAAGTCCGGAGGTCTTGATTATCTCAATAACCTGTTCGGGTGTAAGCTCGCAAAGACATTTTTTGAGCGCTGTATATCCGTCGTGCTCGATGAAATCCTCGATTTCGTCGGGATTGATAACGCCGCATCTTTTCAGTGCGATTCTCGTTTGCTTTTCTAAAAATTCACTGTCCTCGTTTGAAACGATAAGTCTTTCAATTTTTGATGTGTCGCCTGTGCGTGCGTATTCGGCAATATCCTCGGCGTCGTCGGGCTGAACCTTAACAAGTCTTGTGAGCTTGCCTTCGTCGTCATAAATATCAACGATAGGCTCAAGATAGCACATACCGATACAACCTGTGATTCCAATGCTTGCGCTTCCCAAATCACATTCCAAAAGCGCATTTCTGACCTTTTGTGCTCCGGCGGCAATTCCGCAAGAGCCTTCACCGACTACTATTCTCATTTTGCCGCCTCCCTTAATTCGTTAAGTATTTTTCTTGTTTTGTCAGGAGTGAGACTGCCGTATGTATCGTCGTTTATCATCATAACGGGTGACAACGAACAGCAACCGAGACAAGCAACGCATTTGAGCGAAAACAGTCCGTCCTTTGTTGTTTGACCGTCATCAATTCCGAGCTCGTCCTTTATTGTCTGCAAAATAAGCTCTGAAGAATTTACGTGACACGCCGTGCCCTGACATAGCATAATAAGATATTTACCCACCGGCTCAAATCTGAACTGAGTGTAAAATGTGCCTACGCCCATAATTTCGGCTTCGGCAATGCCTGTTGCAGAGGATATTTTTTGTATAGCTTCTTTCGGAAGATAGCCGTAAATATCCTGCGTATGCTGTAAAATAGTAATCAGGCTTCCGGGAACAGATGCATATTCCTCAAGTACGCCGTCAATTAATTCTAAATTAATAGCCATTATTTAACCCCCTCGTTTTTGTTATAAAAATAATACTATATAAAATTTGATATTTCAACTGTAAAAATAATCTTTATTCAATCTGTACAAAAACAATAATAATATCGGCTTTGTAACCATAAAATGTTCATAGTCGGTGTAAATTGCTCCAAAATAGACTGCTTTGCTTTAATTATACACAAAAAATGAACGACTTTTTTGTGAAATATATGTAAAATCTACAAAACTTATTGACATAACTTAAAAAATACTATACAATTTTAACAAATGATTTTATAAGGAGAGTGCTTTTTATGAGCATAGTAAAAAATGTGGCTGTTGTCGGCCACGCATCTAAGGGTAAAACTACTCTTGCCGAGGCAATGCTTTATGTTGCCGGCGTAACTGAAAGAATGGGAAAAATTGCGGACGGTAACACAGTTTCCGACAGCGACGCCGAAGAAAAAAAGAGAAAGGTAAGTATTTCATCATCTCTTTTGCAGTTTACATATAAGGATGCAAAGATTAATATTGTTGACACTCCGGGACTTTTTGATTTTGCAGTAGGTCCTGCCGAGGGTCTTCGTGCCGCAGACAGCGCAATAGTTGTTGTTTCCGCACGTTCCGGACTTGCCGCAGGCGCTGAAAAGGCATTTAAGGGCGCAGGCAAAAAGGGAATGGCTCGTATTATCGTAACCTCTAAAATGGACGACGAAAGAGCCGATTTCTACAAGGCGTTTAACGGTCTTGTTGCAAAGTTCGGTACTACTATGTGTCCTGTTGTCGTTCCGGTTATTTGCGGCGGTAAGGTTGCAGGCTTCTATAATATGATAGACGATACAACCTACGCATATGACGGAATTAAGAAGACAAAGGCAGATTTAACTCCCGATGACGTAGCTCGTTTCGAAGCTATTAAGGCAGTATTTGCAGAAGCAGTTGCAGGTACCGACGACGAGCTTATGGAAAAATATTTCGAGGGCGAAGAGCTTACCGTTGAAGACAAGATTAAGGGTCTTGCTATCGGTATTGCACAGGGTACTGTTGTCCCCGTATTTGCTCTTTCCGGTCTTACCGGTGTAGGCGTTGATATGCTTATGGATTTCATTAAGGATTGCTGTCCTGCACCGAAATCGGAATATGCTATCGACGCAGACGGCGAGCCTGTTGAAATTAACGTTGATGAGAATGCTCCGCTTGCCGCAGTTTGCTTTAAGACTGTTGCCGACCCGTTTATCGGAAAACTTAATTATTTCAAGGTTATTTCAGGTAAACTTGCGCAGGGTATGACTGTCGTTAATCCGAGAACCGGCGAAAGCGAGAGAGTGGGCAAGGTTGTAACAATGCTCGGCGCAAAGCAGACCGACGCAAAAGAAATCGTTGCAGGCGAAATCGGTGCTGTTGTAAAATTAGACGGCTTTAAGACAGGCGACACTATGTGCGATCCTGCAAAGGTCGTAACTCTTGACGGCGTAGCTGTTCCGACTGCTTGCTATTCTATGGCTATCACCTCCGAGAAAAAGGGTGATGAGGAAAAGATTGCAAATGCAGTTCAAAAGCTCGTTGAGGAAGATCCGTCACTTAACTATAAGGTTAATAACGAAACCCATCAGGCAATTATTTCCGGTTTGGGTGAACAGCAAATTGATGTATGTCTTTCGAAATTAGCGGCAAAATATAATGTAAAGGCTAATATCGAAAAACCGAGAGTTGCATACCGCGAAACTATCACACGCAAGGTTACTGCACAGGGCAGACATAAGAAGCAGTCAGGCGGTCACGGTCAGTTCGGTGATGTATTTATCGAATTTGAGCCGTATGATACACAGGAGCTTATTTTCGCAGAGAGAGTTGTAGGCGGCTCCGTTCCTAAAAACTTCTTCCCGGCAGTTGAAAAGGGACTTCAGGAGTCAATGAAGAAGGGCGTGCTTGCAGGCTATCCTATGGTAGGCGTAAAGGCAACCTTGTTCGACGGTTCGTATCACCCTGTTGACAGCTCCGAAATGGCGTTCAAGATGGCGGCTTCACTTGCATTTAAGTCCGGTATTGCAGACGCAGGTCCGATTTTGCTTGAGCCTATCGTAACTCTTAATGCTGTATGTAACGACGAGGCTATGGGCGACGTTATCGGCGATATCAATAAGCGCAGAGGCCGTGTTTTGGGTATGACTCCGAATGGCGACGGTATGCAGGAAATTGTTGCCGAGGTGCCTGAAAGCGAAATGACAACCTTCTCAACCTCTATGCGCCAGATTACTCAGGGCAGAGGCTCGTTTACTACCGAATTTTCAAGGTATGAGAGATGTCCGGAGCATATTGCGCAAAAGGTAATTGCAGAAAGCTCAATTGAGGATTAATCAAAATGATTGAATTTTTGAAAGGATTAAAAAAGTTTTCCATTTCAACAATTATCGTATCAGCTGTTCTTGGAGTGCTTTTTATAGCATTCCCGGATAAGTGTATTCAGTATACCTCGCTGTTTGTCGGAGGTGCGCTGATTGTTATCGGTGCTGTTGCCGTAATAACCTACCTGCTTGACAGAAATACCATTTTACCGCTTGTTTTGGGAATTATCGTTCTTGTCACGGGTATCGTGATTTGCGCAAAATATCGCCAGATAATTTCGATTATAGTTGTGATATTCGGAATATTCATTCTGATTTCGGGACTTGTTGATTTTGTTGCTTCGCTGAAAAGCCTTGCAATACTTCGGATTTCGGGCTGGTTTACGCTCGTTTTGTCGGTTATCACCGTGATTTTCGGCGTAGTTGCAATAACAAAATCAGCCGCCTTGACCGACTCGATTGTTCGATTTATCGGCGCAGCCTTGATAATTTATGCCGTGCTTGACCTCATTTCCTTTATTCAGGTAAACGCTATGGCGAAAAAGGTTAAGCAAAGAATTAACGAAGGCTCCGATATCGTTGTTGAAGCTCAGGAAAAAGACTTTGAATAAAATATTGGAGTTTAAAAAATAGTTCAAATAAATATTGGCTGCAAGAAATCCGAAAAGGATCGCTTGCAGTCTTTTTTGTGATGCTTTGCTATAAATCATAAAGTGAAGAGAATATGGGCGTAGTGAATCTTGGAGGCTGCGTATTACGGTTTGCAACCTTGTTTTTACGCAAAAAATCACCGGAACTCACTTTTTTAGTGAATTCCGGCTTTTCGTAATGCTGTTTTTTTACCTTAATTCTTGTTGACTTATTACATTAATGCTTCGAATTGTTCTACAACCTCTTTGTTGTATTGGTTATAATCAACTGTAAGATTTTTAACTTCACCGTCGTAAAGCATTTTAAGTCCTTTTTCAATTCCTTTTTGTGAGTTCTCTACAAGAAGACCGTTGTTACTTTTCATAAATCCTCGAGGTCCTGTTATGTCGGTTGAAATAACAGGCTTTCCAACTATGTCGGCTTCAACTAAAACAAGTCCGAAGCCCTCGTAATATGAGCTTAAAACAAAATAATCGCAAAGCCTTATGATTGCATAGGGATTTGATACCTTTTGGAGTAAAAGAACCTTGTCAGTCAGCTTCTTGCTTTCAATATGCTCTAACAATAAATCATAATGATTTTTGAATGAGCTTCCGCCCATAATAACAAGTCTTGCGTCATCGTGGTTTTTTGCAAATTCACCAAAGGCGTCAACTAATCTTTCGTGACCTTTTTCGGGTGAAAATCTTCCGACCGTGATGAATTTTTTTGTGGATTTGTCACATAAAAATTCCATAGCCGCATCGTGCTCATATGAGGAAATTGTATCATCGTCGAGTTTAGCCGGCTTAAGAGACCTCTTTAATATGATTTTGTCGGGAATTGCATTTTTTGCAAGATAAATATTATCCTTTTTACCACTGATTTTTAAGGTTGGTTTGATGATATCCTCAGTGACAACTGCAACCTTGTTATATTTGCGGTAAGCATAGCGTAAAACATCCTTACGCTGATTGCCTCTGTTTTTTATTTCTTTAAGCATATCGCTGTGTACATATATTATGTTGTTTGCGTCTGCCTGAGCGTATTTCAGTATTGCGTCGGGAGCGTAACCGCTGAACTGAATGTAAGTGTCGAATTTTGCGCAGCCGAAGTCTTTTGCAAAGTTCTGTCTCACCCTCTTGCCATTCAGCATAAGATATATTTTTGTATTTATTATTTTGAATCTAAACAGCACTTTGATCGCTCTTTCAAAAAGCGTTAGATTAAATCCACCGATTGTTGCGTAGTAGAAGGCGTCCTTAGGAAATGTAAATAAGTTTTCCGCATAGGGCGCAACAGCGTTTTGAGCAAAGCTTAAGTAGTAGTTTCTTTTACTCATATCAACCGTATTCAAAAGATTTCTTAAAGAGGCGGTAACTCCGTTCGGCGCAAGATTTCCTGCAAAAATAAGTACGTTTTCTTTTCCGTTTGACGGAATATCCTTAACTATGAGTCCTGTCTCTTCACCGAGTATTACCTTGTCACAAAGCTGCGCGGTCGCATTAATATTGTCGAACGGACAAAATTTCTCAACGAAATCAGTATCGTCAAAATCCTTGTCTTTTCTTAGCTCAACTAAAAGCTCGTCATTGTTGCTTACCTGAGGATAGGGAAGCTCGTCAAGTGAAATATAAACGCCTCTGTCACGCAGATAATCCTCTTTATCAAAAGTGAAAAGAATGATTTTTTTGCCTGTGCAGGCGTAATCAAAGAACACGCTTGAATAGTCTGAAACAAGGCAATCCGCAATATTGAGGAAATCATATGTATCAAGCTCCTCAGGAAACGGCTTGATATGTTCAAAATCATCGAAGTTTACAAGACTTTTTGATACAGGGTGCAAGTTAAGATAGAATACCTCATTGTCGCCGAGTTTTTTGTCCAATTCGTAAAGATAGTAGAGCATATACGAATCGCTTTTGCATGACGAACCTGTTTTTGCCGTTCCTCTAAACGTCGGCATATACGCATAAACTCTTACATTTTCCAGACCAAGCTCCGTTCTGAGCCTACTTCTCCTGTCATTGTCAAAGAAAATCTCATTTCTCGGATAACCTCCGTAGATGATTTTACCTTGTGCGATATTGTTTATCATATAGTCCTCGACCATATGCTCCATTGTGTATTCATTCGGGAATAACAACCAGTCGGCAATGACAAAGTTTTTTTGAGGATTGCCTATATTTGCGGCGTCATTTTTAATCTTTCTGCCGAGTGATTTAAGCGGAGTGCCGTGCCAGGTATTAATGTAAACCTGACCCTCTTTTTTCTGATAAAAGGGAAGGAAGGTGTTGTCGTTGATTAAATATTTTGCCGAAGCAATTACCTTGAAATATTCTTTTGACGACAAAATTACGATATTAACATTTTCTATACCGTATGTTTTAAGCTTTTGCTCAAAAATATCAACCTTATTTAGCTTGCAGGAAAGGTATACTTTGAAATCCTTGTATTTTTCACTGCTTCTCAGGTATTTGACTATGTAAAAAACGTTACCGTTAAATTCGTCGCCGTGCTGACTTTCAATCAGTATTGCTTTTTCGTCAATTGCAAGCTTGTCAAAATATTTGATATACTTGCACTTTGCTCTCCAATAAGGATTTTTTATTAGCTTTTTTGCTTTTTTAATTACAGGATTCATAATTGTTCCCTCGTAGCATCACATATTATAGTAATAACACTATATCACAAACATCTGCCTATATCAAGTTTTTTTATATTTTCAAATTTTAGCATTTGTAATAATTATTTCAGCAATTCTTCAAATTCTTCAATTACTTCCTCGTTGTACTTTTCGTAGTCGACCCTCATCGGCTTAACCTCGCCGTTATACAGCATCTCAAGACCTCTTTCAAGACCCTCCTGCGAACTTTCAACAAGCACTCCGCCGTACTTTTTCATAAAGCCTCTCGGACCGACTATATCCGTTGATATGACGCTTTTGCCTAATATGTCAGCCTCTGTCAACGCAAGACCGAAGCCCTCGTAATACGAGCTTAAAACGAAAAAGTCGCATAGCTTAACTATCGGATATGGATTTGAAACATTTTTAATCAGCAAAATTTTATCCGAAAGCCCCTTTTCCTTAATATGATTTAACAAGAGCGAATATTGGTTTTTGTGCGAGCTTCCGCCCATAATGACAAGCCTTGCGTCGTTGTGGCTTTTAGAAAATTCCGAGAAAGCGTCAACAAGTCTGTCGTGCCCTTTTTCCGGTGAAAACCTGCCGACTGTTATAAATTTTTTCGTCTTTTTGTCAAGCAAAAATTCCATTGCTCTTTCACGGCTTTGAGAAGTCTCGGTAGCCTCGTCAAAGTGCACCGGTTCAAGCGATTTTTTTAATATGATATTGTGCGGTATAGCATTTTTTGCAATCTGAATATTATCGCTTCTGCCGCTGATTTTTGCAGTCGGCTCAACAATATCCTGCGTAACAACTGCAACCTTTTTGTAGTTATTGTAGGCGTATTTGAGTACACCTAATCTCTGGTTGCCCCTGCTCTTGATTTCACGCAGCATATCGGAATGAACATAAATAACAGTATTCTTTTCCGATTGTGAAAATTTTAATATTTGGTTAGGAACATAACCGCTGAACTGTATGTAAGCTGCGAAATTTGTATAGCCAAAATCCTTTTCAAAGTTCTGCTTTATTCTTTTTTGCAAAAGTCTAATGTACAGCCCCGTTCCGACCAGCTTATAACGGTACAGCGCCTTTATTATCGTTTCGAAAATCGTAAGGTTGAAGCCGCCGCTTATTGCATAGTAATTCACGCCTTCGGGGAATGTAAAGATCATATCCCTGTTCTTTTTAATATCCCTTTGATTGTAGCAGATGTAGTAATTACGCTTGCCTGTGTCAATCGTGTTAAGTAAGTTTTTGAGTGAAGCCGTAATGCCGTTAGGTGCAAGGCTTCCTGCGTAAATCAAAATGCTTTCTTTACCGTTTGACGGCATTTCTTCGATTTTTAGCCCTGCGTTTTCGTCTAATATCACAGTATCGCAAAGCTGCTTTGATGCGTTGATATTGTCGTATTTGCAAAATTGCGAGATAAATTCGCTGTCGTCATATTCCTTTTCACTTCTCAATTCCGAAAGCAATTCTTGCACATTGCCTGCCTGGGGATAGGGAAGCTCGTCGAGTGAAATATAAACTCCTCTGTCACGCAGATATTCTTCTCTGTCGTAGGTGAAAAGAATTATTTTTCTGCCCGTGCACGCATAATCAAAGAATACGCTCGAATAATCAGTAACGAGACAGTCCGAAATGTTGAGAAAATCGTAAGCGTCGTATTCTTTTTCAAACTCTTTTATATGCCTGAAGCCGCCGAAATCAACCTTGCTTTTAGATACGGGATGAAGGTTTACATAAAGTATTTCATCGTCATTCAGTTCATTGTCAAGCTCGTTAAGATATGAAATTAAACTTTCGTCGCTGTCCTTCGAACAGCCCTGCTTTGCCGTTCCCCTAAAGGTTGGCATATAAGCGTAAACTCTTTTGTCGTTCAAATTAAGCCTTTTCCTTAATTCTCTGCGCCGCTCGTCATCAAAGAAAATTTCGTTTCTCGGATAGCCGCCGTAAACGATTTTTCCCTGCGCAATGCTGCCTATCATATAGTCCTCGACTATATGCTCCATAGTATATTCGTTAGGGAAGAGTATGTAGTCGGCAAGAACAAAATTCTTTTGAGCGTTTCCGATGTTTTCGGCGTCGTTTTTAATTCTTCTGCCGAGCGATTTCAAAGGAGTGCCGTGCCAGGTGTTGATGTAAACCTGTCCCTCTTTCTTTTGGTAGAAGGGAAGAAAGGTGTTGTCGTTAATCAGGTATTTTGCACTTGCAATTGCCTTGTAATAGTGCTTTGAGTGTAGCTCTAAAAGCTCAACATTTTTTATATTGTAAGCGTTTAGCTTTCGGTTGAACGCCTGCTTTTTATCCTTTGTGCAAGCCAAATACACCTTGAAATCTCTGTATTTCTCGCTTGAACAAAGATACTTAACGATATAAAAAACATTTCCGTTGAACTCGCTTGCGTGCTGACTTTCAACGAGAATTGTTTTTTCATCTATCGGCAATTTATCAAAGTATTTTATGTATTTGAATTTTGACGGATTATTTATTGCCGCCAAAGCCTTTTTTATCGGTAAAGCCATATCATCACCTCAAAACCGAATATCTCTGTCTTAACTTTACCACAACTGTCACCCTTTATCAAGTATTTAATCCCTTCAACCTGTTCATCATCTGTTTTTAAGTGTTGCTTTTTTGAGTGAGTTGTGTTAATATAATCCCGTCAGCCGAAACTGACGAAAATTTGAGATAACCTGTTCCCATTCCGAACACAGCAGTAAAGCTCTTGCATATTCGTGCAGGAGTATTTTTATTTTAGGAGGTATTTATGTTTGATTACAAAAGAATTATTGTTGTCGGTTGTCCGGGCGCAGGTAAGAGCACATTCAGCCGAAAACTGCACCAAGCAACAAATATTGAGCTTTTTCATTTAGATGCAATTTATTGGAAAAGTAACACTTCCCACATCACAAGACCGACCTTGATAAGAAAGCAAAAGAAAATCTTCAAAAGGGATAGCTTTATCATTGACGGAAATTTTAAGTCAACTCTTGAACTGCGCCTTGCACAGGCGGATTTGGTATTTTTCTTTGACTTGCCGGTTGAGGATTGTATTTACGGTGCAACCCACAGAAAAGGGAACAGACCTGAAATGCCGTTTGAACTTCCTGATGACGAAGAATTGGTTGAATTTATTAAGCGCTTCAATACCGATGTAAGACCGAGAATGCTTGAGCTTTTTGAAAAGTACAGCTCAAATGTTGTAACCTTTACTTCGCGACAACAGGCAGACAATTATATTACCGAGCTTAAAAAAAGCACCTCGCCTGACTTAACCCTAAAAACCGAAAACGGCTATTTTAATCACCGTGTTGCCGCAGTAATTGTCAATGATAATAAGCTGCTTGCTCAAAAAAATACAAAGGATAATTCATATTATCTTGTCGGAGGCAGAGTTCGCTTCGGCGAGTCGAGCAAGGACGCACTTGTCCGAGAAATTAAGGAGGAATTAGGCGTTACTTTGACTGACCTTGAGCCTCTTTGGATAAACGAATGTTTTTTCGATGATGATGGAAAATCTTATCACGAAATAGGTATTTATTACCGTGTTGATTTAGAAAACACAGGCTTTTCGCATTTTGAAAAAACCTTTGAAACGAAAGAATCAAATAGAACAAACTGCTACGAATGGTTGAGCCTTGATAATCTTGACAGCATTATGCTTTATCCTCAGTTTATTAAGAACGAAATTAAAAAAATTGACAATTTGAAATTAATCATCACTAAGGAGAATTAGTATGGAGCTTTGGGACGCTTATGACAGAAATCTGAATAAAATCGAAAATATTGCATTGATTAGAGGAAAACAAATTCCTAACGGCGTTTATCATATAGTGTGCGATATTGCCGTTAGGCATACCGACGGTACATATCTTATTATGCAAAGAGATTATAATAAGCACTTAGGCGGTATGTGGGAACTTACAGCAGGAGGCTCGGCGTTTCAAGGCGAAACGCCCGACGACTGTGCTAATAGGGAACTATCAGAGGAAACAGGAATTGTTTCGGAAAATATTAAACAAATCGGAATTGTTATCAGCGACGAACATAATTCTATATATTTTGAGTATTTGTGCATAACCGATTGCGATAAAAATTCCGTTACTCTGCAAAAAGGCGAAACCGTTGCTTATAAATGGATAGGCAATAAAGAGTAATCCGAACCGTGGTTCAAATTGGCTGATTTGCCCTTACTCTGCGTTAAAAATACTCGGAATACGAAAAGTATTCCTGCGTTTTTGTGCCTTGATTAAGAACAAATCAGTTCAATTTTAACTCTTCGACCGAAAATGCTTGTAGTAAAGATGAATTTTGGGCTTTGAGACGGAAGCCCTACTCGCGTAAGGCGACGGCGAAAAGTTCAAAAGTCGCTTTAATACAAGTATTTTCGGCAGGTTCGGATTACTCTTTATTGCCTAACCTTGGAAGAACTAAAGTCAATAAAACCGGATGAACTCGCCACAACCCGAATACAAAATTTCATTAATGAGCTGAAATAATAACTATAAAATGTGACTGTCCCTTTGTGTCACTATATATAACAACATATCCCACCCTGACATTCCCTTGTCAGAGTGGGGTTTTTTGCTGTTATATTTTATATTAAAATCGCTTCAAAAATGACTGCAATTATGACTGCAATTTGTCTTTATTTTAAGATATATTGAATTTATTTCAAATTCTCAAAATCTTAAAAAACCCCTAAAAAAGCATTTCGTTAAAAATAAAACACCCATAAGCAACGCCTTGCTATGGGTGTAAATGTGTTTGTACAGCATATTTGATACAATGTGACCACCTGTCCCAAAATGTGACCCTGCGCCTAAAAATGTGACCAACTATAAATTTTTATTATTGTTGTTTATGAAAAGTATTTATTTTTTATATTTATGATAATTCATTTTCAAGAAATTCACATAATTCGTTAATATCATTATCATCTTTTGATACAAATAAATAGTTTACAACACATTCTATCAAATCATTTTCAGTTCTTCCACTTCTTTTTAATTCAGAACTTATAACTCCGTATAATGCTTTTCCTGTTGATATTGAATCTGGATCTTTTGGTGGTTGATTCTTTATGCCATTAAGATACTCTTTAATTATTAAATCTAAAGATTTTGATAAAAATACATAATCGTTTAACTCTTTGAAAAGTGCTTTATCAACATTGTTTATTAATTTTTCCAGAAGGTATTTTTCTAAACTTTTAATTGGTAAATAAGCAGGACTAGTTTCAAATCCTATTTTTTCTTTTCTAATAAAGCTTGCTACTGATGGTTTTATATCGCGATCTAAAATTACTCTGATTTTTGTGATTGGTGATACCATGTGAGTATTAATAATATCATATGCATATCGTAAAACTTGATGCCATCCCCCCCGATTGGTTGAACAAGGACTCGTTTATTAGATAACAATCTCTTTTCCTGAATTATTCGTTCTACAATTTGTTTTGCTAAAATATCCTCAACTAAAAATAAAAAATCAAAACCATATGTTGATGCTTCCAAAGAGCGTGCTGCGTAAGCAGGATAACATGGGTTGATCAAATCAAGACTACCATCATGATATAATTGCAAATAATAAATGTTGCTCGGTGGAAGTTGCCTTAATATATCAATTGAATGAGTCGAAAACAGAATCATAAAATTTTTTTTATTAGATATTTCTTTAAAGAAACTTATTAATCTTCTTAATGAAGAAGAATGAAGGGCAAGTTCTATTTCATCTAAATATATAAAAGTCGGTGATTTTCCATATACTTTTCTATGTATTCTTAATTCAATTGAATATAGTATAGTTAAGAGAAGATTTTCACCTGTGGACATATTTAATTGACTTACCATAATGTTGTTTTTTTCAATAAAAAATATAGGTCTTTTTAAATTTAATTCTTTAAGAATTTTTTTATTTTTTAAAATATATAAATTAGAATAATAATCTTTATCGTCCCTTAAAATCTTCCCTAAATTTTCAATAATAAAAGTTGATGCTTTTTGCAACTTGTTCTTTTCAATGTTTGAAAATGTTTTTAATAATGAATAATCTACATCTTTAAATCTATTTCCAAATACAATGCTTCCCTCAAAAAAACCAGTAATATTTAAATTACCTTCTGGTTCCATCCATTCTCCGTTTTCTGACTTTATAGTTCTGTGATAAGTTCCATACTTAAATTCGATTTCAGAATTCTCGCGAGGTTTTCCAAAATAGTCTTCTAAAGTAACATTAAAAAATGAACAAGCGGCACATGATATTATTGTACTTTTTCCTGTTCCATTTTCACCTGTTAATGCATACAATCCATTTTCTGATGGAATTTGGAAATCGAAATCATCTATTCCTTTGATATTATGTATTTTTACAGAAATTCCCATGATAAACATCCATTTTTATATATAATTTTTTAAATTTCTAAAACAAAATATGTTATATAACTTTTTAATTCCAATAACAATTTATTGAAATAATTGTTGCAGGCATTCCGATAATTTGAACATCAAATTTCAAACTTGTTTCAACTTTTGTTGAAGCATTATGTATTCGGAAACTAAATTGCCAACCGTTGTCCATGTACAGTTCGACTGTGTTTTTGCTATTTGGTTTAAAATCAAGACTGACAATTCTTGTAGGCAATGTTGAAATTGGAACTTTTATTTTTGCTTCTTTTGTTGTGCTTGGCTTGTTTAAAGTGCCTCTCAAATTGTAGGTCTGTATTTGTGTTAGTCTTTTATTATCAATGCTTATAACTTTATAAAAATCAAATTCACCAAGCAAATATTCAACCATTTTTCTTGGAAGGTCAGGATGTTGTGAATTACTGAGTTTTATTTCATCAACAAAAGCATTTAAAATTGGAACATAAACATCATTTTCTTTATCATCTAACTCGCTCCATTTTAAGTCCTTATTTTTACATTCTTTTAGATAATCAAAAACAACATTAACGCTATTCCAATATTGGTTAGAACATTCTACACCAAACCATTTCTTGCCAAAATCAATTTTAGGCGATAATCTACTGTGTTTAACAGCAAAATGGTTATGCTTTACGCTTAAACCAATCTCCCAATGAATATTTCTGCGGATAATCAGTATATCTCTAACATCACCAATTTCACCTTCACTGTCTTTTTGAATTTTTAAATCGAGTTGATCGTTACCGTCTTCTATAATCAAAGGCTCTAAGTCGAAAATAGTTAATACAGCAGCTTTTGCACTTTCTGTTAATATTTCTTTTAATTGAGCATCAATGTTATTCCATGCATTTTGAGCAGCTTCATAACTTGAATTTTTATCTATTACAGCTAATCTGAATTTGTTGATTTCTTCAGCTAATGTAATTAAACAAATATATTCATATGCTCTGCCTTGGTCATTACTTGCACTACTCATATTTTCTCCTTCATCCATTTAAAGCATCTTTTATTGAACATGCTATAATATATGATAAGTTTATAGGAACAGCATTTCCAATCATTTTATAACCATAATCCACATCGGTATAAATAAATTTAAAATCATCTGGAAAGCCTTGTATTCTAGCGCATTCCCTTACAGTTAATCTCCTATATAAATCTTCATAACCTGGAACGAAAATACGCTTGTTCTTTTCAACAAATTTCATTTTTGGAGCTTGAGGATGTAATTGACATTGTCTGCCACTTGCTTGAACTGTGAAAGCTTGTTCATTCCATCCTCTGACTCGATTTCTACTCATAAAAATAGTTGAATAAGCACCAATATAATATTCGTGATTTGGAATTTCTAAATCTCCGTTTGTTTTGTTTTTTGGTAAAGCAGGTATAGGTGTATCAACCAAATCACCAATAGCATCCTTCATAGTTAATTTGTCTTTTGCATTTGGTGTTGTTGGATTTGGAAATTTGAAATCAATCTTTAAATCTTTTCTAAATCCGATATAAAAAACGCGCTTTCTATCTTGTGGTACACCATAATCAGCAGCATTTACGAGTGTAAGTGTAAGATTATAACCACAATCTTCAAATTGCTGAATTATATTTTTTACAGCTTCTGAATGTCTGCTTGCCAACATACCCGAAACATTTTCGGCAAGAAAAAATTTAGGTTGCTTGTTTTTTAAAATTCTTATGTAATCAAAAAATAATTGACCTCTTGAATCATTAATGCCTCTTAATGAACCGGCTTCACTCCAACTTTGACAAGGAGGTCCACCGATGATTCCGTCAATTTCATTTGGAAAGTCAGCATCTTTAATATTTCTAATATCACCTTTTATAAGTGGAGCAGCGTGGTTTGCTTCATAGGTTGCCCATATACCTTTGTCATATTCATTAGCCATAGATATATTAAAACCTGCTTTTTCAAAGCCTAAATCTAAACCACCAGCTCCGGAAAACAAACTAATCAAATTCATAATTAAACCTCTAAAATTAATAATATAATTATATCATAAATTATCGATAAATAAAAGATAAATTCTTAACTTGAAAAAATTAGTACGTATTATTGTACCTTTAAACTATGCGAAATATAATCTTTTTCACGGAGTAGGGTGTATTTTCACGCAGTGCATTCTGTTTTCACGGTGTGTGTCTAAATATGTAAATCAAAAGGGTGATAGTGCACCATATTTGATACAATAATACATTTAATAGAAACAAGTAGTTTAAATAATCTATAAAAACACAAAAAATAGTACACTTTAATGTATCAATTAAAGTGTACTATAGTGGTTGCGGGGACAAGACTCGAACTTGCGACCTCCGGGTTATGAGCCCGACGAGCTACCAACTGCTCTACCCCGCGATATTTGTGCTGCTCACTTTTGAGTGCTTTACTATTATATCAAAAAATACGATAATGTCAATACCTTTTTGTGATTTTTCTGATAAAACAATAATTAATATTAAACATAAAACAAAAACGGGTAGTAAAGTGTCCGCCTTTAACTACCCATCTTCGTTGTTTAATAAAACAATCTCTTTTGCGTTACACAGTTGCTGTGTGCAACACGAAGTGCCCTTGCCTGACACTAACCGTTTAAGGTCACATTTATATTACAACATTAGTTCGTTTTTGTCAATAGATTTTGTAAGATTTTGCAAAAATTAATTTCAATTATATCCTGTGTGTTTTTGCAAATACTTATTTTATGGACAGAAAAAATGTAGAATATGTTTGCTCAATAGCCGCAAAAATGATTGAAAACGGCGCAGAAATCAGTAGAGCAGAGGATTCTGCTTACAGATTATTAAAGTCGTTCGGGTGTATTAATTACGCTGTATTTTGCCTGAGCTCGCTTGTGATAGTCTGCGCTGACGGCGTTATTGTTATGAACAGAATATATGATAACAATTTGAATTTGTCGGAGCTTGACAGATTGAATACAATGTCGAGATGCATTTGCTCCGGTGTTGAACCGATAAACCGAAGGTCGCAGGAATATCCTTTATTATGCCGATTTTCGGCAATAATCCTTGCAACAGGGAGCTTTTGTGTTTACTTCGGCGGAACACTTTCGGACGCCGCTTTTTCGGGGATTATCGGAATAATAATCAGTCTTTTGCCGAGAATATCAAGTACCTCGTTTGCGCAGATATTTATTCAGTCAATAACGGCAGGCGTACTTTCTTATGTACCTTTGTTGCTCGGAATAAGCAGTCAACCTGCAATGATTATGATAGGAACAATTATGCTTTTGATACCCGGAATAGCAATAGGAAGCGCCATTCGTGATATTATGCTCAGCGATACTATTTCCGGACTTGTCGAGCTTACACAGTCGTTGTTTTATGCGCTGGCTATTGCACTTGGTTTTTGCGTGGGGGTTGTTTTGTTTGGCAGTTAAAAATATTCTGCTTTGTGTTTTGGGAACAGTTGGATTTTGCGTAGTTCTCAATGTACCCCAAAATAAAATTTTCAGCGTGATAATCGGAGCGTTTGCCTGTTCCTTAACATTTGAAATGCTATTTGAATACACGTCGCTCGGAATTTTCGCCTGTACCTTGACTGCGGTTGTCGTAGCGCATACTTACAGCGAAATTGTGGCAAGAATACTGAAAACACCGTCGACCGTTATTCTTATTCCGTCAACCGTACCTCTCCTGCCCGGCGGCTACCTCTTTTACGCTATGAGTAATCTTGTAACAGGTGATAAGTCGGCTTTTATATATAACGCCCGACAGACTGCTCTCGTTGCTTTTGCGATAGCTCTCGGCTCTGTCATAACGCTGATTGTGCTCAACATTATACGCCGTATAAAAGCTGTTTTACAAAGACGTTGAAATGTGATATTATATAGTCGGTGATATAATGAAAATACTTGTTGTTCCCGATAGCTTTAAGGGAAGTCTGACCTCTGTTGAGGTTGCCGAAACAATAAAAAATGCAATAGAGCAAAACAGTAAGCATACCGTAACCGCCCTGCCGTTTGCCGACGGCGGCGAGGGCTTTATCGACGCGTTTTGCAGCTTCACGCAGGCTGTAAAGCATTACTACCCCTGTCATAATATTTACCATAATGAGATAGAGGGATATATTGCGGTTTTGGGCGATACCGCTGTTGTTGAATGTGCGGTTGCAAGCGGACTTCAGCCACGTAAGCAGGTTATGATGTCGAGCTCCTACGGTACAGGCGAGCTGATAAAATTCGCCTTGAACGAGGGTTGTACAAATATCATTTTAGCACTTGGCGGAACAGGAAGCTGTGACGGCGGAGCAGGTGTAATTTCCGCCCTCGGTGGCGTGTTTTATGATGAAAACTACAACGAAATGTCTGTTGTAAAAAGCCGTGACCTGAATTTTATCTACGGCGCAAATTTCAGGAATATGCCGAAAAATATCAGTTTTACCTACGCCTGCGATGTCGAAAATCCGCTGTTCGGTGAAAACGGCGCCGCATATGTTTACGCCGCCCAAAAGGGCGCTAACAGGACGCAGATTGTTGAGCTTGACGATGGCTTGAAGCGCCTTAATGCCTTTTTGCCTAATGATGTATCAACCGTAAAGGGCGCAGGTGCAGCAGGCGGAATCTGCGGCGGACTGTATTCGATTTACGGCGGCGATATCCGTTCGGGCTTCGATATTCTTTCGCAGTTCAGCTCTCTTGAGGAAAAAATCAAAGAAGCCGACGTTATTATAACAGGCGAGGGTAAGACCGATTCACAAACGCTTATGGGTAAGCTGCCGTATAAAATTGCACACCTTTGCAAGAAATACAACAAAAAATGCGTTGTTGTCAGCGGTGTTATAGAAAATGCGGTGCTCGGCGACTGTATGATAAGCCTCGTCGGCGACGGCGTAACCGAAAAGCAGTCAATCGAAAGCCCGCGGGAAATATTGTACAAAAAAGTGCAAAACTCCCTTGAAATAATCACGAAATAAATATATAATTGTATAAATATATTGATATGTATCACAAAAGGAAAGGTGAGAAAAATGAAGGTAAGATTACCAAAGCACAGAGAATTTTTGATTAAATTTGAGGACGGCTATGCACAGGAAAAGGAAGCCTGGGCAGAGCTTGAGCAAATCGTAAAGGATTACAGCGTGGACGGAAAAAGCATTTATACTCCGACCTTTATCGAGGATAATGAGCCGAAGGTAAAGGCGCTTCAGGATAAATACGAGTTTACCTATGAAATAATCGAGAAATAAAGCAGGCTACATAATGACAAAGAATAAGATTTTTACTGTTGCAACGGCTCATCTTGACACCGTATGGAGATGGGAGCTTGCAAAGACAATCGAGGAATTTATCCCCGATACAATCGAAAAAAATATTGCCTTAATTGAAAAATACCCTCATTATCGTTTCAATTTTGAGGGTGCATTTCGTTATGAGCTGATTGAAGAATACTACCCCGAGGCGTTTGAAAAAATCAAGCAGCTTGTTGCCGACGGCAAATGGTGCGTCAGCGGCTCGGCTTATGAAAACGGCGACGTTAATATTCCGTCACCCGAGGCACTTTTTAGGAATTTCCTTTACGGCAACGGCTATTTCAAAAAGAAGTTCGGTAAGACCTCTAAGGACGTTTTCCTGCCGGATTGCTTCGGCTTCGGCTACGCTTTGCCGAGTATAGCAAAGCATAGCGGTCTGCTCGGCGTTTCGACTCAAAAGTTAGGTTGGGGCGGAGCCTATGAACGTCCGTTTGATATCGGCGTTTGGCGCGGCGTTGACGGAAGCTCAATTTACGCTTCTCTCGATCCGCTGTCATATAGATATAAGTTTAACGGCGACGTTAGAGGCGATTTGCAGATAATAAATAAAATTGCCGATAACGGAATAAATTTCGCCTTGCCTTGGACTATGAATTATTACGGAACAGGCGACTGGGGCGGCGCACCGACCGAAGAAAGCGTTCTTTCCGTAAATTACAGCGTAGAAAAGAACGAGGGCAATGAAACACAGGTAATTTCCGCCTCGTCCGACGAAATATTTATCGAGCTTGATAAATTGCCTGAAAATGAAAAAGCAAAGCTTCCTGTTTGGGATAACGAGCTTGTTATGCGCTCCCACGGAGCAGGCGGCTATACCTCAAGATGTATGAGTAAGCGCCTTAATGCTCAAAATGAGGTGCTCGCCGATTATTGCGAAAAAAGCGCTGTTTCGGCAAGCCTGCTGACCTCGTTCAAATATCCGAGAGAGATTATCGACTCCGCGTGGAAAAAGGTTATCGCACATCAGTTTCACGACGATATACCCGGAACCTCGACCATGCTCGTTTATAACGAAAGCTGGAACGACTATTTTGCTTCGCTAAAGCAGTTTCAGGGTGAATATCAGGCGGCTGTCGGAGCACTTGCAAATGAGCTTGATACCTCGTGGTGTGAGGATTGCGCGGTTATCGTCAATAACCCTGTTGCAGTAGAACGCACCTGCGCAGTTGAGGCTCATATTAAGCTCACTCGTAATGCGAAATATGTTAAAGTGCTTGACGAAAAGGGAAATGAGGTTCCCTCGCAGGTTGTTTCGAAAAGCGGAAAGGAATTTGATATCATCTTCCTTGCGAGCGTTGCGAGCGTCGGTTATCGTGTGTATGACGTTCAGGGTGCCGATGAAAAATGCACTCTTAAAACCGACCTTGCCGTTACCGCACATACTCTTGAAAATGCGAATTATAAGGTTATTTTTAATAAAAACGGCGACCTTGCCTCGCTGTTTGATAAAAGGCTGAACAAACAGCTTCTTTCAGCACCGATAAAGCTTGCGCTTCATCATAATTTGGGCGAGCTTAATTATCCGTCGTGGGAAATGCGCAAAGAGGATTTGGACTCCGAGCCGTATTGCTATGCCAATACTCCGACCTTTGAGGTTGTCGATGACGGACCTGCACGCGTTTCTATTAAGATAACACGCACCGCTAATTCGAGCACCGTTGTTCAGCTTGTCAGCCTTGAGGCAGGCGGTGATACCGTTAGAGTTGATAACTTCATTGACTGGCTTGAACGCCGCACTCTGCTTAAAGCGCAGTTTCCGCTTTCGTGCTCGAACCCTGTTGCTTCTTACGACTTGGGTCTCGGCTATATTAAACGTGGAAATAATACGGAAAATCTCTATGAGGTTCCTGCGCAGAAATGGGCGGACTTGACTGACGAAAACGACGAATACGGCGTGAGCATTTTTTCCGATTGTAAATACGGCTGGGATAAGCCGAGTGATAATATGCTGCGCCTGACCTGTATTCATACTCCTGCCGGCGCGTTTACAAAGGATGCTCGCCAGGATTTGCAGGACTTGGGCAGAAATTATTTCTCGTTTGGTATTTGCTCGCATAAAGGCGCAATCGGCTCACAGACTCAAATCGGAGCTCAATGCTTTAATCAAAAGCCCGTCGCTTTTGTAACAAGCTCGAAGAAAAGCGGCAGCCTAACACATTCCTTCAGCCTTGCTTCACTCAGCACAAACGATGTTGTCTTAAGAGCCGTTAAGCTCGCACAGGATAGCGACAGCATTGTTGTCCGTGTAAACGAGGGCGTAGGTCAGGCTCATAAAAAGGTTGAGCTTCGCTTCTTTGCTGACGTTGTAAAAGCAGAGGAAGCGACCGCTTGTGAGGAAATTGTTGCTCCTGCTAAATATAAAAAGAATAAGATTATTTTCGATATAAATCCCTTTGAAACGAAAACCTTTGTTCTCACTCTTGACTGTAAAAAGAACACCGCAAGCGAGAACTATAAAAAGTTGACTCTTGATTATAATGCTTCGGGAATTACAGCTGACGATTATAAGGTTAATTGCATTTTGCAGGGAAGCGGTTGTAGCCTGCCCGATGAGCTTATTAACGAAAGCTATACCGTTTCGGGCGTTACATTCCGTATGCCGAAAGCCGCTATGCAAAAGAATGTTCTCATTCCCCGCGGTCAAACTCTTGAGCTTCCAAAGGGTATGACGAAGCTTTATATTATCGCCGCAAGCGTGCTTTCCGATAAGGAAATTACTCTGCTTGCCGATAATAAAGAGCGCAAAATTACCGTTCATTCTATGACCGATTTCGTCGGCAAATGGGATATGTTCGGTCTTGAACAAACTGCAAGCGTAAAATCCTCGCCTCTCGCACTTGAGCTTTCTCATACTCATCACCCCGAGGGCAACTTGCCGAACCGTAAGGCTTATTTCTATCTCTATGAGGTGGATGTCAGAAATTGCCGCACCCTCACTCTCCCTGAGGAAAACAAAGTTGTTATCCTCGCTATGACTGCGGTTAAAAGGTTTTCGAATACACGCCTTGCAACGAAGCTGATTGATTCACCTGATGAAGGCTATACCTTCGCCGAAACACCTGTTGTTGATAAAATCCTTGATAAAGCCGACTTCGTTACTATCCGCGCCGGAAAAATTCAAGACCAAATCAAAGGCGGTAAGGGCAAGGGCTTCAAACGCGATAATATTATCACCAACATCATCCGCTCCTACACCAAATCGGAATGGTAACGAAGCTCGCTACGCTCGCAATGATGAAATACGAAACGCTGTTTTAACCAACAAAGGCTCCCCTTGTTTTGAGAATCAAGGGGAGCTGTCGGCTTTGCCGACTGAGGGGATAAGAAATATAAAACGCTGTTTTTTTTAGAAATCAGGCTCCCCTTGTTTTGGGAATCAAGGGGAGCTGTCAGCTACGCTGACTGAGGGGACAAAAGAAAAAACTATGGACAGAAAATACAATCAAAAGTTAGTGACAAACGCAAAAGAACTGCGTAAAAATATGACAAGAGAAGAACGTCACTTGTGGTATGATTTTCTCAAGGATTATCCCGTGAAATTTTATCGTCAAAAAGTAATGGGAAAATATATTGTTGATTTTTATTGTTCAAAGGCTGATTTGGTTATTGAGCTTGATGGTTCACAACATTTTGAAGAAAACGGCATACAGTATGATTCTCAAAGAGATGAATATTTGAAAAGCTATGGTCTTGATATATTACGAATACCTAATAATGAAATTAATACAAATTTCGACGGCGTATGCGAATATTTGGATAAATTGATAAAAAGCAGAATTTGATTTGTCCTTTTATCCCCTCAGTCGCAAATGCGACAGCTCCCCTTAATGACATTAAAAGGGGAGCCTTTGTTTGTAAAAACAGCGTTCCGTCTTGAATATCAGGCTCCCCTTGTTTTGAGAATCAAGGGGAGCTGTCAGCTACGCTGACTAAGGGGATAAAAGAGAACAATTGGGATAAAAGAAAAACTACAATCCCCAAACCACTTCTTTTCTCTTTTTCTCACTTCACTCTTCACTCGACGCTTTGCGATTTATCGCAAAGCGTCGTTTACTGCGTCTCCTGCCTTATCTACTGCGCCGCCTACGCCGTCTGCAACGTCGTCAACACCCTGACCGATATCGTCGCCGACCTTATCGGCTCTTGAAGCCGCTTCGTCGCCGGCGTTCGACAAATCTTCTCCGACATTTGATGTTGTCGTTTGCGTAGTTGATTGGGTGGTAGCTGTTGTACTTGTTGTGCTTGTTGTTGTGTTGTTATCCGTTTTGTTTGAGCCGCAAGCGACAAAAACAGCCGAGATAACGGTGATTGACATAATAACTGCAATAATCTTTTTCATAGTAAAAAACCTTTCTTTTTATAATTATTTAACCATTGTTCCGTTGTCGAGGTTGAGCATAATCAAAATATCCTCCTCAACGCCGGTATCACAATTTATATAAATAAGTGCGTTTTCGCCTGTATCGTTGCTTGTACAGGTAAATTCATAGCATTGCCTTTCGGTTCCGCTTTCCTTTGGTATTGTGCAAAGTCTTGTATTTGTAACGGTGAGATATTTTGATAATTTTTCCTGTGCCTGCTCGGATGTCAGCAGGGGAGCGCCGAGATTTCTGTCGGTGTGATTAACGAGGTATGTTTTTGCGTCAAGACTTACCGTTTCGCCGTCGGCAAGTGAAATTCCAACCTTGATTAAATCGGCGTAATTTCTCACTCCGTCCTTGGTATAGGCACAGTTTACGGTGCAAACATTGTTCTGCTGGGCATAGTAACATACCTCCATATCCCTGTAACCGAGCTTTTCAAGTGTGCTTATTGCAAGGTTGCAGGCGTTTTCACTCGTTATATCCGAGCTGTTTATCAAGCCCGAATAGAGTATTTCTTTAACATATCCGCCCTGCTTCGTTATGCTCACTGTATATCTTCCGCACTTAAAGGTGTAGCAGGGAAGCCTTGACTTGTCGTCGGTTTCAAAGGTGATGTTGTTTGTGCTTACGCCGAGCGCCTTTGCCGCAATATCCTTGCACTGCTCCTTTGTGTAAACGTCGGCTGACGAAACGAGCTTCGAGCTTTTGTTTAATATTTGGTCGGAAAACGGTCCGTCATAAATCAGTGTAGGGAAATCCTCAAAGGTTTTAGCCCCCTGCGAAAAGCCGTTTGAAAGTGCGCTGACATTGATTTCTCCGCCGCTTGTCACCTGCGAATCTGTAATCATTGCACCGCTGTTGACGGTGTTTACCATTTGGTTTGCCTGCTCGGAAAATTTTTGTGCATAGTCAAGCAGGGTTTTGAGTGTTTCGTGCTCGCTGTCGCTGATTTCCTCGCCGGAGTCTATTTTTTGCCCGATATATTGCGCATAATCACTGCATTGGCTCAAAAATTTGTAGGCGTTGTTCATTTCCATTTGCTTTATCGGCAGTCGGCTCATAGCGTTTTTTGCCGTAGAGCATTGAGCGTACAAATCCCTGCTCAGGTCATAAAGCTCGCCTCTTGAATTTGAATACAGACTTTTTGTTATATCCGTATTTACATTGTCGAGACATTCGCTCAGTTGTGCAAGGCTTTGCTGATACGATACCTCAAGCTGTTGCTTATAGCTTCGCATATTCGTCGTGCTGATGATTACGGCGGCAATAACGATTGCCAGCATAAAGCCGATATACGATACAATTCTTATAAAGCTTCTTTTTGTCATTATCAAACCTCCCGTGATAGGCAATGAAGAGTAATCCGAATCTGCCAAAAATGCAGAATTAAAGCGACTTTTGAACTTTTCGTTGTCGCCTTGCGCCAGCAAGGCTTCCATCTCAAAATTCAAAATTCATCATTACTTCAAGCATTTTTGGTCGAAGAGTTCAAATTGTGCTGATTTGTTCTTAATCAAGGCACAAAAACGCAGGAATACTCGATGTATTCCGAGTATTTTTAACGCAGAGTAAGGACAAATCAGCACAATTTGAACCACGTTTCGGATTTCTCTTCATTGCCTACGGCTATTATTTGCAATATTTTTCAAAAAATACATAAATTAATTGCGCCGTGCGATTTACTGTGCTATAATTATAAGGATTATTGATAATGGAGTATTGTGGCTATGAAAAAGAAGAGGATTGTTGTTAAGGTCGGAACCTCAACGCTTACTCACGACACGGGAAAAACGAATATTGCAAAAATAAGTGAGCTTGTTCGTGTTTTGGCTGATTTACATAATATGGGACACGAGGTAATTTTGGTGTCGTCCGGTGCAATCGGTATCGGCACGGCTCGTCTTGGATTAGGCAAAAAGCCGAAAAGCATTAAGGGTAGACAGGCTGCCGCCGCAGTAGGTCAAGGCGAGCTTATGTTTCTTTATGACAAATTTTTCGGCGAGTTTGATATTATTGTTTCCCAGCTTTTGTTTACTTATGACGCGCTTGAAAAAGAGGACAATAAAACGCACCTTACAAATACCTTTAATCAGCTTCTTGAATACGGTTCAATTCCAATAGTAAACGAAAACGACAGCGTGTCGATAGTTGAGCTTCTAAACGGCGATAACGACTGCCTCAGCGCAACGGTAGCCGAGCTTATCGAAGCAGATATTTTAATTTTGCTGACCGACACCGACGGTCTTTACGACAGCAATCCGAGTGAGAACAAAGACGCAAAGCTCATTCCTGTTGTCGAAAAGATAACCGAAGAAATCGAAGCAGTTGCCGGCGGCGCCGGAGAAAGCGGTACAGGCGGATTTGCAACAAAGGTTAAGGCGGCAAAAATCGCAACTGCGGCAGGTATTCCTGTTGTTGTTATGAACGGCAACGATACGACGAAGATTTATAACGTGCTAAACGGCGAAAGCGTCGGTACAAAATTTATTCCGTAGGTGATTTTATGACAGTAAAAGAACTTGGACAGCTTGCAAAAAATGCAACGCTGTTTATGTCCTGCGTTACAACCGAAAAAAAGAACGAAGCACTTTTGAGCATTGCAAGGGCGCTTGAGGATAATGTTGAAAAAATTATAAAGGCAAATTCTCTTGACCTTGAAGCAGGAAAGCAAAACGGTCTTTCCGACGGCTTGCTTGATAGGTTGATGCTTAATGAGGAAAGAATTTGCGCTATGGCAGACGGTGTTCGTCAGGTTGCCGCTTTGCCTGATCCGTGCGGTAAAATAATCAGCGAATATCACAAGGATAACGGCTTGGATATAAAAAAAGTATCGGTTCCTATCGGTGTTATAGGAATTATTTTTGAAGCAAGACCGAATGTTACCGTTGACGCCGCTTCACTCTGTCTCAAAAGCTCAAACGTTGTTATTCTGCGAGGCGGTAAGGAAGCGATTAATTCAAACATTACGCTTTGCGACATTATGCGAAGCGCAGTTTCAAGCGTCGGCTTTGATGAAAATGTAATTCAGCTTGTGACCGATACAAGTCGTCAGTCTTCGGTTGATATGATGAATATGAACGATTATCTTGATTGTCTTATTCCACGAGGCGGCAAGGGACTTATCAAGGCGGTTGTTGAAAATTCAACCGTGCCGGTTATTGAAACAGGCTCGGGTAACTGTCATATTTATGTTGATGAAGACGCCGATATTGATATGGCAAGCGAGATTATTTTCAATGCAAAAACGCAGAGAATATCTGTGTGCAACGCCTGTGAAAGTCTTGTGATCCACAGTGCTATTATTGACAGAGCTTTGCCTGTTATTGCAAAAAAGCTGAAGGCGAAGAATGTAGAAATTCGTGGCGATGAAAGGGCGCAGAGCGCTTGTGATTGTGTAATTCCCGCAAGTAACGAGGATTTTTATACCGAATATCTCGATTATATTATTAGCGTTAAAACTGTTGACAGCGTGCAGGAAGCTATTTCGCATATAAATTCTCATTCAACAGGTCACAGCGAGGCGATTATTACAAATAATAATGAAAATGCCGAGTTGTTTTTGAAGTGTATTGACAGTTCATCGGTTTATGTTAACGCTTCAACACGTTTTACGGACGGGTGTGAATTTGGGCTCGGAGCCGAAATCGGAATTTCGACTCAAAAGCTCCACGCACGCGGACCTATGGGACTTGAACAGCTTACCTCAACAAAGTATTTGATTTACGGAAACGGTCAGGTAAGATAAAATAAAGAGGTTTTAGTTTTGGATAAATACAAAAAATTAGCGACTAATACAATAATTTTTGCAATCAGCAAGTTTTCGTCGTCGGTGCTGTCGTTTTTGCTTATGCCGTATGTTACGGCGAAGCTCGTTTCGGCGGATTATTCCACAGCCGACCTTATTCAGCAAACGGCAAATGTGCTTATTCCTATTGTATTTTTGCAGGTTAACAGTGCGGCGCTTCGATTTGCCCTTGATAAACAAACTGTAAAAAGAGACGTTTTCTCTGTCGGTCTTCGAGTGACCTTGCAGGGCTTTTTGGTGTTTTTGATATTCTATTATCCGATTTCTTTGATAAATATTAATGACACTCCGCTCGGCGACTATGCACCACTTATCTATATATTTGTGCTTGTTTCGGGTATGCGCCAGCTTTGTCAGCAGTTTGTTCGAGGCTGCGGTCACGTTAAGCTTTATGCCGCAGACGGTATTTTGGCAACTGCCACAACTCTTGCCTTTAACCTTATTTTCCTCGGCCCGCTTAATATGGGTATTTACGGATATGTTTTTGCTATTATTGCCTCCGACGCCTGCTCGGTACTGTTTTTGTTTGTCGGTGCAAGGCTTTGGAAAAATGTTACGTTTAAGAAAATACCGTCTGACACACGCCGTGATATGCTCAAGTACAGTATTCCTATGGTGCCTACCATTATTCTGTGGTGGATAATCAACGTTTCCGATAGGTATATGGTAACCGGATTTGTAGGCGGTGCCGAAAACGGACTTTATACAGCCGCTTCTAAAATACCTAATTTTGTTATATTATTTTCAACTGTATTTATTGACGCTTGGCAGCTTTCTGCGGTTGATGAATATGACAGCGAGAGCAGGGAGCACTTCTTTACAAAGGTGTTTAGAGTGTATTCCGGCGGCGTATTTGTTGTTGCCTCGGCTTTGATTTTAGTTTGTCAAATACTGACGAAAATCCTTGTTGCAGACAGCTATTATACCTCGTGGAGATACGTTCCAGTTTTGATTATCGCAACGAGCTTTTCGTGTCTTGTCAACTTCCTTGCTTCGATTTATATGGCTGAAAAGAAGTCGTTTATGGGTATGGTAACGGCTTTGTCGGGCGCATTTACAAATATCATTCTTAATCTTGTTCTTATCCCTGTTATGGGTGCAAACGGTGCCGCTGTTGCAACTGTTATCTCGTTTATAGTTGTTTTTGTTTTCAGAGGACAAAATACGAGAAAGTATCTTAAATTTGATATGAAGCCGGTTGCTTTAATATCGGAAACACTCATTTTGGCTCTTCAATGCGTTGCTATGCTCGTGCTTGAAAAGGGCGTAGTGATGTATTGCATTGAGGGTGCACTCTTTGTGTTGATGCTTTTGTTTAATATTAAGCCGATTAAAGAGCTTATCACTCTTGTTTTAGGCAGATTTTTACCAAAGAAAAAGGCGTGATACGGCGCCTTTTTCTTATTTAAGTATATAAATACACAATAATAGCATATATTAATTGGTAGATTTGCACATTTTTGGATATATTACTTGCATATCGGCAGTTTTTAGTATATAATAAACAAAATTATTTGTATATCGTATGAAATTAACTATATTTTTTGGAGGAATTGTATGAAAACAACTATTTCTACCGCACAGGCTAAAAAGCTTATTACCGATAAGCTTTCACATTTTTTCGGTGTTTCACCTAAGGACGCAAGCGACGAGCAGTACTATAAAGCAGTCGCTATGATAATTCGTGACAGATTGAGTGAGCAAAACAGCGAGTTCAGACATACTGCCGAAAATCAGGATTCAAAGCAGATTTATTATCTGTGTATGGAATTTTTGATGGGTAGATCGCTCAAAAACAATCTTTATAATCTCGGTCTTACTTCTGTTTTTGATGAGGCGCTTGCTTCGATGGGAGTTAAACTTGACAATCTCTACGAATTAGAGCCGGATGCAGGCTTGGGTAACGGCGGCTTGGGAAGACTTGCCGCTTGCTATCTCGACGGTCTTGCAACAACCGGTTTTCAGTCAATGGGCTATTCTCTGCGCTATGAAGCAGGTATATTTAAGCAAAAGCTGATTGACGGCTGGCAGACAGAGCTTCCCGATTTCTGGCTTCCCGGCGGTGAGGTTTGGCTTGTACCTCGTGAAGAGCGTGCCTGCAAGGTTCTTTTCGAGGGCTATATTGAGGATTCTTGGGACGGAGATTTCCACCATGTAAATCATAAAAACGCAAATGTTGTAGAGGCTGTTCCGTATGATATGTATGTATCGGGCAAGGGTGAGGGCGTTGCACGTTTAAGACTTTGGGCTTCTAAAAAGCCGGAGCTTGATATGACCTTGTTCAATGAAGGCTCATATATGAAGGCTATGGAGCAGTCTGCAATGGCTGAGGCCATTACAAAGGTATTGTATCCTGCCGACAACTCACCGGAGGGTAAGTCACTCAGACTTCGTCAGCAGTATTTCCTCGTATCTGCTTCGATTCAGGATATTATTCAGCGACACCTTACAAAGTACGGCACTCTTGATAATCTTCCCGATAAGGTTGCTATTCATATAAATGATACCCACCCGACTATGGCAATTCCGGAGCTTATGAGAATTATGCTTGACGAGTGCGGTTACAGCTGGGATAAGGCTTGGTCTATTGTAACGAGAACCGTTGCATATACAAACCATACTGTTATGAAGGAAGCGCTTGAATGTTGGAGCGAGGAGCTTTATTCACGTATGCTTCCGAGAATTTACCAGATTACAAAGGAAATTGATAACCGCTTCAGAGCATATATTTGGTCTGTTACACATGACGCAGGCAGAGTTGAGAGAATGGCTGTTGTATCAAACGGCGTTGTTCGTATGGCAAATCTCTGTGTTATCGGCTCACATAGCGTAAACGGCGTTTCTGCGCTTCACAGCGAAATTTTGAAGGAAACGGTATTCAACGACTTTTATAACATCACTCCCGAAAAGTTCTGCAATGTAACAAACGGTATTGCATTCCGCCGCTGGATTTGTCAGTCTAACCCTGCGCTTACCGAATTTATCACCTCGCTTATCGGCGACGGCTTCATTACAAAGAGCGAGGAGCTTTTGAAGCTTCGTGACTATAAGGACGATAAAAAGGTTCTTGCAAAGCTCGATGAAATTAAGCACGAGAATAAGGTTCGCTTTGCAAAGATTATCAAAAAGCGCAACGGTATTGATATTAACCCTGACTCAATTTTTGACGTTCAGGTTAAGCGCCTTCACGAGTATAAGAGACAACAGCTCAATGTTCTCAATATTATCAGCGAATATCTTATGCTCAAAGAAAATCCGAATGCCGATTATTATCCGAAGACATATATCTTCGCGTCAAAAGCGGCTCCTGGCTACTATATGGCAAAGAAGATTATTCAGCTTATCGACTCTTTGTCACATGTTATTAATAATGACCCTGACGTTGCAGGAAAATTAAAGGTTGTTTTCCTTGAAGATTATAATGTATCGCTTGCAGAGGTTCTTATGCCTGCTGCCGATATCAGCGAGCAGATTTCACTTGCAGGAACAGAGGCTTCCGGTACAGGTAATATGAAGCTTATGCTCAACGGTGCCGTAACTCTCGGTACAATGGACGGCGCAAATGTTGAAATCTTTGAGGCTGTCGGTGAGGAGAATATCTGCATCTTCGGTATGACAACTCCGGAGGTTAATCGCGTAAAGGCTGACGGCTATAATCCTCAAACCTATATCAACAATAACGAAGCGCTTGCAAAGGCTATGGCGTTTATCAAAAACGGCGTAAATGGTAAGAACTTCGATGAAATTTACTACGCTTTGGCTAATAAGGATCAGTATATGGCTCTTGCCGATTTCACCGATTACCAAAGGGCGCAAAGAGAGATTTCAAAGGCATATGCCGACAGAGAGCGCTTTGTTAAGATGTCGCTTATGAATATTTCCGGTGCAGGAATATTCTCTGCCGATAGGTCGATTATGGATTACGCAAGCTATATTTGGAACACGAAGCCTGTTCAGTTTGAAAAGGAAACTCCGAAGCAGGCAAAGAAATCCGCTCCAATGGCTTCGAAGAAAAAGGCAACCGAAAAGAAAGCCGAAGAAAAGAAGCCTGTTGAGAAGAAGATTGATAAAAAGGCAGAGCCGAAATCTGTCGAAAAGAAAGCAGAAAAGAAAACGGGAAAGAAAGCAGAAAAGAAACCTGCTGCAAAGAAAAATTCAAAGAAGAAATAATATATAATTATGTATATTTTTAATTCACGAAATGTTGAATATAAAGATAAGGTGAGAGCTGTTGCCGTTGACGAAAAGGTAAAGCTCCGCCTTATCCTGCCTCGCTCAATGTCTTGCAGTGGGGCTTTTCTTTGCGTTCATAAGGAAAATGAGCAGGAAGTAAAGTATTCTATGTTTTGGGCAGGAATGTGCGGCGACGACAACGAATATTGGGAACTTCATTTTTCTGCCGACAGCGAGGGACTTTATTGGTACCATTTTCAGCTTGAAACGCCGTGGGGCAGAAGTTTTGTTCGTAATGTCGGACACGGCATAGGCGATTTTGCGCCTGACGGTGCGGATTTTCAGCAGACCGTGTACAAAAAAGATTTCAAAACTCCCGATTGGTTAAAGGGTGGATTGATTTATCAAATTTTCCCCGATAGATTTTATAATTCCGGACAAAAGAAAACAGGCTATCGCAAAAGCCGAGTTCTTCGTAAATGGGGCGATGAGCCCTATTGGCGAGAGGAACAGATGAACGGAATATGGAATAACGACTATTTCGGCGGCGACCTAAAGGGAATAGAACAAAAGCTGCCGTATTTAAGCGATTTAGGCGTAACCTGTATTTATCTTAATCCGATTTTTGAAGCAAATTCGAATCACAGATACGACACCGCCGATTATGAAAAAATCGATCCTCTTTTGGGAACACAGGCAGATCTTGAAAGCTTGTGCAAAACCGCAAAAGAAAAGTACGGTATAAGAATAATTCTTGACGGAGTGTTCAGCCATACAGGCTGTGACAGTAAATATTTCAATCTTTATTCGAATTATGACAGCGTCGGCGCGTACAACAGCCCTGACAGTCCGTATTTCAGCTGGTATAAATTTCTCGACTACCCTGATGAATATCATTCGTGGTGGGGGATTAAGCTGCTTCCCGAAATAGTGGAGGAGGACGAGAGCTATCGTAATTATATTTGCGGTGAAAACGGAATACTGAAAAAATGGCTTCGCTGCGGAATTGACGGTTGGCGTCTTGATGTTGCCGATGAATTGCCGGACATCTTTTTAGATGAGCTTCGTAAAGCCGTTAAAGAGGAAAACGAAGATGCGATTATTATCGGCGAGGTTTGGGAGGATGCAACAACAAAGTTTGCCTATAACGAACGCCGCCGTTATTTGCTCGGAGACCAGCTTGACAGCGTAATGAATTATCCGTTTGCTAACGCGGTTCTCAATTTTGTAAGGTACAAAAACGCCGATTCGTTTTTTGATTCCGTAATGTCAATTGTTGAAAATTATCCGCCGCAGGTAACCCATTGCCTGATGAATCATATCGGAACTCACGATACCGAAAGAGCAATAACACGCCTTGCAGGCGAAAGTTGTGAGGGCTATGGCAGACATTGGCAGCACGAACACAATATACTCAGCGATGACGACTATTCAAAGGGCGTTTTAATGCTCAAAATTGCTTCACTTTTGCAATATACTCTCCCCGGTGTGCCGTCTCTCTATTACGGTGATGAGGTAGGCCTGCAGGGTATGAAAGACCCGTTTAACCGTACCTGTATGGAATGGGATAATCAAAACACGCAGCTTTTGAAATGGTACAAACGGCTCGGCGAAATACGAAAGGGAAGTCACGTTTTTTCAGACGGCGAATTTATTCCTGTTTATTGCTCGCATAAAACCGTCGCTTATGTCAGATGTGATGAAAAATACGAAGCACTCATTGCGGTCAATCTTGACGACGAAACGGTCAAAATACCTGTTGACGGAGTGTGGAAAAATTGTTATAGTTTCTTTGACGCTTGCGTAAAGGATTCTACCGTCACGCTTGATTCTATGCAGTATGCACTTTTTCTTCGTGAAAGATAACATTAATATTTCTTAATGTTAAAAAAATATCTTTACTTAGTGTTGATGTTATTGTATAATTACTGTATAAGTGAATAATTCTGTTTAGTGTGTGATAATATGTTGCGTTTGTCACATTCTGATATTGTTAAATGGGACTTAACTGTCCGAAAGAGAGGTTATTTTTATGGAAAAGATTATTGAAATTATCAAGGGCTTGAAGCCGGGCGTAGAGGTTGACGAAAATACAAGACTTCTTGACGACCACGTAATTGACTCACTTGCTATGATTAGCCTTGTAAGTGAGCTTGACGACGAATTTGACGTTGAAATTTCAGCAAAGGATATTGTACCTGAAAATTTCGCAACCGTCGGCGCAATTCAAAATCTAATCGACAGATTAGAGGACGAGGACTAATTTATTAAAAGGGAAAAACTAAATGGTTAGCTATTTATCATTTTCGTTTTTTATTCTGTATTTTGGCATAACATGGATTTTGTATTCTCTTGTGCCTCAAAAGGCAAAGTGGTGCATATTGCTTGCCGGCTCATATATTTTCTATTTTATTTCGGCAAAGGGGCACATCATTCCGATGGTTGCCTCTACCGTTATTATATGGGTTGTCGGTATGGCGCTTCAAAAGTTAGACGAGGTATGCAAGGCAAAGCGCAAGGCGGCGCCGAAAGCAGAAAAAAAGGCGATTAGAGCAAAATATAACAAACGCAAATATTGGGTGCTCACTCTCGGCGTAGTAGCTAATGTTGCGCTAATACTTATTTTTAAGTATACAAATTTCTTTATTGATACGACTAACAGCATATTTAATCTTGATATTGCACATGCTTCTATTGTTCAGCCGCTTGGACTGTCATTCTTTATTTTAGAGGCTATCAGCTACATAGCGGATATCTATTACGGCAGAATAGAGGCGGAAAAAAATCCGTTTAGGGTATCGCTTTATCTTTCGTTTATGCTGACGATTGTTGAGGGTCCGATTGCCCGCTACGGTCAGCTCGGCGTTCAGTTTAAGGAGTGCCGCTCTGCAACTATCGAAGAGGTCAGCACAGGCTTTACCCGCGTGCTTTGGGGACTTTTCAAAAAGGTTGTAATCGCCGACAGATGCGTTATTCTTGTAAGCTCGGTTTTTGAGAATTATGAGAACTATAGCGGTGTTGCGGTAATTGCCGGTATTGCGTTTTATACCTTACAGCTTTACTGCGACTTCTCCGGTGTAATGGATGTTATGTGCGGCTTGGGAAGTATGTTCGGAATTAAGATGCCCGAAAACTTTGCCCGTCCGTTTTTTGCAAAAACAATTAACGAATTTTGGCAGAGATGGCATATTTCCTTGGGTACTTGGCTTCGTGACTACATTTTCTACGGAATTTCGTTTTCAAAGGGCTTCAAGAATCTATCCGCAAAGGCAAGAAATAAGTTCAATCCGTATTATGCAAACCTTATTCCGACCGCAGTTGCACTGTTCTTCGTTTGGTTCACAAATGGATTTTGGCACGGTTCGGGACTGAAATATATCGTTTACGGACTTTACTATTATTTCCTTATGATGATAGGTCTCTTCCTTGAGCCTGTTTTTGCAAAGCTTTGCACTAAGCTGAAAATCAACCGTCAGTCGAAGCCGTACAAGTTGTTCCAAATCATAAGAACAACTATAATTGTAAACTTCGGTATGTTGATATTTAAGGCGCAGGAACTCAATCCAGAAAAAATGTCGCCGCTTGCCGACTTAAAGGTTGCTGCTCATATGTTCAAGTCGATATTCACCGGCTTTGACCTTTCTGTTTTGTCAGTAGGTGCAAAGAACGGCTTTGGACTGAGCATTTATGACTATGCGGTTATAGCAATCGGCTTTGTAATTCTTGTGGTAGTCGGCTTGATGCAGGAAAATGGTATTGATATAAAACAAAGAATATATAAGCTCCCGTACCCGATTAAATTCGCGTTCCTGCTTGCTTTTGTATTCGTAATAATAATTTTCGGAGCTTATGGAGAGGGTTATGGCGTAGTAGACCCGATGTACGCTAATTTCTGACTATGAATAAAGATACTGTAAAAAAGATAATAACCGATTCAATAAGGGTTTTGGCATTTGTAATAGCATTCTTACTTATCCTTGAATTGCTGTCTCAAACGGTATTTTCTGCCGAAAACAGTGCGGGACAGAACAGAAGAATGGCTGACGCATACTCCTTTATTGAGGACGAACCTAATACAACCGATATAATTTGTCTCGGAAGCAGCGATATGTATTCGGGTTTTGTTCCTATAACCTTATGGGAGCAGTTCGGATATACAAGTACCGTTGCCTGTTGCTCACATCAAACGATAAATGAGGCTTTGACCTTGCTTAAAACTGCAAGGGAAACGCAGGACATCAAACTTGCTATGCTTGAAATAGATACTCTTTATGACGGACGCGGACCTAATAATGTTATCCGTAAGGAAAGCAATCTGTTTGAAAATCTGTTTGAAAAGGTTGACCCTGAAATATTTGAAATGGATATTGAAAGGCAGTTCCCGATATTTACTTATCATAATAGTTGGAAGCTTGATAAATCGAAAACAAAAAGACGTAAGTATTCTCACGGCTATTTGTTTAACAGAACTGTTGTTGAAATTCCACAAAGCAATTATATGAGATATACCGACGAAAAGGATTATCCTATTCCGTCAAATATTATCGCATTGAGATCGTTTGCCGAATATTGCAAACAGGAAGGTATTGAACTCGTTTTTGTAGAAATGCCGTCGCTTACCTCATGGAATTACGCAAGGCATAACGCTGTATCGGAAATTTCCGAGGAACTCGGTGTAGAACTCCTTGACCTTAATTTTTCTTATGACGAAATAGGAATTGACCAGACAAACTGTTTCAGAGATAAGGGTAACCACCTTACCTATGAAGCAGCAGCGAAAACTACCGTATATTTGGGCAATTACATTAAGGAAAATTATGATTTAGAGGATCACCGAAACGACGAAAGATATTCTGTACGCTGGAATTCCGACGCTGAAAACTTTAAGAAATACTATAAAATAGAAAAGTAAAATTGCGACTGCAAGGCTCGATTGTGACACTACGGCGGCTTTGCAGTCCTTTTTTATTGCATTTATTAAAAATAAGTAATATAAATATAAATTTATGTATTGAATGGTAAATTAATGTGTGGTATAATATTCAGCGTTAATATGGATTTTTATATCTATTCCAAAATTTTCCCGAAAGGATTATGACTATGGCATACAGAACACATAATTGTAACGAGCTTACATTTGATAATCTTAATGAGCAGGTTCAGCTTGCCGGCTGGGTTGATACTATTCGTGACCACGGCGGCGTTGCTTTCATTGACCTGCGTGATGAATACGGCGTAACGCAGGTTGTTGTAAATGATGACGACCTTATTAACCACCTTCGCAAGGAAAGTGTAATTTCCGTAAAGGGCGTTGTTGTTAAGCGTGACGAGGAAACGATTAACCCGAAAATCAAAACAGGCGAGCTTGAGGTAAAGGTTGACTCTCTTACCGTGCTTAATCCATGCACAGAGAATTTGCCGTTTGAAATCAGCGAAAGCAAGGAGACAAGAGAGGATATTCGTCTTACCTACCGTTTCCTTGATTTGAGAAATAAAAAGGTACACGACAATATAATTTTCAGAAGTCAGGTTGTGGCTTATCTTCGAGAAAAAATGACCTCTCTGGGCTTTACCGAGATTAATACTCCCATTCTAACCTGTTCTTCCCCAGAGGGTGCAAGAGACTACATCATTCCGTCACGTAAGCACGAGGGCAAGTTTTATGCGCTTCCGCAGGCTCCGCAGCAGTTTAAGCAGCTTTTGATGACCTCGGGCTTTGACAGATATTTCCAGATTGCACCTTGCTTCAGAGACGAGGATGCAAGAGCAGACCGTTCACCCGGTGAGTTTTATCAGCTTGACTTTGAAATGGCTTTTGCAACACAGGAGGATGTTTTCGAGGTTGCCGATGATGTTCTTTATGACACCTTTACTAAATTCGGCGGCGGCAAAAAGGTATCGCCCAAGCCGTTCGTAAAAATTCCGTTTGAGGAGGCTATGCTAAAATACGGAACGGACAAGCCCGATTTGAGAAATCCGCTTGAAATCGTTGACCTTACCGACTTCTTTGCCGATGTTGAATTTAAGGCGTTTAAGGGCAGACCTGTAAGAGGTATTAACGTTCCGGGCTGTGCAAAGCAGTCGAAGGGCTGGTTTGAAAAAATGCTCAAATATGCGCTTGAAATCGGAATGAAGGGTCTCGGCTATATTGAAGTTCTTGAGGACGGCTCGTATAAAGGTCCTATCGACAAGTTCCTGCCTGACGATAAAAAAGAGGAGCTTCGCTCAATCTTTAATTTCAAGGAAGACGATACCTTGTTCTTCATCTGCGATACTCCGAAAATGGTTAATGAGCTTGCCGGTATGATTAGAACCGAGCTTGCAAAACGCCTTGACTTGATTGATAAGGACAGATTTGAATTTTGTTATATTACCGATTTCCCAATGTTCGAGCGTGACGAAAACGGTCAGCTTATCTTTACTCATAATCCGTTTTCTATGCCGCAGGGTGAAATGGACGCACTTCTCAACGAGGAGCCGACTTCGATTAAGGCTTACCAGTACGATATCGTTTGTAACGGCGTTGAGCTTTCGTCGGGCGCAGTAAGAAATCACCGCCCTGATGTTATGGTAAAGGCTTTTGAAATGGCAGGCTACAGCGAAGAAACAGTTAAGGAAAAGTTCGGTGCACTTTACAATGCATTCCATTACGGCGCACCGCCTCACGCAGGTATGGCACCGGGCGTTGACAGAATGATAATGCTCCTCAAGGACGAGGAAAATATCCGTGAAATCATTGCTTTCCCGATGAACAGTAATGCACAGGATATGCTTTTGGGCGCACCAAATTATGTAACCGAGCTTCAGCTTCGTGAAACCCACATTAAGCTTCGCAGACCGGTAGAAAAAAACTAATTGTACAGAGGAATATATAATGCAAATTACTCCTGATTTAATTAAATATCTCGAAACGCTTGCCCGCATTACTCTGAGTGAAGAGGAAGAAAAAAAGGTGGGAAGCGAGCTTCAAGATATTCTGACCTATATTGATATGCTCAACGAGCTTGATACCGACGGCGTTGAAGCAATGAGCCATTGTTTCCCGGTAACAAATGTTATGCGTGAGGACGAGGTTGCTTCTTCAATGACGCCTGATGAAATTGTTGCAAATGCACCTGAAAGTCAGGACGGTTGCTTCGTTGTTCCGAAGACTGTTGATTAAGGAGGGCACTATGGAAATATATGAAATGACTGCTCTCCAAGTAGCAGAAAAAATCAGAAATAAAGAAATTACGGCAGTTGACGCAGTTGAAAGCGTTGCAAAAGCCGTTGAAGAAAAGGATAAAACTTATAATTGCTATGCCTCGTTTGATGTTGATTCGGCTACCCAGCAGGCAAAAAGGGTACAGGCTAAGATAGATAACGGCGAGAGTGTATCTCCACTTGCAGGTGTCCCTGTCGGAATTAAGGACAATATCTGCGAAAAAGGAAAGCTCACCTCCTGCTCGTCGAAAATCCTTTATAATTTCAAGCCGCCTTATAACGCAACCGTTATTAATAAACTTCTTGCGGCAGATATGATACCACTCGGCAAGCTCAATATGGACGAGTTTGCAATGGGTTCAACAACCGAAACCTCTTACTACGGCGCAACTAAAAACCCGTGGGATATCAATAGAGTACCCGGCGGCTCGTCGGGCGGTGCGGCGGCTTCGGTTGCTGCTGATGAGAGCGTTGTAGCACTCGGCTCGGATACGGGCGGTTCGATTCGTCAGCCGTGCTCGTTCTGCGGTGTTACCGGCTTGAAGCCAACCTACGGCGCCGTTTCAAGATACGGTCTTATCGCATACGCTTCCTCCCTTGACCAAATCGGTCCTATCGGCAAGGACGTTCTTGACGTCGCCGCAGTGTTCAACGTAATCAAAGGCAGGGACGAAAAGGACGGCACTTCGATGGTAAGTCAAGAATTTTCGCTTGACGAAATTAAGGCTGATAACATCAAGGGTATGAAAATCGGTATTCCGGTTGACTTCTTTGGCGACGGTATAAACGGTGATGTTGCCGACAGAGTAAAGCAGGCGGCTCAAACGCTCGTTTCTCTGGGAGCAACCGTTGAAGAATTTACAATGCCGATTGTTAAATATGCAATCCCAACCTACTATATTATTGCCTGTGCCGAGGCTTGCTCAAACCTTTCGAGATTTGACGGCATTAAGTACGGCTACAAGGCAGACGGTGCGTTCAATCTCCACGATGTATACTTTAAGTCTCGCAGTGAGGGCTTTGGTATGGAGGTTAAAAAGCGTATTATGCTGGGTAACTTCGTTCTTTCGTCAGGCTACTTCGACGCTTATTATAAAAAAGCCTTGCAGGCAAAGGGCTTGATTTGTAAGGCATTCAATGAAGCGTTTGAAAAATACGATTTCCTTTTGGGTCCTGTTGCACCGACAACCGCGCTTAAAATCGGCGAAGGTCTTTCCGATCCGCTTGCAATGTATCTCGGAGATATCTACACCGTTATGATTAATATTGCAGGACTTCCGTCGCTTGCGTTGCCGTGCGGCTTCGACAGCGAGAATATGCCTGTCGGTATGCAGCTTATCGGAAAGCCGTTTGAAGAAAAGACTATTCTTACAGCAGGCTTTGCTTTCCAAAACGCAACCGATTATCATACAAAGAAACCTAATTTAGTTTAAGGAGGCAAGTGAATATGGAATATGTAACCGTTTGCGGTCTTGAAGTTCATACCGAGCTTGCCACAAAAACAAAAATTTTCTGCAACTGCACAACCGAGTTTGGCGGCGAGCCTAATACTCACGTTTGCGAAATTTGCTCAGGTATGCCCGGCACACTTCCCGTTCTTAATAAAAGAGTGGTTGAGTTTGCAGTTCGTACAGGTCTTGCGCTGAATTGCGAAATTACGCAGTATAATAAATTTGACCGTAAAAACTATTTTTACCCCGACTTGCCGAAGGCTTATCAAATCTCACAGCTTTATCTTCCTATCTGCCGTAACGGTTGGGTTGAGATAAACGACAGTATCAACGGCGGCAAAAAGAAGGTCAGAATACACGAAATTCATATGGAGGAGGACGCAGGAAAGCTCGTTCATGATGACTGGACGGAAAGCACTCTTGTAAACTATAATCGTTGTGGCGTTCCTCTTTTGGAGATTGTTTCCGAGCCTGATATTGCAAGTGCCGACGAGGCAGTCGAGTATGTTGAAAAGCTCCGTGCAATTCTTCAGTTCTGCGGCGTTTCCGACTGCAAAATGCAGGAGGGCTCGCTTCGTGCCGATGTTAACGTTTCTGTTATGCCAAAGGGCGCAAGCGAATATGGTACTCGTACAGAGATGAAGAATATCAACTCGTTTAGGGCTATCAAAAACGCTGTTGAAGCCGAGGCTCAAAGACAGATTGAGCTTATCGAAGACGGCGATAAGGTTATTCAGGAAACACGCAGATGGGACGACTCAAAGGGTACCTCGTACTCAATGAGAAGCAAGGAGGACGCACAGGATTATAAGTATTTCCCGGAGCCCGACCTGCCGCCTGTTCAGCTTGATGACGAATATATTGAGGGTATCAGGGCTACTCTTCCCGAGCTTCCCGAAGCGAAGAAGCAAAGATATATCAACGATTATTCGCTTACGGAGTATGATGCTAATATTCTTTGCTCCGATAAGAATTATGCTATTCTTTTCGACAAGACTGTCGAGATAACCTCTAATCCAAAGGACTCGGCTCACTGGATTATGGGCGACCTTATGAAGCTGCTCAATGATTCACAAACTCTGCCTGAAAATATGAGCTTCCGTCAGGAAAGCCTCGGCGAGATTATCAATCTCGTAAACGGCAATAAGATTTCACGTGAGTCAGCAAAGAAGGTTCTTAAAGCCGTATTTGACGATGATGTTATTCCTGCGGATTATGTAAAGGAGCATAATATGGAAATGGTTTCCGATACCGGTGCAATCAAGGCTGTTATTGAGGAAATCGTTGCCAATAACGAAAAGGCAGTACAGGAATACAAGGACGGTAAGGAAAAATCCTTTAACTTCCTTGTAGGACAGTCAATGCGCGCCTTAAAGGGCAAAGCCCCCTCAACCGAAGTAACCCGAATCCTTAAAGAAATATTGTCTTAACAAAAAAGGCTCCCCTTGATTTGAGTATCAAGGGGAGCTGTCGATTTTATCGACTGAGGGGATAAAAGAATCATAATATATAGAAGTGTCATTAGGAAAATTCCTTATATGACACTTCTTTTTTTTGCCTTGTTTTATTGTTTATTCGCCTTGCTCCTCGGAACGCTTCTTTACTATGAAATCGTGTACCTCGTCGGCAAGCTTTCCGTGAAGCTTGAATTTCGCCGTGAATACAAGCAGGGAAGCGAGTATTAAAATCGGCGGTACTGCAAAGCAGATAATACCTATACCTGTTTTCGTACTGTCGCTGATTTGCTTTGTTGCAGATGTGATTTGCTCGTTGTAGTTCATAAGCGCCAAACCGCCGAAAAGGACGATTGTCTGAATGGTATAAGCCATTTTCTGCAAAAAGCCCTTCATTGAGAAAGTGATTGACTCGTTTCTTTCGCCGTTCTTGTACTCACCGTAGTCAACAATGTCGGCAAGGAATATTGTCTGTCCGACGAACATAGCCGCAATACCTGTTGAGGATATAATGTATGCAATATCAAGCGCAATAGTGATTTTCAGCACTGGACCGAAGATATACATAAGCACATATCCGAATATTGTCGCAACGAGCGAAATCTGATAAATAGTCTTTTTGTTGAGCCACTTTGAAAGTATCGGAATTACGAGTAAGCCTAACACCGAGCCGACTGCGCCGATTGTTTGGAAAAGCGACTGCGCTTTAGGATTGCCGAGTACATCCGTGAAATAATATACAGCAGTTCCCGATGTAAGATACCATCCTGCGTTGGAAAGCATTGCAACAATCATAAACACAACAAGCTGGTCGTTGTGTGCAATAACGCTGAATATCTTTTTGAAGCTGAATTTTGTTTTCTTGCCGTATACGACATTCTTTTCCTTTGTCGAAAGGACGCAGATTGTTGAGAAAATCACGAGCATTATTGCAAGTATTCCTGCCCAACGGGAAAACCCAGTTGCGCTGTAACCTTTGTCGGTCGTAACACCTGTTGATAAAAGTGGCAGAATTATCGGAGAAGCAACCGTAACAATACCTTGTCCCAAACCCGAAAATGTTCTTGCAACGGTCGATACCATATTTCTGTCCTTAGGGTCGGATGTAAAGCTCGGCACCATGCTCCAGTACGGAATGTCCGCCATCGTGTTCGTCATACCCCACAGTATATACATTATACCTATATATATGTATAGCGGAGCGCCGCTGAGTCCGAATTTTGTAAACAGCAGGAATAATACAACTGCGTTTGATACTGCGCCTATAAGTATCCAAGGTCTGTATTTTCCTTTTTTGAATCTTGTATTGTCTACTATCGTTCCCATCATAGGGTCGTTAATACCGTCCCAAATTCTTGCAAGTGGGGTGAGAAGTAATAAGAATCCCTCTTTCAACCCTAATACACTCGATAAATAATAGCTTAAAAAGGAGTAGAACAATCCGTAGCTGAGGTCAAGCCCTATTGCGCCCACACCGTAGCCGATTTTTTCTCCCCACGTCGTCTTTCTTTCTTCCATACTTACCTCCGTAGAACGTAATGTATATATTATAACATATATATTTGCTCAAAAGGTTACAAAAGTATTACAACTATGTAATCAACTTTTAACCACTATTGCTTTTATTATATTGAAAAATTTCTTGACTTAACGGCTCTATAATATTATAATGAAAAAGAACGGTGGGGAAAATCCCCATAAAATGCATTGAAAAACAATACTTATCCCTATTTTTTGAGCAATATTTGAGAAAGGAGGACGCAAATATGGAAAATTATCTTTATGGCTACCGTGTGCATAAGCTTGATGCAAAAGGAAGAATTGCAATCCCTGCACATATGCGCGGTCGTTTGGGTGAAGAATTTATTGCGTCTCTCGGTCTCGGAGATTTTATTGCTCTTTATCCGCAGGATCAATGGGAGGAGCTTCTCAATAAGGTACAAAGCAGTACGCTTTCAACCGAGAAGAAAAAGAAAATTTCGCTTTATCTTATTTCGTCTGCCGATAAAATGACGCTTGATGCGCAGGGCAGATTGCTCGTCAGCGACAGATTAAAGGAAAAGGTATCCCTTGCGGGCGAAAAGGAAGCCGTTGTTTTCGGTAATATCAACCATATAGAGATTTGGAACAGCGCTTTGTTCAACGAGCAGGTTGCTTCTATCGAAAAGCAAGAGGTTATCAATATTATGGACGAGCTCAACGGAATAGGTATCTGATATGGATTTTGTACATAAAAGCGTGCTTTTCGACGAGTCGATAAATGCCCTTAATATAGATAACAAAAAAATTATACTTGACGGTACGGCAGGCGGCGGAGGTCATTCGAGAGAAATTGCAAAAAACGCCGGACGCTTAATAGCAGTCGATCAAGACCCCGACGCAATCAAGATACTCGGCGAAAGGCTCGGCGGCTTAGAAAATGTAACAATTGTAAAAAATAATTTTTCGAATATAAAGCAAATTCTTGCTGATTTGGGAATAGATAAAATTGACGGCGTTTTGCTTGATTTGGGCGTAAGCTCTTTTCAGCTTGACACCGACGAGCGTGGCTTTTCATACCACAAAAACGCACCCCTTGATATGCGAATGAGCAAGACGGGCATTAGCGCAAGGGATGTCGTTAATACATACAGTGAACAGGAGCTTTCGAATATCCTGTTTCGCTACGGTGAAGAAAAGTTTGCACGCCAAATAGCAAGGAATATAGCGGCATTTAGACAAAATGAGCCTATTGAAACGACATTTCAGCTTGTCGATATTATCAAGGCTTCTTATCCAAAATCGAAAATGCGTGACTCACACCCTGCAAGAAAGACCTTTCAAGCAATAAGAATTGAGGTCAATAAGGAGCTTGACGTTTTGGAAAAAACGCTTGATGACGCGCTCGATTGCCTGAACACGGGCGGACGGCTTTGTGTAATAACGTTCCATTCGCTTGAGGACAGAATAGTTAAGGAACGTTTTAATTCTTGGCTGAATCCCTGTACCTGTCCAAAGGAATTTCCTGTATGCGTGTGCGGCAAAAAGCCGCTTGGCAGACTGCCGTTTAAGTTTAAGGCGCCGACCGACACAGAGCTTGAAGAAAATCCGAGAGCACGTTCGGCAAAGTTAAGATGCTTTGAAAAGCTGTAAATTTAAGGAGGTGTAAAGGTGACTAATACAAACGATTTTCGCAGATATTCCTATAAATATGATACATCTTATATGGTAGAAGGCTTTAATGTAAGCCGTTCATCTGCTGCACCGAAGCGCAGACAAGAGGACGAAAAATCAACTGCAAAAAGATTGAAACTTCGTGAAAATACAACATTAAAGAACGCACAGCAGATTTATAAGGAAGAAAAGCTTTGCACAAAGCATACTGCATTATTATGCGTTGTTGCGCTTGTTGTTGTATCGTTTTTAGCCGTAACCCTTTATTCCTTTGCTCTTTCAAACGAGCTTACAAGACAGGTATCGTCGGTTGAAACCGAGATTTCATTACAGCAAAGCGAATATATCAGCCTTAAAAGCAGACTCGATTCAATGGTATCAATCAGTATGATAGACGAGTACGCCGTGAACGAGCTTCATATGTCAAAGGCGAAACGAAACCAAATTCAATACATAAACGTTGAGGAATACAAACAACAGCGTATGAACAATATTATGAACGAAAGTCCTGCGGCAACCGCAAGACAGCTTGGTAATAATTAAAAAATTATAGCGTAGTATATTATGAGAGTTGGAAATTTTCCCACTCTCTAAAATGCTTTTTTATAGGTAAGAGGTGATGGCAATGGAAAACAGTTTTAATAAGCAAATGCTAAAAAGAATAACGATACTTGCTGTTGTTATTGCCTTTTTGTTCAGCCTGGACGCGGTAAGAATTTTCGATATTTCAGTTATCAAGGGTGCGGAATATTCGGCAAAGGCGGAAAGTCAGCAGCTCAGTGACACGGAAATTGAAGCAAAGAGAGGCTCAATTTATGATTGCGACGGCAACGTGCTTGCTCAGTCTGCTACAACTTGGGATGTTTTCATTGACCCCTCGAACATAACGGACAACAACAGAGATACGCTTGTTGACGGCTTAAGCGAAATTCTTGATTTCGATGACGAAGAAAAGGCGAAGTTATTAGAAAACACTAAAAAAGATACCCAATATGTCAAGATAGCCGAGCAGGTAGAAAATGATATCAAAGAGGAAATATTCACCTTCAAGGTTGAAAATACTCTTGCAAACTGCATCGGAACCGAACAAAACACAAAAAGATACTATCCTTACGGTGAATTTGCTTCGTCTGTTTTGGGCTTCACCGGTGACGATAACCAGGGACTCTACGGCTTGGAGCTGTATTACGAGGACGAATTAAGAGGAACAAACGGCAGAATTGTGACCGTTAAGGACGCTCAAAAGCATGACCTGCCGACGGATTACGAAACCTCGATTGACGCAATTGACGGTAATTCACTTGTTCTTACTATTAATCAGAATATACAGTACACACTCGAAAAAAATCTTCGTACAACTCTTGAAGAATATCAGTGCAAGGGAGCCTACGGCGTTGTTATGAACTGCAAAACAGGCGCCGTGCTTGCGATGGCTTCGCTTCCCGATTTCAATTGCAACGAGCCTTATGAGCTTACCTATGATAAGGTAATTAACGAGCTTGAGGAAATTACCGACAAGGATGAAAAAGCGAAGGAAACGAGCAATCAAATCCAAAATCAATGGATGAATTTTACGGTTGCCGGAACTTATGAGCCGGGCTCTGTATACAAAACCTTTATGGCTTCTGCGGCTCTTGAGGAAAATATTGTTTCGCTTGATACAACCTATAACTGCACAGGCTCCATTCAGGTTGAGGATTACAGAATGAACTGTCATTATCACCAGGGACACGGACTTCAAACGCTGTCGCAGGGCTTGGCAAATTCGTGCAATCCGTTTTTTATAACCATAGGACAAAAGACAGGCGTACATAATTATTTCAAGTATTTGAAGGCTTTCGGCTTTACCGAAAAAACAGGCATTGACCTGCCGGGTGAAGCAAAATCACAGTACTACCGTGAGGAACAATACGGTATTGTTGAGCTTTCATCTGCCGCATTCGGACAGTCCAACAATCTTACGCCTATTCAAATTTGCTCAGGAATTTGTGCAATCGCAAACGGCGGAACTCTTGTTAAGCCGTATGTTGTAGACCATATTATCGACTCAAACGGAAATACAGTTAAAAAGACAACACCTACCGAGGTTCGCCGAGTAATCAGCGAGGATACCTCCGAAAAGGTAAGAACTATGATGAAGGGCGTTGTTGATAACGGAACAGGTAAAAACGGTTACGTTGCAGGTTATCGTGTAGGCGGTAAAACCGGTACTTCAACAAAGCTTGCGGAATCGCAGGGCGACAAAACGAAGTATATCGTTTCGTTTGCGGCTATTGCGCCGAGCGACGACCCTGAGGTTGCAATGCTGATTATTGTTGACGAACCAAATCAAGATTTAGGCGGCGGTGCATTGTGCGCACCTGTTGCGGCGCAGGTTGTTGAAGTATGTATGCAGGAGCTTAATATCGAGCCTGTTTATGACGAAGATGAAACAAAGAATCTTCCTATCGACACTCCGATGCTTATCGGAAAAACAGTTGATGATGCAAAGCAAACTGCACAGGCAAGTAATCTTAAATGCAGAATTATCGGTGACGGAGAAACGGTAATCAGACAGTCGCCGTCATCTTCGTCAAAAATCCCCGTAAACGGTACCGTAATTCTCTATACCGAAAAAACGGAGAAGTCAACCGTTGAGGTACCGGATTTTTCGGGCTTAACCATAAGTCAGGCAAATTCGCTTGCGGCGGATTATAATTTGAATATAGAAATCAGCGGTAATAACCTGTCTAATGCGGCAGTTGTTGCATACAGACAGAGCGTTGAGCCTCAAACAAGCGTTGAAGCCGGCGCAGTAATAACCGTTTCATTTAAGAATATAAATTCAGTTTTGGACTGATAATAAATTTAGAGGTGGCATTATGAAGCTTTCACAGGTTTTATCGGGAATTAATGTAAAAAACGAATATAAGGATGTAGAGATTAGCGATGTTATCAGCGATACCCGTCAGGTTAAGGAGGGCTGCTTGTTTGTTTGTATCAAGGGCGCTTCGTTCGACGGACATTCTGCGGCAGTCGAAATGCTCGAAAAGGGCGCTGTTGCCGTGCTTTGTGAGTATGATTTGGGCTTAAAGGAACAAATAATCGTAGACGATACACGTTCTTCGTATTCTCCGATTTGCGCAAATTTCTTCGGCAATCCGGCGCAAAAGCTCAAGCTTATCGGCTTAACAGGCACAAACGGAAAAACAACGACAACATTTTTGATTAAGCAGATTTTGGAAAACACCGGCAAAAAGGTCGGTCTTGTCGGAACTGTTCAAAATATGGTTGCAAACGAGGTTTATCCTGCTCATTACACAACACCCGACCCTCACGAGCTTCAGTCGTTATTCAGAAAAATGGTTGACGCAGGGTGTGAATACTGTGTAATGGAGGTAAGCTCGCAGGCTCTTGCACAGGGCAGAGTAGAGGGAATACATTTCTTTGTCGGAGCTTTTACAAATCTTACGCAGGATCATCTTGATTATCATAAAACATGGGAAAATTATTTTGAAGCAAAGAAGCGTTTGTTCAAGGCGTGCGACATAGCCGTTACAAATGTTGATGATGAATACGGACTGAAGATAGTTGACGGCTGCGACTGCAAGGTTGTTACCTATGGCGTTGAAAATATGAAAGCCGATTTTACCGCAAAGAATGTTCGTTTTTCTGCCGACGGTATAAAATATGATTTAATCGGCGAAAAAATCGGCAGAGTATCCTGTCCGATACCCGGCAGATTCAGCGTTTATAATTCACTTTGCGCCGCAACGGTTGCATTGTCTCTCGGCGTAGAATTTAAGAGTGTGCTTGAAGCTATCTCAAAATCAACAGGCGTAAAGGGCAGAATTGAGGTTGTTCCTACTCCGAATACCGACTATACGCTCATTATCGACTATGCGCACTCTCCGGACGGACTGGAGAACATTATTACCTCACTTAAAGAAATTGCAAAGGGAAGAGTTGTAACCGTATTTGGTTGCGGCGGTGACAGAGATAAGACGAAACGCCCGAAGATGGGTGCGGTTGCCGCAAGGCTTTCCGACTTTTGCGTTGTGACCTCCGACAATCCGAGAAGCGAGGTTCCGGGCGAAATAATAAAGGATATTTTAGTCGGTATGCAGGATATTGACACTCCTTACAAGGTTGTTGAAAACCGTAAGGAGGCTATTAAATGGGCAATGGACAATGCTCAAAAGGACGATATTATTCTTCTTGCCGGCAAGGGTCACGAAACTTATCAGATTTTGCCGACAGGTACTATTCATTTTGATGAGCGTGAGGTTGTAGCCGAGGTTTTAAGGGAAAAGGAAAACAATGATTAAGCTGAAATTATCGCAAATTGCAAAGGCTTTGAACGGTGAATATAACCGTGACGCCGAGTTTGACGCAGTTTGTATAGATACAAGAAAAATTACAAAGGGTTGCTTGTTTGTTTGCATTAAGGGTGAACGCTTCGATGCTCACAGCTTTGTAAACGAGGCGCTTGAAAAGGGCGCGAGCGCCGTTATGATTCACTCAGATATTGATGTAAACGGCGCTTATATAAAGGTTGATGATACATCTAAAGCGCTTCTTGCGCTTGGAAAATATTACAGAAGCCTGTTCGATATTCCGGTTATCGGTCTTACGGGCTCTGTCGGAAAAACGACTACAAAGGAATTTGCTCATCTTGTAGTCAGTGCAAAATATAACGCAATAAAAACGCAGGGCAATCTCAATAATGAGATAGGCTTGCCGCAAACCTTGTTTTCAATGGACGAAAGCACACAGGCGGCAGTCGTTGAAATGGGAATGAACCATTTCGGCGAAATATCACGCCTTACAGATGCAACGAGACCGACCGTCGGTATTATTACAAATGTCGGTGTGTCTCATATCGAAAACCTCGGCTCACGCGAGGGTATATTAAAAGCGAAGCTCGAAATATGCGAGGGAATGCCTGATAATGCCGTTCTTATTCTAAACGGCGATAATGATTTGCTTTCTACCGTAAAGGACGAAAGGCTCAATGTTGTTTTTTTCGGAATTGAAAACGGAGATTTTCGTGCAGAAAATATAATTGAAAGCGATATGAATACCTCGTTTGATGTTAAATACTATGGAAGAGTTCAGCATATTTCAATACCTACCGTAGGAATACATAATGTTTATAATGCGCTTTGTGCCTTTGCGGTCGGATATTTTCTTGATATTGACCCTCAGGCAGCAGCGGCGGCACTTTCAAACTATGTACCGGCAGGTATGCGCCAAAAGGTTGTTAAGGTCGGCGACGTTGTTTCGATTGAGGACTGCTATAATGCTTCTCCCGATTCTATGAAAGCCGCACTTACAACGCTTAAAAGCATTAATGCAAACAAAAAAATCGCAGTTTTAGCCGATATGCTTGAGCTTGGAGACTATTCCTTTGAAGCACATTCTTCAGTCGGCGCTCTTGCAGGAGAAATGAAAATTGATTATCTTCTTGCATACGGCGAGCACGCAAGAGCTTACGTTTCGTCGGCAAAGCAAAACGGACTTCAAAATGCATTTCATTTTGATTCGAAACAATCTCTTTGCGATATGCTTTTAGAGATTACCCAAAGCGGTGACGCCGTTTTGTTTAAGGGCTCAAGAGGAATGAGGCTTGAAGAGGTAATCTCCTGCGTATATAAAAGGTGGGAAAATTAATGAGTACAACAGTTGCAATTATTATTACGGCTGTTATTTCATTCGGAGTTACGGCAGGGCTGGGCTTTGTCATTATTCCGTGGTTAAGAAAACTAAAGTTCGGTCAAACTATACTTGATATAGGTCCGTCGTGGCATAAATCGAAGCAGGGAACTCCTAATATGGGCGGCATTATGTTCATAATAGGAATTGTTGTTGCCTTTGTAATCGGCGCTCTTACCTTTGTATTAAGCGGCGGCAATCTTGAAAGTAATTATTCAAGCGTACTTGAGGGCAGAGATAAGGTACTGCTTATTTCCGGACTTGTCTTTGCTTTAGGCTGCGGCGTTGTTGGCTTTGCCGATGATTATATTAAGATTAAGCTTAAACAAAACGAGGGACTGACTGCAAAGCAAAAAACACTCGGTCAGCTTTTGATGGCTGTCGGATATACAATGACCCTGTGGCTTTCGCATAATACTGTTTGGAAAATTCCGTTTATCGGAAATGTGAATTTTGAAAAGAATACCGTTACAGGCGTTGTTTTCTGGCTTGTTTCAATATTTATAATTTACGGCTGTGTGAACAGTGTTAATCTTACAGACGGCATTGACGGACTTTGCTCAAGTGTAACATTAACCGTCGCCGCCTCATTTATCGTTTGCTCATATATTCTCGGCTTTTCGGGATTAGGTATTATGTCGGGTGCTCTTTTAGGCGGCGTATTAGGCTTTTTGTGCTGGAATTGGAACCCTGCAAAAACCTTTATGGGCGACACCGGCTCGCTGTTTTTGGGCGGTTTGGTTGTTGCACTCGGATATGCGATAAAATGTCCGCTTCTTTTGTTACCTATCGGTATAATTTATGTTACCGAAACAATGAGCGATATTATTCAAATCGGTTATTTTAAGCTCACTCACGGAAAACGAGTTTTCAAAATGGCGCCGATTCATCATCACTTTGAAATGTGCGGCTGGAAAGAAAAGAAAATTTGCGTTATTTTTTCGCTTGTTAATGCAGTCGGTTGTGTAATCGGCGCATTGCTTTTGTATTTCGGCTAAAATATATTTTGGAAAGGAGAGCTTATAATGTCTGATAATTATTTGCAACCGCCGAAGCGTTCCGGCGCTTACGGCAAGCAAAATGAAAAACCGAATAAGTCAGGTCGAGTCAGTAAATATAAAAACAGTATACGTAATTCCTTTGCTTATGCGCAGGGCAGTTTTGATGTTGTTCTCTTTATGACGGTGCTTGCACTTCTTACGATAGGACTTGTAATGCTTTTCTCCGCTTCCTATCCTTATGCTTATCAGCACGACGGCGATTCGTATTATTATTTTAAGCGTCAGCTTGTATTTGCACTTGCCGGTGTACCGATTATGCTTTTTGTATCAAAGCTCAATTATAAATGGTTAAAGGTTATTCGCTACCCTCTTTATATAGTGACGATATTGCTTTTAATTTTAGTTTTGTTTTATCATACTGACCTTGGCAGAGAAGAGGATTTCAGACGTTGGATACCTCTCGGACCGATAACGGTTCAACCGTCGGATATTGCAAAGTTTACCGTCGTGTTACTTATGGCGTCATATATCAGCAGATATCACCGCAAAATGAATAGGCTTGTTTACGGTGTTCTCATTCCGGCTGTGTTGGTAGGAACATTTTGCTTGCTTATTTATGCCGAGAATCACCTGTCCTGTACCGTTTTGATATTTATGATAGGCATTGTGATGATGTTTTGCGGCGGCACGAGAGTTGAATGGTTTATCGGCGGAATATGTCTTGTTGCGGCAGTTGCGTTTGTTATAATAAAAAATCCCGATATTCTCCCCGGATATCAGGGCGACAGAATACGTGCTTGGATTGACAAAGGCTTTGACCCGCTCGGCTTGAGATGGCAGACGAATAATTCGCTTTATGCGATAGGTTCGGGCGGATTTTTCGGAGTAGGCTTAGGTAATTCAAAGCAAAAGTATCTGTATGTCAGCGAGCCTCAAAACGACTTTATATTTTCTATTGTTTGCGAGGAGCTTGGCTTTTTAGGTGCAGCAATAATTATTGCATTGTTCGGACTTCTGTTTTACCGTGGCGTTAAAATTGCCCAAAGATGCGAGGATAAGTTTTCAACAATGCTTGTTATCGGAATTGTATCGCAAATTGCAGTACAGACGATTTTCAATATTCTTGTAGTAACCGATCTTTTCCCGAATACAGGTATCGCTCTCCCGTTTTTCTCATACGGCGGTACGGCGATACTGATGCTTTGCTTTGAAATGGGAATAGTTTTATCAATATCAAGAAATGTAAATACAAAAAAAGCGTAGGTGATAATATGAGATTTTTATTTGCAACAGGAGGAACGGCAGGACATATCAATCCTGCACTTGCAGTAGCGTCATATATTAAAGAACAGTATCCCGAAAGCGAAATTCTGTTTATAGGAACTGCCGACCATATGGAAGCAAGACTTGTGCCGAATGCAGGCTTTGATTTCAAGACCATAAAAATCAACGGCTTTAAGCGCAGTCTTTCTCCGAAGGCTATTGCCGCAAATATTAAAACCGTATTTCGTCTTTTCGACTCCGAAAAAGCGTCGAAGAATATAATCAAGGATTTCAAGCCCGACGTAGTTATCGGCTTCGGTGGTTATGTTTCCGGTCCCGTTTTACAGCAGGCAGTTAAGATGAAAATACCGTGTTGTATTCACGAGCAAAATGCTTTTCCCGGAATTACAAATAAACAGCTTGCAAAAAAGGTCGATAAGGTTATGCTGACCGTTGAGGATGCAGTAAGACATTTACAACCTAAAAACGAGGTAGCGCTCACGGGACTTCCGGTAAGAGGCGAGCTTTTGAATAAATCGAAGACTGCCGCAAGAATTGAGCTTGGAATTGCAGACGACAAGCCGCTTGTGCTTTCGTTCGGCGGCTCACTCGGAGCAAGACCTCTTAATGAAGCAATGTTCGATATTATTTGCGAAAATGCAGATAACGACAGCGTTTATCATATTCATTCCGTAGGTACTAACGGTAAGGACTTTCTTGAAAAATTCGCCGAAAACGGCTTTAGACAAACGAGCGAGGGTGTTTACAAAAAAGGTAACGCCGAGGTAAGACAGTATATTGATAATATGGATACCTGTATGGCGGCTGCTGATTTGGTAGTCGGAAGGGCAGGAGCTTCTTCGCTTTCCGAAATAGAAGCAATGGGTAAGGCGTCAATTCTTATTCCGTCGCCCTATGTCGCCGAAAATCATCAGTATCATAATGCAATGGCGCTTGTAAACCGTAATGCCGCAAGAATACTTGAGGAAAAGGATTTGACAAGTGAAGCATTAAAGGAGCTTATTAATTCGATTTTGTCCGATAAGTCGCTTCTTTGCGAAATCGAGAAAAACGCAAAGGCTATGGCAGTAACCGACAGTCGTGAAAGAATTGCCGAAATAATCATCTCCCTTGCAAAATAATTAACACAAAGTAAGCGTTTTCATAAAATGGCGTAGGTGATTTTATGCAAATGCTTGAAATAAATTCAAAAAGACAGTTAAACGGCTCTTTGAAAATTCACGGTGCAAAAAACAGCGTTTTGCCGATATTGTGCGCAACCGTGCTTGTAAACGGCGTTAGTGTAATACATAAATGTCCGTATTTATCCGATGTTGAGGTAACACTCAATATTCTGAAATATCTCGGTGCAAGGGTTTACCGAAGCGGTGAAACAGTCGTTGTAGACAGCCGAAATATAAGCCGTTCTAATATTTTAGAGCAGTATATGAGCGAGCTTAGGTCGTCGATAATATTTTTAGGCGCACTTGCTTCAAGAACTGGCGAAGCGTGTTTGTTTTTACCAGGCGGCTGTGAAATAGGTCTTCGTCCGATTGACCTTCATCTTAAAGGGCTTAAATCACTCGGCTATAATGTTTTCACAAACGGTCACGACGTATGCGCAGTTCGGGAGAATCCTCAAAGTGCCGAAATAGTATTGCCGTTTCCGAGTGTTGGCGCAACCGAAAATATTATTTTGGCAAGCGTTTTTAATAAGGGAAAAACAACTGTTATAAACGCCGCAAGAGAGCCCGAAATTGCAGATTTGGCGTCTTTTTTGAATAAGGCGGGAGCGAAGATTTACGGTGCTTCAACGCCGACAATAACTATTGAGGGCGTTGATAGTCTTCATAGCGTTGAGCATACGGTAATACCCGACAGAATTTTGGCGTCTACTATGATTAGCGCCTGCGCCGCATGTTCGGGCAAAATAGAGCTTTCGGATGTTGACGTGTCTCATTTGTTGCCGACAAAGGCTGTTTTCGAGGAAATGGGATGCAGCTTCAAAACGCTCAAAAGCTCAATTATTGTAAAAGCCCCGAAACGTCCAAATCGTGTTCGATTTATTGAAACGATGGCATATCCCGGCTTTCCGACTGACAGTCAGGCTCCCGTTATGGCGGCTTTGACAGTTGCAAACGGAACCTCGGTAATAAAGGAAAACATATTTGAAAACCGTTTCAGGCACGCAGAACAGCTTAATCTTTTCGGCGCAGACATAACCGTAAATGACAAATTTGCAATAGTAAACGGCGTTTCACAGCTTCATAATGCAGATGCAAAATGCACCGATCTGCGAGGCGGCGCCGCGGTAGTTATAGCCGCATTGACAGCCGACGGAAAATCAAGAATACGTGATATTCACCATATTGATAGGGGATATGAAAAAATAGAAAATCAACTCTCACAATTAGGAGCAGATATCAAAAGAATATGAAAAATTCAGGAAGAAACGAAGAATATAACGAGCTTAACTCATTAAACGATGAGCTTGGCTCATTCGGTCTTGAGCCGCCAAAGCGGTACCGTACACAACAAACCGAAGATGTTGGGCGAGAAAAAAAGACAAAGCAATCATCAAAGAGAACGCGTAGCGATAATCACAACGACGCTTCTAATATGACTTCGGCACAAAAGAACGCTATTCACAAGAAAAAACGACGTCTCAAAAAGAAGGTACGTATTGCATTTGGCATTACAGGCTTGTGCCTTGCATTGATTGTTGCGGCAGTAGTTTGCCTTGTTGTTTTTTGCAAAATTGAAACTATTACAGTTAGCGGCGGTGAGAAATATACACAAGAACAAGTGCTTGCCGTATTGCCTGTTGAAAAAGGAAAAAACCTGTTCTTCTTCGACAGCGAGAGCGCAGAAAACAAGCTGTGCGAGAATTTGCCGTATATTTACAGTGTTGATATTAAGCGCAAGCTGCCATCAACGGTTGAGGTAAATATAAGTCAGGCAGACAGATTATACTATATTCAAAACAGCGAAAGCCTCTATACTTATATTGACGATACGTTCAAAACAGTTGAAGTTAACGCAGTCGATCCGCCTGAAAACGGTATTGAAATAAAGAAAATTGCAGTTTCGCAGTCTGTTTTGGGACAAAAAGCAGAGTTTACCGACGAGAATATTGTTGATAACGTCGAAAAGCTGATGGCTGTCGTGAATAACCTAAAGCTTGATGAGGTAACTGCGATTTACTCCGAAAGCAATTTGAGCAATTACCTTGTATACGAAAACAGAATAATTATCAAAATCGGTGAGATAAATGATGCAGAAAACAAGGTTTATTCTGCTTTGACGGCTATTGAAAAGCTAAATGAAGTAAATCCGCAGGCAGAGGGAACTATGACTTCAATTGGTGGAAAGCAGGTTTACTTTACAGAACAAAAATAAGAAAATGTAAAATATATTAAATTACGATTTGTAACCTTATCTGTAAAGTAAAAATACTTTCAAAATCAACTACAATTCGTATAAATTATGCAAATTAAACAATGATTTTATAATTATATCATAAAACATTGGAAAAAATATTTAGAATATTTCATAAAAAGTATTGCAAAGCGGTTACAAAACTGTTACAATATCAAATGAAGTGGCACTAACCCAAACAGTGCAGACTAACTAATACATTGATAAGGAGAATAAAAGAATGGGAAGATATGAAATTGACGTGGATGATAACAAGGTTGTATCTATCAAGGTAATCGGTGTCGGAGGCGGCGGCGGAAACGCAGTAAACCGCATGGTAAAGTGCAATGTAAAGGACGTTGAGTTTGTAGCAGTTAACTCCGATAAGCCGGCTCTTAATAAATCAACAGCAACTCATAAGATTTTAATCGGTGAAAAAGCAACAAAGGGCAGAGGCGCAGGCGCAAGACCTGAGGTTGGACTGAAAGCCGCAGAGGAATCAAAGGAAGCAATCACAGATGTACTTCAGGGCTGTGAAATGGTATTCATTACTGCCGGTATGGGCGGCGGAACAGGTACAGGTGCCGCTCCTGTTGTAGCAAAGATTGCAAAGGAAATGGGCATTTTGACTGTCGGTGTTGTTACAACTCCATTTGCTTTCGAGGGTAAGCGCAGAATGATGCAGGCTCAAGAGGGTATCAATGAATTGGCAGAGCACGTTGATTCACTTATGGTAATTCCGAACGAAAATCTTAAGCTCGTTTCTAAAGAAAAGATTACATTGCTCAATGCTTTTGAAATTGCTAACGACGTTCTTCGTCAGGGTGTACAGAGCATTTCAGACCTTGTAAACGCAACAGGACTTGTAAACTGTGACTTTGCCGATGTAACAGAGATTATGAAGGATGCAGGCTATGCTCATATGGGCGTTGGTCACGGTAAGGGTAAGGACAAGGCAGAGGTTGCCGCACAGCAGGCTATCTCCTCTCCGCTTCTTCAAACCTCTATCGACGGCGCTCGCGGTGTTCTTCTTAATATCACCGCTTCTAACGATATCGGTCTTGAAGAAATCGACGCAGCATCAAGCGTTGTTATGGAAGCAGTTCATCCTGATTGTGAAATCATCTGGGGTGCAAACTTCGACGAGTCTCTTGAGGACGAGATGATTATTACTGTTATCGCTACTCGTTTTGGTGAAGAGGGTCCGGGTGCTCCTATTAAGTCAACAACTGCTTCAAAGCCGGTTGAACCTCCTGTTGAAGCTCCTGTTGCTCCTGCATCAAGCTTTACTTCAAACGACGACGATTCATTTAACGATATCGTATCATTCTTCAAAAAGTAATTTATATTACATATTTGAAAAAACGGACTGTTTTTTGCAGTCCGTTTTTGTAATGTTATTTTACTTTACATATATGTATATGCTGAAAGGTAAGATTACTATTTGTAATTTTTGATTTTTGTGCTATGAAAGTGATTTGCTTTACATTTTGCACACTTTCCACCGGCTTTTCCACAAAACTGATAGCCTGTCTATGCGACTTTTACATATTTTCCACCGCTTTTTCCACATTATTGCTTATTGTAAAGTAAAATGCTTTACACAATTTGTAAAAAATCAACCGTCAAAATATCAGCTTTGACGGTTATTTTTTGTAAAGTAATTATACTGTCGTGTGGTATGCCATAATTCCGGATGGCTCAATATCTATTATCGCATAAACACCGTCTCTGCATGAGCCGGGATTAACAAAATAAATTTCGTCCTTATGCTCAATATACGGTAAATGCGTGTGACCGAAAAGACAAATATCAGCTTTTACCGATCTTGCTTCACGCTCAATGTCGCTGTATCCGTGCTTAACGTAGTATGGATGACCGTGAGTAAACATTATTTTTTTGCCTGCGAAATCTATAACCTTTACTGACGGAAACATACTGTAAAAATCACAGTTGCCGCTGACTCTCTCTATTTTGATGTCTTTATATACCATCAGCGCTTCGTCGACATCGTCATTTCCGTCTCCTAAAAAAATAAATAAATCTGCATTGTCCTTGTGTCTTTCAAAAATTTCAAGTACACTTGAAACCCTTCGGTGACTGTCGGAAAAAACAACCAATCTCATTCATATTCACATCCCTTAAGTCATATTCTATATTGTAATTATATAATGAAAGGGTTGTATTTGCAATGAAAAATCTTAATCAAAGTGATATAAACGAGCTTAAAAAATCTGTTGAAAACGGAACCGTTGATGATTTTATTGACAAAAAGCTCTCGCCTCAGGCGTCACAAAAGCTCAAAGAGGTTCTTTCCGATAAGTCAGCAACCCAAAGGCTCCTTGATACTCCCGAAGCAAAGTCACTTTTGCAAAAGCTGATGAATAAGCAGGATTAATTATGGATAATATAAATGATATAATTTCCTCTCTGTCCGATGATGATATTCAAATGTTAAAGGGCGTTGCCTCGTCTATTTTGGGCGATTCTAACCAAGGTACGCCTAATGATAACCAGATTCAACCGAAGAACAATTCCCAAAATTTGCTGTCGGGCTTTAATTTATCACAGTCCGAGCTTAATATGATGCTCAAAGCAAAATCAATTATAGACAAAATGAATAATACCTCTTCCAAAAACGAAGACCTGATAATAGCCTTGAAGCCGCATTTATCCGAGCAATCGCAGGAAAAAGCCGATAAAGCATTGCGTGTTTTGAAGCTTTTTGAAATTCTGCCATATCTGAAAGAGCTGTTTTGATGCCTGAGTACAGTAGTAACGATATAAACGACGCAAGGCGCAGAGTTGAAGAAATGCGCCGTCGTGCAAAAAATTATGTTCAAGAAGCCGATAGTAATCATAATCTGAATAATCAGTCACACAATACAAAACAAACGCAAAACATAAACCCTCAGGCTGCGCCGTCAAAAAAATCACCCTCATTCGATTTAGGTTTTGTCGGAGATATAGTAACGTCGTTGTTTTCAAATGACAACGAAAACGACAATACTACGGCGCTTTTACTCGCGCTTATCCTTATTTTAACAAAGGAGGGTGCCGATAATAAGTTGATTTTGGCATTGCTTTACATTTTATTGTAATTTATTGTGGAAATTTCAATTTGTTTGTGGTATAGTATATGCGTTATTATTTTTGACTGATTTGGGGGAATGGTTGTGTCGGATTTTACCCGTGTGTATTTCGACGGTCTCGGAATAAGCTTCGATTTGCCGAGCGTTGCATTCAGCATATTCGGATATGAAATTCATTTTTACGGGCTTATTATTGCTTTCGGCTTTGCACTTGCCGTTTTATACGGAGGACGAAAGGCTTATAAGTGGAAAATGAGCCTTGACGGAATGACCGATGTTCTTATTTGGGGAACGCTTTTCGGCATTGTATGTGCAAGACTGTATTATGTTGCGTTTGAATGGGATTATTATTCACAGCATCTAAACGAAATTCCTGCTATTTGGAACGGCGGGATTGCAATTTACGGCGGAATAATCGGCGCCTTGATAGGTGCGGCTATCGGTTGTAAGGTCGGAAAGATTGATTATTTTAATCTACTTGACCTCGGCTCACTCGGTCTTTTGATAGGACAGGGTATCGGCAGATGGGGCAATTTCTTCAATCAAGAGGCATTCGGAAGTAATACGGACACGGCGTTGTTTCGTATGTGGTCGCCTAAAATCCACGATACCTTGGAGCAGTCTGCTCAGCTTTTGGCTCAAAAGGGAATGAACGTTGACCCGAATACAAGCGTTCACCCGACGTTTCTTTACGAAAGCGTTTGGTGCCTGTTGTCGTTTTTAGTGCTTCATATCGTTGTGACGTATTTCAGAAAATTCAAGGGCGAAATTTTTATGCTTTACGGCATTTTGTACGGCTCGGAGAGAATGATAGTTGAGGGACTTCGTACCGATTCGCTTTATATCGGTAATACTTCAATTCGCGTGTCCCAGCTTTTGTCGGCAATTATCGTAGTTGTCGCACTTGTTGCATTTATCTACTTTATGATAAGGTGCAAAAATAATAAGCTGCCCAAGGCGTTGGTGCTTGACGATTTAGACGCTCTTGAGGATGCAAACAAAGCTGCAAAGCAGGAGGCACTTGCCAAAAAGGAAGAAAAAGCAAAGTTGAGAAAGGCAAAAAAGGAAGAAAAGCAAAGGAAAAAGGAAAACTGATTATGAATATTATCGACGGAAAAGCGGTTGCTCTCAATGTAAAAAACCAAGTAAAGCTCGAATGTGAGGCTTTGAAAAAAAAGGGTATTACTCCCGGTCTTGCCGTAATTATCGTCGGCGACGACCCCGCTTCGCAGGTCTATGTAAGAAACAAGGAAAAAGCCTGCGAGGAATGTGGCTTTCACAGTGTAAAATATGCCCTTGATGCAAATACTACACAACAGGAGCTTAATGCACTTATTGACGAGCTTAATAACGATGACAGTATAAACGGTATTCTGTGTCAGCTTCCGTTACCGTCGCACCTTGACGATAAAGAGGTTATAAACCGTATTGACCCTATAAAGGATGTTGACGCATTTCACCCGGTGAATGTCGGCGCAATTATGATAGGCGACTATAACTTCCTGCCTTGTACACCTGCCGGAGTTATGGAACTTATCCATTCAACAGGTGTTGAGCTTGAGGGGAAAAAGGCGGTTGTTATGGGTAGGTCAAATATTGTCGGCAAACCTATGGCAATGCTCTTGCTTCACGAAAATGCAACTGTTGAAATTACTCATTCAAAAACTAAGAATTTGAGCGAAATTACAAGCGATGCTGATATTCTTGTTGCCGCTGTCGGAAAAGCAAAATTCGTGAAAGCCGATATGGTAAAGCAGGGCGCAGTTGTAATTGACGTAGGTATGGATAGAGACGAGAACGGAAAACTCTGCGGCGACGTGGATTTCGAGGATGTAAAGGAAAAATGCTCCTATATCACTCCCGTGCCCGGCGGCGTAGGTCCTATGACTATCGCAATGCTTATGAAAAATACGCTTACTGCTGCAAAAATTCAAAATAATATTGAATAATATATTGATTATTTAGACTTTTGGTGATAAAATGGCTTTGGAAGAACAGGTTGTAGACAGGCTTATTGAAAAAAATTTTCATATTTCTTTCGCAGAGTCTTGCACAGGAGGTATGTGTTGTGGTACAATAGTCAACGTGACTAACGCCTCCAAGGTGCTTGACGTTTCGTTCGTGACTTATGCTAATGAAGCAAAGATGAAGTTTTTGGGTGTAAACGCCGATACAATCCTGTCACACGGAGTTGTGAGCGAGGAAGTCGCCTACGAAATGGCGAAGGGCGTATGCAAGACCGCAGGCAGCGAGGTCGGAGTCGGTATAACAGGCGTTGCAGGTCCCGGAGGCGGTACTGCAAAAAAGCCCGTAGGTATGGTTTGCTTCGGCTTTTGTATTAACGGACAAACTGTTACTTATACAAAGCAGTTCGGCGAAATCGGTCGCAACCAAGTCCGTAAATCCTCAGTCGAATATGTGCTTCAAACTCTTTTGGAGCTTTTGGACGAGGCTTGATAATTTAATATTGCATTAACGCTGATATGGCTCAGTAGGTAGAGCAGTTCACTCGTAATGAACAGGTCGTCGGTTCGAATCCGACTATCAGCTCCAAAAAAAGAGGTTTGACCAAGATATAGGTCAAGCCTCTTTTATTTCATTTATAATTTGTTGGCGTGAAAAAATCCTGTTCGGATAGTTGAGCAGTAAGAAGAGTATTTGAAACTCCTTTTGAGAGAGTACAAATTCAACTGTCTTTCTGCCGATAGGAAGCAAAACCATAAGCGAGTCGTAAAAGCTCCTGAACCTTCAAATCATTTTCAATAATAAGAATACTGAACATAGCATTACAATCTCCTTAATTTCATTTCGACAGGGGAGCCTGTGAGTATATTGGGTGTGCACAGGAGACGGTTCCCTGTGTTCCATTAATCTTTTCATTTTCGCCTGCACCGGTGGTGGTATAGGGATGTGCACTCCATACTATATTAAACCGGTGGAAAGTGTGTAATGTATGACAGGGTATAAGACAGAGGAAAGTACCTATCTTGTTTTTCTTACCGATTTGTAAGACTTTTGAGGTTGAACGAGAGTGTGATTTTTGGTATTATGTAATCGGTGATATTATGGGAAACAGAATTTTATTAATTGAAGATGACGAATTTTTGCGTGACGGTTTGTGCGAAATGCTCAAAAAAGAGGGTTATGAGGTTACCGCCTGTACAAAGATAACACAGGCTTGGGAGCAAATCGCAAACAGCTTCAGCCTCGTTGTTCTTGATGTTATGCTGCCCGACGGTAACGGCTTTGATTTTTGCCAAATCGTTCGTCAAAGGGGGATTAATATTCCTATTCTCTTTTTGACTGCGTGTGACGATGAAATACAGATTGTTCGAGGACTTGATTGCGGCGGTGACGATTATGTAACAAAGCCGTTTAAGCTTTTGGAGCTTATGTCGAGAGTCCGTGCGCTCATAAGACGGAACAATGATTCTGTAATAAGAAGCTCTGATTTGGTTGTCGATACATCGAATATGACGGTGAAAAAGGACGGTCAGCTTGTTTTTGTTACAAAAACCGAATTTCAGATTTTGTCCTCCTTAATTCGCAATAACGGTATAATTGTAACACGTGCCAATTTGCTCCAAAATATTTGGGACGATGCAGGCGACTTTATCGACGATAATACTCTTTCCGTTCATATCAGCCGACTTCGTGAAAAAATCGGCGCACACCATATAAAAACAATTCGCGGAGTAGGGTACAGATGGGAGGATTGAGCTTGAATTTGACATTGATACTATGTATTATAATACTTGCTTTGCTTGCTGTCTGCGCGTTTTTATTTTATCAAAACAGAAAAATCCATAAAGATACGGACAATCTTACAAAAAGCATTGAAGCGTTTGTTGACAACGAAACGCCTATCGAATTCAGCACACGGGATAATCATTTTTCGTCACTGCATAATGCCGTTTGCGATATGCAGGACAAGTACCGCCTTGAGCAAAGCAATACCGAAAGGAAGTCGAAGCAAAATACACAGTTTATCAGTGATATATCCCATCAGCTGAAAACTCCGCTTGCCGCCTTGAAACTTTATGTTGAGCTTGATAACGAGTCGTCAAAAAGCGAATATGCCCAAAAGAAGCTTGCACTTATCGAAAAAACACAGCAGCTTATCTACAAGATTATCCGCCTTGAAAAAATCAAGAGCGACTGCTATACTATGGACTTTCAGCCTGAAAGTATGTTGCAGCTTGCAAATGAAATTGTCGGCGAGTTTCGTGTGATGTTTCCGAAAAAGGATTATAAAGTGTCGGGCGACAGTCTGCTTCGTATCGACAAAGAATGGATGTACGAGGCTATTGCAAATATAGTAAAAAACGCCAGCGAGCATACAAACGATGACGGAAGCGTTGAAATTATTATTCAGGACAGCGAAAAGTCTACTAATATTTGTATTCGAGACAACGGCGGTGGCGTATCGAATGAGGATTTGCCCAAGCTTTTCAGCCGCTTTCATCGAGCAGATAATTCAAATCCAAACAGCGCCGGCATAGGTCTTGCAATAACAAAAGCCATAGTGGAAAAGCACCATGGCACAATTACTGCGGAAAATACAAATGACGGCTTGAGCGTCATCATCTGCCTGCCCCACATCGACGGATATATTACGATATAAATAAAAATTAGTCGCCCAGCTACCAACTTTGCGACTAATTTTTTAGTTCATATTGGGAGTTAACCGTCTGTCGGATAGCTCCTTGTTTATTTATATTATACTATCAGTTTGACGTTTTGTCAACGAATTTGTTTGAAAACAAACATATTTTCAAAACCTTACGAATTCTTAATTTTAATGTAAGATTATTGCAAGGTTGGTTTGTTATTATTAGGGTAACGGTAATAACCCGAGCCACGGTTTATCGTGGCAGATATTGCCCTTACTCTTTGTTAAAATACTCGTTAATCCGAAAGGATTAACTGCGTTTTTGCCTTGATTAAGACCAAATCTGCACACGATAAACTGCAAAGCATCAAAAATGCTTGGAGTAAAGATGAGATTTGGCGTCTTGAGATGGCAGCCTTGCTGACGCAAGGCAACAGCGAAAGCGACAAATATCGCTTTAATACTGCATTTTGACGGGTTCGGATTATTACCGTTACCCTAAAATGAAAAAACAAAAGGAGTGTTTGATATGAATATTATTTCCTGTACGAATTTAACAAAGGAATATATCAGCGGAGAGAATGTTATTAAAGCGGTTGACAATGTCAGCGTTGAGTTTGAGCAGGGTGAGTTCTGTGCAATAACAGGACCGTCCGGCTCCGGTAAATCAACGTTTTTACACCTTTTAAGCTCGCTTGAAAATCCGACAGACGGCTTCGTTACATATGCCGATAAAAAGCTCAGCGACTATAATGATAATCAGCTTTCTATATTAAGGCGCAGACGCTTCGGCTTTGTGTTTCAGGCGTATAATCTTGTAAACGAGCTGACGGGATATGAGAATATCTTGCTCCCCATTATGCTTGATAATAAAAAGACAGACGAGCAGTATATCGAAAAAATAATTAAAATGCTCGGAATAGGCGATAGGCTTGAGCATTTGCCGAGCGCACTTTCAGGCGGTCAGCAGCAGAGAATTGCCATTGCACGTGCGCTTGCAAATAAGCCGTCAATTCTTTTTGCGGACGAGCCGACAGGCAATCTTGACGGAAAAAGCGGACGTGAGGTGCTCTCGCTTCTTAAATTTGCCGCCGCCGAGCTTGGCGTTACGCTTATTCTCGTTACTCACGATTTGGGCGTTGCCGAGCAGGCAGACAGAATATTGACAATAGAAGACGGCTCAATCGTAGCCGATACAAAGCACGGTGTGATAAAATGAAGAAAAAATTATCCGTAAATACCCTTGCATTCGGTAATCTCAGGCAGCATAAAAAGCAATATACAATAATGATTATCGGCATCATTCTTGCAATGGTGTTTTCAGGGAGCGTGACCTTTTTAGCCTCGTCGATATATAGCTCAACCGTTGAAATGCGTAATGAACGCCTCGGAAAGCAAAGCGTTATTTGGACGAGTGTAACCGAAAATCATATTGAAAACGCAAAAAGCAGTAAGGTATTGGGTAAATCCGGCTATGCTCATATTCTCGGCTTGCTGAACAGTACTGATGACGAATACTTCGACAGCGTGTGCGTCGGCTGGCTTGACGATACAGCCGAGGAACTTGCCAATCCACAGTTTATTGAGGGTAAAATGCCGAGCGTGGAAAACGAAATTGCCGTTGAAAAAATGGCACTTTCAAAGCTCGGCGTTAATGCGAGTGTAGGGAATTATATAACCTTAAATCTTAAAACCCAAAACGGCAACGAGACGCTCGATAATTCACATTCGGTAACATATAGATTAGTCGGCATACTCAAAAACAAAGCGCCTTATATCAGCTTTACAAGCGGCGTTAATATGGACGGCGTACCGTGCGCATTTGTGTGCAAAAATACGGCAGTTGAGCTCGGCGGCAGGGAAGGTCTTACCTGCTATGCGAGATATTACGACAATCGTGAAACCGAAAGTAATTACAAAAAGCTTGAGGATTATTTGCTTTCTATCGAATATACGACAACCGCAAATCCGATAGCAACATTTTCTAACAATGCGATTTATCACACAAACGACAGTGACACCTACGATATAGTGTATCAAATTGTATTTTTGATTATCATAGTCGCTGTGCTGATGCTCGCCTCGTGCATTATTATCATAAACGCCTTTAACGCAAATTTGAACGAACGCAAAAGGCAAATCGGTCTGCTTCGCGCAATCGGTGCAACAAAAAGACAGATAGTCAAAATTTTTGCAAGAGAAGCGTTTGTTATCAGTATCGTTTCAACACCCGTTGCCTGCCTGTTGTCCGCATTAATTGTCAAAGCGATTATGCATTTCCTCGGTGACGGTTATAGCTTTGAGCTAAATATTTGGGCGCTCTTGCTTTCGGTTCTTTTCTGCAATGCAAGCGTTATGCTTTCTGCATTAATTCCTCTTGCTTCTGTTTCAAGAATAACTCCGATGCAGGCAATAAGAAATATCGAAAATACAAGAAGATTCAATAAAAAGCGTATAAAAACAAAGAAAACCTTTGATGTTTCAAAGCTGATTGCAAAGCGAAGCCTAACCTTCAGTAAGGGTAAGCAGATAACCGTCAGCATTATATTGATTATTTCCATCGTTGCAGGCGGCTTTGCGTTTTCTTGGTATTCGTACAGCGTAGACAATTATTATTCTCTTGATAGTGATTATATCTTGCGTTTAAGCTCGTGGACCTCTCATTCGGGCGTGAATTTCAAAAGCGACAATGTTGGCTTTTCCGAGAATGATAAGCAAACTGTTATGAATAACGAGTATATCGGCGAATGTACCGGATACAAAGAGGGAAGAGTAAATCTGCTTGTACCGTCGGATACTTCAGATTACAGAAAGCTCGTTTCCGATAATTATCATTTTGACTATGATAATTACGCAGAAGGAGATGTAAATGAAACGAATTACAGACAGGCTTTGTTTTCCGAAAAAAACAACTACAACAGCGTTGATACGGAAAAAATGAATTCTCTGTTTAATGTCAGCGATTATATTACAACGGAGCTTTTATCCTATGACGAGCAGTATTTGAACAGCCTGAAGCAGTATGTATATGACGGAAAAATTGATGTTGAGAAAGTTATTTCGGGTGAAGAAATAATACTTTACGCACCGAGTAAGGTGGGTATGTATTATGATTCGAGTAATTACGGCGGATTAAGAACGGCGTATAACGAGTATGTCGACAAAGAAAACTGCTTTTTTACGGATACCTGCGATTTTCACGCAGGAGATGAAATGGAAATAGGCGTAATTATTGCCGACGAGCCGACAGACCCCGAGGGCTACAATATATATAATTCCATAATTCCCGATAATGCCGAGGTAATAAAGAAAAAGGTAAAAATCGGCGCAATAATAAACGGCGATGATTTTCTGGGCGGTGCTCGTTTAACGGTGCTTACCACCCATAATGTTATTAATTCACTCATTCCGAACATTAAGTATAAGGAGCTTTACTGCAATCTTAACACAAGCTGTACCGATGAAGTTGACAAAGCGGTTGTCGACGATTTGAAAGAAATTACTTCAAATGTTGACCAAGGCGCCTACACCTCTAACTACGGCTTTGCACAGTCGCAAAGAGAAGAGGCGAACAAAACCGTTATCGTTATGCTTTCGGTTATCGTCCTGTTGTTTGTTATTTCGATTTCGATAATCAACAATACAATCAGCGCAGATATAAGAAACAGTAAGCAGAAAATCGGAACGCTTCGTGCAGTCGGCGCCGACGAAAAAGAGCTTGTAAAGACCTATATTTATCAGCTTTTGTCAATGCTTATGTGGGGCGTCGGTATAGGACTTTGTACCTTTGGTATTGGGTATCTTGTCCTTTCGATTATCTCAAAAATCAAAGCCTCAACGCTTGAGATGTATTTTAATCCTCTTGTTGCAATAGTCTTTGTTGTATGCGCAGTTGTTATTTGCTCGATCAACCTTTGGCTGAAAATAAGAAAGGAAACAAAAAACAGCGTTGTCGAAAACATTCGAGAACTATAATCGATACTATTAGTCTCAATTTTATCCAAATTAGGCTCCCTTGTCAAAGGGAGCTGTCACGCTACTGCGTGACTGAGGGATTCTTAACAAGAAAGGCAAAAAATGAAAAAGCATTTAACCGTAAACGATATTGCTTTGGGCAATTTGAAGCAACGCAAAAAGCAATATACAATAATGATTATCGGCATCATTCTTGCTATGATATTTTCGTCAAGCGTAACATTCTTTCTGTTCAGCGCAAACGAAACGAGGGTTGAAGAATATAGGCAAAAATACGGTAATCAAAATAGCATTATATACTCCGAAGACCTAACCGCCGAGCAGTATAACGAAGCTTACGAAAACAGCTATATCAACGGCTACGGTCTTTGCTACACAATAGGCTACGCTTATTCAAACGAGGACGAAAAGCATTTAGGCTCAAGCGTTTCGTGGCTTGACGATAAGGCAAAGGAGCTTTCCTATATGTCGCTCGTTGACGGCGAATATCCGAAAGGCGAAAACGAAATAGCCGTAGAAAAAAGCGCACTTGTTCGCTTGGGCTATCGTAATGCAAAAATAGGCGACATAATAACGCTTACATTAGATGTTCAAAATTCATCGAGCTACCTGAAGCCTGTTGAAAAATCATATAAGCTTGTCGGTATTCTTAACGATAAAAAGAGCAATGTTTCGTATGTATCGACTGAAAAAGACGATTACGACACTCTTATTCCTGCCGTTTTTGTTGCGGATAATACAAAAGCCGAGCTCGGCGGCAGGGAAAAGGTGAGTGCGTATATTGAGCATTTCGACAGCAATAAAGATGAGCAGGCGTTTTATGAGTATCTGAATGAAGTCGCTCCCGATTATGAGTCCAACAGTATGGGCTATAGACATAATATCGTTGGCGTAAGCTCGCTTGGTTATTTGTTCTCCGGCGGAGATTATCTGTTTTATGTACTCGTTGTTTTGATTTTCGCCTGCTGCGTTGCAATAGTAAACTCATTTAATACGAATCTCAAGGAACGAAGAAAGCAAATCGGTATGCTTCGTGCAGTCGGCGCAACAAGACGGCAGATAATAAAAATTTACGGCAGGGAAGCGCTGATTATTACGCTTATCTGCGTACCCGTAAGCCTTGCAATTTCCTACGGTATCGTCCGTGTGCTAATCGGTATTCTGAATGAAAATGCAAAAATGACGCACAGTATTTACGCCCTGCTTGCAGGTGCGGTGTTGAATTTAGTGGTTGTTATGCTGTCGGCTTTTGTTCCCTTGATTGTCGCTTCAAAAACCTCTCCTATGCAGGCAATCAGGAATACAAGAAATTTAAGCAAGGCTCGTGTAAAAAAAGTGAAAACAAAAAGGAGCTTCAACCCCGCATTTCATATTGCAAAGCGAAATTTGAAGCTTTATAGTTCGAGCAGGATAGCAGTCAGCATACTACTTTGTGCAACCATTCTTTTTTCCTGCGTCGGTTTTTCGCTGATAAAATCTGTTGACGAATATATCACTAAATTGCCGTATGATTATGTTCTTGAGCTCTATAACGGTGGCGGTGCAACGCAAGCCGATTATCTTGCAATTTCCGACCTGCCTTATTTCTCGTCGATAAGCGCACAAAAGACAAAGGACTGTTATCTTGAATTTGAAGAAATTAACGACTTTTTCAGGGTTATGTCGGGTGATGATTTCTTGATAAACGACAATGATCAGATACCTTCGTCAATCGAGGAGCTTGCCGATAATGTAAAAAATAAACAACCCGATAAGTATTATTATGAAAACAAAAATGCGATGAAGGTCGATAACGATATTTTTCATACCGAGGCAATAGGCTGCAGTACAGATACCGTAAATAAGCTGATAAAGTCGTCAAATCTTGATATTGATATTCAAAAATTAAATTCCGGCGAGGAGGTAATTTTGGTAGCTCCTCAAAAGGCTGAATTAGTCGCAAGGGTATACAAAAACGGTACGGGAAGCACGGTAAATTGTGACGAAAAGGTCGGTAAAAAGAATTTTGGCTATACTTCAATTTTGACTGCCGAGTGTCCGTTTGAGGTCGGAGACGAGATTGCCTTTGACTTTACAGAGTATGAATATAATTCAGAGCTTGACTATGACGAAGTATCGGATGCAAAAAGAAAAACCGCAAAAATTTCGGCTATCGTCAGCCCAAAGCTTCTTGATGAATGTGATATCGGTATGTATAATTCATTCGGAATTTTGACCACTGTTGACGGAATTGATAAAATCTATCCCGGTCTTAATTATAGCAGGCTCTATATGTATACCGATATGAAGCTTGACGACGAAACCGACGCCGAAATTATGGATGAGCTTGACAGCTACGCAGTAAAATATAACGCCTACGCAGCCTCGAATTATTCTCATAATCAGTCGCAGAGAAAGAACTATTACGCAGTTATCACCGCCTTGTTTTCGATAATCGTAATTAGCTTTGTAATCTGTACGAGCGTAATTAATAACTCGCTTTCTGCAAGAATACGGGAAAATAAGCGCATAATCGGAACTCTGCGAGCGGTCGGTGCTTCACGGCTTGAGCTTACAAAATCGTATATCTACCAAATGCTTTCAATGTTCTCAAGCGGAATATTGCTTGGCTACGGCTTGTATATTTTGTTCCTTATTGGTTATACGGTCTATAATAAAATCTTCGTTAATAACGGTGAGAATATGACTTTTAATCCGTGGCTTACACTTGCTATGACGCTTTTGATGTTCATAGCCTGTTCGATTAATCTTTATATCTGCGTTCGCCGCGAAACGAAAAACAGTATTGTAGAAAATATAAGGGAATTATAATTAAACTAATTAGGCTCCCTTGTTAAAGGGAGCTGTCACGAAGTGACTGAGGGATTCTTAACAAGAAAGGCAACCTATGAAAAAGCTATTTACATTTCTTCTTACTTTTATTATCTGCTTCGGCTTAACCTCAACCGCTTATGCTCTTGAGGAGGAAACAACGCAGAATATGTCCACTCCTCGCCTTATGGTGAGCGAAGCGAAAACAGAAAAAAGCGTAAAGCCGGGTGAAAGCACTACCCTTTGCGTTACGCTCAAAAACTATTCAAAATCAAAGGCGATTTACAACATCAAGCTGTTCGTTACCGATGACAGCGGGGATATTAAGCCTGTTAATTCCGCCAATAAATATGTTGAAAAAATCGGCGTGAATTCAACATATAAATGGGAAATCGAGCTTACCGCTTCGAGCGTTTCCCAAATCGGCGAGCATTTGCTCACCGTGTCGAGTGAATACGAGGACGAATACTTTAATTCCTATTCGGGAAGCGATATTGTCAGAGTGAATGTCGAGCAGACCGTCGACCTTGAATACAGCGGCGTTATCCTGCCCAAAACATCATACGCAGACGAAACCGAAACTATGGATATTTCGCTGATGAACACCGGCAAAAGCAATATACGAAACTGTATAATCACTCTTGAAAATGATAATCTCCAAACAGGCGGTGCGCTTCTTGTCGGCGAAATACCGACAGGCGAGCAAAAAAGCACAAAGCTGAATATTCGAGTAGGCAAAACGCTCGGCGATACCGAAGCAACCGTTACAATAACCTATGAAGACGAGTTCGGAAATTCCTATTCAAAGCAGGAAACGGTGTCGACAAATATAACCGAAAAGCCTGTTGCGCAAACCGAGCAGGAAACAGAAGAAAAATCAAAATATCCCTTGTGGTGGCTTTTTATGATAATCGGCTTGCTCCTCGGCGGTACAGTCGGATGTATTATCCCGATAGCAATTCACAACAATAAGCAACGCAAGCAAGACGAATTACGACTGTAATAAATAAGTGCTCCCCTTGATATGAAAATCAAGGGGAGAGTTAGTTTGTAAGTTAAAAGTTCATTTCGTCTTAAACATTAGGCTCCCCTTATGGTAAGGGGTGCGGGTCTCCGGTGGAGACCTCTGCATTTTTGCAGAAGCACCGACCGAACCGGCAGGTGAGACAGCTGTCACGAAGTGACTGAGGGGATAAGAAATATAACTACTCGTTTATTGCGTTTTCCCATTCCTTTTCTCTAAAGCCCGGAATTACGGCTTCGTCCGTTATCAAAAGCGGGCGTTTAACGAGCATACCGTTGCTTGCAAGAAGCGTAAGCTGTTCGTTCTCGCTCATTGTCGCAAGCCTGTCCTTAAGCTCCATTGACTTGTATAATAAACCGCTTGTGTTGAAAAATCTTTTAAGCGGCAAACCGCTTTTTTCATACCATGTCTTTAATTCGTCAAAAGTCGGATTGTCCTCAACAATGTGTCTGTCCGTGTACTCAATACCTCTGTCGTCAAGCCACTTTTTCGCCTTTTTGCAAGTAGTGCATTTCGGATATTCTATAAAAATCATATTCTAACTCCTTTTTGATTGATATTTATATTATACTTCGCTTTTATTGAATTGTCCATACTGTTTATTCCGATTTAGCGGCGTTGACAATTATTTCATTTTAATGTATATTTTTATTGTAAATAATAGTAAAACTCATTAATGAAAGGGTTGAAATACCGTGCCTTTACAAATTGTCAGAAACGATATAACAAAAATCGAATGTGATGCAATAGTTAATGCCGCAAACTCTACGCTTTTGGGCGGCGGAGGCGTTGACGGTGCAATTCATAAAGCCGCAGGCAAGGGTTTGCTTGAAGAATGTAGGGGACTCGGTGGCTGTAATGTCGGCGAAGCGAAGATTACAAAGGGCTATAACCTGCCATCAAAATATGTTATTCATACCGTCGGTCCCGTGTGGCACGGCGGAATGAATAACGAGAAGGAATTACTCAAATCGTGCTATAAAAATTCTCTTATTCTTGCAAAAGAAAATAACTGCGAATCTGTTGCTTTTCCTCTTATTTCAAGCGGCGTGTACGGCTATCCGATGGACGAGGCATTTAAGGTTGCCGTAGATACAATTGCGGATTTTCTTATGAAAAACGATATGCTCGTCTATGTTGTTGTGTTTAACAAATCAGCCCTTGTAACGGGCAGTAAGCTGTTTTCGGATATTGCACAATATGTTGACGATAATTACGTTGCAGAAAAGGAGCGCTTCTTTTCGAGAAAAAACACTTGTGCCCAAAGCACCTGCTATACTGCACCGACGGCGGCGCTTTCGGATAGCGACGAGGATTTAAGCAGTCTTGTTGAAGTGCTTGACGAGAGCTTTTCCGAAATGCTGCTTCGCAAAATCGACGAAAGCGGTATGACCGACAGCGAGTGCTATAAAAAGGCGAATATCGACAGAAAGTTGTTTTCAAAGATTCGTTTAAATCCCGATTATAAACCGAGTAAGCCTACTGTGCTTGCGTTTTGTATCGCACTTGAGCTTTCGCTTGATGAGAGCAGGGAAATGCTTATGAAAGCCGGCTTTGCGCTGTCTCACAGCAATAAATTTGATGTCATAATCGAATATTTTATTAAGAACAAAAACTATAATATATTCAAAATTAATGAGGCGCTTTTCGCCTTTGACCAAAGTTTGCTCGGCGCATAAAATAATTGTCGCCTGCAAGGCGACCAAATGAACGAAAAAATCTCCTATAATGAGCTTGTCAGTTGAAAGACAAATATCATTAAAGGAGATTTTTATTATGACAAAAACAAAAAACAACATCACGGAATTAGTATTCATTCTTGATAGAAGCGGATCAATGTCGGGACTTGAAAATGACACAATCGGCGGCTTCAATTCGCTTATTGAAAAACAAAAAAAGCAAGACGGAAAATGCTTCGTTTCAACAGTTTTGTTCGATCACGAAATTGATGTAATCCATGATAGATTAGAGCTTGAAAACATTAAGCCGCTTACCGAAAACGAGTATTTTACAAGAGGCTGCACTGCGCTTCTTGACGCAATCGGCGGTGCAATTCATCATATCGGAAATATTCATAAATACGCAAGGCGTGAGGACGTTCCCGAGCATACAATGTTTGTTATTATGACAGACGGCTACGAAAACGCAAGCCGTCGCTATTCCTCGGATAAGGTTAAATCTATGATTGAACGTCAGAAGAATAAGTACGGTTGGGAATTTCTCTTTATCGGCGCTAATATCGACGCCGTAGAAACCGCCGAACGCTACGGTATAAGCGAGGATAGGGCGGTTAACTATCACGCCGACAGTCAGGGTACCGCCGTTGTTTATGATGCAGTCGAGCAAACTGTTGCAAATTTCCGCGCCTGCGCACCTATTACTGCCGACTGGAGCAAAAATATCAACGATGACTATAATTCAAGAAAATAAATTTCTTGTTTTACTAATAGTTTATTAAACAAAATTATGTTGTTAAAATAACGCATCGTCTTGAATATCAGGCTCCCCTTGATTTGAGTATCAAGGGGAGCTGTCGCATTAGCGACTGAGGGGATAGAAGATACTATAATCACCCAAACCACAGCACGCCGCAAGCCGTATATCACCGAACACAGGGCACTGCGCCCTGTGTTCTTGAATCCCTCAGTCACGCAGTGGCGTGACAGCTCCCTTTAACAAAGGAGCCTTGGTGTTCAAAAAAATAAGCCTCCTTTGTTAAAGGGAGGGGGACCGCTTGCGGTGGAGGGATTCAATCGGACGATTGATAATCGTCCCTACGGTATCTTGAATAATTACGAAGTCGTTTCATTTATGCGACACACCGTAGCGACGAGCATTGTTCGTCATAACAATACAATCAAAAACGCTTTTACACACTCAATATCTCATCAATCGCAAGCTTGACCTCTTTCGGAAGTCTTGCTTTTTTGTTTGCGCTTCGTATTTCGTCAACGCCGTATAAATTCTCAAACGGCTTGTAGGCATTGTTCTTTTTATTCGATTTTTCCTGCCAACGGGATAAAATTCTTATTACCTCATCGTGCGGATTTTCGTTTTGCTTACGCTTTACGCCGTCAAGCTCAAAGACGATATCCTGCGTTATGTCGGCGTTTTCAATTGAAAATTCAACGCTTTTTCCGTCCTTAATCAAATCTTTGATTTTGACCGTGTAATTTCTCCTGCTCGGAATTACGGATAAATCGCCCTGCGCCGCCTTTATTGTAAAGGTCACCTTATTATCGCAGTACGATATAGAAAATTCGGTTTTTGCCCTGTGGTTTGCATAATCCGTTTTTGAATTGTCCTCAATCATAGTAAAGGTGCCGTTACCCGAAAATGCCCATATTTCAAGGCTTTTTGGATTATCTACGCTGTTGCCCTCGTCGAGTGAAAGCGGAATGATTGCACCCTGCCTTGCAAGAACAGGGATTGAATTAAGGTCACGGAAAAGTACAATTTCCTGTTCACCTGTATAGCTTCTGCCTGTAAAAATATCAACCCATCTGCCCTTTGGAAGCCACGCTTCAACGCTTCCCATATTCAAACTTTTGTGTTGAGGCGAGGTTATTGGACATACCATTAATTCGCTTCCGAACATATACTGATTAGGCACATTGTATGCCTGCTCAATTTCGGGATATGAATAATACATCGGCTCACAAAGAGAAATGCCCTGCTCGTGAGTACGGTAGTTCATTGTGAAAATATACGGTATCATTGCGTGGCGTAATTTCAGCCAAGCCTTTGCATATCTGTAAACCTCTGTTTTGTACTTCCACGGCTCCTTGCCGAGCAGTTCAATAGCCGTTGAATGCAATCTCATAATGGGTGAGAATACGCCGAACTGAAGCCATCTCATATATAAATCGTCATCACGGTAGCCCATATGATGACCGCCGATATCGTGGCTCCACCAAGAGTATGCGGCGTTTGAAGCGGTTGAAGTGAAATACGGCTGAAAGTCGAGCACTCTCCAATTCATTGCCGTGTCTCCCGAAAAGCCGAGCGGGTATCTGTGAGAGCCTAAGCCTGCATATCTTGACAGAATAAGCGGCATTTGTCCGCTTTCGGCATTGTCAAGAAAATGATAATGATTGAGTGCGTTAAGCGGGTCAAGTCCGTTTACGTCACTTTTTTCGCCCTGCTGCCAGTCTATCCACCAAAAGTCAACGCCGTCCCTTTCATACGGCTTGTGTAGAACGTCAAAATATGCGTTCCAAAAATCGTCGTCGCCGCATTTGAAATCAACCTTTTTCTTTGTTTCAGGGTTAATTCCGACAGCCCTTGCCATATCCTCGTACATATCCTCATATGAGTGTACGCCGTCGGCAGGGTGAAGATTTAATGTGATATGTAGGTTGTAGTCCTTTAACCTTTGTAAAAATTCCTTGTAGTCGGGGAACAACTCGCTGTTCCAAGAATATCCCGTCCAGCCGCCGTATTTAACGCCGAATTTTTTGTCAATATCTCTTACCCAATGCCAATCCATATCAACCGTTGCAACTGTCAGCGGTATTTCTCGCTTTTTGAATTCCTGCATTAAATCAAGATATTCCTTTTGAGTGTATGCGTGGTATCTGCTCCACCAAACGCCGAGTGCAAAGCGGGGAATGAGCGGAGCAGGGGAGCTGATTTGATAAAACGCTTTTATCGTTTCTCTGTAATTTTTGCCGTATGCAAATGCATAGTAATCGCTTGCACCGTCCTGCCTTTTAACAAAATGTCCGCTGTCGTCCAAAAGCATTGAAGTGCTGTCGTCCAAGAGATACGCACCTCCCTCGGTAATGAGCCCGTCGTTGAGCTTAACCTTGCCGAAGGTTTGGTCAAGCGTTCTTCTCGTGCCCTTGAGATTTTTTTGCTTTGAGAATAATTCGGTTTTCTTTGTATCCTTGAAGTAAACACTGTACGGCTTGCCGGATTTTACGGTAAAAATAACCTCACTTGTTTCTACCGTGATTATCTTTCCTTTGCTTTCGGATTTGAATTTCGGCGCGTCAAATTTACGAAACCAAACTGCGTAGCTTGCCAAATCCGTAAAACCGCCTTTTTCAACTCTGATAAGCCTCGGCGTAAGAACGGTAATTCTTACGTCGCCTATTTGAACTACTTGGTTGTCGTTCGCTTTTCCCTGAGTTTTTGCAATAAGCGATTGTTTTAGCATATCATTTCTCCTGTATCTCGTTTATTCTTTTGTTAAGTGTGTTCAAAACATTCTTTTTGTCTGCCGACCACAACGGCGCAATCAAATCCTTTTTCGCACCGTCGCCCGTAAGCCTGTGAACAACAACGTTTTTCGGTATGATTTTTATGCAGTCGCATATTATGTCGCAGTATTCGTCGAGCGTTAAAACCTTGATTTTTCCGTCGTTATACTGCGCTTCAAGGTCGGTACCCTTGAGAATGTGTAAAAGCTGAAGCTTTATACCGTCTGTAACTCTGCATACATATTCAACGCTTTTGAGCATATCGTCCTTTGTTTCGTTCGGTAAGCCGATAATCAAATGTGTAACAACATTTAGCCCTGCCTTGTGAAGCCGCCTTACAGCGTCGTCGTATACGCTCAGTTCGTAGCCTCGACGTATGTATTCGGCAGAATCCTCGTGAATTGTCTGGAGCCCTAATTCAACAAAAATCGGCTTGATTTTGTTGAGCCTTTCGAGCAATTCAATTACCTCGTCGCCAAGACAGTCGGGTCTTGTTCCGATTGATAAGGCGACAATGTCCTCGTGCTCAATAGCCTGCATATATAGGCTTTCAAGCCTGTCAACACTTGCGTAGGTATTTGTAAACGCCTGAAAATATGCAATGTATTTTCCGTCTTTGATTTTTCTTGAAACTCTGCTCTTGCCAAGCTCAATTTGCGTTTTTATGTCCAAGGCTCTGTTCTCTGCAAAGTCACCGCTTCCTCCTTTTGAACAGAAAATACAGCCTCGTGTACCGAGAGTGCCGTCCCTGTTCGGACAGGTAAAGCCGCCGTCAAGTGCGATTTTGTACACTTTAGTACTGAAGCGGTTTTTGAGATATTGATTAAGACTTGTATATTTCATAAAATTCCCTGATGTTTTTCGGATTTGCGCATAAATATGATTTTACTTCATTTAAGCTAACATCTGTACCGTCAGTTAGTGAGCATATTCCTCCTGCCTCACGCAGAATAACCGTTGCACCTGCCCAATCCCACGGTCGGAGTATCAATTCGTAATACATATCGGCTCTGCCGCACGCAACATAGCAAATATCAAGTGCCGCACAGCCGCTTCGCCTAACCTCAATTGCTTTGTAGAAAATCCTTTCGGTCAGTTCAAATGTTTTTTCTGCAAGCTCTCTTTCATAAGGACAGGTACCGAATAACACAAGACTGTGCGCTAAATCGCAGTCACTAACCTGAATTTTTCTGCCGTTGAGATATGCGCCGCCGCCTTTTTCGGCATAAAACATTTCGTCGGCGTCGGGATTATAAACAACGCCCTTTATCAGCTCGCCGTCCTTTGCAAGTCCGACGCATATTGCACTGTGCTTAAAGCCCTTGATGAAATTCGTTGTGCCGTCGATAGGGTCAATAATAAAGCAGTAGCCGTCGCCGACCGACTTTTCGCCGTCACCCTCCTCGCCGATTACTCTGCATTCGGGTATGATTTTTTTTAGCTCGCTTTCAAGAAATCTTTGAATTTCCTTGTCGTAGCTTGTAACAAGATTAACGCTTGAGCCTTTTTGTTCTATACCAAGCGCGTCTCCCGCACTCTTGTATATTTCACCGGCGCTTCGTACCGAGCTGATTATTTTTTCGAGTATATCCGTCATATCAAGTCCTCCTGTTTTAGATTATATCATAAAGCGTCGTAATTTCAATATAATCTTGCTTGACAAATCGGCTTTGATTTGATAGTATATTAGCGAATTAAATATATAACGGCTTTGATTAAGAGGAGTAGCGTTAATTGTCTTTCAGAGAGTCGGCGGCAGGTGAGAGTCGACAGTCGTATGGCGTGAAGGTAGCTTATGAGCCGACAGGGTGAAGCAGTAGTAGTCCTGTCCGTTTTCCGCGTTAAGGAATAAAGCGGCATATCGCATAATGCGGTGTGCAATTTGAGTGGTACCACGGTAATTCGTCTCATTGTCGGAGACGGATTTTTATTTTTATTAGGAGATGATTTTATGTCAAAGGAACTTGAAAAACAGTACAACCCCTCCTCGTTTGAGGATAAGATTTATAAATTTTGGGTGGATAACGGCTATTTTCACGCTGATGAAAAAAGCGATAAGCCTACCTACACAATAGTTATTCCGCCCCCGAATATCACAGGTCAGCTTCATATGGGACACGCCCTTGATAATACCTTGCAGGATATTCTCATTCGTTTCCACAGAATGAACGGCTACAATACTCTTTGGCTCCCCGGAACCGACCACGCTTCAATTGCGACCGAAGCAAAGATTGTTGAGGCAATGCGTAAAGAGGGTATAACAAAGGAGCAGATAGGCAGAGAAAAATTCCTTGAGCGTGCTTGGGCTTGGAAGGAGCAGTACGGCGGCAGAATTATAGAACAGCTCAAAAAAATGGGCTCCTCCTGCGATTGGGACAGAGAACGCTTTACTCTTGACGAGGGTTGCTCAAATGCCGTTCGCACCGTTTTCAGTCAGCTTTATGATAACGGACTGATTTACAGAGGAAACCGTATGGTAAACTGGTGTCCTCATTGCAATACCTCCATTTCCGACGCTGAGGTTGAATATGAATCGAAGGATTCGTATTTCTGGCATTTGCTCTATACTGTTAAGGAAACGGGCGAAAAGCTTGAGCTTGCAACAACAAGACCCGAAACGATGCTTGGTGATACTGCCGTTGCAATAAATCCCGACGATCCGAGATATGCTCATCTTCATGGTTGTCACGTTATCTTGCCGCTTTTGGATATTGAAATCCCGATTGTATGCGACGAGCACGCAGATATGACAAAGGGAACAGGCGTTGTAAAAATCACTCCTGCCCACGACCCTAACGACTTTGAAGTTGGTCTTCGTCACAATCTTCCCATAGTTCGTACCTTTACTTACGACGGACATCTTACCGGTGCAAAGGAAAAGGCAATAGCCGACGAAATCATTGCAAGCGGAAAGGCTACTCAAAATGAGCCTGTTGTAAGAGACTGCGGAAAATATGCAGGTATGACTACCGTTGAAGCACGTAAGGCTATTGTTGCAGATCTTGAAGCAGGCGGATATATAAAGGAAATCGAGCCTCTTGCACACGAGGTCGGAACCTGTTACCGTTGCCACTCAAATATTGAGCCGATGGTATCAAAGCAGTGGTTTGTAAAAATGGAGCCGCTTGCAAAGCCCGCTGTTGAAAGCGTTGAAAAGGGCGAGATTAAATTTGTTCCCGAACGCTTTACAAAGAACTATATGAACTGGATGAACGGCACTCGCGATTGGTGTATTTCCCGTCAGCTTTGGTGGGGACACAGAATCCCTGCGTGGTATTGCGACGACTGCGGTGCAACGACTGTATCAAAGGACGATGTTTGCACCTGTTCAAAGTGTGGCTCAAAGAATATTGAGCAAGACCCCGACACTCTCGACACTTGGTTTTCTTCTGCACTCTGGCCTTTCTCAACTCTCGGATGGCCCGAGGAAACCGAGGATTTGAAGAAGTATTATCCTACAAATACCCTCGTTACAGGCTATGATATTATCGGCTTTTGGGTATCTCGTATGATATTCTCCGGTCTTGCATATACCGATAAAGCGCCGTTTGATACCGTTTTAATTCACGGTCTTGTTCGTGACGCACAGGGCAGGAAGATGTCCAAATCTCTCGGAAACGGTATTGATCCGCTTGAAATTATCGACGAATACGGAGCAGACGCACTTCGCTTTACTCTTGCAACAGGTAATTCTCCGGGAAACGATATGCGCTTCTCCGACGAAAAGGTAAAGGCTTCCCGTAACTTCGCAAACAAACTTTGGAATGCGGCAAGATTCGTTATGATGTATCTCGGCGAGGATTATGAGTATAACGGTCTTCCGGATGAGCTCTTAACTGTCGATAAATGGATTATCTCAAAGGCGAATACTCTTGCCAAAGAAGTAACCGAAAACCTTGAAAAATATGAACTCGGTATCGCAGTACAAAAGCTTTATGATTTCATTTGGGATATTTTCTGTGACTGGTATATCGAAATTGCAAAAATCAGATTGCAGGGTGACGATGAGCAGGCAAAGGAAAACGTCAAGGCAGTTCTTGTTTTCGTTCTTACCTACATTTTGAAGCTGCTTCACCCCTTTATGCCGTTTATTACCGAGGAAATATATCAGGCTATTCCTCATAATGAAGAAAGCATTATGGTATCCGCTTGGTGCAACTATGACGAAAGCCTTAACTTCAAGACGGAGGAAGAGGAAACCCAAAAGGTTATGACTGCCATTCGTGCAATTCGTAACCGTAGAGCCGAAATGAATATACCTCCGTCAAAGAAAGCAAAGGTTTATGTTGAAACAGCCGACGTTGACGTGTTCAAAGCCGGCGCAGAGTTTATTATTCGTCTTGCTTCGGCAAGTGATGTCGAGGTTCAGGGCAATGCCTTTGACGGATTGAATAATGTTGTAACTATCATTACGAATGACGCAAAGGTTTATATCCCTATGGGTGACCTTATTGACTTTGAAGCAGAGAAAAAGCGTCTTGAAAAGGAGCTTGCCGCCGCACAGGATAAGTTAGACTTTATAAATAAGAAGCTCAATAATCCCGGATTTGTGAACAAAGCGCCCGAAAAGGTTGTAGCTCAAAACCGTGAGGACGCCGCAAAGCTCGTTGAAAAAATCGCACAGATTAAAAGCTCAATTGAGGAAATCGGATAATGAACTATAATCAGTCGCTTGATTATATAACAAAAAAGCTAAGCCTCGGTATTCAGCCGGGGCTTAGCCGTATTTCTGCCCTGCTTGAAAAAATGGATAATCCCCAGGACAAAATTAAAATTGTCCATATCGCAGGAACGAACGGAAAAGGAACGGTTGCTAATTATATCGCTTGCTCGCTTGAAGCAAACGGCTTTAAGGTCGGGCTTTTCACTTCTCCGTGGATTTTCGATTACCGTGAGCAAATTCAAATTAACGGCGAATATATCGGCAAAGCGGATTTTGCCAGATATATCAGCGATTATAAGGATAACGAATGTACGGAATTTGAATTTTTGACAGCCGTAATGTATAAATATTTCGCCGATGAAAAGGTCGATTACGCAGTCGTTGAGTGCGGAATGGGCGGTAAGGGCGACAGCACCAATGTCGAAAAGGAAAATGTGTGCTCCGTTTTAACCTCGATTTCTCTTGACCATACAGATTTTTTAGGTAATACAATCGAAGAAATAACAAGGGAAAAGGAGGGCATAATCAGGGAAAATTCACCCTGCTTTCGATACCGTGACACCGGCGATTTTGAGCGTGATAATACCGAGCTTGCAAGTCGTGTCCTTGATTATCTCGGCTGTGATACTAAAATGTTCGCCAAGCCGCCCGCACGTCAGCAAAAAATCGGAAGCATTCTTCTTGACGGCGGTCACAATCCGCAATCAGGCAGAGCGTTAGCGCCGATTATTGATAACGAAACAGCCGTTATCGGTATGATGAAGGACAAGGATATAGACGGCTATTTGTCCTTCGTTGCGCCGAAATGCAAAAAAATAATTTGTACGAGTGTTGATAATAAAAGGGCAGTAAGTGCCGCCGAGCTTTCGGAATATGCAAAAAAATATTGCGATAATGTTGAGGTTATCGAAAGCCCTCGTGAAGCAGTAAAACAAGATAATGTCAGCCTTGTTTGCGGTTCGTTTTATCTTATTCGAGAAATTATTGATTTGATTTCATAATTCAACAAATTTTACACAACCAATCTGTTATTGTGATAGCAGATTGGTATTTTTTATTTGGAGTGATTTTTGTGAATGTAACAATCGAATCAAGCGGCAATCTTGTAATTGCCTATCTTTACGGCGATATCGACCACCATACCGCTGTTGACATCAGGGACAAAATCGACAATGCTTTGAGCTTTATCAAGCCCCAGCATTTGATACTTGATTTTAAGAATGTGGCGTTTATGGACTCGTCGGGAATAGGACTTGTAATGGGTAGGTACAGAGTGCTTCAAGGCTTCAGCGCAACGCTTGAAATCCGCAATGTTACCGCCTCAACCAAAAAGATTATGGAGCTCGCCGGTCTTGGCAGTATCGCAATAATAAAGGAGATTTGATTATGAATGTGACGAATGAATTTAGGCTTGTAGTAGACAGTAAAAGTATAAACGAGAGCTTTTGCAGAATGGTTGTGTCGGCGTTTGCAGGACCTCTTGATCCGACAATTGAGGAGCTGACCGACCTGAAAACCGCAGTCAGCGAGGCTGTGACGAATTGTATCGTCCACGCCTACGCAAACACCTGCGGCAAAATTTACATAACGGGTCAGCTTTTGCAGGATAATATCATAAAAATAAAAATCAAGGATAACGGCTTGGGAATCGAGAATATCCAAAAGGCAATGACGCCGCTTTTCACAACCGGTAGCACGGACAGAGCAGGTCTCGGCTTCACCGTTATGCAGTCGTTTTGCGATAGGGTGAGAGTGTCGTCAAGCGTAGGCAGGGGAACAACCGTAACGCTTACAAAAAAGATTAACGGTAGAACAAAATGGTAAGCGACGATAGGGAAAAAATGATTGTCGGCAATATCGGTCTTGTGCATTGCATTGCTAATAGATTTATAGGCAGAGGCGCCGAATACGATGATTTGTATCAGGCAGGGTGCGTGGGACTGATAAAAGCCGTTGACAATTTTGACGAGAGCAGGGGATTTCTGTTTTCAACCTATGCCGTGCCTGTTATTATGGGTGAAATTAAAAGACTTTTTCGCGACGGCGGCGCAATTAAGGTTTCGCGCTCGCTAAAAGAAAAATCAATACGCGTTCAGGCAATAAGAGAAAAATTCATAAACAGCGAGCTTCGTGAGCCGACATTAAGCGAGCTGGCGTCATTGTCGGGATTTTGCGAGGAAGAGCTCGGCGAAATCCTTAATGTAATAAATCCCGTTGTATCATTAAGCGTGAGCAATGAAGACGGCGAAAATATACTCGATATTCCGTTTGACGACAGCGACGAGGTGCTCAACAAAATATCCGTTCATCAGGCGTTAAAAACGCTTTCAAACACCGAGCTTTTAATCGTGAAATATCGCTATTTTGAGGGTAAAACCCAATGTGAAGCCGCCGAGCTTTTGGGTATATCGCAGGTACAGGTATCACGCCGTGAAAAACAGCTTCTTACAAAACTTCGAAAAAAGTTAGATTAATGTTTGCAATTTTTGTTTTTTTGTGTTATATTTAGCAATATTATGTTTGAAAAGGAGAATACTATGCAAACGATTAACTTATCGGTCGACATCAATTCACTAATTGAAAAGGTCGACGGCTTGGTATGGGGCTGGCCTCTTATTATTCTTATTCTTTGTGCAGGAGCATGGCTTACTGTCAGAACAGGCTTTGTTCAGGTTTTCCATCTCGGTAAGGCACTCAAATATATGGTAAAAAACGAGGACGCAGGCGAGGGCGAGGTAACCTCGTTCGGCGCACTTTGTACGGCACTTTCCGCTACAATCGGAACGGGAAACATCGTCGGCGTTGCAACCGCAATTTGTCTCGGCGGACCGGGTGCGCTTTTGTGGATGCTCGTTGCGGCGTTTTTCGGAATGGCAACAAAGTATTCGGAGGGCTTTCTCGCAATTAAATTCAGAGAAAAAAAGAGCGACGGACATTTCCTCGGCGGACCGTTTTACTATATCGAAAAGGGTATGGGCGAAAAATGGAAGTGGCTTGCAAAACTGTTTGCGGTTTTCGGAGTTCTTGCAGGTCTTATGGGTATCGGTACTATTACCCAAATTAACGGTATTACCACCGCTATTCAAAATTTCTTTGACCCCGATAAAACAAATATTGCCTTTAATCTTTTCGGAAACGATTATTCATGGGCAGTCGTAATCGGCGGAATCGTTGTAACGCTTTGTGCGGCTCTCGTAATTATCGGCGGTATCAAGCGTATTGCAAAGGTAAGCGAGATTGTTGTTCCGTTTATGGCAATAATTTATATTCTTTTCGCACTTATTATTGTTATATCTCATATTAAGGATATCCCTGCGGCAGTTGCTCTCGTATGCAAGAGTGCGTTTAACCCTCAGGCGGCTTTGGGTGCTGCAACTGGCGTTACCCTTAAGCTCGCAATGCAAAAGGGTATCGGCAGAGGTATATTCTCAAATGAAGCAGGTCTCGGTTCAGCCCCTATTGCTACTGCGGCGGCAAAGACGGAAAACACCGTCCGTCAGGGCTTGGTTACTATGACCGGTACATTTATCGACACTATTGTAATCTGTACTCTTACAGGTCTTTCAATCGTTGTTACAGGTGCTCAAAACAGCTATGTTGCAGGTGTATTCGAGGGCGTTAATATCACAACGACCGCTTGGCAAAAAGGACTTCCGTGGAACGAAAATGTATCGTCGTTTATTCTTATGGTATGCCTTGCATTTTTCGCATTTACAACTATTTTAGGCTGGGATTATTACAGTGAGCGTTGTCTTGAATATCTCACAGGAAGCCAAAAGGTAATTAAGGTTTACAGAGTAATCTATATAATTGCCGTGTTTATCGGTCCGTATCTTACCGTTTCGGCAGTATGGAATATCGCAGATATCTTCAACGGTCTTATGGCTTTCCCGAACCTTGTTGCCTTGTTTGCGCTTTCAGGTGTTGTCGGCAGAGAAACAAGGGCTTATTTCAAAAAGAAAAACCACGAGGACATTACTGATATCGCAGCTAAAAACAGATAACTAAAATAAAAATGCAGTCGACGGATTAACCGAAGACTGCATTTTTTTGTTATACCTTGAAGAAAATGCGTGATATTCTGCAATTGATTTTATTCTACCGTTACAACCTTTGCAAGGTTTCTCGGCTTGTCAACGTCAAGTCCCTTGTCGCTTGAAACGTAGTACGCCAGAAGCTGCATTGCCGTAATTGACGGTATTGCCATAAAATCGTCCTTTAAGTCGGGAAGCTCAAAATCACACTCGGTATCCTTTGCAAGCGACTTTTTAATAAACTTAATAACGCTTGCACCTCGTGACTGAACCTCTCTGATATTCGATATTTGCTTGGACATAAGCTTATCCTGCGTAAGAAGTGCAATCACCGGCGTCTTTGCCGTAATAAGCGCAATAGTGCCGTGCTTAAGCTCGCCCGATGCAAACGCCTCCGAATGAATATAGCTTATTTCCTTTAGCTTGAGTGAAGCCTCAAGCAGGGTTGGATAATCAAGACCTCTGCCGATCATAAACGTGTGCTCGCTTGTCAAAAGTGAATTTGACAAATGATGAATTTTGTCGCTTTGCTCAAGTATTTCCTTTACTGCAAGCGGCACTTTTTTAAGCTCGTTTATAAATTCACGGCATTCATCAACGCTCATTCTTCCTCTCAAATAAGCCATTTTTGCACAGATTAAGTAGAATACCGCAACCTGTGTCGTATACGCTTTAGTAGAAGCAACCGCAATCTCCGGACCTGCGTTTGTGTAAATGACGTTTTCGCTTTCACGCGCGATTGTCGAGCCCTTGACGTTTACTATCGAAAGCGACCTTGCGCCACGCTTTCTTGCGTATTTGAGCGCTTCGAGAGTGTCGATTGTCTCGCCGCTTTGAGAAACGCATATAACGAGAGTTTTGTCGTTGATTATCGGCTCGTTGTACATATATTCGCTCGCCATTTGAACATTGACGGGAACTGCGCAAAGCTTTTCAATAATGTGCTTTCCGATAAGCCCCGAATGCATTGCCGTGCCGCACGCAATAACGGTTATACTGTCGCAGTCGGTAAATATGCTGTCGTCAACACCGTCAATTCCGAAATCAGGCAAGCCGTCCTTGATTCTAAAGGATATCGTTTTTTCGATAACGTTTGGTTGCTCGTGAATTTCCTTTTCCATATAAAACGGAAATTCCTTTTTGCCTGAGTCGTTGATATCCCAGTCGAGCTTCATATAATCCGGTGTTACCTCGTTACCCGAAAAATCACTTATTTCGATTTTGTCACCTGTGATTTTTGCAATGGTAAGCTCCGGAAGAACAAAGTAATCCTTGCTGTATTCGCCTATTGCAACAATATCCGAGGCGATGTATGAGCCGTTTTCATTCTGACAGCAGACTATCGGGCTTACATTTCTGACTGCAAAAATCGTGTTTTCAATATCGTCGAACATAACGCCGAGCGCATAAGTGCCCTTGATTTCCTTAACTGCCTTTATTATAGCCTTTTCGGGGGATTTGCTCTTTGCATAGTAGGTGTCGATTAACGCCGAAACAATCTCGCTGTCCGTCTGGCTTTTGAGCTTATCCTCAATGCCGAGCTGATTTCTTATTGCCTCGTAGTTTTCGATAATGCCGTTGTGAACAAGAGTGACTGCGCCGAATTTGTGCGGGTGAGAGTTGCAGTCGCTGACCTCACCGTGAGTCGCCCAACGTGTATGACCGACGCCGGAGTTACCCTTAATGTCAGTGCATTTTTGGGCAAGTGCCTCAACTCTGCCCTTGCATTTTGTTACAAGCACCTTGCTTTCGTTTTCGTTATGAACTGCAATTCCTGCGCTGTCGTAGCCTCTGTACTCAAGTGATTTAAGTCCTTTAAGCAGTATTCCTGTTGCGTTGCTGAAGCCTGTATATCCGATAATTCCACACATAATGTATATTCCTCATTTCATTTTTTAGTTATGATAATTGAAAATTAAGAGCTTTGCGAAAAAGAATTTGTTTAAGCATTACTGCTTATTTTTGCCTTTTTCTCACGCATCAAAGCATACGAAAGAGCATCCGCCGAAATTCGATAACTCTTTACCTCGTCAGCCTTATAGGCTCAGGCGCTTACCGAGTTTTGCTCGGCATTACTATTATTTAATATATGTGCAGAATTATCACGCATATAGACAATAAAAAGTATATTATTGTCATTTTTCAAGGTACATACCCAAATGGGTTAAGTTGTTTTTATCATAAAATTTTCAGTTTGTCAACAAATTAGAGAATAATTAATGATTTTGTTACATTGCTTAAATTTTCACGACCTCTCGGCGAAAGATAACAAACGTCCTCAATTCTTATGCCGTATTTGTCGGGAATGTAAATACCCGGTTCAATCGAGGTAACGTTTCCTACTTCGTAGGTGTCCTTGCTTTTCGGAGAAGCGTTGAAGCCCTCGTGAATTTCAAGCCCAACGCCGTGACCTAATCCGTGACGAAAATACTGCGCCTTACCCTCTCTGTCAAGAACATCATATGCCGCCTTGTATACATCGGCACATTTTACGCCGGCGTTTAACGCCTTTATTCCTGCAAGCTGTGCATTCAGTACAAGCTCGTAATCCTGCTTCATCTCCTCGCTTGCGCTTCCTACTGCAACCGTTCTTGTCATATCCGAGTGGTAGCCCTTGTATGTTGCGCCGAAATCAAACAGTACAAAATCACCGTCTTTTATTTTTCTGTCGGACGGTACACCGTGGGGCATAGAGGTGTGCGACCCTGTAAGCAGTATAGTATCAAAGCTGACGCCGTCCGAGCCGTTGAGTGCCATAAGATAGTCGAAATACGCCGCAAGCTCCTTTTCGGTTTTTCCCGCCTTTACGTGATTTAGAAGCTCCAAAAACGATTTTTCCGCAATTTGATTTGCCTTTTTCATCATTACTATTTCATCGGGCGTTTTTCTGTTTCTCTCTCTCATAAGCATATCGTCAAGGCTCATAATAACACAGTCCTCACACGCTTTCTTTATCGAATTGTATGCGCAAAGAGAAATTGTGTTGTTTTCTATTACAATACACTCAGCGTTATTTTCGCCTATAAGCTGTGAAAGGTGCGAAAAAATGCTCTGACTTATTTCAATTACCTCAAGACCGCTTTCCTTTGAATGTGCAAGCGCCTGTTCGGTGTATCTGCTATCTACAAGATGATATGCCCTTGAATTTGCAAAAATAACTACCATACCCTCGCTCGGAGAGAAGCCGCAAACGTAGTGCATATTTGCCTCGTTCATAAGGATAAGAGCGTCGGCTCCCTTTTTTTCGAGTATCTTTACGCATTTTTCAATGTTGAGGTTAATCATTTATATGTCGCTCCTTAAAACAAAATTTGCTTTTATTATAAATTGTAAATTATTTTATGTCAATTTATTGACATTATTTTTCCGTTATGATAATTTAGTAATGTCAAATTTTATGAGATACATCGGAGGTACAGTATGGAAAAATATCTCATTAACCCAAACGAAAAAATTGCGAAAATAAACAAGGACATCTACGGCAACTTTTCCGAGCATCTCGGCAGATGCGTTTATGAGGGACTTTATGTCGGCGAGGACTCAAAAATCCCGAATAAAAACGGAATGAGATGCGACGTTGTTGAAGCGCTTAAGGAAATGGGACTTCCCGTTTTGCGTTGGCCGGGCGGTTGCTTTGCCGACGAATATCATTGGAAGGACGGTATCGGCGACAAGTCGAAGCGCAAGAAGATGATTAATACTCATTGGGGCGGCGTTGTCGAGGATAATTCTTTCGGAACAAATGAGTTTTTCGAACTTTGTGAGCAGCTTGGCTGTGACGCTTACGTAAACGGTAACGTCGGTTCGGGTACTGTTCAGGAAATGAGCGAATGGGTTGAATATATGACCTTCGACGGAGTATCTCCCATGGCAGAGCTTCGTAAGTCAAACGGTAGGGAAAAGCCCTTCGATTTGACATATTTCGGCGTAGGTAACGAAAGCTGGGGTTGCGGCGGAAATATGCACCCTGAATACTATGCCGACCTTTACAGAAGATACAATACATACTGCCGTGATTATATGGGCAATAAGCATATCAAGAGAATTGCTTGCGGTCCAAATGCAAAGGACTATAACTGGACAAAAAAGGTTATGGAAAAGGTTGGCGGACAGGCTGACGGTATCTCGCTTCATTACTATACGCTTCCGACAGGCGACTGGGGTCATAAGGGCTCCGCTACCGAGTTCGACAAGGATGAATATAACTCAACCATTAGTCGTGCATACTTTATGAAGGAGCTTGTTGAAAATCACCTCGCAGTTATGCAAAGCGTAAATCCTCATTGCCATACAAAGCTAATAATCGACGAGTGGGGAACATGGTATGATGTTGAGCCGGGCACAAATCCTGGATTTTTGTATCAGCAAAATACAATGCGTGATGCAATAGTTGCCGGCTTGACGCTCAATATTTTCAATAAGCACGCCGACAGAATTATGATGGCAAATATTGCACAGACCGTAAATGTTCTTCAGTCCGTAATTCTTACAGACGGCGAGAAGATGGTAAAAACTCCGACCTACTATGTCTTCAAGATGTATAAGGAGCATCAGGAGAATACTCTTGTCGGCTCATATATTACGACCGAGAAGATTCATTCAAAGAACGATAATGGCAACTTCCCACAGCTCGTCGAGTCTGCAAGCGTTGATGAAAACGGTGTTATTTACTCAACTGTTACTAATACATCTTCAACAAAGTCTGCGAAGATTAAGTGCCAGATTGCCGATACAAAAGTTGAAAGCATTACCGCCGAAATCATTACAGGCGAATGTCACGAAAAGAATGACTTTGACTGCGAGGAAAATGTAAATATCAAGGAGTTTACAGGCTTCAGAAAGCTTAAGGACGGCTTTGTTGCCGATATTCCTGCGTGCTCGGTTGTTAAATTTGTAATCAATAAGTAATGAAAACCAATTGTAAAAAATGCCTCTTGTACGAAGCAGGTGAAATGGTAACGTATGACGAGATTATGAAATACGTTGCCACTCTTGACAAAGACGATACGGTGAGCGAGTGCGAATACGAGCGCCGTATCGCATTTTGTAAGCAATGCGACTTTCTCATTTCCGGTATGTGCCGAAAATGCGGTTGCTTCGTCGAGGTCAGAGCAAGACTGAAAAATAAGGATTGCCCGAATGTTGACAATCCTATGTGGTGAGGTAGAATATGCAAAGAATTGCACAGTTTGAAAAGGTTAGCTTTGAGCAGTTTGAAAAGGATTGGCTCAAATGCTTTCCCGATACTACGAATGTAAAAGAAATATACGACAACATAAAGCTGCCGTTTAGGGCAACCTCAGGATCGGCAGGCTACGACTTTTTTGCTCCGAGTGACGTTACCTTTGAAAAGGGCAGGAGCGTTCTTATCCCGACAGGTATCCGTTCAAAAATCAATGACGGCTGGGTACTGAGCATTTTTCCGCGCTCCGGTCTCGGCTTTAAGCACAGAATAGGGCTTGATAATACCGTCGGAATAATAGACTCAGATTACTACAATTCCTCAAACGAGGGACATATTATGATAAAGCTGTCGTGTACCGCTCATGACGACGGTCACAGCGTTTGCGTAAATGCAGGAGACGGCTTTGCACAGGGTATTTTTACTCAGTTCGGAATAACTGTTGACGATTCTGCCGACGGCGTACGTGACGGCGGCTTTGGCTCAACGACCTCAAAATAACTGACGAAAAGGTGGGCTGATTTATGCTCTTTTCAAAGAAAAATATTACCGATAAGCTCAATATGAAATCGGGACTTAATATAATCATTGTCGGTTGCGGAACTGTCGGCAGAACGCTCGTTGAACAGCTTTCAAAGGAAAATCACGACATAACCGTTATTGATACGGGAAGTGAACGAATTGCCGATATAACAAATCAATTTGACGTTTTGGGTATAGTCGGTAACGGCGCTTCGTTTAACGTTCAGCGTGAGGCGGGAATTAAGGATGCGGATTTGATTATTGCCGTAACGGATTCGGACGAGCTTAATTTGCTTTGCTGCACCGTTGCCTCCCGTGTTACCGACTGCGCCGCTATTGCAAAGGTATCCAAGCCGGCTTATTCCCACGAGCTTGATTACATTAAGGAAAAGCTCGGTCTTGCTATGATTATTAATCCCGAATACGAGGCGGCAAGGGAAATGAGCAGGGTTTTGTGCCTGCCTACCGCACTTGAGGTTACCTCATTTGCCCACGGCAAGGCGGAACTTGTGAAAATCCGTATACCAAAAGGCAATACCCTTGATTCAAAAACGGTAAAGCAAATGGGCGCCGTAACCGACAGCGTGCTTATCTGCGCCGTTGAAAGGAATAATAATATCTATATTCCGAGCGGTGATTTTGAGCTTAAAAGCGGCGATGTAATTTCCTTTGTCGCTCCGTCAAAGAGGGTAGGGGAGTTTTTGAAGCGTATCGGATTTAAGTCGAATAAGGTAAGCAACGCAATGATTATCGGCGGAAACGACGCAGGCTTCTATCTTGCAAAAATGCTTACGTCAAACGGTATAAGCGTAAAACTTATCGAAAAGGACAAGACTCGCTGTGAGGAGCTTTCCGCCGCTATACCGAAGGCAGTTATTATAAACGGAAACGGTACCGACGAGGATTTGCTTATCGAAGAGGGACTTTTGACCTGCGAGGCGTTTGTGCCGATTACAAGCTCGGATGAGGAAAACATCCTGCTTGCGCTTAATGCAAAGCAAAATTCAGACGCAAAGCTCGTAACAAAGATAAACCGTATCGCATTTAAGCAGGCAATAAATAACCTTGATTTAGGCTCTGTCGTTTATCCGAGATATATAACCTCGGAAGCAATTATCGCTTATGTAAGAGCGAAAAAAGCGTCGATGGGCAGTAACGTAGAAACGCTTTATCATATGTTCGATAATAGGGTTGAAGCGGTTGAATTTAAGGTTGATAAGCCGTCAAGGGTTACCAACGTTCCTTTGAGTGAGCTTAAGCTGAAAAGTGACCTTTTGATTTGCTTCATTTCACGCAGAGGAAAAATCATTATACCGTCGGGTCAGGATTGCATTTTACCGGGCGATAATGTAATGATTGTATCAACTCATACCGGCTTTAACGATATCAGTAATATATTAGCATAGGTAAGTATATGAACGGTTCTATTATCAGAAAAATTTTAGGATATGTTTTGCTTTTGGAGGGAGTGCTGTTGCTTCTTCCATGTCTTGTTGCGCTTTACTATGGAGAAAAGCAGGGAATAACCTATCTTATCTGTGCAGGTGCTACCTTGCTTTTGGGTTTGATTGTCGGATTAAAAAAAGCGAAAAACACCGTATTTTACCTTAAAGAGGGCTGTGTTGCAACTGCGCTTAGCTGGATAGTCCTGTCAGTTTTCGGCGCTCTGCCGTTTTATCTTACAGGCGAAATACCGAGTATAACAGATGCTTTGTTTGAAACGATTTCAGGCTTTACGACGACAGGCGCAAGTATTTTGAACGATGTTGAGGCTCTGTCAAGAACGTCGCTTTTTTGGCGTAGCTTTACCCACTGGATAGGCGGTATGGGCGTTCTCGTCTTTATACTTGCCGTTATCCAAATGACGGGCGGCTCAAACATTAATCTTATGAAAGCCGAAAGCCCCGGACCGTCTGTCGGAAAGCTCGTTCCGAAAATGAAGCATACTGCAAGAATACTTTACGGTATATACTTTGCTCTTACAATCTTGGAAATATTTTTTCTTCTTCTGGGCGATATGCCGTTTTTTGACGCCGTAACAACCTCGTTCGGCACGGCAGGTACGGGCGGCTTCGGTATAAAAAACGACTCCATCGGAGGATATTCAATTTATATTCAATGGGTTGTTACCGTGTTTATGATGCTTTTCGGAATTAATTTCAATTTCTACTATTTTCTCATTTTCCGTCAGTATAAAAATGCTTTCAAAATGGAAGAGGTTCGCAGCTTTTTGCTTATTGTTTTGAGTGCTGTTGCAATAATCACTATTGATGTTGCAAGGCTTTATGACAGCATAGGAGAAGCTGTTACAAAAACTGCGTTTCAGGTTGTTTCGATTATTACGACAACAGGCTTTTCAACTGCCGATTTCAATAACTGGGCTTCTGCTTCAAAGACAGTTCTCGTAATTCTTATGTTTATCGGTGCGTGTGCAGGAAGCACAGGCGGCGGTATTAAGGTTTCGCGTTTCTTGATTGTAGTAAAAACCATAAAAAAAGAAATTCATTCATATCTCCACCCTAAAAGTATTCGCAAAATTACTCTCGACGGCAAGCCGGTTGAGCATAATACTATAAGGGCAACTAACGTTTATTTTATAACATTTATTGTAGTGTTTGTTTTCAGTCTGCTGCTTGTTTCTATCGAGGACTATGACCTTACTACGAATTTCACGGCAGTTGCCGCAACAATAAACAATATCGGTCCGGGTCTTGAGCTTGTAGGACCTACTCAAAATTTCAGCGGCTTTTCAAATTTGTCGAAATTCGTCTTGATGTTCGATATGCTTGCAGGAAGACTTGAACTTTTCCCGATGCTTCTGTTGTTCAATCCTCATCTGTGGGGCGAGGTTTTCCAAAAGAATACACGCAGAAATATGAGAAATCCCGAATAAACATAAAAACAACGCTCCTTTTAACGAGGGAGCGTTGTTTCGACTAATTAAGGCTCCCTTGTTAAAGGGAGCTGTCACGAAGTGACTGAGGGATTCAAGAATTATTCATATTGACGAAGTCAATGCTTCATTTTTCATACACCGTAAGGCGTGCCTCATTTTCTTACGCCGCTAACGAATAGTATTCCTCCTGCGCCTGCTTTCTTTTCTCAATTCTTTTGTATTGGCGCGCCTTTTCCTTTTTTGCCTTCTCTTCTTTTCTGTCTGTCACGATTATAAAAACCGCACCGATAAAAAGATATATTCCGAGCTCAACTGCAAATATAATTCCTGCACTCAGCGAGCTTGCAGAAGATACAAGGTTAAAGGGAACGGCAATTGCAAAATAGCCTACTGCAAGTGTAACGAATGAAATTAATAACCATTTGATAATTTTCTTGATATTCATACTTAAAATCTCCTTTGAATTTTTCTGTGCAAATGTTCAAATTTTGCTTACATTTGCATTGTAGCTCAAAGAAAATCAAATATCAATACCTCTCGCCGTTATGGTACAAAAAACTGTACCACTAATTCAAATGTTCTAATTCAATATAGACTTTAACACCACTACGGCTTTCGGAATATCACATTCCTTAATTGCCGACGGCGTAAGCGAAAGCGTAATTTTACCGTCTTCAAATTTAATTACGCTTACGCTGATTTTGTTTTTTTCAAAATCCGATATTTCGCCCGAAAAATCGCAGCTCACCAGCACTCTCAAACCGTTGTCTCCCAAAGTGACGGCGGCGTTGGGAACCTCTTTTTTTATGTTGTCAAAAAGAAGTCGTGCTTTTGACGTGTAGTGTCTTCTGACCTTTCTCGTTTGCGAGCTTATGTGTCCGTCTCTTATGTACTGGCAAAGTGCAATTTGTTCTGTTTTTGAAGCCGTTTGCGCAAATTTGTGCTTTGACGCTTCAAATCTTTTTGCAAGCTCCTGCGTCAGTACCATATAGCTTATTCTGATTCCGGGTATCAAAACGTTTGAAAAGCTGCCCATATAGACAACGTTGTCATTTGCTGAAAGCGCATATAAAGATGGAGTCGGCTTCGATTGATATAAAAAGTCGCTGTCAAAATCATCCTCGATTATTATGCTTCCTGTTTTTTCGCTGTAATCAACAAGCTCAAGACGTCTTTTCATCGGCATAACGTCGCCGTAAGCCGTCATATGCGACGGTGAAACATAAATAATATCGGCGTCCTTGTACCTTGTGTGCACATCGTAGCCGTAGTCCTCAAAGAGTGACATACCCTGAACAAAGCTTTTGTCGGGAAACGATACGGTTTTCCTGTCTTTGACAAGCGAGCATAATACCGATAAAAGCCATTGAACGCCTGCGCCTACTATGATTCTGTCGGGGGAGGCAGTGACGTTCCTTTTCTCTCTTATGTAGTCCGATAATGCCTGTCTTAAATCCGCTTCGCCCTGTACCTCGCTGTATGACAAAAGCCTGCCCTGACTGCGTAATGCGCTTTTGATGTAGCGTTGCCATAGCTTGATGTCGAAGCTCTCCTCATCTGCGTCTCCGCTTTTTAAGTCGTAAAGTATTTGACGCTCCGGCTTTGCTTCGCATTTTACCTCACTAATGCTTTTTTGCTCTGTCACATAATATCCGCTTTTGTCAACGGAAATGATATATCCGTCTGCGAGCAAATCGAAATAAGCGTTTTGCACAGTTGTCTTGCTGACCGATAAAATATTACATGCGTTTCTTATCGACGGAAGCCTGTCTCCTGCTTTCAATGCACCGTTTTCTATCAGCTTTTTGAAATAGTCGTAAACCTCTACATATTTTTTCATAATCTGTACCTTAATTTTTTAGCATTTTTGCCTATTTATTTATTGTCAGATTTATTATATAATATATAGAATCAATTATCAAGTAAGGAGTGAATATTGTGGCAGATATTATTTATAAACTTGAAGAAAATACATATATGAATATTACTAATAAGTGTCCGTGCAGATGTACCTTTTGTATTCGCTCACAGGGAAATGCAGTAGGCGATGCAGAAAATCTGTGGTTTTACGGTAATGAGCCGAGCATTGACGAAATTAAAGCCGCTATTGACGCATACGATTTTTCCGATGTAAAAACAGTTGTCTTTTGCGGCTACGGTGAGCCTACCGAAAGGCTTGATGTTTTGCTTGAAACAACCGCGTATCTTCGAAAGGTAAAGCCCGATTTACATATCAGACTGAACACAAACGGACTTTCGGACTTGATTAATTCACGCCCCACCGCAAAGGAAATCGGCGAAGCGTTCGACACCGTGAGCATTTCTCTCAATGAACCCGACAGCGATAAGTATGACGAAATCACACGAAATATCTATCCGAAAAAGGCATATCCTGCGCTTTTGGAATTTACAAGAGAATGTTCAAAATACTGCAAAAACGTGAGAATGAGCGTTGTTGACGTTATCGGCGAGGAAAATATTAAGAAGTCCGAGCTTATCGCAAAAAGCCTCGGTGCCGAGTTTATTTGCAGGAGCTTTGAAAAGGGCAGATAATCTAAATTTTGTAGAGCAATCCGAACTGTTCGGATTGCTCTATGTTTTATTTTTGCACTGTATAAAAAATATTTAACAAAATATAGTGACAAACGCCTTTATCTGTTGTATAATATTACGGAAAATAAATATTAAGCAGAAAGGGACTATTTATGAAACATTCTGAAATTGTAGGAAAAATGAGCCTTGAGCAAAAGGCAACATTCGTTTCCGGCTCCGATTATTGGCATTTGGAGGAAGATTTGTCACTCGGTCTTCCGAAGATTTGCATTACCGATGGCCCTCACGGTCTTCGTAAGGCAAAGGGTAAGGACTATGTTCCCGAAGAGGGCGAAGCAAAGACCGGCGGCGGTATCGGTCTCGGTAATTCCGTACCGACAACCTGCTTCCCGCCTGCCGCAACTTCTTCATGTTCTTGGGATGAAGAATTGCTTTTTGAAGAGGGCGTAGCTATGGCGGAGGAGTGCCTGAAAGAAAAGGTATCCGTTATTCTCGGCCCCGGTACAAACATTAAACGTTCTCCCACCTGCGGCAGAAACTTCGAGTATTTCAGTGAGGATCCTGTTTTGGCTGGTAAATGCTCTGCCGCTGTAATCAACGGCGTTCAGTCAAAGGGCGTAGGTACTTCTCTTAAGCATTTTGCCTGCAACTCGCAGGAGGCTTTCCGTATGGTGCTTAACGAGGTTATTGACGAACGTGCTATGCGTGAGCTTTATTTCCCTGCATTCGAGATTGCAGTAAAGGAATCACAGCCTTGGACTGTTATGAATTCCTATAACAGAATTAACGGCGTTTACGCTTCTCAAAATGAGTGGCTTCAACAGCAGGTGCTTCGTAAGGAATGGGGCTTCAGAGGCTTGATTGTTACCGACTGGGGCGCATCTGTTGACAGAGTTGACGGCGTTAAGGCAGGAACCGATTTGGAAATGCCTACCTCCGGTAAGCTCAATGCCGCAAAAATTGTTGCCGCAGTAAAGGACGGTACTCTTGACGAAACAATTCTTGATGAAAGAGTTGACGCTGTTGTAGACCTCATTTTGAAGTCAAAGCCGGCTCTTGAAAAGACTCATACATACGATAAGAAGGCTCACCATATGGTTGCTCAAAAGGTAGCAGAGGGCTCTATGGTACTTCTTAAAAATGATGATAAGATTCTTCCGCTTAAAGCAGGACAGAAGATTGCCGTTATCGGTGAAATGGCGAAGGCTCCACGCTTCCAGGGCGCAGGCTCTTCGGTTATTAATCCTACAATGCTTTCAAACGCTTATGACGAGCTTGTTGCTCTCGGTGTTGATGCTACATATTCACAGGGCTACTACAAAACCGCACCTACTAAAAAGGAAAAGAATTCGAGACTTACCGAAGAACAGCTTGTTTCTCAGGCAGTTGAAGCCGCAAAGAAGGCTGATGTTGCAGTAGTTTTCGTAGGTCTTACCGAGGACTTCGAGGGTGAGGGCTACGATAGAGAAACTATCGAAATGCCGGCAAATCATAACAGACTTGTCAGCGCAGTTGCAAAGGCAAATGCTAATACCGTTGTAGTTCTTGCAGGCGGCTCCGTTGTTCTTATGCCGTGGCTTAGCGAGGTTAAGGGTCTACTTAACTCCGGCTTGGGTGGTCAGGCAGGCGGTATCGCAGTTGCAAACATCCTTACAGGTAAGGTAAATCCGTCAGGTAAAACCTCTGAAACATATCCTACTTCGTTCGAGGTTAACCCGACCTATGGCAATTATCCGGGCGGTCCCGTTACTTCGGAGCATAGAGAGGGTATTTATATCGGCTATAGATATTATGATAAGGCTAATCTTGATGTTGTGTTCCCGTTCGGCTACGGCCTTTCTTACACAACCTTTGAGTACAGCGATTTGAAACTTTCTGCCGATAGCATTAAGGATACCGATACTCTTACAGTATCGTTTAAGGTTAAGAATACAGGCGATGTAGCCGGCGCAGAAATTGCACAGGTTTACGTTGCAGATAAAGAGTCTACTATCTTCCGTCCTGAAAAAGAGCTTAAAGCCTTTAAGAAGGTATTTCTTGAGCCGGGCGAAGAAAAGGAGATTACCGTTGAGCTTTCAAAGAGAGCGTTTGCATTCTATAATGTAAATATTAATGACTGGTGTGTTGAAGCAGGCGAGTTTGATATTATGGTTGCCGCTTCCTCAAGAGATGTAAAGCTCAGCGCAGTTGTTAATGTAGACGCTCCTGCTTGCGATATCCCTGATTACAGAACTACTGCTCCTGCTTATTATGATGATGTTACTAATATTTCAAGAGATGATTTTGCCGCAGTATACGGCACACTTCCGAATCCTGAAATTGACGTTAACAAGAAGATTGATAAGTATTGCTGTCTTAACGACGCGAGACATACAAAGTGGGGCGGCAGACTTTGCGGTCTTATTACAAAGATTATGAGCGGTATGGGCTCTGCAGAAAACGGTGACGGTAAGATGCTCGCCGCTATGGCAACTCAGATTCCTATCCGTAACTTCGTTCAGATGTCTATGGGCGCTTTCAGCGAACAACAGGCAGAGGGACTTTTGATGATGCTTAATGACGACCAATCCTCGTTCGTCGGCTTCAGCAAAATCTTCTGGACTCTCGCCGGCACAATCGCAAGACTTCCGAAGCTCCTTTCATCAATCTAATATTTTAACAAAAGGCTCCCCTTGATTTGTCATCAAGGGGAGCTGTTGTTAGTTAAAGTAGCGCTCAGTCTTGGACATTTTGCCTCCCTTGTTAAAGGGAGGGGGACCGCTTGCGGTGGAGGGATTCAACTTCAATCAAAAACCAACAAAGCCTCCCTTGTTAAAGGGAGGTGGCACGGCTTTGCCGTGACGGAGGGATTCAATTATAATCCTCAAACCACTTCTCTTCAATTTTCACACTTCACTCTTAACTCAAAAAAGGCTCTCGGCAAACGCCGAGAGCCTTCTTTTGCATATTACATTATTTTCTTATATAACTCTTTCAAATCCTCAACATTTGTGTCCCTCGGATTGCCCGGACGGCAAGCGTCTGCGTAAGCGTCGGCTGCGAGTACGTCCAAATCCTCAGCCTTGATTTTGTCGTTCTTTGCAGGAATACCGACATCAGCCGAAAGCTGCTTAACTGCGTTGATTGCTGCTGCTCTGTATTCCTCTTGCGACATTGCGTCAACGCCCTCAACGCCCATAGCTCTTGCGATTTCTCTGTACTTCTCGCCTGTAAATTCCTTGTTGTATTCCATAACGATAGGAAGCATCATAGCGCAAGCAACGCCGTGAGGTGTGTCGTAGTGAGCTCCGAGCGTGTGTGCAATAGAATGTGCAATGCCAAGTCCTACGTTAGAGAAGCCCATACCTGCTATGTACTGTGCAAGTGCCATGCCTTCTCTGTCCTCGGTTTTGTTTTCAACCGCACCGCGAAGATGCTTTGCAATGAGCTTGATTGCTTCAAGATGGAACATATCTGTCATTTCCCAAGCACCAAGAGTTGTGTAGCCCTCGATAGCGTGGGTGAGTGCGTCCATTCCCGTTGCGGCAGTCAGTCCCTTTGGCATAGAACTCATCATATCCGGGTCAACAATTGCGTATTCCGGAATGTCGTGCTCGTCAACACAAACGAACTTTCTTTCCTTTTCAACATCTGTGATTACATAGTTGATTGTAACCTCTGCCGCTGTGCCTGCTGTTGTCGGTACTGCGATAGTAGGTACAGCGTGATTCTTTGTCGGTGCAACGCCCTCAAGCGAACGAACGTCGGCAAATTCCGGATTTGCAATAATAATGCCGATTGCCTTTGCGGTGTCCATTGAAGAACCGCCGCCGATTGTGATGATAGCGTCTGCGCCGCACGCCTTGAACGCCTCAACGCCGTCCTTTACGTTCTCAATAGTCGGGTTCGGCTTGATACCCGAATAAATCGTGTAAGGGATTTTAGCCTCGTCAAGAAGTGCCGTTACCTTTGTCGCAACCTCAAATTTGATAAGGTCAGGGTCGGAGCATACAAAAATGTGCTTCCAGCCTCTGCTCTTAACAATGCCCGGAATTTCACCGATAGCACCCTTGCCGTGGAATGAAACTGTGTTTAAGATAATTCTGTTAGCCATTTTGACTACCTCCAATTTTTATTATCAAAAACATTATACCATATCTTATGTTAAAATACTATTAAAATTTGATAAATTTCTAACAAATTTTCCAAACAAAGCCTCCCTTGTTAAAGGGAGGTGGCACGGCTTTGCCGTGACGGAGGGATTCAATATCGAAACGCCGTCCTCGACGACCCGCATATACAATCCCCAAACCTCATCTTGCCGTAGGCAAACTTCACTTTGCGCCTTGCGCAAAAACTTCACTGCGCATTAGCGCAACTTCACTCGCAGCAGGCGAATTTAAATGAAGCACAGAGCCTCGCTTAGTGCTTCATTCGTTCCTTTTAATGCTCCAAAATGCCGAAAACAACTCAATATATAGGTTAAAAATTTATAAAAAATTCACAATTTTCATAAAATATTATATCATTACTGCATTTTGTTGTTGACATTTACCGCAAAATGCAGTAAACTAACAATATATTAATATGTCAAATTTTGTTTTGATATAGATTGAAGTGCATGGTTTTAGTGAATTTGTAGGCGTCGGCTTCCACTTTAGCCTCCCTTGTCAAAGGGAGGGGGACCGCTTGCGGTGGAGGGATTCAAAATCTACAATCACTCAAACCGCTTTTCTTCACTTTTCATATCGGCTCCGCCGATGCTTCATACACCATCAGGTGTGCTTCATACTCGTTACGCGAGTGCTTCATATCGGCTCCGCCGATGCTTCATACTCGCTCTGCGAGTGCTTCATTTTTCATTTTATATTTCGGCGCAAGCCGTATTAACAGGAGGTTTTTCTTATGAACATTTCCGTAAAAAAATTCAGCAAAAAATCATTGTCGCTCCTAATCGCGCTGATTATGGTTTTTTCCGCCCTGCCTTTAACTCCCTCTATTTCGGCTAATGCGGCTGAAACAAAAACCGAAATATCGGTTTGGGATGCTTCAAGGGCTGGTACTGATTCTAATAAAGATCAATATAGATATTCCTATGCTGATAGTCAAACCCATAAAACTCTTAGTGGTATACAATGGGATGGACTTACTCATAACTCAACCTATTTGACTGTAAACAACTCAGCATTATCATTTGCAGAAATTAACACTACAGGTGTAATTACAGGAAACGATAATATTGCCGATAAAGGAATAAGGGGCAACAAATGGAGCTTTTCTGCAAAGTTTGCTTATACCGGTTCATCTACAAAAACAACAGTTTTTGGTCTTTCATCTACTACGAAGCGTAATTATGACCGTTCTAATGATGGTGGTGGTACGGGACTTGCTTATGGTTATGTTGCTGATCTTGTTGATATTAGAGCTGACGGAACTGTCTACATAAACAACACTTGGTCTTCGACAGTTAGCGGCATTTCTTCATCTGACCTTGTTGCAACATCTGCTACAGCTCCTAAAACGCTTACTGTCACTTATGATAACGGAAATCTTACTATTGACATAGATGGAAAACAAAAGATTTCGCAACCAGTTAATACTGATTTGTTTAGTGCAGGTGTAGGAAACTATTTAGCCGGACCAAATGTACAGGTTTTTGCCGGTGGTACTGCTCCGTATTATCAAGTAACAAACAATAGTGCTTACCTCAGGAATTTTAATTTATATTCCCTCTCCGGTGCAACCTACGTACAAGAAGGCTCACAACCTACACCACCAACTAACAAAACTGTTTCGGTAGTTGGCTATGGTGCAGTAAAAAAATCCGGTAATAATAGAGCTTCTGGAACAACAATAACTATTGTAAATGACCAACAGGATGACAACTTCGGTATAGGCTTTGTTAATTTTGATATCAGTTCATTGTCTAACACTGGATTTAATGTAGGATCGGCAAATTACAATATGACTTATTCGATAGACTCAAGCGGTCGTGAAGCAATGGGCTTGTCCTTCTATTATGCTACTAAAAATGACACTGTCTTCAATAGCACCGTAAAAGGCGGCAATTTAACTGATACCGGTATTAACGATAATGTTTACGGAACAGGCAATCAGCATATTGCAAAAGCAAAGACATATTTGGGCTTGCAGAAAATTGCTGATGTTAGTACACATACCAATGCAACTAATGAACAATTCTCCGTGGACATATCTCCTGCAATTAGATACGCCTTAAGTAAGGGTGAAACAAAATGTCAGTTACTGATTATGCTAACGACTGCCGGTGGTGAAGGTAAATATAATTTAAATGGACAGTCGGGTTATTGGTCAGATACTCCTGTAACTGTAAATACTTCTTCTGTTCCTGTAACACTTCAAACGGATGCAGATTATGTAAGAGATCACATTAGTAGTGCAAATAAAACATATACGAATATCTATGTTAATAACGCAGATTCAAACTTTATGAGCGGAGTCATTTCAGGAACAGGTTGGAGTAACCCAACTGAAATTACTATTAATGATTATGATTCAGATACAGGTAACTATATAAACTTAAAAATTCACGGATTGTCGAATTCTGTTGCTATTTATACAGGTAACAGTTCTGACATTAGATTTCCTGTTATTTTTGAGAATTCAGGGTATGGTAATAAGGATGGTGATACTGTAACATATATGAGTATTGACCATGTATCACTTTCAAGTGGTAATTTCGCTTTGAGCGGAAATAATTGGGACAGATGCTCTGAATGGAATGATTTAACAAATAACAGTGAGACGACTTTTAACTTTTATTCAACATCCGATGGAAACTTTAACAGAGAAGCTGCAGACGCAACAAATAAATTCGAGACTAAATACAGAAAAACCTGGAGAAACTATATAAAATATACAGGTAGCGGTGATACAAATAATTATTATGAAAAATTAACCTCTGCAAAATTTAATTTCCAGGCCGACCTTGCACTCAATTGGAAAACTGGCTGGTTTACTTGGGGCGGCTGGAATACAGGTACAAAAGGTGAGAATTATAATAAAGACTTAACTTATCCTCTTGGACTTTATGTACTTAACTACAAGCCTCTGAACGATATTGTTATTTCGCCGGATTTTACAAATAACTATAACGAAATCTCTCAAAACAGCTGGAAATATACTCAAGCAGGATTGGATAATTATTATTCTGTTGTTGCCGATATTATTGATTTCAATTTGGCACACGAGTCGATGACATCCGAAACTGAGGTTGCCGCTGTTGCAAATAAGATTAAGGCTTTAGTGAGAAGGTATGAGGACAATAAAGCTCCTCAAAGAAAGACCTTAACGCTTACGTTCAACAGAAATGATGGCACAAATGCTACAATGGAAATTACAGCCGGAAATTCTGTCGGCACTCTTCCTGCAAACAGCTCGGCTACACATATTGATGGTACAAATACCCATAATGGTTATGTTTGGGATGGCGTTACCACTGCTTCCGTACCTCAAAGTGACAATACTTATTCTGAAACTCCGGCAGTATTAAATTGCTCGGGAGGTACGGCAACCTGTACTCAAAAAGCAATATGTTCATCATGTAATACTGAATATGGTGATTTTGGCCAACACTCGTTTGAAACAGACATTCTTACAGGCTTGGTTAGTAAAGAAAAAGCTCCCGAAGGTGATAATAACGGATATACATATCAAGGCTGTGCAAACTGCGATGCAGAAGATCCGAGTCGTGTAAATTACCGTGTATATAAAACAACTGACTGGTCTACATATGATTCACAAAAGAGAGTTCTTGATGATTTGCTTGCAGACAGTTCCAAGTTTACCGACGCTTCATTGGCAGCATGTCGAAATGATTATAATACCGCAACCAGTGGCTTTGAAAGCGGTGATAAAACAAAGTCACAAACATTCATTGATAATAAGGTTAAAGCCCTTATTGCAGCAAAGGATTTGTTGAAATCTACTGTTACGCTTAATATTTATGATTTTTCAAGCGGTAATCCTAAACAACTTGGAGATTCTTATACTAAAGATGTTAAATATTTGAGTACAGAAACGCTCTCGATACCTAAAGAGTATCAGGATAAATACACCGTTTATCAATGGAAGATTAATAATAAGGGTGTAGATAAGGTAATCGGTAGTAATTCATATTCAATAAATGCAATTGTAAACGATAATGTAACATATAATGTTTATCTAAAGAAGAATGCTATTGATGAAGCAGAGGCTGCAAAAAATGCTGTTGTGACACTTGTTAATAAGTCTAATAATGCAATAGATATTGCTTATATAGCAAAGAGCGAAACAGCACAGAAAATAAAAGTTGATTGTGGAAAAAGAACAATCACTATTGGCGATGTTGCTCTTACAGCACCAAAATATGCATTCTACAACTTGAAAGGCTTTGATGTAAATGGTACAAAAGTTTATGATACAGCAGAAATTGTAATAAACGATAACATTACTATTCGTCCTATTTATTCCGCAAGTTCAACATTACAGATTGATTGTGCTTCAGCAGTATCAATAAACGGTAATGCCGTACAATCATACCAAGCGAAGTGGGATGAACCAATTGTAATTAAGGCTGACCGCGAGGTTGTTTGGTATACAGAAAGTAACGGAAACGAAATAATTCTTGGAAAGGGCAATACATTTAGGTTCCGTGCAAATGAAAATATAGTAATTCTTACAAAGGATGTTCCACAAACACTTGAGCCTTGTGCAAAGATTGGCTATTTCGAATATGATGTTGAATTGAATAAGGTTACTGTTGTTAATAATTTCTTCGTTCCTGAAGGAAAGATTGTAAAAGCAGCAGGTGTGATTCTTTCAACAAAAACAAATGATATAGAACAAATGAAAAAACAATCTACCGGTAAATTTATTGTAGACCCATCAAAGTTCACAGAAAATGGAAACCAAGTTAGAATTTCTGTAACTCGTACTGCAAATAATCCATTCACAATGCATGCACTTGCTTATGTAGAATTTACTGACGGTACAGTATGCTATTCTAAAGAAGTTGCAACTTGCTCTTATACACCCGCTTAATCAAAGGAGGTAGATTAATATGGTTAAAAAGAAAAATTACTCTACCCCCGAGGTAGAAGTTGAAATGTTCACTATGGATGCTTCAATTATGACTATTACCACAAGCAATGGTCTTGAAGGCACTGGTGGAGAATTTGTCGGTGGAAACGACTGGGAATTCTAAAATCAAAACCCAAAACGGCTCTCTTTTTCGAGAGCCGTTTTTAATTTTAGCCTCCCTTGTCAAAGGGAGGTGGCAGCGTTTTAACGCTGACGGAGGGATTCAATATCGGAACACCATCCTTGGCGTTCCGAAAAAAATAATCCCCAAACAACTTCTTTTCTCTTTTTCTCACTTCACTCTTCACTCGGCACAGCCGTTATGATATCGTATCTGCGGACGATTGATAATCGTCCCTACGGTAGTTTTAATATTTACGAAATCGTTTAGTTTGTGCGACATCTCGTAGCGACGAGCATTGCTCGTCATTTTCATTCTTCGTATCCATTTCGTTTTACTTGCAAATCAATGAGTTCTTTGCTATAATAAAACTATCTTATTTATGAATGGAGCTTGTTTATGCCTAACAAACAAACCTTATTTTGCGGCACCTGTCCGGATTATCTCGATGAATTTTATATTAAGGAAGCAAACGCCTCAAACAGTGCGAGTGCTTTTCGTATTCCGTCGCTTATTAATGCCGACGGCACTCTTGTTGCCGCAGTAGACAAGGGCGCAACCTCGCTTGACTGGGGTTTTATTGAGCTTGCCGTAAGGCGAAGCGAGGACGGCGGCAAGACTTGGAGCGATATTCAAGCCATTGCCACTCCGCCTGCAAGAGTGATTAATTCAAGAAGCGACAACATTGCAACTGCATTTTACATAGACCCTTGTATGGCTTATGCGCCAAACGGTGATATAATTCTTTTAGTAACGTTTTATCCCGAATCCAAGGGCTTGCACAACCGCGCCTTGCTTGACAAAAAGAAGGTTGCTTATGCTAAATTTGACAATGAGATTTGTCCGCTGATATACGACCGAGACGGTAACTATTTTTACATTCTTTCCGACGGCAAGGTTATTGATTCTTCAAAGAGCTCAACCGCTTACCGTGTTAATTTTACCGACGGTGAATTATATAAGGCAGACGAATACATCGGCAATATTTTTCTTAACGGTGCAAGGGGTAAAAATTCAAATAACGACGGCAAAACGACATTCGGCGCACCCTTGAAAGCGGCGAAGCGAAGCTATGTTTTTATGCTCAAAAGCACTGACAAGGGCAAAACCTGGTCGAAGCCTGTTGACATTACCGGCAGTATTCTTAATCAGTCGACTGACGGTACTTTTCTCGGTGTTGCGCCGGGCAATGCCGTAACGACAACTGACGGAAGATTGATTTTTCCGCTTTACACACTCAACGGCTCCGTTAGTATATATTCCGACGACAACGGCGAAACCTGGCATAGAAATAATAAGCAGATTTTTACGCCGAATATCGACGAATGGACGCTTGCGCAGGGACCTGACGGCAACATTTATTCTTTCAGCCGTTCAAAGCGCTACGGTAAAACGCCTTTTGCGATTTCCTACGATAACGCAATTACTTTTGTTAAGCAAAAGCGAGCGCCGTTCAAAGCTCCGAAGTGCCAAAAGAATTGTCTCGTTATCGGCGACAGGATTTATGTTTCACACCCGTCTGTGAAAAAACGCTCCAACGGTGTAATTTCCGCAGGAACGTTCAAATTTGATAAAAATGGTAACTTTAAGTCTATTGCGTGGGATAAGGATGATATCGTGATTAACGACGGATTTTTTGCATATAGCTGTATGGCTCAAATTGATGAACACACGATAGGTATTCTTTACGAAGACCAACCCGGCTCCCACCTCGTTTTTGAAACGATAAACATATAATTTTGATTATTAGCTTCCCTTGTTAAAGGGTGCGGGTGTCCGTCTTTACGCATCAAAGCCTCCCTTGTTAAAGGGAGGGGGACCGCTTGCGGTGGAGGGATTCGAAATCGGGTCGTCGGGGACGCCGACCCCCTACAAATCCCTTGTCCGTACTTAAAAAACAAAAAAACACCGCGAGGGTGTTTTTTGTTTTTTGGCGGAGAGCAAGGGATTTTTCCGAGGCTACCGCCTCTATCGCCTCGCTTCGCTCGTTAGCACGTCGGCGAAAACAGTCCACCGGACTGTTTTCTTCCGCAACTTCGTTGCTCCCTCCTTGTTCGAATCCCTTGTCCATACTTAAAAAACAAAAAAACACCGCGAGGGTGTTTTTTGTTTTTTGGCGGAGAGCAAGGGATTCGAACCCTCGAACAGGTTATAGCCCGTTACACGATTTCCAATCGTGCTCCTTCGGCCAGCTCGGACAACTCTCCGTGTTTTGCTTGATTATTATACAATATAAAAATATAAATTGCAAGAGTAAATATTATGTGTTATAATATTTTTTGAAAATATTTGGAGGTATCTATATGAAAAACAAAAAAATTACTGTTTTATTTGGCGTAATTGCAGTTATCGTTTTTGCTTTTGCGATTGTAACGTCGGTTTTTGCAGTAAAATCGGGTAATGAGTTCAAGACTGCAAATCAAACTTATATGCTTTATAAGGAGTCCGATTCCACCTTTGGCGGCGGTACAATGTCTTCAAAGACTGAAACTGCGCTCAAGCAAGCAGAGGATTGTAAAAAGTCGCTGACAAAGTATTTTGCAGTATCGCTTTTGCTTTATGCTGCCGCTGTCGTTCTTGTACTTGCGATTTATATGAACCTTGCACGCTCAAAACAGGAAGCACAGGAAACAAAAACCGAATAATAAAGCTTCCTCAAGCCTATCAATGCTCTATCAGGCTTGATATAAAAATGAAATGTTGTTTTAACCAACAAAGGCTCCCCTTGTCTTGTCATCAAGGGGAGCTGTTTTGCTTGCAAAATTGAGGGGATAAAAGTAACTGAATGTTAATTCAACATTTCGCAGAGAATCACTTTCGGGCATTTTGCAAAATATAATCAATAAAACCTCAACCTGCCGTTTTTTTGGTCTTGATAATATAATATTTATGTTGTATAATATATTGATTATATATTTTTAGGAAATGATTTTGTATGGCAGATTTCAAGTTAGTAAGTAAATTTAAGCCGACAGGCGACCAACCGCAGGCGATAAACGCCCTCGCCGAGGGTGTTTTGCGTGGCGATAAGGAACAAACCTTGATGGGTGTAACAGGCTCCGGTAAAACCTTTACAATGGCAAATATCATCGAAAAGGTCAACCGCCCAACTCTTGTTTTGGCACATAATAAAACGCTTGCCGCCCAGCTTTGCAGTGAGTTCAAGGAGTTCTTTCCCGACAATGCCGTTGAATATTTCGTGTCATATTACGATTATTATCAGCCTGAGGCGTATGTTCCGACTACCGATACCTATATTGAAAAGGACAGCTCAATTAACGACGAGATAGATAAGCTCCGTCACAGTGCAACTGCGGCTCTTTCCGAACGCCGAGATGTGATTATTGTCGCTTCCGTGTCGTGCATCTATTCAATCGGTAACCCTATCGACTATCATAATATGGTTATTTCGCTTCGTCAGGGTATGACAAAGGATAGGGACGAGCTTATTAAAAAGCTCGTTGAAATTCAGTATGAGCGAAACGATATTAATTTTGTCAGAAACAAGTTTAGGGTAAGGGGTGATACTGTTGAGATTTATCCTGCGGCAAGCTCCGGCAAGGCTGTTAGAGTTGAATTTTTCGGTGATGAAATAGACAGAATTTGCGAGATTAATCCGCTGACCGGCAAGGTTGAAAGCACGGTAACCTCCTGTGTAATTTATCCCGCTTCTCACTATGTTATAAGCCGCGAAAAGCTAAAAATTGCGCTTAATCAAATATATGATGAAATGGTTGAGCGTGTAAAGTATTTTGAAGCAAACGGTAAGCTCCTTGAAGCACAGCGTATAAAGGAACGCACAATGAACGATATTGAAATGCTTGAGGAAACAGGCTTTTGCAAGGGAATTGAAAACTATTCTCGCATTATGAGTGACAGAAAGCCGGGTGAAGCTCCTTTTACGCTTATTGATTATTTTCCCGATGATTTTTTACTTTTTGTTGATGAAAGCCATGTTATGCTTCCACAGGTTAGGGGAATGTACGGCGGCGACCGTTCAAGAAAGGCAAGCCTTATTGATTATGGCTTTAGATTGCCGTCGGCTTTTGATAACAGACCGCTGACCTTTGATGAATTTTATTCAAAAATTAATCAGGTGATTTTTACATCTGCAACGCCGGGTGATTTTGAAAAGGAGGCTTCAACCCAAATCGTTGAACAGATCATCAGACCTACCGGCTTGCTTGACCCGATTGTAACCGTTAAGCCGACAGAAGACCAAATGGACGACCTTTTAAGTGAAATAAATATAAGAGTTGAACGCGGCGAGAGAGTTCTTGTAACAACGCTTACAAAGAAAATGGCAGAGGATTTAACTGCGTATTTAGAGGGCTTTGATATTAAGGTCAGATATATGCACCACGATGTTGATACAATCGAGAGAATGGAAATTATACGTGATTTGAGACTTGGAAATTTTGACGTTCTTGTCGGTATCAATCTGCTTCGTGAGGGTCTTGATATTCCCGAGGTATCTCTCGTTGCAATATTGGACGCAGATAAAGAAGGCTTTTTGAGAAGCGAAACGTCGCTTGTTCAAACCATAGGCAGAGCCGCAAGAAACGAAAACGGCGAGGTTATTATGTATGCCGACAGCGTAACGCCTTCAATGGAGCGTGCTATAACGGAAACCCTGCGCCGCCGTGAAATTCAAAGCAAGTATAACGAAGAACACAATATCACTCCGAAAACGATTAAAAAGGATGTCAGAAGTGTTATAGAAATCACCTCTAAGGAAGCCTTTGACGGAAAGAAAAAGCGTATGACCTCAAAGGAACGCAGGGTGATGATAGAAAAATTAACGCGTGAAATGAAGGAAGCGGCAAAGATGCTTGAATTTGAACACGCTGCATTCCTGCGCGATAAGATAAAAGAACTGGAGAATGAATGAAAAATCTATTTAATGACAGGGGATTTTGGAAAACCTCAATAAAGCTGACAATACCCGTAGCGCTTCAAAATTTGCTTACAAGCTCGTTTTCACTTGTTGATACGCTTCTTGTAAGCTCACTCGGTACAGTCGCACTTTCGTCGGTCGGAATGTGCGGACAGTGGGCGTGGCTTATGAATATGATTTTGGTCGGCTTTTGCTCTGCGACTACTCTTTTTGTTTCGCAGTATTGGGGAGTAAAGGATGACAAAAGTATAAGGCATTATTCGGGAATTTCAATATTGCTTTGCTTCGGCGTTTCATTTTTGTTTACTGTTGCAGGTTTGTTTTTCCCCGATTTCGTAATCGGTATGTTCAATAAAAATCCCGACGTGATTTCAACAGGCGCGTCTTATATAAGGATAGTATCCTTGTCATATATTCCGATTGCAATGACGAATATTTTAGCCGCTGTTTTGCGTGCGGTTGAAAACGTCCGTCTCCCGATGTATGTTTCAGCAGTAACGACAATTCTTAATATATTCCTTGACTATGTTTTGATTTTCGGAAAATGGGGCTTTGCAAAACTGGGAATTAAGGGCGCCGCAGTAGCAACAGTTATTTCAGCATGGCTCGGCGTTTTGGTTATTGTTGCTGTGTCTGTCCTTCAGCGTAATATTTTGGTTACAAAATCGAAGCTGTTTTTAGCCTTTGATAAAAACGAACTTAGGCAGTACATTAAAAAAGCCACTCCTGTTGTTATAAACGAGGGTATGTGGGGCTTCGGTACGTTCATTTTTAACGTTGTTTTCGGCAATATGGGGTATGAATATTTTTCCGCCTTGACTATTGTCAGAAGCTTTGAAAATGTTGCGTTTGTAATATTTATCGGAATAACAAGTGCCGCAAGTGTTATGATTGGAAAATCTATCGGAAAGGGCAATGTTCAAAGAGGTATTGAGGATTCAAAACGATTTTCAATCATCGTTCCGATAATCGCCGTCGTCGTTTCGGTTTTGATTGTAATATTCAGAGCACAGCTTGTCGGCGTGTTTAATATGGGCAGTAATATTTCACCTCTTGCACTGGAAACGGCATATACCTTGATGATTGTTTACGCTCTTGCTTTTCCGCTTCGTATGTTTGCTTTTTTACAGATTGTTGCGGTTTTCAGAGCAGGCGGAGAAACCGTATCGGGAGCAAAGGCAGAGCTTGCCTGTTTGTGGCTTTTGTCGATACCTGCAACGCTTGCTGCGGTATATCTACTTAAAGTACCGTTTGTTATTGCGTATTTAATTATGTATGTTTTTGAAGATGTGCCCAAGGTTGTTTTCTGCATAAAATTTTATTTATCAAAAAAATGGATAAAGCCCGTAACCAAAGAGGGAATAATAGGATTAGTGGAATATAAAAAATCGAGAGGAAAAAGGAATGAATAAAAATATAATTGTAAAAGGTGCAAGGGAGCATAATCTTAAAAACATTGATATAGAAATTCCGAGAGATAAGCTCGTTGTTTTTACGGGACTGTCGGGCTCCGGAAAATCGTCGCTTGCGTTTGATACAATTTATGCCGAGGGACAAAGACGTTATGTTGAGTCGCTTTCGTCCTATGCGAGAATGTTTCTCGGTCAGATGGACAAGCCAGATGTTGATTATATCGAGGGACTTTCTCCCGCAATTTCCATTGACCAAAAAACAACGAGTAAAAACCCTCGTTCAACCGTCGGAACTGTAACCGAAATATACGACTATCTGCGACTTTTGTGGGCAAGAATAGGTATTCCTCATTGCCCGATTTGCCATAGAGAAATCACACGCCAAACGGTTGACCAAATAGTGGACACAATAATGCAGCTGCCTGAAAAAGCGAGAATACAGCTTCTTGCTCCTGTTGTCAGAGGGAAAAAAGGAGAGTTCGTAAAGGAGCTTAACGACATTCGCAAGCAGGGCTTTGTCAGGTGCAGAATTGACGGCGAGACCGTTGATTTACAGGATGAAATAAAACTTTCAAAAACTAAGAAGCATAATATCGAGGTCGTTGTTGACAGACTTGTGATAAAGGACGATATTAAGCCGAGACTTACCGACAGTGTTGAAACCGCAACAAAGCTGAGCGACGGTTTGCTTATTGTTGATATCGTAGGCGATAGAGAGGAGCTTTTTTCACTTAACTACGCTTGCCCCGAGCATAATGTCTCTATCGAGGAAATGAGCCCGAGAGCCTTTTCGTTTAATAATCCGTTCGGTGCCTGTACGAAATGCGACGGTCTGGGAACCTTCAAGGAGGTTGACCCCGAGCTAATTATACCTGACAAAAAGATGTCTATTAATCAGGGCGCAATTAAGGCAAGCGGCTGGAATGTTGCAGAGGGTAGCTCCATAGCGAGAATGTATATGGAGGGTCTTTCAAAGGAATACGGCTTTTCGCTTGATATGCCTGTTGAAATGCTCAGCGAAGAAGCGCTGAATGCCATTCTCTACGGAACTAACGGCAAAAAAATTAAGCTCAACCGCGTAACATCCTACGGCTCCGGTACTTATATGGGCGATTTTGAGGGCATTGTTAATAATCTCAACCGCCGCTATGCCGAAACCACCTCGGATTATTCAAGAGCTTCAATTGAAGAAAGTATGCGAGAGTGCGAGTGTAGTGAGTGTAAAGGCTCAAGATTGAAGCACGAAGCGCTTGCCGTAACTGTCGGCGGTAAAAACATATATGAATTTTGTACAATGCCGATAAACGAGGAGCTTGAATTTATTGATAATCTTCAGCTTACCGAAAAGGAAAAGATGATTGGCAGTCTCGTAATAAAGGAAATTAAGGAAAGACTGAATTTTCTCAATTCCGTAGGTCTTGATTATCTTTCGCTGTCAAGAGAGTCTGCAACACTTTCCGGCGGTGAAGCACAGCGTATAAGACTTGCAACTCAAATCGGTTCGTCTCTTATGGGCGTGCTTTATATCCTTGATGAGCCGTCAATCGGACTTCATCAAAGGGATAATGATAAACTGCTTGACACTTTACGCCATTTGCGTGATATCGGAAATACGCTTATTGTTGTTGAACACGACGAGGATACAATGCGTGCCGCCGATTTTCTTGTCGATATCGGTCCGGGTGCAGGCGTGCACGGCGGTGAGCTGATTGCCGCAGGAACTCCTCAGCAGGTTATGGCAAACGAAAACAGTATTACAGGTCAGTATTTAAGCGGTAAGCGTTCTATACCCGTTCCGAAAAAGCGTAGAGCAGGCAATGGCAAAAAAATAACCGTGTTCGGTGCAAATGAAAATAATTTGAATAATATCGACGTTGAAATTCCGCTTGGAAAATTCGTGGCAGTAACAGGCGTTTCGGGTTCGGGAAAATCCTCGCTTGTAAATGAAATTTTGTATAAGCATCTGTGTAATGAGCTTAACCACTCGAAAAAGCATACCGGTAAATTTTCGTCTATCAAGGGCATTGACGCGCTTGACAAGGTTATTGATATCGACCAGTCTCCGATAGGCAGAACTCCTCGCTCAAATCCTGCAACATATACAGGCGTTTTTAATGATATACGTGAGCTCTACGCTTCGACTCCCGACTCAAAGGCAAAAGGCTACGGTGCAAACAGATTTTCATTTAACGTTAAGGGCGGTAGGTGCGAAGCCTGTCAGGGCGATGGAATAGTAAAGATTGAAATGCATTTTCTTGCCGATGTTTATGTTCCGTGTGAGGTATGCTCGGGAATGAGATATAACCGTGAAACCTTGGAGGTGCGATTTAAGGGCAAAAATATTTATGATGTTCTTGAAATGACCGTTGACGAAGCGCTTGAATTTTTCTCGTCTCAGCCTAAAATCGCACGAAAGCTCAAAACACTTTCCGATGTCGGCTTGGGATATGTTAAGCTCGGTCAAAGTGCAACTACGCTTTCAGGCGGTGAAGCGCAAAGAGTAAAGCTTGCCTGCGAGCTTTCAAAGCGTTCAACCGGCAAAACCTTTTATATTCTCGACGAACCTACGACAGGACTTCATACTGCCGACGTTTCAAGGCTTCTTGACGTTCTTAATGCGCTTGTCGACAGCGGTAATACGGTTCTTGTTATTGAGCATAATCTTGATGTAATAAAGTGCGCCGACCATATTATCGACCTCGGCCCCGAGGGCGGACGAGGCGGCGGTAATATCGTAGCGTGCGGAACTCCGGAGGAAATTGTCAATGTTGAGTCGTCTTATACAGGTCAGTATCTAAAAAAGGTATTGAATTATAAATAATTGTTTTTCGCCGTTTTATTACAATTATGTAACTAATATTGATAATTGTTGCAAATTTTGATATATTTAACTTATAATTTACAAAGGAGAGATTAAAATGGACAGAAAAGTAATTATATTTGACCATCCTCTCATTCAGCATAAGCTGAGTATTCTTCGTGACAAGGACACTCCTACAAAGGATTTTCGTGAGCTTGTAAACGAAATTGCCATGCTTATGGTTTATGAAGCAACGAGGGATTTGCCTACCGAAGGCGTAGAAATCGAAACACCCTGCGGAATTGCAAAATGTCAGCAGTTAGCAGGCAGAAAGCTCGCTTTTGTTCCTATTTTGAGAGCAGGTCTCGGAATGGTTGACGGTTGCTTAAAAATGGTACCAAGCGCAAGAGTAGGTCATATCGGTCTTTACCGTGACGAAACTACTCACACACCAGTTGAGTATTATTGCAAGCTGCCGAAGGATATTGAAAAGCGTGATGTTTATGTTGTTGACCCGATGCTTGCAACAGGCGGCTCGGCAGTTGACGCAATTTCTCAGATTAAGCTTCGCAACCCTCGCAAGATTGTGTTTATGTGCCTTATTGCCGCACCCGAGGGACTTGAGGTGCTTAAGAAGGAGCATCCTGACGTTGATATTTACTGTGCCGCACTTGATGAAAAGCTGAATGAAGATTGTTATATCATTCCGGGCTTGGGCGACGCAGGCGACAGAATTTTCGGTACTAAATAATTTTTTCTTACAGGAGGAGAAAAATGGCTAAAAATAAAATAAAAATCGGAAAAGACGGTATTTATGATGCTCGTCAGCTCGGCGGGGGCAGAATGGTTGTTCTCGGTATTCAGCACTTGTTTGCTATGTTCGGCGCAACCGTAACCGTTCCCTTGCTTACAGGCTTGGATGTATCGACCACACTTTTGTTCGCAGGTCTCGGAACACTTTTATTCCACTGCTTAACGAAGTTTAAGGTTCCTGCATTCCTTGGCTCTTCGTTCGCTTTCCTCGGCGGTTATTTTGCAATCGCACCTATGCAGGACGGCGTACCGAATGTTGAAAAGCTCCCGTATGCCTGCCTCGGCGTTGCTTGCGCCGGCTTGCTCTACTTCATTCTTGCCGCAGTTATTAAGATTGTCGGCGTACATAAGGTAATGAAGCTTTTCCCGCCTGTTGTAACAGGACCAATCATTATCGCTATCGGTCTTGGACTTGCACCGAGTGCAGTAAATAACTGCAAGAACAGCTGGGCTCTTGCAATTATCGCGCTCGTTTTGGTTGTTGCATTCAACATTTTCGGTCGTGGTATGATTAAGATTGTTCCAATTCTTTTGGGCGTTGTCGGTGCTTATCTTGCCGCTGTTATTCTCGGTAATGTAGCAAATGTTCCGGGCATTACACCTGTTGATTTTACAGGCGTAAAGGAAGCCGCTTGGATTGGCTTCCCGATTAATTGGAGCTCAACCGTATTCGGCGGCGTTCACGATAAGGGTCTTGCAATTTCGGCTATTATCGCTATTGTTCCTATCGCATTTGCAACTATGATGGAGCATATCGGTGATATTTCCGCTATTTCAGCTACTGTCGGAAAGAATTATATCGACGAACCCGGTCTTCACAGAACTCTTTTGGGTGACGGTCTTGCAACTGTTTTAGCATCTCTTTTCGGCGCACCTGCAAATACAACCTACGGCGAGAATACAGGCGTGCTTGCACTTTCAAAGGTTTATGACCCAAGAGTGGTAAGACTTGCAGCTTACTTTGCTATGTTCTTCTCATTCTGCCCGAAGTTTGCCGCTTTGATTCAGTCAATTCCAGCCGCAGTAGTAGGCGGTATTTCCTTCGTGCTTTACGGTATGATTTCCGCTATCGGTGTTCGCAATATCGTTGAAGCAAAGGTTGATTTCTCAAAGGCTCGTAACACTATCGTTGCCGCTCTTATTTTGGTAATCGCACTCGGTCTTACCGGCGGTATTACCTTTACCGTTAAGGGCACAACCATTACTCTTACAGCTCTTGCAGTAGCTTCTATCGCAGGTATTGTTATCAATGCAATTTTCCCTGATAAAGACTTCAAGGCTGAAGATGCAATCGAATCCGATAAAAATGTAAAAACAATCAACCTTGACTCCGACTACGGAAAGAAAAAGGCTGAAGAATAATTGAATACTAAATGTAAAAGGCAGTCCTAACGGGCTGCCTTATTTATACAATCTTATTCCTATAATGATTTTGTGCCTTCTTGTTTCGTTAATGCTTCTTGAATAAATGAATTTTCCGTACCCTCTGACAGATACAACGTCATTCGGCTTTAGCAAAACGGCATCCTTGTATATCGTCCTTGAATTGATGAAGACGTTGCCTTGATTAACAAGCTGTGATACTGCGTTTCTTGAAATTTTGAACACCGCCGATGTAACCGTATCAACCCGAAGCGACGATACAATATATTCCTCCTCGTCTGGCAGTTCGTTGATAAATTCAGGTATCTGCGTGCATATTGTACATTTAACGCTCGTATGCTTTATTCTGTCTAACTCGCTTATTATATAATCCGAAATTTTGTCTAAACAAAATAAATACCCTGTGTTGTCCTTGATTAGTATATCGCCGAGCATCTCTCGCTCAATCCCCAAATTCATAAGCGAACCTAAAAAATCTCTGTGCGAAAGCGTGTCTGCAAATTTTTGTTGCACAGGTTCAATTTTTATGCATATAATCGGCGGAAAATCCTCACCCTTTTCACAAAAGCAGGCAACACACCTCTCGGCATTTTCATATCCGCCGTTTAGAACAAAGCCTGTTTTCAGCTTTTCTCTGCTTGCGAAAAGCAATGCCGCCTCGTCAGCGTTTAGAAAATTGGTGTAAGTCGTATATCCTCTCTCAAATGCTCGTATTGAAAGCTCACAATAGCGTTTTATTTTTAATTCGTTTTCATTCATTTTCTATCTCCAAGACGGTCAGCGTACCGTCTTCAACCTTGAATTTTATTTCCTTGTTTGCAAATCGAAAGCCGTAAGCTCTGCCGTCGGTATGATAAGCAGGACGAGGGTCAGCCGAAAGAATTTGAATCAGCGCCTCTTGCTTTTCGTGTTCAAATTTGTCCAATAATTCCTGCGGTATCTCAACCTTTAAGGAATAATTCATTTTTTCGTCTGCAAAGCCCGATACAGCGTCCTCGTGGCAGTCGCTGAATTTAATGTATGGCTTGATGTCGTATATCGGCGTGCCGTTTACCAAATCGGCACCGCTTACGATTAATTCAATTTTTCCGTTTTCACATCTTTTGATTTTTTCGAGCCTTACGCTTGAAAGTCCGAGAGGATTGGGTCTGAAAGGTGAGCGTGTTGCAAATACACCCATTTTTTCATTTCCGCCCAACCTCGGCGGTCGAACACTCAATGAATTTGCAGGGTGTGAGTTTAAGTCAAATTCCCATATAATCCATAAATGCGAAAATCCGTCAAGACCCCGAAATGCTTCTTCTCTGCCGTATTCACCCTCAAATACAATTCTTGATTTCAAACTGTTTTCAAGACAGCTTTGACGCGGAACAGCAAATTTTGAGGTGTAGTCATTTTCAATATGTGCAATAGGTTTTATTACCATTTTTACTCTCCGATACTGCTTTTTTTCAATATTATATCATATATTTTATTATTTTTGAAAAAAATTGTTGAATTTGTTGAAAATATAATGTATTATATAGTAGAAATGTTCTTTGTAAGGAGAAAATAGTTATGGCAAAGTCAAAGACAAATAAACCAAAGTTTAAGGTTAAAGACAATTCAGCACTCGCAAAGCTCAATAGAGTTCTTGCGGTAATTCTCGTTGTGTTGCTTGTAGCAACGATCGGTATTGTTTGCTTCAGCGCACCGAAGGTTGCAAGCGTTGAGGGTACAGAGGAAGTAAAGGACGAGTCCGTACTTGAAACCGAATTTAAGGCAGGTACATACGCAGGAATTGAGTTTAAGTCAGAGGAAGATGTAATCAATTTTTACAAGGAAGCTTATGATTATTCCAAGACCTTGACTGCGCAGTATACAGACAAGGACGGCAATACTCAAACCTTCTATAAGCTTCTCGGTGAAGAAAAGCTTGAAGTCGGCAACATTATGATTGACGGCTCCTCAAATGCTATGATTAATAACCTTGTTCCGGGTATCGTAGACGGTCTTTACAGCCCGGGTCTTAACGGTCTTGTTCCGAGTACAAACAGAGATCCTAAGCTCGACACAGACGCATGGGACGGCAACGGCGAATCTCTTGCAACAAGCAGAATCGTGCCCGAGGATATTTTGGCTTGCAACATTGCCGACAACGGCGACGGAACTGTTACAGTTCAGCTTCAGCCTAAAGCAGTTAATATGAGTATGCCGGGTGCAGACGCACAGGGTCACGTATTCCAGTCTCTCGGCGCTATCGACTCCGTTGTTGACAGCATTAGTGCTCTTAGCTGGTCAACAGGTACAACTGCAGATAACTGTAAGGTTAACTATATGGGCGGCGTTGCAACTGTAAAGATTAATGCCGCAACCAAGGAAATCGTTGAGGCTGACTACACAATGAAGGCTTATGTAAATGTTACTCACGCAAATATCGCTGTAATTAAGGATAAGAGTGCAAGCCTTGACATCACAATGCAGTGGAAGTTTCCTGCTTCGGCTGAATATCTCCAGTCAAGCAAGGGCATTACACTCGTTGGCTAATTATTAGATTAAATAACAAAGGGGCTGTTCAAAGCAGTCCCTTTTTATGTACGAAATTATGGAGATTGTATGATAAAAATTAAGGAAAAATTGAATAAAGCTCCTGTTGTTTGTACAGTCGCGCTTTTGTGTTGTCTTCTTTGGGGCTCGGCGTTTCCTATGATAAAAATAGGTTATAGGCTTTTTTCGATAAACGCCGACGATACCGCTTCAATAATCCTTTTTGCAGGCGTTCGGTTCTTTCTTGCAGGTCTTTTGACTGTTGTTATTTTCAGCATAATCAATAAACGCCCCTTGCTCCCAAAAAAGCAAAGTGTAAAGCCGATATTGATTTTGTCGCTGTTTCAAACTGTTTTGCAATATCTTTTTTTCTATCTTGGCTTGGCTCATACAACAGGCGTCAATGCAAGTATAATAAACGGCACAAGTGTTTTTATTGCCCTGCTTTTGACCTGTCTTGTTTTTCGTCAGGAACGCCTCACGTTGCCGAAAATTATAGGAACCGTTCTTGGATTTTTTGGCGTTTTTGTTGCAGGTTTTTTTGCCTCCGATAATACAAAAGGCTTTCAAATCGGCGATATTTTCATTTTGCTTTCATCAACCTCTTATGCCTTTTCCTCTGTGTTTATGAAAAAGTACGGTAATGAAAATAACCCTGCAATGCTATCGGGCTATCAGTTTATGCTCGGCGGCTTGGTGATGACGGCAGTCGGTCTTGCTATGGGCGGTCGCCTTGAAATCATTAATGTTAAGGGCTTGCTTGTTATCGGCTATCTTGCACTTTTGTCGGCAGTTGCTTATTCGCTTTGGAGCATTTTGCTGAAATTTAACGATGTTTCACGTATTGCCGTTTTCGGCTCGTTTACGCCGATTTTCGGCTTCGTTCTTTCCTATCTTTTACTTGGCGAAAACACCTCAGCCCTGCTTTATAACCTCCTCGGACTTCTCCTCGTCGTCGCTGGTATGACAATAGTCAACTTCAAAAAAAGAAAATAACAAATAACAGGCTCCTCTTGATTTGAGTATCAAGGGGAGCTGTCAGCTTTGCTGACTGAGGGGATAAAAGAATATAAACAGGAGTGTTTTATGTTGACATATAATGTACCTCGTGATATAATATACATAGATTTATAAGGTATAGGAGCTGATTATATGAAAATAAACAAAGAACTGTTAAAGGGAAGTACCGAAATGCTTGTGCTTTCAACTATTGCAAAGGAGGATATGTACGGCTACAAAATCGTAAAGGATATTGAGGTTTTGTCAAGCGGTGCATTTGTACTGAATGAAGGCTCGCTCTATCCTATTCTCCACAAATTTGAAAATGACGGTCTTGTCGAAAGCTATTGGGAGGAATACGAAAACCGCAAACGAAAATATTATCATATTACGAGCAAGGGCAAACGCCAACTTAAAGTTAAGAAAGAAGAATTTGAATACTATTCAACCTCTGTTAAAAAGGTTTTGGGTTTATCTGCGGTTTAGTGTGAGGTGGCTTATGGACGACTTCTTAAAACAAACCGAATCCCAGCTTGCACAAAATAAAAATAAAATTTCAGTAATGAATGAACTCTATGACCATGTTACGACAAATACGGAGTTTTATGAGGAAATCGGTTATGAAAAGCTTGCAGGCTATGAAAAATCAAATGAAGCTATGGGCGACGGTATAATAATCGGTCAAAGACTTAATGAGGTGAACAAGGATTTTGATAAAAAGCAGCGTATTCTTTTTGCCTTGTGCATTTTTGTTAATTTGATTATTCCGCCATTTGTTGCAAGACCTGTTGGTGACAATACTTTTACAGCACCTTTTCTGTTTGCTGTTGTGGTCTATATAGTGAATAGCGTTTTTACAATTTTCGCAATTAAGCAAAAATCAAAGATAACATCAATCCTTCTTTTTGCAATAAGTATTACAACATTTTTGTTGTATGAAAAAAAGCTGACTTATCCTATTTGTAATCTCATTATGCTTGAAAATGTGCAAATGAGAAAAGTATTATATGATGCTGTTTCATTAATTCTCGTGACAATAATTTGCCTTTCACTTGCTTTACCCAATATCTATAACATCTACTATTGCAATATGGTAAAGAAATTAAAAAATACACGAAAGCAGTATTATTTTACAAAGAAAATTATTGCTTCGTTGGTTATATTTTCTATTATTACCGCTGTTAGTGCATACCCGCTTTTTTTGATTAATCAAAGCTATTCAAAAAACAACAGGCAATAAGGGATGAACTTGTTACTTTTGTGTATGATGTCAGTACACGATTTGACCAACCTCAAATTACCGAGCTTGAACAATATGTAAAGGATTGTGAATATGAGTTCTTAGATAAATTGTTTGTTAATAGTGACAATTTTAGCAGCCGTGTCTGTTATGTAGATAATTGGATAATAACTATTTCCGTTGTTTCTGACGGAAAACTGTATTCATTAGGTTTTCAACCTGTCGCTTATAATTCTGCACAGCCGTATTTATTCTGTAATGATTATGATAAAGAATTGGAAGTGCGTGACCGAATCGGAGATGACGAATTTGACGATAAAAACGGCGGTTGTGTAGGAATGTCAAGGGAGGAATTGCATTTGATAATGAGTGATTTTAACTACTGTTATTTCAAATATTATTTTTATGGAAGTCAATACGATAGCAATGTTAACGATGATACTGAAAAATCCGGATATTCGTACTATTATAAATAGATTATGAGCGATTCTCTTTACGCTGTTTTCGGTCACGATAGCTATGAATTTTTTTATGATGAAAACGGCAAGTGCATTAGCTATGACTTAATTCTCGATTAAAAGAATAACGGGCACCCCTGGGGTGTCCGTTAATTTTATAAGTATTTTTGATATTCTGCGACGGCTAATTTGTCGCAGATTTCGTTGTATTTGTGACCGTTGTGGCCTTTAACCCAAATAAATTCAACCCTGTGTTTGTCGAGCAAGGGGAGTAACTCCTGCCATAAGTCAATATTCAGAACAGGCTTTTTGTCAGCTTTTTTCCAACTGTTTTTTTGCCACGAGGTAAGCCAGCCCTTGTTTATTGCGTCACAGACATATTTGCTGTCGGTCGTAAGTGTGACCTTGCAAGGTTCTTTGAGTGCTTTTAAGGCGGTAATAACCGCACTTAATTCCATACGGTTGTTCGTTGTTTCTTTTTCCGAGCCCGATAACTGTTTTTCAACGCCGTTATAAATTAAAACCGCACCCCAGCCTCCGGGTCCCGGATTTCCGCTGCATGCGCCGTCTGTATAGATTTCTACATTCTTCATTAAATCACCCGGTATATTTTATCATTCTTTCGGTCAATAATCAATATGCAGGATAAAATATATTTTATTCCTTGACATATCAGCCCCAATAAATTAAAATAATAATATCTATGTCTGTACGGAAAAATAATTGTATGTAAAGGAGATTTTTATTTAATGGCAAATACAAATAAGGTGCCTCAAAAAACCGCCGATGGAAAACGGAATTCCTATCGTCGTTACTATGCCCGCAAAAAGGCACCGAAGAAATCTGCGCCTCTTCCTCCTGTGGAGAAAGAAAAGGTACGAATTTCTTTTCTGGGCGGAATGAACGAAATAGGAAAGAATATGACTCTTTATGAGTATAAAAGCGATATGTTTATCGTTGACTGCGGTCTTGCGTTTCCTACCGCGGAGCTTCCGGGCGTTGACCTTGTAATTCCCGATTTTACCCATATTATTAACTGTCAAAGCAGAATAAGAGGTATAATCATTACTCACGGTCACGAGGATCATATCGGCGGACTTGCATATCTTTTGAAGCAGGTGAATATCCCTGTTTACGCAACAAAACTCACAATCGGTCTTATTAAAGGAAAACTTGAAGAACACGGACTTCTCGGCAGAGTAAAGCTCGTTGAGATAAAACCGAGAGATAATATAACGCTCGGCTCGTTCAATATCGAGCTTATCCACGTTAATCATTCAATCCCCGACGCAGTAGGTCTTGCTATTCGTTGTCCTGCCGGAATTATTATTCAAACGGGCGACTTTAAGATTGATACAACCCCTGTTGACGGAGATATGATTGACCTGCCTCGCTTTGCTGAGTACGGGAAAAAGGGCGTTTTGGCTCTGCTTTCCGATTCAACAAATGCCGAAAGACCGGGCTACACAATGAGCGAAAAGAATGTCGGCGAAAGCTTTGAGCTTCTTTTCAGAAAGGCAAAGGGCAGAAGAATTATCGTTGCAACCTTTGCTTCAAATATTCACAGAGTACAGCAGATTATAGATGTAGCTCAGGCAAGAGGCAGAAAGGTAGCCGTTATCGGCAGAAGCCTCGAAAATCTTGTTAAGGTCGGCGAGGAGCTTGGCTATCTCAATGTTCCGAAGAATATACTTGTGCCTATCGACACAATAAATAATTATACCGATGATAAGCTCGTAATTATCACAACTGGCTCACAGGGCGAGCCGATGTCGGCGCTGACGAAGATTGCTTTCGGCGACCACAGAAAGGTATCGCTTACGCCTAACGACTATGTTATCATTTCCGCAACGCCTATTCCGGGCAACGAAAAAATGGTAGGAAATGTAGTAAACGCTCTTATGAAGCGAGGCGTTGAGGTAATATACGAAAAAATGTACGAGGTTCACGCCTCCGGTCACGGCTGTCAGGAGGACTTGAAGCTGATGATGGGACTTGTTAAGCCGAAGTACTTTATTCCTGTTCACGGTGAGCAAAAGCACCTTGCAAAGCACGCAATGCTTGCAACTGCAATGGGTATTCCGAGAGATAATATTTATATTGGCGATATCGGAGAAACCGTTGAGCTTACCGAGGATTATATAAAGAAGGTCGGCACGGTTCCGTCGGGTGATATTTATGTTGACGGTTTGGGAGTAGGCGATGTCGGAAATATCGTTCTTAACGACAGAAAGCGTCTTTCACAGGACGGCATCATCATTGTTGTTGCAACCATTGACGCCCACGACGGCTACGTAGTTTCGGGTCCCGATATTGTATCGAGAGGCTTCGTTTATGTTAAGGATAACGAGGAGCTTATGAATATGGCTCGTGACCTTGCCTGCCGTGTTATTGACGAGCAGTACGACAGCAGATATCATGATTGGAACAGCGTAAAAACAAAAATTCGTGATGAGCTTTCAAAAATGATGTATGAAAAAACGAAGCGCTCACCGATGATTTTACCTATTTTTATGGAGATATAGTTTTGAATTAAGGAGGATATACAATGAAGGTTATATTAAAGGCGGACGTAAAGTCCCTCGGCAAAAAGGGCGAGCTTGTAAACACAAGTGACGGTTATGCAAGAAATTTCCTTTTCCCAAAGGGACTTGCAGTAGAAGCAAATGCAAGCGCAATGAATGATTTTAACAACAAGGAGCAGGCAAAGAAGTTCCACAAGGCAGAAGAAATAAAAGCCGCCGAAGAGGTTAAGGCTATCATTGACGGCAAAACATTTTCCTTTAAGGCAAAGGCAGGAGCTAATGGAAAACTTTTCGGCTCCATTACCTCAAAGGACGTTGCCTCAAAAATCAAAGAAGAGCTTAATATTGATATCGACAAGAGAAAAATAGATATGTCCGATATTAAGGCTTTCGGAACAGTAAAAGCAGAGGTAAAGGTTTATCAGGGAATTGTTGCAACTGTCAGCATTCAGGTTACCGAGGCTTAATTAATCAAAAAGGATAAAAAAATGGCAGAGCTTAATGTTACATTACCTTATAATTTAGAAGCCGAGCAAAGCGTATTGGGCAGTATTTTGCTTGATAATAAATGTATGGCAGACGCTAATATTTATTTGAGAGCCGATTATTTTTATCTGCCGCAGCATAAGGCAATTTACACCGCAATGGATTATCAGTTTATGAATAACGGCGGTGCTATAGACCCTGTTATTATTGCCGACGCACTCACAAAGGACGGAAAGTACGATATGGCAGGCGGTAAGGAATACCTTTTACAGCTTGCAAATGTTGTTCCGTCCACGGCAAATATCGAAAAATACTGCAAAATCGTACAGGAGCAGTATTATTTGAGAAATCTTATTCAGGTGTCTCAAAGTATAATTGAAGACGCAACCGCAGGAGCAGGCTCGGCTAACTCGATTTTAGACAGCGCAGAGCAAAGAATATATGACATCCGTCAGGGCAAAACGGGAAAAGGCCCTCAAAAAATCAGCGACGTCATTATGGGCTGTGTTTTCCCCGAACTCAAGAACAGAACAGGCGAGAACAAAAAGGATTATTTGGGTATTCCGACAGGCTTCGGTCTTCTTGATAAGTATATTACGGGACTGAATAAATCTGACTTTGTTTTGATCGGCGCACGTCCTGCTATGGGTAAAACCTCGTTTGCGCTCAATCTTGCACAGAATATTACTATGGGCGCAGGAAAAAGATGTATCTTCTTCTCCCTTGAAATGACGAAGGAGCAGCTTGCAGAAAGACTGCTTGCCTCACAGGCGGGCATTGAGTCTCAAAAATTCAGAACAGGCGAGCTTAACGACGACGAGTGGATAAGGCTCGGAAACGCTCTTTCATCGTTTCATAATGTTGAGCTTTATCTTGACGATACTGCCGCTATAACAGTACCGGAAATAAAGTCGATTGTCCGCAGACTAAAAGGCGTTGATTGTATTATTATCGACTATCTGGGACTTATTCAGTCGGCTGTACATAAGGAAAACAGAGTACAGGAGGTTAGCGAAATAACGCGAAACCTCAAAATGATGGCAAAGGATTTGAATATCCCGGTTATCTGCTGTGCCCAGCTTTCCCGTGGAACAGAGGGCAGAGGTAAAACTCATACGCCCCAGCTTTCCGACCTGCGTGAATCCGGCTCAATCGAGCAGGACGCAGATATAGTTATGTTTTTATACCGTCCCGATTACTACCGTAATGAGCTCAGCGAGGAGGAAAGGGACGAGGTCGACGAAAACCTCACCGAGCTTATTGTTGCAAAAAACCGTCACGGCGGCGTAGGAACAATTCAGCTCACCTTCGACAAAGAGTTTACGAGATTTAGGTCAATAGAAAATGTTAGAGATTACAACCAAGGCTGACGCTCTTGTAAAAAAATATAATATGCTTTCAAACGGCGACTTCGTTGTTGTCGGTGTTTCGGGCGGCGCAGATTCAATGGCGCTTCTTGCTTATCTTTGCCAAAAGAAGCAGGAGTACGATTTGCGGCTGTTGGTTGCAAATGTCGAGCACGGTATTAGAGGAGAGGAATCAATTTCCGATACCGCCTTTGTCGAAAATTATTGCAACGAGAATAATATCGAATTTAAGAGTATTTCGATTGACGCAGTAAACGGCGCAAAGCAAAATAATATGAGCGTTGAGGAGTATTCGAGAAAAGTGCGCTACGACTTTTTTCGCTCGTTCAATCCCGATAAAATCGCAACTGCTCACAATCTTTCCGACAACGTCGAAACGCTTTTGTTCAGGCTTTCAAGAGGCACTTCTATAAAAGGTCTTTGCGGTATTCCGCCTGTCAGAGACAATATTATTCGTCCGTTTTTGAGCGTGACGGGCGAGGAAATTCGCAGTGCGTGCAAAAATGCCGGAATAGAATACAGAATTGACAGCACTAACGCAGATAATAAATACAGCAGAAATAATATTCGCAACAATATTATCCCGCTTTTCAAAACGCTAAATCCATCCTTTGAGCAGTCTGTTTCGAGACTAATCGAAAGCGTGAGCGAGGACGAAGCGTATCTTAACGACAGCGCAAACGCTTGCTTTGATGATTGCTTTAAGAATAATTGTCTTTCTCTGTCTCGACTTCGTTCATATTCTCCGTCGGTTATCAAAAGGGCGATACTGAAATACTTTGAGCTTTACGGTATTTCTCTTGACGAAAATCATCTTAACGGAGTTTTTGCTCTTGTTTTCAATCCCGGACGTCTTCAAATAAAGGGGAATACATTCGCAATTTCTGACAAGAAGCGCTTGAGAACAGCCGTTTTTGAGCAAAAAATTTCTTTTGATGAATTGACTGTTAATAAAAAGGTCATTTCTCGTGAAGAATTTTTAATAAAGTATGAATTATTGCGTAAAAAATTTGATTTTTATTGCGATTATGATAAAATATGTGGTAATATTTCCATACGGTGCAGAGATGAGGGAGACACTATCTCACCTGCGAACCGTAACTGTACGAAAACCTTGAAAAAATTATTTAACGAGCTTCGTATTAATGTCGAGGACAGAGACAGTATACCGCTGATTTGCGATGAAAAAGGAGTAATCGGCGTATACGGCTACTGCATAGACGAAAGAGTAAGTATTGATAGCGACACGGTTAATGTCGTGCTTATCAATATACATTTGGAGGACTAATATTAATGAGGAAAAATATGTCTCAAAACTGGAAATCGGCAATTTTTTATATCCTGATTCCGTTGCTTTTGATTGGCTCAATATTTTTGTTTTCGGCTCAAAGCAAAAATACGACTGCCAAGAATTACAGCGAGGTGGTAAATCTATTCAGGAATAATCAGGTAACGCAGTACGAGCTTGATTTAAGCTCGGGCAATCTTACCTATAAGCTTGTCGGCGACGGTGAAAATACCGTAAATCGTTATACTGTTCCGAGCGTAAGCTACTTTTTGGACGATATAAGCGATTATGTAAACGACTACAATGATGCAAACCCCGATAATCAGATTGTTTATAACTACAAAAAAGGCTCGTCTAATTCTTGGTGGATGAGTATGCTGCCGACCTTTATTTTCACGATAATTATTATCGTAATGTTCGTATGGCTGATGCGCAGAATGAGTAGCTCAATCGGTAACGAAACGAACAGAACTCTCGGCTTCGGCAGAATAAAATCAAAAACGCAGTCGGGCGAGGATTCGGACAAAAAGTTTGAAGACGTTGCAGGCTGTGACGAGGAAAAGGCGGAGCTTGCAGAGCTTGTTGATTTCCTTAAAAACGGCGAAAAATATACACAGCTCGGTGCAAGAATCCCAAAGGGCGTTTTGCTCGTCGGCCCTCCGGGTACAGGTAAAACCTTGCTTGCAAAGGCAGTTGCCGGTGAGGCGGGCGCTCCGTTTTTGAGCATTTCCGGCTCCGACTTCGTTGAAATGTATGTCGGTGTGGGTGCTTCACGTGTTCGTGATTTGTTTGAACAGGCAAAAAAGAAAAGCCCGTGTATTGTGTTTATTGACGAGATTGACGCAGTGGGTCGTCACCGTGGAACAGGTATGGGCGGCGGAAACGACGAAAGAGAGCAAACTCTTAATCAGCTTCTTGTTGAAATGGACGGCTTCGGCTCAAATTCGGGCGTTATCGTAATTGCCGCTACTAACCGTCCCGATGTTCTTGACCCTGCGCTTCTTCGTCCGGGCAGATTCGACCGTCAGATTACGGTTAACCGTCCCGATAAGCAGGGCAGAGAGGATATCTTAAAGGTTCACGCAAAGGGTAAGCCACTCGGTCCCGACGTCGATTTGAAGGAGGTTGCAAAGGATACTATCGGCTTTACCGGTGCTGATCTTGAAAACCTTATGAATGAGGCGGCTTTGCTTGCCGTAAGAAGAAACAAGAAGGCGATTTCGTATCAAGATATTGTTGACGCAACCTCAAGAGTTGAGCTTGGTACAGAAAAGAAATCGCATAAATATTCCGAAAAGGCAAAGAAGCTTACCGCTTATCACGAAGCAGGACACGCCGTTGCATCATATTATGTTGAGGGTCACGACCCAGTTCGTGAAATCTCCATTGTTCCCAGAGGTCTCGGTGCAGGCGGTTATACCTGGTATACTCCGCAGGAGGAAAATTATAATTCACGCAACGATATGCTCAATGACCTTATTTCAATGTTCGGCGGTCGTGTTGCGGAAGCAGTTGCGCTTGACGATATTTCAACAGGTGCTTCTAACGACCTCCAAAGAGCAACCGAGATTGTTCGTGATATGGTAGTAAAATACGGTATGAGCGACGATTTGGGCCCTGTTGTATATGACAGCGGAAACGGAGAGGTGTTCCTCGGCAAGGATTACGGTCACGTAAATAATTATTCCGAGCAGACCTCTGCACGTATCGACTCCGAGGTTGAAAAGATTATGCGTGAGGCATACTCAAAGACTATGTCAATTCTTAAGGAGCATTACGATAAGCTTGAGCTTGTTGCCGAAACGCTTATTAAGAAAGAAAAAATTTCCGGTGAGGAATTTGAAAATCTTATGAAAAACGGAACTCTCGAAGTTGAAGCAGTTGAAGCCTCAACCGAGGAATTAACTCAAGAGCAAACCGAAACAGAAAACGGATAAATAAAAAACGGAACGCTGATTAGATGCGTTCCGTTTTTTGAATATACTTCTTTATTTTATGTATTCACGGTATTTTTCAAAGTAGTCAAGTAGCTCGCATTCCGTTACATAACCCGAAAGCGCACCGACCTTTGTAACAGCCTTTCCGCCTGTGATGTTGCCTAAAAGTACACATTCCTTCAGCGGTTTGTCGTAAAACAGCCCGTACATAAAGCCGCTTAAAAATGCGTCGCCGGCTCCTGTTGAGTCAACATTTTTGAACTCGTCAATGCTTTTAACGAAAAATTCCTCGTCGCCGTCTATTCCTATACATCCGTCCTTGTCGACCTTAACAACAACCTTGTCAAAATATTTTTTCAGCGACCAAGCCGCTTCCTGTGCACTTTCACAGCCGCTTATCTTTTTTGCTTCCTTTTGGTTCGGTGTGTAGTAGTCGGCAATTTCGAGGTAATCGGCATATTTTTCGTAGCTCATTTCATCGTCCCAGCCGGTGTCAAGCACTAACTTTGTGCCCTCGTCGTGTAGCTTTTTGTATACCTCCAAAAAACCGCCGAGCTGCATCATTGTAATTTTACTGCCCTTAGCGATAGAGTAGAATATTTCCTTTTTTCTGTCGTCTGCGTCAATATATCCCTTACCGTAGGTAAAAAATGTTCTATCCTTTGGTAGGATTATAGCCGAGGTAATGTTCAGCGGAATTTTGTCACCCTCGTAAATATTTGTCGGTGCAACGCCGTTTTCAATAAATTTTTCTTTTGCAAAATTCGAGAAAATATCATTTCCAAGCTCGGTTGCAATCTTTGTTTCAATTCCAAGTCTGCTGAGATTTATGAGCGTTGCCGGGAGACCGCCGCCGAGCTGTAAATCAAAATCTTTACAGTAAAGCTCCTCTCCTACGTCCGGTATACGCTCCATACCTTGGTATAAAAGGTCAACATTAGTTGAGCCTGCGCCGGCTATGAACGCCATTATTTCCACTCCTTTACATAATCCTTATTAAGCTCTAAATATTCGTTAATAATCTTTTTTGCCAATGAATACGAGTTGACAAGCGGATGAAGAGTTAACGCCTGAATTGCCTTGTCAATGCTTTTTGTTCTGATAGCCTCGCTTGCAAGTCTTTCGTATATTTTAACCCTGCGTATGATTTCCAAATTTTGCTCGTCAACCTCGCCGAAATAGTGGGGAACTACGCCGTTTTTCGAGACGTCACAGGTGATTTCAACAACGTCGTTGTCTTTAAGTCCGCTTATGGCACCGTTGTTTGCCGTACAAAGTATCATCGAGCCTGTTTTGTCGCTGTTGCATATTTCAATATATTTCAGCGCCACTCCGGCATATCCGCCGTTGTCCTTTTGGTAAATGTCAAAATGCCATTTGTTTGCACGCTTAACGCCTGTTTCACTCGCCATATAATTGTTTTCACGCTCGCCGTACCAATGCTCAAAAACATTAAACGCTTTTTCAAAATCGTTTTCAATATCAATTTTTGAAAGCTCTTCGGTCATTTTTCTGTTTATCTCACATATTTGCTCGCCTCGTGTTTTATCTGCCTTGAGTATGTTTTCAACAGCTTGCTCACGATAGTAAAAATAGTATAGATATTCGTTTAATATCGAGCCTCTGTCACGAAGAAGCTCCTTGTCGAAATACCGCATATCCGTCTTTTCATATGCTTCGTTATTCTCGATAAGCTCTTTTGTAATATCCCTGCCGCCGAGCGTTACCGACTTAAAATAACTTAGATGATTCAGTCCGTAAACCTCGCCTGAAATATCGTTTTCCTCCGCATTGTACAGCTTTGCAAATGAATAAAGCATACCCGACGGTGCGTCGCATATTCCGTATGTAAAATCATACCCCATATCACGAAGCGTCTGACTTACTACGCCTGCCGGATTAGTAAAATTAAATACCTTACATTCGGGCTTTGCGTACTTTTTTATCAGCTCGCAGTATTCGGCAAGTGCATATACGCTCCTCATTGCAAAGCTCAGTCCGGCCGCACCCGTTGTCTCCTGTCCCAAAACACCGTAGGATAGGGCAATTCGTTCGTCGCGTACTCTCATTTCGTCGCCGCCCTCGCGAATTGTCGTGATGACATAATCGGCGTTATTTATAGCGTCAACTGCGTTTGTTGTGAGTGAAAAATCAAGAGTGGGGCATAGCTTGTTTGCAACGCATTTTGCCATTTTGCCGTATATGTTGAGCTTTTTTTCGTTATTGTCCATAAAAACAAGCTCGTCAATTCCAAGCTCGTCTGAACGCATTGCAATGCTTTTTGCAAGAAACATACTTCTTACACCGCCACCGCCTATAACAGTCAGCTTCATACACGTCCTCCTTATATAACTTTATATAAACAATTATATTTTCGCACGAATTGATTGTCAATAAAAGAATGATATTTGTCACGTTTTGTTAAAATTGTATTATAACTTTGAAAGTTTTTAAATTTTTGATTGAAAGATTGTACCAAATAAGCTATAATGAAAAAAACAGAAAAATTTTGAGAGGTAAGTTTATGAAAAAATACAAGCATCCTGCATATGAAATAGATATGTTTTTGATTGAAAATATTGCTACTTCTCTCTTGTCCGGCAAACATGATAACCTCGAAGGAAACGAAGAGGATTTTGCAACAGATGATTTCGGATATTAATTTTTAAGGCTCTCACTATGAGAGCTGTTTTTTTGTAATATTTTTTAACCTTTTTATATATTTTACATATTGACTAATTTATAATTATACTTTATAATAACTTATCGAAAGAGGTGCGATATGACTACACTTATTAAAGACGCTCTCTGCTATACGGGAGCAAAATTTGAAAAGCAAGATGTACTCATAAAAGATAACACTATTATTTCTATTGGTATCTCCATTTCTTCTAATGGAGTTGACAAGGTATTTCAGGCACAGGGTAAGTATTTAATTCCGGGTTTTGTAGATGTTCACGTTCATCTTAGAGAGCCCGGTTTTTCTTATAAAGAAACGGTAAAAAGCGGAACGTTAGCTGCCGCAAAGGGCGGATATACGGCAGTTTGTCCGATGCCGAACATAAATCCTGTTCCCGACTGCGTAGAAAATATCAGCGTTGAACAGGAAATAATCGACCGTGATGCCGTTATTAATGTTTACCCCTTTGCCTCTATTACGAAAAACCGTCAGGGCAGGGGAGAGCTTGTTGATTTTGAAGCCTTAAAGGATATGGCAGTCGGCTTTAGCGACGACGGTACAGGCGTGCAGGACGAGCTTGTTATGAAGCAGGCTATGACAGAATGTGCAAGGCTCGGAAAGATTATTTCGGCTCATTGCGAGGTAAACGAGCTTCTTAAGGGCGGCTATATTCACGACGGTGAATACTGCAAGGCGCATAACCATAAGGGCATTTGCTCCGCATCCGAGTATGAACAAATTGAGCGTGACTGCCGACTTGCCGAGGAAACCGGCGTTCGGTATCACGTATGCCATATTTCAACCAAGGAAAGCGTTGATATTATCCGAAAAGCAAAGGAAAGGGGAGTTAAGGTTACCTGCGAAACAGGACCCCATTATCTTACTATGTGTGATGAGGATTTACTCGAAGACGGTCGCTTTAAGATGAATCCGCCGCTTCGCTCTCGTGAGGATATGCAGGCGCTTATTCAGGGCGTTGTCGACGGTACTGTCGATGTTATCGCAACCGACCATGCGCCTCACAGCAAGGAAGAAAAATCCAAGGGGCTTGCAAAGTCGGCAATGGGCGTTGTAGGGCTTGAAACCTCGTTTGGAGTTTTGTATTCACGTCTTGTATTGACAGGCGTAATCACTCTTGAAAGGCTCATTGATATGATGAGCGTTAAACCCAGAGAAATATTTAATCTTCCCGGCGGCAGAATTGCCGAGGGCGAGGTTGCTGATTTGGCGCTTCTTGATTTAGACGAAGAATGGACTGTTGACAGCAACGACTTTGTGTCTATGGGAAAGGCTACACCGTTTGACGGCTGGAAATTACAAGGAAAAAATGTTTTAACTATATGCAAAGGAGAAATTGTGTATGAAGCCTTATGATAAAAAAATAATTCTTGAAAACGGTAAGGAATTTTACGGCTACGGCTTTGGCGCAGACCGTACTGCAATAAACGAGCTCGTATTTAATACTTCAATGGTCGGCTATCAGGAAATAATTTCCGACCCGTCGTATACAGACCAGATGGTTTGTATGACTTATCCGCTTATCGGAAACTACGGTATGGCGGACGACGACTACGAAACGAGAGTTCCTACTATGGGCGGACTGATTGTAAGAGAATATAACGACCTGCCTTCTAACTTCAGATATACAAAAACCCTTTCCGAGGTATTGAAGGAATACGATATTCCCGGAATTAGCGGCGTTGATACAAGAATGATAACCCGTATTATCCGAAGCGAGGGCAGCCAAAAAGTTATTATCTGCGATGCCGATATGCCGTATGACGAAGCGTATAAAATGCTTCAGGATTATGTTATTCCTACTGATATGGTGTCGAGAGTGTCCTGTAAGTCGAGATGGTATTCACGCACTCCTAATCATAAATTCGATGTTGTTGCAATCGACTGCGGAATAAAACTCAATATCGTAAGAAAGCTCAACGAAAAAGGCTGTAACGTAACGGTTGTACCGTTTGATACAACTGCCGAGGAGATTATGAAGCTACGTCCGGACGGACTGTTTCTCTCTAACGGTCCCGGTGACCCGGAGAATGTTCAGCCTGTAATCAATGTTGTAAAAGAGCTTTGCGGCAAGCTTCCGATTTTCGGCATCTGCCTCGGACATCAAATGATTTCTCTTGCTTTAGGTGCACATACCTTTAAGATGAAATTCGGTCACAGAGGCGGAAATCATCCTGTTATGAATCTTGAAACAGGCAGGATTGAAATCACTTCACAAAACCATTCTTACGCTGTAAGCGTAGATTCTCTTGAGGGTACGCCGCTTACTCTTACCCATAAAAATCTTTTGGACAATACTGCCGAAGGCGTTGAGTCGGCTGAGAACAAAATTTTCTCCGTTCAGTATCACCCGGAGTCGGCACCCGGTCCGCAGGACAGCACATATCTGTTCGACAAATTTATCAGCTTAATGTCAAAGGAGGCGGAATAATATGCCAAAACGTACTGATATACATAAAGTATTGGTTATCGGCTCAGGTCCTATCGTTATCGGACAGGCTGCCGAATTTGATTACAGCGGAACACAGGCGTGTCTTGCGCTTCGCGAGGAGGGCTATGAGGTCGTTCTTATTAACTCAAACCCTGCAACTATTATGACGGATACCGATATAGCCGATAAGGTTTATATGGAACCTCTTAATCTTGAATACGTTGCACGTATTATCCGCCACGAAAGACCCGATGCAATTTTGCCGTCACTCGGTGGACAGACAGGACTTAACCTTGCAGTTCAGCTTGCAAAAAAAGGCGTGCTTGAGGAATGTGACGTTGAAATTCTCGGCACGAGCTTTGAAGCTATCGAGCGTGCAGAGGACAGAGAGCTTTTCAAGGAGCTTTGCGAAAGCCTCGGCGAGCCTGTTCTTCCGTCCGAAATAGCAAATAGCCTTGAGGAAGGCTTGAAGGCTGCAAAGGAAATCGGATATCCTGTTGTACTTCGTCCTGCTTTTACACTCGGCGGTACAGGCGGCGGATTTGCAGATGATGAGCAAGAGTGTGAGATTATGCTCAAAAATGCGCTTGCACTTTCTCCTGTTCATCAGGTTCTTGTTGAAAAGTCAATCAAGGGCTACAAGGAAATTGAGTATGAAGTAATGCGTGATGCAAACGATACTGCTATCACAATTTGTAATATGGAAAATATCGACCCTGTCGGTATTCACACAGGCGACAGCGTTGTAGTTGCACCGTCACAGACTCTTACAAATAAAGAGTATCATATGCTTCGTGACAGCGCGTTGAAGATAATCCGTGAGCTCAAAATACAGGGCGGCTGTAACGTTCAGTTTGCGCTTGACCCTCATTCATTCCAGTATTATCTTATCGAGGTTAACCCAAGAGTTTCCCGTTCGTCAGCCCTTGCTTCAAAGGCTTCGGGCTATCCTATCGCAAGAGTTTCGGCTAAAATCAGCGTTGGTATGCACCTTGACGAAATACAGATTGCAAACACTCCTGCATCCTTTGAGCCTACTCTCGACTATGTTGTAACAAAGATTGCACGCTTCCCGTTTGATAAATTTGCAGATGCAAATAACTCGCTTAATACCCAAATGAAGGCTACCGGCGAGGTTATGGCAATCGGCAGAACTCTTGAGGAATCATTACTCAAAGCGATTCGTTCGCTCGAAACGGGCGTTTATCATCTCTACAATAAGAAGTTCGATACTTACACCGAGGACGAGCTTTTGGAATATGTAAAAATCGGCACAGATGACAGAATATACGCTATTGCACAGCTTATTCGTATGGGCGCCGACCTTAATATGATTTATAACAATACAAAGATTGATATATTCTTCCTTGAAAAGTTTAAGAATATTACAATGTTTGAAAATGAACTTAAATCAAATAAAGGAGATATTCAAACTCTTATTGACGCAAAGAAGCTCGGCGTATCCGACAAATATATCGGCGACTGCTGGGGTATGAGCGAGGCTGACGTTTATCGTCTTCGCAAGGCTAACAGCATTTTCCCTGTATATAAAATGATTGATACCTGTGCAAGTGAGTTTGACAGCTATGTTCCGTACTTCTATTCAACCTACGAAAATGAAAACGAGAGCATTGTTTCCGATAAGAAAAAGATTATCGTTTTAGGCTCAGGTCCGATTCGTATCGGTCAGGGCGTAGAATTTGACTATTCAACGGTTCACGCAATTTGGTCAATCCGTGATGCAGGATACGAAGCTATTATTATCAACAATAACCCCGAAACTGTTTCAACCGACTATACAACCTCGGACAAGCTTTATTTCGAGCCGCTTACAGTTGAGGATGTTATGAACGTTATCGAGCTTGAAAAGCCGCTTGGTATCGTCGTTTCGCTCGGCGGTCAGACTGCGATTAACCTTGCCGCACCGCTTGATGCACTCGGAGTTCCGATTATCGGTACGGATGTCGAAGCAATCGACCGTGCGGAAAATCGTGACAGCTTTGAAAAGGTAATGACCGATCTCGGCATTCCTCAGCCAAAGGGCGAGGCTGTAACCGATATCGAGCAGGGCGTTGCAGTTGCTGAAAAAATCGGATATCCTGTTCTTGTTCGTCCGTCGTTCGTATTAGGCGGTCGTGCAATGCAGATTGTATCGAATGAGGAGTCGCTTCGCCACTATCTTCAAACCGCTGTTGAGATAAATACAGAACAGCCTGTACTTGTTGATAAATATATTATGGGCAAGGAGCTTGAAATTGACGGTATCTGCGACGGAAAGGACGTATTTATTCCGGGCATTATGGAGCATGTTGAGCGTACAGGCGTTCATTCCGGCGACAGTATTTCCGTTTATCCAACTTTCTCTGTTTCCGAAAAGGTAAAGGAACAGATTATTGATTATTCAGTTAAGCTCGGTAAGGCAATCGGAATTGTCGGACTGTATAATATTCAGTTTATAGCAGACGAAAACGACGATGTTTATGTAATAGAGGTTAATCCTCGTTCCTCTCGTACCGTGCCGTTCTTGTCTAAGGCAACGAGCGTTCCTATGGCTCATATCGCAACCCAGGTTATTCTCGGTCACAGCCTTAAGGAGCAGGGAATAACAGAGGTTTATAAGCCTGAGAAAAAGCGCTGGTATGTTAAGGCTCCCGCATTCTCGTTCAGCAAATTAAAGGGTATGGATACCTATCTTTCGCCTGAAATGAAATCGACAGGTGAGGCTATCGGATATGATAAGTCGCTTACACGGGCTTTATATAAGGCTATTCAGGCTTCGGGTATGAATGTTGCAAACTACGGTACCGTGCTTGTAACAATTGCCGATCGTGATAAGCCTAAGGCACTTCCGCTTGTAAAAAGATTTTACGACCTCGGCTTTAATATCGAGGCAACCGAGGGAACTGCGAAATATCTTAAGGAGCATAACATCAGAACGCGTGTTCGCCATAAGCTGACTGCCGATGAAAGTGATGAAATACTCATTGCGCTTCGTCAGGGTCATATTGCTTATGTAATCAATACAATTGATATTAACGCAGGCGACAGCCACTCCGACGGTTCCGAAATCCGCAGAGCCGCAGTTGATAATAATGTTACTATGTTCACTTCTCTTGATACTGTTAAGGTACTTCTTGACGTATTGGAGGAAATTACACTCGGCGTTTCAACCATTGACGCAGAATAAGGTGATTTATGTATAAGCAAAACAAGTATACGGTTTTGGAAAACACTTCCTTAACCAAGGATGTTTACAAAATGATCTTGCAGGGTGATACACAGTATATTACCGCACCCGGTCAGTTTATAAATATCGCACTTGACGGAAAATATCTTCGCCGTCCTATCTCGGTTTGCGATTACGACGGCGAAACGATAACAATACTTTATAAGGTTGTAGGCGAGGGTACCGAGCAAATGAAGAATCTGCCTGTCGGTACCGTGCTTGATGTGCTTACAGGTCTCGGCAACGGCTACGATATTACAAAGTCGAAAAAGCCTGTTCTTATCGGCGGCGGTGTCGGCGTTCCGCCTATGTATAATCTTGCAAAGGCTCTTTTGGAAAACGGACAAAGTGTGAGCGTTGTTCTGGGCTTTAATACAAAGAGCGAGGTGTTTTACGAGGACGAGTTCAAAGCCATCGGTGTTGAGGTTTTTGTTACAACCGTTGACGGCTCGTATGGTATTAAGGGCTTTGTTACAGACGCATTAAAGGATATTGACTACGATTATTTCTATACATGCGGTCCGCTTCCGATGTTCAAGGCTGTTTATAACGCTACCGAAACGTCGGGTCAGTTCAGCTTTGAAGAAAGAATGGGCTGCGGCTTCGGCGCATGTATGGGCTGCTCGTGCAAAACAAAGTACGGCAATAAGCGAATTTGTAAGGACGGCCCCGTTCTCGTAAAGGAGGAGATTATATGGTAGATTTGTCCGTAAATCTTGCAGGTATGCAAATGGATAATCCCGTTGTTCCTGCTTCGGGTACATTCGGCTTCGGTAAGGAGTTTAAGGATTTTTACGATATTAATATTCTCGGCTCGTTTTCCTTTAAGGGTACTACAAGGGACGCTCGTTTCGGCAATCCTACTCCGAGAATAGCCGAGTGTAAAAACGGTATGATAAACGCCGTAGGACTTCAAAATCCGGGTGTTGAGCACGTCATAGAACACGAGCTTCCCGAAATGAAGCAGTATTTTCATAAAAAGGTTATTGCAAATGTTTCCGGCTTCAGCGTAGAGGATTACGCTTATACCTGCGAGCTTCTTGATAAGCAGGAGCAGGTCGGCATTTTAGAGGTTAATGTTTCGTGTCCCAATGTTCACGGAGGCGGTCTGTCGTTCGGAACCTCCTGCGAAGCGGCGGCAGAGGTAACGAGAGCCGTTAAGGCAGTAACGACGAAGCCTGTATTTGTAAAACTGTCGCCTAATGTAACCGACATTGCTTCAATAGCAAAGGCTTGTGAGCAGGCAGGCGCAGACGGTATATGCCTTGTTAATACGCTTTTAGGAATGCGAATTGATATTAAAAACAGAAAGCCTGTAATCGCAAATAAAATGGGTGGCTTCAGCGGAGATGCCATTTTTCCTGTTGCAGTAAGAATGGTATACCAGGTCGCAAAAGCCTGTGATATTCCCGTTATGGGTTGCGGCGGAGTGAGCACAGCCAAGGACGTAATAGAAATGATGATGGCGGGCGCAACTGCCGTTCAGGTAGGCGCGGCAAATCTCGTTAACCCTTACGCCTGCAAGGATATTATTGAAGCGCTCCCGACAGAGTGCGAAAAATTAGGAATTGAAAAAATAAGCGATATTATAGGAGTGATAGACTAATGGGAAAAGATGTAATTATTGCGTGCGACTTTGCAAGTGCACAGGACACCTTTAATTTTCTCGACAAATTCACCGAGGAAAAGCCATTTGTAAAAATCGGAATGGAGCTTTACTATGCCGAGGGTCCCTCAATAGTAAAAGAAATTAAGAAAAGGGGACATAAGATTTTCCTCGACTTAAAGCTTCACGATATTCCGAATACAGTTAAAAAATCAATGGCGGTTCTTTCAAAGCTCGATGTTGATATGACTAATCTTCACGCCGCAGGAACAATTGATATGATGAAAGCGGCGCTTGAGGGCTTGACGAGAGAGGACGGTACAAGACCGATACTTATCGCCGTTACCCAGCTTACATCAACAAGTGAGGAAAGAATGAAAAACGAGCTTCTTATCAACGCTTCTATTAACGACACTATCGTAAAGTATGCTCAAAATGCAAAGGAAGCAGGACTTGACGGCGTTGTTTGCTCACCGCTTGAAGCAGGAATGGTAAAGGACGCTTGCTCAAAGGATTTTGTAACCGTAACACCAGGCGTTCGCTTTGCTGACGGTGAGGTTGGAGATCAGGTTAGAGTAACCACTCCTGCAAAGGCAAAGGAAATCGGTTCCGATTATATCGTAGTTGGCAGACCTATTACTCAGACAGACGATCCTGTTGCGGCATACAGAAGATGTGTTGAAGAATTTGTAGATTAATATTATTCGGGAGGACAATATGGAAGGCTATAAAAGAGAATTTATTCAGTTTTTGGAAAGCGCCGGCGTACTTAAATTCGGCGACTTTACCGCAAAAAGCGGCAGAAAAATCCCTTATTTCATCAACGCAGGTGAAATAAAAACAGGCGAGCAGATTCAAAAGTTAGGCGAGTTTTACGCAAAGGCTTATTTTGAGAAAATCGGAAATAAAAGGACTGTACTTTACGGCCCTGCATATAAGGGTATTCCGATTGCAGTTTCTGTTGCCGTTGCACTTGCAAAAAACGGTCTTGATGTTCCGTTCTTCTTTAACAGAAAGGAAGAAAAGGATCACGGTGAGGGTGGTGTTTTCGTAGGCTATAAGCCGAGCAATAATGAAGAAATCGTTATTGTTGAGGACGTTATTACCGCAGGAACTGCTATTAGAGAGAGTATGTCCATTCTTTCCGGCTTAAAGGATACAAAGGTAAGCGCTGTTTTCGTTATGGTAGACCGTAAGGAAAAGGGCAAGACCGAAAAATCCGCAATGGCAGAGGTAGGCGAGGAGTACGGCTTCCCTGTATATTCGGTTGTTGACGTATACGATATTATTGAATATCTTGAAGAAGACGAAAAGAATGCCGAGAATGTTCAAAGAATAAAGAACTACCTTGCAATTAACGGAGCAAAGGCATAAGGAGTGTACATAAATGCGCCATTTATTAGATACAACAGACCTTAGTTTATGCGAAATTGAGGAAATGATTGACCTTGCAAACGATATCATTTCCAACAAGAAAAAATATTCTCATATCTGCGACGGTAAGAAGCTGGCAACTCTTTTCTTTGAGCCAAGCACCCGTACACGTCTTTCATTTGAAGCGGCTATGTATGAGCTCGGAGGCAATGTAATCGGCTTTTCCGAAGCGGCTTCTTCTTCTGCGTCAAAGGGCGAAACGGTTGAAGATACTGTCAGAATAGTATCGAATTATGCCGATATTATCGCAATGCGCCATCCTCTTGAGGGTGCACCGAGAGTTGCCGCAACAAAAACGCTTGTGCCGATAATAAACGCAGGCGACGGCGGTCACGCTCATCCTACCCAAACACTTACCGACCTGCTTACTATTTACCGTGAAAAGGGAAGACTTGATAATTTTACGATAGGTCTTTGCGGCGATTTGAAATTCGGCAGAACAGTTCATTCGCTTATCAAAGCCCTTTGCCGTTATAAAGGCGTACGCTTCGTTCTCATTGCACCAAGGGAGCTTCAGGTTCCCGATTATATTATTCACGACGTTCTTGAGCCGAGCGGTGCACTCTATACTCAGGTTGAGTCTCTTGACGCTGTTATGCCCGATCTCGACGTGCTTTATATGACGAGAATCCAAAGAGAACGCTTTTTCTCACAGGATGAGTATTTGAAGCACAAGGACGCTTTTATCCTCGATGCTGCAAAGCTTGAAAACGCAAAAGGTGATTTGACCATTATGCATCCGCTGCCGAGAGTAAATGAGATTTCTACCGAGGTAGACGATGACCCTCGTGCAAAATACTTTGAACAGGCGCTTAACGGTAAGTATATCCGTATGGCGCTGATTATAACCTTGCTGAAATGGGGTGACAATCTTGAATATTGATGCTATTGAAAACGGTTATGTTATTGACCATATACCCGCAGGTAAGGGTATGCAGATTTATAATAATCTATCTCTATCCGAGCTTGATTGTCAGGTCGCTATCATCACTAACGCAAAGTCAAAAAAGAATACCGTCAAGGATATAATAAAGATTAATACTCTTATCGACCTTGACCTTGATGTTGTCGCATTCCTTGCTCCTGATGCAACTGTTAATGTCATTAAGGATAACAAAAGAATTGAAAAAAAGAAGCTCTCGCTTCCGATTGAAATTAAGAATGTTGTTAAATGCTCCAACCCTCATTGTATCTGCAATAATGAGAGCATAGACCATATTTTTCACCTTACTGACAGCAAAGGCACATATCGCTGCATTTATTGCGAGACAATGGCACTTTAATCATCAAAATATAAAAATATTTCTTGACATAACCTGCCTAATTAGTTATAATACATAGGCAGGTATAAATGGCCCGGTAGTTCAGTTGGTTAGAACGCCAGCCTGTCACGCTGGAGGTCGACGGTTCGAGCCCGTTCCGGGTCGCCATTTTTTGCTGATATGGCTCAGGTGGTAGAGCACATCCTTGGTAAGGATGAGGTCGGCGGTTCGAGTCCGCCTATCAGCTCCAAAAAAGCAGGCTTCAAGCCCTGCTTTTTTTGTTACACAATACCGCAAGCATAATTGATAATTAATTGGTGTAAGTATGAAAAAATCGCAATTTATTAAATACAGAAAACGCACAAAGTACGACCTTGAAAAAAGCAAGAAAATGAATAATTTTTCGTATTTGAACAAAAATATTTGCCGTCAAAATCAAATTGTTCTTGTCGGGGATTCTATAACAGAATTGTTCAATATGGAATTATTCGATGAATTTTGCAAAGTGTACGGAGTTAATATTTATAACCGAGGAATAAGCGGAGATACATCCGATAGATTGTTGGAGAGATTAGATGAAAATGTTTTGAATATTAATCCGAAAGCCGTCGTATTGCTTATCGGCATCAATGATTTAACTGCCGGTGCAGACATTGAATATATCGCAGGTAACATTGAAGCTACGGTTGAAAGAATAAGAAACAGTAATCCTAATTCACTCATAGTTTTGCAGGCTGTTTATCCCGTAAATACAAAAATGTATCGCAGTATTGTTTTGAGAAAGGCCGCTAAAAAAATCAGTACTCTCAATAGCAAAATAAAAATTATTGCAGAAAAATACGGTACGGATTATATTGATTTTACTAATAAACTGTCCGACAGTGACGGAATGTTTAGCAGTGAACTTACTTATGACGGCTTGCACCCGACCGCAAAAGGATTTTATATTGTTGAAAAAGAAATAGAACACATATTGTCTCAATATTTTGATACAGCAATTTAGTATGTTAGATTGTTCAAAAAATCAAGCACTACATTTTTGAATTTTTTTGAATTTTTTTGAAAAAATGTGTTGACATTTGCTTTGTTATTTGATATAATTATCACCGTTGAGCGAGAGTGGCGGAATCGGCAGACGCGCACGTTTGAGGGGCGTGTGGGGCGACTCGTACGGGTTCAAGTCCCGTCTCTCGCACCAAAGTAACGGTTAAATCCATTTGGATTTAACCGTTATTTTTATGCCCAAATCCGCCTAAAATAAGCATTTTTAATGTTAAATCTATTATTTCAAGTCCTTTCAATAGTAGCTTATATTTGACAAATTACAAATAAAATTACAAATAGAATTACAAATAAACAATAACGGTTTGTACCATATGTCTTTTTAGGCTTATTCGGATTTATCTCGCTTGCTTATCAACAGGACAACCGTCTGCATCAATTAAAATTTTCATAGCACATTACAAATCCAAATCCTTCAAATATTTTGCAGTTGCTTTCTTGCCGGCTTTGAAGCCCTTTAGGATAAAGCCGTGGTCTCCGTGAACCTCAATCAATTCGCAATTCTCATATCTCTCATTCGCTTTTCTTGAATATTCAATCTTAACGAGCTTGTCCTCAATTCCGTGAATAATCAAAACAGGCTTTTTGAAGGTGCAAATCTGCTCATAAGGGTCAAGAGTTCTTGCATCCTCAACATACTTTTTGCCGAGCTTGACAAAAATACCGTGAAAGCTGTCAGGCACATTGTTTGAATCGATCTTTGTTCCGATTACACATCCGCGTCTTGAATCATCGGGAATACAAAGGGCGGGATAATACATAATCATCCTTTCAATTTCATCCTCTTTTTCGGCAGCTACTAACGAGCATACAAGTCCACCCTGACTGCAACCGCAAAGGGTTATATGATTGTTATCAACACAATCAAGATTTTTCGCGTATTCAAGCACATCAAAAAGATTTTTCTTTTGAGTCTGTACGCTCATATTTACACTTTTACCTCCTGAAATTCCGCTTCCGGACATACAAAAATCAAACATAATTACAGTATAGCCTGCGTCTGTAAATGCCTTTGCATAAGGCGAGGTAATCAGCATATTGCTTGCAAATCCGTGACATAAAATGACCGTCTTTTTAGGCTTTTTTGCATCACAATTAAGCATTATTCCTCTTAATGTATTTCCTGCACTTGTTATCTTGAACGGTTTGATTTTCATAAAATTCATCCTTTTTGTCATATTAATAAATTTAGCAATGCTTCGCAACCGGCATAGATGTCCTTGTAGCACCTGTCAAAATCACGGGTGTACCAAGGGTACGAAACATCTGCGCTGCTGCCTGTGTATTCCATAAGCTTGCGGATTTTGTTGTCCTTATCTCCGCAGAGAATACGAGTTATATTGCGAATGTTGGCACTGTCCATACCGATGAACAAATCGTATTTATCGTAGTCGCTCGCTTTCAGCTGAACTGCTCTTTTACCACTCGGATTAATACCGTGTGCTTCAAGGATAGCCTTTGCAGGCGGATAAACCGGATTTCCAATTCCGTTGTATATTTCCTCCGTACTGGTAGCAGAGGAGGAAATAATAAAATCCTTTTCTAAGCCTCTGCGTTTAACCATATCTTTTAACACAAATTCAGCCATAGGCGAACGACAAATGTTCCCGTGGCACACAAACATAATTTTAATCATATTAATTCTCCTTATGAATCAGCCTTGCTAATATTTCTTATCCATATATCCAAAAATTCCATTTGTTCCTTTGTGTGAAACCAATGCTCGCCACCGTTCATTACTGTTAGCGTAGCCGGTGCGTTTGAACAAAATTCCTTAATCGTATCGAGCGATTGCATATTGTCGTTACTGCCGTAAAGTATATCGGTCGGTACAGTCCAGATTATCTTGTGTTTTCTGACATATTGAAGATAATCCCACGATAAATCATCACCGAAATCTACGGGGATTATTCTTTTTTCCTCCAGCTCCTGCTCGGTTGCTCCTGCCCATTTTATCATATCAAGAATTAACCTTTCAAGGTTAACAATGGGAGAAATGAAATACGCCTTGCTGACATATTTTTCAATCCCGGAATTCATTGAAAAATACGCACCTATGCTGTTTGCAATCAGGGTAATTTTGTTGTATTTTTCGGAAAGCTCCTTGAATTTTTTCGAAAATTCAGCCTTTGCATCCCAAGGGTTTTCCGATTTATAATCAAAGCCGTAAACACCCTCCTTGAAAAATTGTTTATAATGCTCCGCTTCGCTTGCGTTGCCGCCCTTGCCGTGAACATAAACTACAATGTCCTTTTTAGAATTGATTGACTGTAATTTATCTGAGTGTTCTGCACTAATAAATCTCTCTTTTTCAAAAATCATATTGCTACTCCTTATTTGCCATTTCCAGCCTCACTTTTTATCTGCTAATCGCAGTAGTACACAACAAAGTCTTGTTTATATGATATTTTATTAGCGTGTTGTTGTCAATAAAAAAGATTATCCCGGCTGGCAGGAAAAATTCCCCGATTCAGCAGACCGATTAGTTGCCATCATAAAGCACGAGAGGGAAAAATAAATTATGCAATTTTATAGAACTAAAAGTTTATGACCTAATTTCATTAATTAGTAAAAAATATACAAAAGCAATAATTAAAGAAAATTGCCATATTACAAATAAAATGTTTTTTTCAAAATAAAAAAGCCCTTGAAACGCATTTGTTTCAAGGGGATTGTTTATTTATATTCGTTTTTATAAAGTGTTCAAATCGTATGGCGTTTTTTGATATACAAAGTAATTCAGCCAGTTGTTGAAAATGAGGTTTGCCGTGCCTCTCCAAGTCATCTTCGGAACAGCCTTCGGGTCGTTATTCGGAAAATAATTAATCGGCATTTCAATATCGAGACCCTTGTCTATGTCTCTGAAATATTCCTTTGCAAGAGTATCTCTGTCGTACTCGCTGTGACCTGTTATGAAAAACTTTCTGCATTCCATATCGGCAACAATGTGCACTCCGGCATCCTCGCTGTACGAAAGAATTTGTAAATCCTTTATCTGCGCAATGTCGCCTCGCTTAATTTGAGTGTGCCTTGAGTGCGGAACATAATATATGTCATCCAGTCCTCTCATTAAAGGATGCGTATCATCAAGACAGAAGTGGGGGAATATTCCGAAGATTTTTTTGTCCGTCGGATATTTCTTAATACCGTAATGATAATAAAGTCCTGCCTGTGCACCCCAACATATGTGCATTACGGAATAAACATTCTTCTTGCTCCATTCCATAATCGTGCATAGCTCGTCCCAATAGTCGACCTCTTCAAACGGCATTTGTTCAACAGGCGCGCCTGTAATTATCATTCCGTCGTATTTGTTGTCTTTTATATCTTCAAATACATTGTAGAATTTGTCCATATGACTTTTTGAAACATTCTTCGCTTCGTGTGTCGCAACCTGTAAAAAGTCGATATCTATTTGAAGCGGTGAATTACTGAGCAGTCTTAACAGCTGTGTTTCCGTTTCAAGCTTTGTCGGCATAAGGTTAAGTATTATTATTTTAAGCGGTCGAATATCCTGATTGTCGGCACGTGTGTTGCCCATAACAAATATGTTCTCTATTTCAAGACTTTGTTTAGCGGGCAGCTCGTTGTCAATTCTAATCGGCATATCTCAACCTCCTTGTTCATCAAAATAATTATAGATGATATTATATCATTTAGTATTTAATAATTCAAGATATATATTTTATTTTATACATTATACATAAGTCGTTGTAGCTTATTGTCCTTTGTAGGTGATATTGTCCATATTTTTTGCAAATACGAAAAACATTATGTTAATTTTGTCGGTTTTGAAAAAAATTCAATATTTTTGAAAAAAATGCTTGACTTTTGGAACATAAGGTGGTATTATTGTCAAGTCGCAAGTGAGAGCGACGAAGCAAAGGACCTTGAAAATTGAACAACGATGAAAAAGGAACCCGAAAAAGACGA